>CAZCSP010000029.1:0-58834 GCA_964501275.1 uncultured Fimbriimonadaceae bacterium | reverse complement strand
CCAAGATGTAAGTTGGAAGCGGGGAACCTAAATTGATACTGACTCACGCCATTGCGCTCCTAGCCGTCTGCACATGTCCTGCACAGGATGCCCCAGACGCCAAAACGCTGGTCGAGAAAATGCTCGCCCGATACCATGCGGCAAAAACCCTCACCGGAACGATCAAACTGACCGTCTCAACTAAAGAAGGCTCGGCAGCGCTGGACACCACGCTCCAATATGAAAGGCCCAACAAGCTCTACATCTTCCAACGGAAGCGGGTTGCCAACCCCGATCCCGAGTCGCCGTCCCAATGGCTGGTGACCAGCGACGGCAACATGTTTTCCTACAATGTCCCGAACGACCGCTTCCATGCCGCGCCCACGCTTCGGCTGGTCGAGCCGGTGAACAACCAGAGGGTCAAGATCGAGCACGACATCGCCTCCATCTACCACGCCGCCAGCAAGAGCATCGGCGACCGTTCGATGCCGCTAGATGTAGCGATCGCCGGAAAGGACGACCTCCTCTATCGCGTCGGGCAGTGGGCATCCAGAGCGTTGCAGGGAACCAAAGAGATCGCGGGGAAGACCGCTTTCCTAGTTGGGGGGGATTTCAGGCCATACAACGGCACCGACGTGATCGGTACATACCAAATGGCCATCACCGCCGATGGCGAACTACTCAACTACATGGAGAAGCAGCACGTTGGCGTAGAAGGCCGCCCCAATCCGGTCGAAGTCATCAGCAACTGGGAAGTTCGGTTGCAGATCGATGGGCAAGTCAACCAGGGGTTGTTCAAGGTGATCGTCAAGTAGAGGCTTACTGAGTGAGCCCATCGCCCCATTTCCGCGATTGCCGACGATCCTTGGGTGGTTCGGTTCTTTCATGGGGTATGATGTTCAACCTAACGGAAATTCATGGCAAACAAGAAATCAAGTAAGAAGGATCTGCGGAGAACCGCCAAGCGAACCGTCCGCAATAAGAGCGTCCGAACGGCGTTGAAGACCTACGTCAAGAAGGTCAAGCAGTCGGCAGCGACCGGAGCCGAGGAGGCCGTGGTTCAGGCCACGTTGGTAACCGCCGTAAAGGCGTTGGACAAGGCCGCGCAGCGTGGTATCATCCACAAGAACGCTGCCGCCCGCCGGAAGTCCCGCGCCGCCAAGGCCGCCAACAAGGCCCTCGCGCCGGCTCAATAGATCCCAGTTTTAAAACAGCGGGAAGGTTCTCATGCCTTCCCGCTGTTTGTTGTTTGTCCCTTGGAGGTTTCAAGTCGCAAGCCTTGTTCGCCCCTGAGTAAGTTTGCCGAACTTCATTTGGTGTGTTCGCGGACGGACAATCCCTTATCCCAACGAGATTTCAGATGCGAAGCCCAGGGCTGCGAGTCCCGACTGCCGTACCTCAAGGGACTCGCTACACCGGGCAGCGCTCCTGATCGCCAAGACAACGCCTAGGGTGGAGGCGTCGTTCCACTACCCTGAAAGAACGAGGGATCGAAGAACGGCATCTTCTTGAACGCGGCTAGCCGGTCTTCGATCTTCTTGGCGAATTCGGCGGGAAGGTTCGTCATCTTCACGATTGGCGAAGAAGAGGAGATGCGGTCGTCGTTCAGGCTCTTGTCCATCGTCACGCTGGGCGCGAAGTGGAACTTGAAGTCATAGACCGTGCGCTCCCCAAGCCGTACTTCGTCGATAACGGGCATCATGCCGGCCATCTGTTCCATGCCGGGCATATCCTTGAACATCTTCAGAATCGCCAGTTCGTCGGCGCCTAAGACGGCATTGCCAAGCATGGCCTGGACATTCCCCGTGGGCTTGGCGACGCGGTCGTTGGTGAGCTTCAGCTCCACGTAGCCGTTGCTGGGGAGGCCGTTGGGCATCAGTTCGGTGGGTTCGTTTCGATAGTCGTTCACCATTGCGCCCATGATCGCGCTTCGAATAAAGGAGGGGAACTCGAACTCCGACTTCTTGGCGGTCGGATCCTCTACCACTAACGCGGTCTCCGGTCCAAAGGCCATCTGGCGCAGGGCTGCCGCCTGAACGGGGCTAAGTTGGTTGAAGCCGAGTCGCCCTCCCTCGTCCATGTTCTTCTTTTGCAAAGTAGAAAGACCACCGTAGAACCGCAACATGTCCCAACTCACCTGGCCGCCCATGCCCGATTGGATGGCGGTGGGGGCAAAGATCATGAAGTATCTCATGGCCAAGCTGTCTTCCATTGGCGAGTTAGACTTCTGGGCATAGGTCGCCAAGTCGTCCAGGAAGACCGTGCCCTTGGCTTCGGCCGCTCGCAGGAACAGGCCCAGGGCTCCGCGATCGATCCGCTCCCGGCGAGACTTTGCGGGTTCGGTGGGGCGAACGAGGATGAACGGCCCCTCCGCCGAGACGTTGGCCGCACTGCGGATGGATTGGAGATAGGCGCTGGGCGTCATCTCGCCTGTACTGGCTCTGAACATCCCCATAAAGGAGTCCATGCCGTCCGGCAAAACCGCCACCAGCGGCTTGCCTCTTTGAGCGGCGGTCGCCACAAGGGCTTCGGAGTGGGCGAAGGAGAGCGGGTCGTATTGCTCGGGGTTCAGGAGCTTCATCTTCAGCTCCTCGCTCATCGGCTTCGTGTTGCTGGCCATCGTCATGACGTTGCCCAACTCTAAAAGCTCTTTGGTGGTTTCCGAGTACGCAATTGGTTTCTCGCCAGCTTCCGCCTTGGTTTGAGGTTTGGCCTTGGGCAGGCCATCTTCGCCGAATTCCAAGTCCCCAAGGTCCATTCCGCCAAACATCGAATCGCCCGCTCGGATCATCTGGGTACCCCGGATGACCACCGCTCCTTTCTCATTGAAGACGAGCAGGTTGAGGTTGAGCCCGCCGAACATCCTCTGGCGGGTGCAGACCAGGATGGCCTTGGACGGGGTGCCTTCGATCGGCTTCGCCTCAAAGTCGCCAAAGTCGCCGAACATCTCGCGCATCCTCTTTTCCATCGCGTTCTCTTCCCGAGGATTGTTGGCCTTGTCCTTCAGGACCTTGGCGACTTCTGCGTTATGCTCCGTCACCAACTGGCCCAGGATTTGGTTGTAGTTGCCGGGCAGTTGGCGCTGCATGCGGGTGGGATTGGTGGAGTAGACGACTCGAGATTTGGCGTCGATGGATGCGAGGTTGGTCGCTCCAATGGCGTTGGCCAAGAGGATCGAGGCCTTGCTGGATGCTCCTCGGAACTGGAACATCATCATCTCTTCCATCTCCAATTCCTCCTCGTCCACCTTCTGCTTGGGATCTCGCTTGGGTGGGTTCAGAGCCTCGACCATCTCCTTGAGCGACTTCTGGATTTGGGCTGTGTACTCTGCCTTTTCCTTCTGCTCCTCTTGGCGGCGTAGGACGAGATCGGGGATCAGCATCTCGCCGCCTTGGATCTCCTCCCACTTGGCCGAACAAGCCTTGGCGATCTGGGTCTTCACGTCGTCCAGCGGCACGTTCTTCAGCGAGAGCACGATAACTTCGTTGGCGACCTGAGGTGAGACGCTTAGGCGGATTCCTGCCTGCTTCGAGATTTCAGAAAGAGCCGTCCCAATCGGCGCCGCCACCGTTGTGTAGGTGATCTTGGGACTGTCCGATTGGCTCAACCCAAGGGTTGTCAGGCTAAGAGCCGCCGCGACAAGAAGAGAGCGAGATTTCATGATGTTTTTAACAAGGCTAACCAGGCAAACGCTCGGCGGGGGCCGAAGGTTGCAATCGACGACGATAGCGTAACACCGAAACGCCCGCAAAGGTAGAGGCTCCGAGCATATCCAGCCCAACGTCCCACGGCGATGCCGATCTATTGGTCGCCGCAGACTGGCTCCATTCATCGAAAATTCCCATCGCCAGGGCGATCAGGAGGCCAAAGATGGCGGCTTTGCGGAGACTGAACCGGGGATCGGCCAGGTGAAGGGCGTTCAGGGCGACCACTCCATAGCCAACGAAATGAACGGTTTTGCGGAGGACGACGACCAATATCTCCGCCTCCCGGAGCACCAGCCCAAAGGTGTTCATAAAGAACAGCACCATTGAGTCGGCCCCGCCTTCGTCGCCGCTGAAACGAAACACCGTCCAACCCAGAAGCAGAAACAGGACTGCGGGGATGAGCTTCAGCTTGGTTTCTTCGGATTCTTCACCATTCCTATACAGAAAGAGCGTAAACGCCGCTGCTCCCAGGATATAGAGAAAGGTGGGGACCGGATTGGCGATCCGCTGGAAGACCTGCACTGGAACAGGTCCCGCGGAACGCATCCAGATCCCCGTGCCGACCATCACAAATGTCGCCACCAGCCACGCCGCCGAACGGGAATGGGTCAGGCGGGGATGCCAGAAGAACAGAAGGGCGATGACTCCGAAAAAGGAGATAGGCAGAATGACGCCATTGGCCAACGTATTGAAGACAAGCAGAAAGAGCATCAGTCCCGCGAAGCCCAGTGCAAAGCCGAGAACGCGCTTGAGGATGCCCACGGAGAGATTGAACCTCAAATGGGTTAGGGAAGAAGGGGGTTAACTACGGACGGCGAACAATGGGGAGACTTTCGAACTTCGTAGCGGGTCCCGAGGATCCGGTTAAACACGCTAAGATTTGGGACAGTTGCGATCCGAGCCCCCTCGAGGGGGCTCGGATCGCAAGTTTACAAGTTCCTCATTCCCTTCCCCCTCCAAAACGGTAACATCTAGCTCATGCCCGTTCCCGATCCAAAGACCTTTGCGCGGATGATTCAGGCCGCTCAAGAGAACGACTATGCTCTGGCTTCGATCAACGTCACTTCGACCAACACCCTGAACGCCGCCCTCGCCGCCTTTGCCGAGACTAAGACGGACGGGATCATCCAGTTCAGTACCGGCGGAGCTGAGCACGCCAGCGGCCCAGCCAAGGACATGGGCTTGGGGGGGATCGCTTTGGCGGAGTATGTGCATCGAGTTGCGGAAAAGCTTCCCGTCTACATTGCCCTGACCACTGACCATTGCGTGCCGGACAAGGTGGACAAGTTTGTGAGGCCCTTGGTGGCAGAGTCCAAGCGGAGGGTCGATGCGGGGATGGCACCCCTCTTCAACGGCCATATGTTCGACGGCTCCGAGCTTCCTCTGGATAAGAACATGGCAACCGCGAAGGAGCTTCTGACCGAGATGGCGCCCTTGGGAATCGTGCTGGAGGTTGAAGCCGGAGTTGTCGGCGGAGAAGAGGACGGCATCGACAACACCCATGCCGCGGCGGAGAAGCTCTATACCACCCCGGAAGACATGGTCTACGTCTACGAGTCGCTCAAGGACATCGGCCCCTTCACCTTCGCCGCGACCTTTGGCAACGTCCATGGCGTCTACAAGCCCGGTAACGTGAAGCTCGATCCTAAGATTCTGCGCGACGGCCAGGCGGCGGTGGTGGCAAAGTATGGGGAACAGGCGAAGATGGACCTCGTATTCCATGGCGGCTCAGGTACGCCCATCGAAGAGATTCACGAGACCCTGGCCTACGGGATCATCAAGATGAACGTGGACACCGACTGCCAATACTGGTTCACCCGAGCCGTCGCCGACCACATGATGAAGAACTACGACGGCGTCTTGCGAGTGGATGGGGAGATGGGAGACAAGAAGGTTTACGACCCGCGAAGCTACATGAAGAAGGCCGAGGCCAGCATGAAGCAAAGGGTTATCCAGGCGGCAGAGGATTTGAAGTCGCTTGGCAAGTCGATCTGCTCTTAGTTTTTTGGGGAGGAGAGCCACGAAACGGGCATAATCTACTAGTGCCATGAGGCATCGTCCGTTCTTGGACGTCTATACAATCCATGAGACCCATTTTCCTGTCCCTGCTGATGGCGTTGGCGGTTGCGGCTTCAGCCCAGATCGACCCGTTCGACTACCATTGTGCCGATGTAGTCCTCCTTCAAGCCAAGGAAGTCCAGACGGAGTTGAAGGTTACTGAAGCTCAGCGCGCCAAGATGAACGACGCCGCGGCCAACCATCGCACCCGCCTTACCACCTATGAAGCCCAGCAGAAGGCGGCCAAGACCAAGGATACGCAGGAGCAAGCCGGAGTCAAGCTCAAGGCGTACTTCGACGAGCTGAAGAAGGGCGTCTTCACCTCCCTAAACGCCGCTCAACTGAAGAGGCTCCGCGAAATCTCCCTCCAACGGGCTGGTCTATTGGCGCTCTTGGATGACGTAGTGGCCAAAAAGATCAACCTAACGGGCGCAACACATACCAAATTCAGGACCGCCTTCACCGATGGCGCCAAGCAGGCGGGCAATATCGAGCGCGCCAGCCTGAAGCCGATCTTCGACAAGTATGAGCCGAAGATGAAGGCGGCCAAGACGGCGGAGGAGAGGAAGCAGATCGAAGAGCAGATGCGGCCTGAGTTGGAAGCGGCAGGCAAAAAGATCGCGCCCCAAATCCAGAACCTCCAGAATGAGACTCAGAAAAAGCTGGTGGCTCTCCTGACCACCGCGCAAAAAAGCGCGTGGCAGGCATTGCTAGGAAAGCCGTTCAACCCGTCCAAATAATATGAAAAACGTCTTCAGCCTTGCGCTCATCGCATTGGCGGGTCTCGCCGCCGCCCAGCTTTATCCCGTCAAGGTTGGTTTGACAGGCGCCATATCCCTCCGCCTCTCTGAGCCCCGTTACCAGATGGAGCTGAAAGTGGATGAGGGCCAGGCGCGGGAGATTGGCGGGGTCTTCCAGGGACTTGCTGCGATCCAGGACCAGTTGAGCCAGGAGATCGCCCGCGCCAAGTCGGATCAATATGCGGTGATACACCAGCGTCAAGAGCAAGCTGAAATGGACGCTTCGAGGAGAATCATCGGTCTCCTTACTGCATCCCAGAAAAACCGCCTCCTGGAGTTGGCCCTGCAAGAGACCGGCCCCTTTGCCATGAGAAACGCCGAGGTCGCGAAGCGTATCGGTCTGACCAACGAGCAGAGGACTAAGCTCAACACCATCGCCGCAAAGACGATCGCCACCATGGACGAACTGCACGCCAAACTCGGAGCTCAACTGGAAGCCGCCCCCCAGGGAAAGAGCGGAGATAAGAAGCGCGAAGCGATCATGAAGTCGTTTGAACCCAAGATAAAGCAGGCTGAGACCCAAGCCGAGTCCCAAGTCCTGGCCCTCCTCACTCCAACTCAGAAGCAGGCTTGGAAGAAGGCGCTGGGAGTGCCGTTTAAGTAGGGAGTTTTAGGGAGTTAGGGAAGAAGGGATTGAGGGAATGGTCGCGATCTGAGCCCCCTTGAGGGGGTTGGGGGTGCGGCCAGGTTCTCCGCCTGTAGAGTCTAATCCTTTGGGGTTTTGGGTTCCTTAGATACAAATGGAGAACCAAGCGCCACCCCCAACCCCCTCAAGGGGGCTCAGATCGCGAATCAGATACTATCGAACCATCGAACTAAATGAGCACCATCCAAGCAAAGTTTGAGGAGTTGAAAAGCAAGGGCGAGAAGGCCCTTGTTTTGTTTGTTACCGCCGGCGACCAGCCGCTGGCCGACCTGCCCGATATCCTGGCAACCCTGGTGGATGGAGGGGCGGATTTGATCGAGGTGGGGATTCCTTTCAGTGATCCCTTCGGCGAGGGGCCGACGATTCAGGCCAGCAGCCAGCGGTCGCTGGACAACGGAACCACTCCCGGCGCGATCTTGGAAGCCATCGCCCGCTTCGATTCGCCGATTCCTATAGTCACGATGGGTTACTACAACACCTACCTTCGGGCGGGACTGGGGGAGATCGCCCGGAAGTCGGCGGAAGCGGGAGTAAGCGGCGCGATCATCAGCGATCTGGTGCCCGACGAAGGTGACGAGTGGGGAAGGGCCGCTTCTGAGAATGGACTGGACACCATTTATCTGGTTGCCCCCACCAGCACTCACCAGCGCATCGCCGAAGTTTGCGAACGGACCACCGGATTCGTCTATGCGGTCTCCCGAACCGGCGTGACCGGTGCCCAATCCCAGGCCCCTCCCGAGGTCAAGGACTTGGTTGAAAAAGTCAAAAACCAGACCCCGCTTCCGGTGTGCGTCGGCTTCGGCATCTCGAAGCCGGAGCATGTGCGGATGGTATGCCAAGTCGCCGACGGCGCAGTGGTCGGCTCGTATCTGGTGGACCTGCTTCACAAAGAATGGCCTCAAGGACGGGCAAAGGTCCTTGAGGCCATTCGAGAGCTAAAGAGCGCAACGCGCTAGAACGGCATCTGAGCGCTGAGGATGGCGGGGAAGAAGTCCTCGGGAACGTAAAGCGTCCCCTTTTGTACCATCGGCGCGGCCGAGAGTGTGATCACTCTGCCGCTGACCACCGCGTTCTCATCAGCCATCGTGACGACCGTCGCCTTTCCATTCAGGTCGATGGAGGCCTGTTTCTGGGAGTTATCCCAGACCACTTTGCCTCCCATCTCTTCAATCGCCGACCGAAGGGCTACGTACCTCGTTCCATCCACATCCATCACATTCGACATCGTATCAACTCCTTTCCCAATCTGGGCAGTTGAAGGATTTTAGCCGACTGTGATCTGGTTGTCCACCTTGTAGTCGTTGCCTGCCTGAGTCTTGGCAATGGTCTCGGCGGTTTCCTTGGATTTAGAGTCTCGCGCCACGCCCTTCAGAATGATCGTGTCGTCGATGGTATCTACGTTCAGCCCTTCGATATGCACGTCGTTGGCACCGGCGATGGCACTCTTCACCTTACCTGTCATCAAGGCGTTGTTTGCGACGGTTCCGGCATCGTCGGCTGTCTTGGAGATAGCATCGCCCGTCTTATCGGCGGCCTGCCCCATGTCGTCCTTCGCCTCTTGCGAACACCCAATCAAGCCAAAGGCAACCAGGGCCCCGGCGAGCAAGTTCAGCTTTTTCATTCGATAACCTCCTGTGGTCAAACACTTCTTGAACTGGCAGCAAGCTCAGACTGTTCCATTGGGCCTGGGTTCTAGCTCGGAAAAATTGTGATTATCCATCAGCTCGTCAACTCAGGCTGTCGCGACCTCTTCGGTGGTCCTCGGCGGTTCTCGGTGGTTTCATCTGCATCCTATTGGAAGAACCACCGAAGGACACAGAGAGCCACCGAAGGGAAAGGAGCCAACCCAGGTAGCTCATGGGCGAAGGTGGAAATGTAGTCAGCGCACGATTTGAACCTGGCATGAACGGGGGTGTTGCATTGTGTTCGTTACCTTGGGAATCTTTGCGGGCTTTGCGTCTTTGCGAGAACTATTTGAACTCACGCAAAGTCGCAAAGATCGCAAAGAGCCGCAGAGGACCGAGCGATGGGTACACAATGCAACAGCCCCTAATAATCCAGGGTAGGCAAGCAATTGTCTTGCTTCCCTTTTGGCTTTTTCGCTTCCTTGCACTACAATCTCAATGGTGGGCATCTTCCTTTCTGCGATCTGTGCGCTGGCCCTTGGTCAAACGCCTGCCTTGATGCCCGTTCCAGCCCATGTTCCTACTCTGAATAGCCAAGGCAAGTTGCTTGGGAAACTGGGCCAAGCAACCATGCCCGCGGCGATCTATGCCTCTCCCGACATTGGCTCTCGGGTTTACTACCAGGTCAAGAGGGGTCGGTATCTGGTGCTAAGCGACACCACGGATGCGGCATGGCAGAAGGTGCTGCTGCAGAATGGCGCCTACGGATACATCCAAACGAACTCTGTCAACCGACTGGAGTACCAGGTGTTCGAAGGCGAGATCACTCTTGGCCCGGCAGATACCGCGCTCAAGCTGGTTGGACCAGTGAAAGAAAAGGGGTTGGATAGTGGGCGGTTTGTGCAACGCATCTATGCAAAGCATGGAGTCAAACTCCCCTCGCGGCCCGACGCCCAATCGAGGGTCGGCAAGAGTATTGCCAAGCTGGAGAACCTTCAGACAGGCGACCGGGTTTATTTTTGGGGAAGTGAGGTTGAGAAGATCGATCAGGCAGGCATCTACCTGAGCAACGGCTTTTTCGTCTACCTGGACCGGGGTGAGCACGTCGTGAAAACCCAGTACATAGACAAGAAGTGGCTGGACCTGCTGGTGGCAGCGCGGCGGTAGTCGGATGAGACTTGTAGACGGTGAACAGATTTTGCCGCCGTAACACCGGGATTGGAGAACTTTCTACAAACCTGCAGATCAAGGCCGGGACGGTCTTGGAAACCATGGGCGGGACGCCCATGCCACGGACTCTACAGTCCCGTCTGCGCGATCTCAATTGCCCTCAGTGCCGCCTTCGCCTTATTCCGACTTTCTTCCCACTCCTTGGTCGGGTCTGAGTCGTAAACGACGCCGCCTCCGGCTTGCACATAGGCTTTTCCATCCTTGAGATAGATGGATCGGATCGCAATGCAGCCGTCGAAGGAGCCGTTGGCGCTGAAGAAGCCGACCGACCCCGCGTAGAGCCCGCGACGGGTGGGTTCCAGTTCGTCGATAATCTGCATCGCCCGGACTTTGGGCGCACCGCTGACGGTGCCCGCCGGAAAGCTGGCGCGGATGAGGTCGAAGGCATCCTTTTCCTTATCCAAAACCCCGGTCACGTCGCTGACGATGTGCATCACGTGGCTGTACCGCTCGATGACCATCAGCTCATTAACCTTTACCGAGCCATATTCGCAGACTCGGCCCAGGTCGTTCCGGCCCAGGTCCACCAGCATAATGTGCTCCGCCCGCTCCTTCTCATCGGCCAAAAGTTCCTCTTCCAGAGCCTTGTCCTCTTCAGGCGTCTTGCCCCGCCACCGGGTCCCCGCGATAGGCCGTACCCTGGCCTCCCTACCGTGGAGCGACACCAGAAGCTCGGGCGAGGCTCCCACGATATCGAAATCCCCGAACCGCAGGATGAACATGTAGGGCGACGGATTGAGGCTTCGGAGGGCGCGGTAGATGGTCAGTGGGTGAGCCGACACCTCAGTCTCGAACCGCTGGGCAGGGACCATCTGAATGCCGTCCCCCGCCGCGATGTACTCCTTCATGCGCCGCACATTCGCCTCAAACTGCTCTTGAGTCTGATTGCTGGAGACAGGGTTGGGCTCCTGGGGAGCAGGGTGGGACTTGTCGTTAACGATGGAGTCGGGATCGGGCAGGGGAGGGAGTGGGTTACGGAGGGTCTCGATGATCTGGTCGATCTGCGCCACTGCGTCATCATAGGTTTCCTCGTCGGCGATGGCGATGACGCGGATGATGTTCTTGGCATGGTCGAAAACGACGACGGTGTCCGTCAGCATCATCGCGAGGTCGTCCACCTGCAGATCGTCTTCAGGGCCATCGGGGAGTTTCTCGAAAAAGCGCACCAAATCGTAAGCCATCATCCCGACCGCTCCGCCGATGAAGGCGGGGAGACCGGGAACATCAACCAGTTCCTGATCGCCCAGGTGATCAGCGAGGAGGTGGAGAGGGTCTTGGCCTGTAGCGAGCGCCCCCCCCTCCTCTAAGTGGTTCGTCTTGGAAGAGGGGGCCGGGGGGTGGAGGTTTGTTGTAGTCGCCTCCAAGTCTGTAGAAGGTACATCTTCAAACCCCTCCATCCCCAACCCCTTCCTCCCCAGCCTTTGGGGAGGAAGGGGCTTCTCACCCTGGAGTCGCCATTTTTCCCCCTTCGTCCTCAACACCTTCCGCGGCTTGATCCCCAGCAACGAATACCGTGACACTTGCTCCCCGCCCGTTACGCTCTCCAAAAGGAAGCTGTAAGTCTGGTCGTGGGCGAGCTTCCAGTAGGCGCTGAGTGGGGTCTCGATGTCGGCGAGGAGGTCGCGGTAGATGGGCATGCGTTTGCCTCCGGCGACTTTTTGCAGGAATTCGGGCTTGTCGGGAACGACCATAGACTCGGTTGAGTATGCCAGAATCCGGGTATGGAAGGCTTTACGGTCCATCGTGGGACCATAGTGGTTATGCCCGACGACAATGTGGATACCGACCGGATCATCCCGGCCCGGTTCCTTTCCCGAGTGAGTCGGTCTGGGTATGGGGAGCTTTTGTTTCACGACGTCCGGGGGGAGGGCTTCCCGCTGGACCAGCCAAAGGCCAAAGGGGCATCCATCCTGGTGGTGGGCACCAACTTCGGGTGCGGGTCGTCTCGGGAGCACGCAGTCTGGGCCATCCAACAGGGTGGATTCCGAGCTGTGGTCTCCAAGAAGACGGATACCAGTCCCGGCTATAGCGACATCTTCCGCCAGAACGCCGCCAACTGCGGACTGCTTCTGGTGGAGCTAAGTGCAGCCGACCATGCTCAGGTTGCGGCATTGGGATCTGGCGGGGAAGTGGAGATCGATCTGCCCAGCCAGAAAGTCCGGGCGGCGGGGAAGGAGTTTGGGTTTGACATCAGCCCCGTCAGCAAAGAGGCGATTCTGAAGGGCCTGGACCTGATCGGCACGACTCTCATCTATGAGGACGCCATCTCTCGGTATGAGCAGGAAAAGCTGGCCTACGTTCCAAAACCATGAAGAATCTGCTGATCTTTCTTGCCCTCCTCACAGTTGGCTGTCAAGAGCCGAAACAACCCACCATTGAAAGCGGCAAACCAGCTGAGGGTGGCAAACCGTCCACCGATCAGCCGGTCACCCTTGAATCCGGATTCACCGAATTCGGCCCTCTCGACACAGAGCCGCAGAAGCAGGACCCTCGACACAAACCTGAGAGAATCCACCAACTCAAGGACCTGAAGACGCGGAAGATGCCCGTGAATGGCCACACCCTGACTCTCTGGATCATGGACGATGACAGCAAGCGCGCCGAGGGGATGATGTACCTGGAAGACAAGGATGTGAAGGACACGGAGGGGATGCTTTTCCTGTTCGACACGGCGGAACCCAGGTCGTTCTGGATGCGTAACTGTCCTCTGGGTCTGGATATCTGCTACATCGACCCGAAAGGGAAGGTGCTGAACGTCGGGGTGGGCAAGCCGTTCGACGAGTCAGGGGTTCCCAGCGAAGGCGATGCGCAGTATGTACTGGAGTTGAAAGTGGGTCGGGCAAAGAAGTTTGGAATCAAGCCGGGGACGGTTTTGAAGTTGCCTAAAGATTAAAGCGAGAAGGGCTGACCAGAACCGAACCCTATCGACAGTCCGTCGCTTATAGCATGAGGGTTGCGATCGTTGGAGTCGTCGGTTTGTTCTTTGCGGTGGGCTTTGCACAGTTCAATCCGAAGACGGAACTCATCATGACGGACCGAGAGGCGGTAGCTTTGTTGGCTCCTATCCCGGTTTCCAAAGGAGAAACGAGAAACGTCGCATGGTCGCACGATGGGAAGTTTCTGTTTATTGAAACCCTTGACCACAAGATCGACCAGCGAGCGTTTACCGATCAGCTTCTGCAAGGTCGATTGGACCCCTCGATGGCGTCAGGCGAACGGACGCTGTCGATCTATAGCCTCGCGAAGCAAGCCCCCGTCTTCACCTGGCGATTCAAGGCGGACAAGGGAGACGTGGGCCAGGTCGCGTGGCTTCCCGGAAACCGCTTTGCCGTTTTCACGGTATCCGAAGTAGTGCAAGACGCCAATGGCAATGCCGTGCGGTCGGAATCTGTTTACACCGCCTCGGCCGCCAATGGGCAGACGTCCCTTGTGCTGAGGCTTACAGGAGGCGAGGGCGTTCTCATCTATACGGACCCATTGGCGAAGGGAGCCGTCTTGGCCATTGTTGGCGGTCCCCGTTTTGAGCCGTGGCGGGCCCACTGGTTGGGAAGCGACGGCAAACTGTTGCCTGCGATCCGGCTACCCGGCAACTTCCATCCGATGGCCGAATGGGATAGCACCGGCGCCGGACCTTACTTCATGGAGCGAGTCGTCGATCCTGAAACAAAGAAAGTTCGTTTGGATGCCCACCGGGTGGACTTCGGGACGGGGGCGATTGGTCCGGTTGTCACCCCACAGTTTGGGCAGGAAAGGGAGGTTGATCCTGGTTTCTCCATCCTATACGGAGCATCCGTCAGCGCCCTGAAAGACGCCCAAGTCCCGGCTCGCTCACTATGGCTGGAGTCCCGGGCGCGAACCGATCGCCAGTGTGCGCTAGTTGCGGCCGACGTGGATGGGTACGAAGTTTCGCCTGCTTCCGACGCAGTGTTTTACACGACCAAGAGAGTCAGTTTTATCCGGCCTTTGGCCAAGATGCCAAAAGATGCGGCTTTGAAAGCCTTGGAGGCCGCCGAGAAGGCCAAAGCCATCCAGGATGTCAAACAGGTGGGGCTGGCCATGATGATGTACGCCGCCGACTATGACGACGAGATGGTTACCAACGATGGCAACTGGACAGAAAACGTGTTGCCCTATTTGAAGGACAGGAGTCTCATGGATGGCTTTGTCTACACGTTCGAAGGGGGCGATCTCTCGAAACTCGATAACCCCGCCGAAACCGAGATCGGCTACAAGATTGGTCCCGGTGGCCGAGCGGTGGTCTATGCCGATGGCCATGTGAAGTGGATTCCCGATGCTCCCGCAGCGATCCTGTCTAGTCCATACCGAAACGGTCCTCGAGGCGCGTTCTCGATATCGTTGGTGCTCGAACCTAGCTGACCACGTTCTGCGGCTGTCCATCCAACCAAGCCTTCAGGTTCTCAACCGTCTTGATCATCAGCCGAACCCGCGCCGCACGGGTGGCCCAGGCGATGTGGGGGGTGATGAAGGTGTTTTGGGCGCTTAGGAGGGGGTTGTCGGCGGGTGGGGGCTCGACGGAGAGGACGTCCAAGCCCGCTCCCGATAGCCGGTTGCTGTTCAAGGCGTCGGCAAGATCGGCCTCGTTGATCAACGGCCCGCGACCGGTGTTGATTAGAAACGCGCCGTCTTTCATGTGGCGGATCGTGCGCCAGTTGATGAGGTTCTTCGTTTCGTCGGTGAGGGGGCAGTGGAGGGTGGTGAAGTCGGACTCCTGGAGGAGGGTTTCTAGGTTGACCCACTGAACTCCTGGAAACTCCTTCTCCGTTCGAGAGTGCACCAGGACGCGCATCCCAAACGCCTGTCCCAACTTCGCCACCTGTTGGCCGATACTCCCAAATCCGACGATGCCAAGCGTCATTCCATCCAACTCAACGAGTGGTCGATCCCAGAAGGCAAAGTCTTTGGAAGCGGCCCAACGCCCGTCTCGAACTGCCTGCGAGTGCAAACCGACATGGTGGCAATGCTCCAGGATATAGGCGAACACCAACTGGGCCACCGACATCGTGCTGTAGGCCGGAACGTTGGTGACCGTGATCCCCCGTTCTCGACAGGCTTCCACATCGACGATGTTGAACCCTGTAGCGGTCACGCCGATGTACTCCAGGCGAGGTAGTTGGGCCAAAGTTTCCCGGCTGAGAAGGGCTTTGTTGGTGATGACGGCCTGGGCGGATTGGCATCGCTCAACGGTTTCTTCCGGGGTCGAGCGGTCATGGACCTTGACATCGCCGAGGGTTTGCAGCAGCGCCCAAGAGAGGTCGCCGGGGTTCAATGTGTTGCCATCGAGAACGACGATTTGCATGGAGGGATGGTACCGGGAGTCGGCGAAGTTTGCGATTCGAGCCCCTTGAGGGGGTTGGGGGTGTGACCAGGTTCCCCATTTGTATCGAAGGAACGCAAATCTAATTATACAAGCGGAGAACCACGTGTCACCCCCAACCCCCTCAACGGGGCTCGAATCGCAAATTCTATTGACGGTTTCTGGATTCCCTCTTTCCCTAATCCCCCTTCTCCCCCAGCAACCCCTCCAAATCCAACGACTCGGTCACCATCCGCAGGTTCCCATCCGCATCTAACGGCCACTGGGTTCTTGGCCTATCCCAGTACAATTCCACGCCATTCTGGTCGGGGTCTCGCAGGTAGAGGGCCTCGGAGACGCCGTGGTCGCTGGCCCCGTCGAGAGGGATACCGGCGTGGATCAGGCGCTGCAGGGAATCGGCCAACGCTGCCCGGCTGGGGTAGCGGATGGCGGTGTGGAAGAGGCCGGTGGTGCCGGGGGCGGGTGGATCGCCGCCTCGGCTTTGCCAGGTGTTGAGGCCGATGTGGTGGTGATAGCCTCCGGCTGAAAGGAAAGCCGCCTGGCTGCCATAGCGCTGGGTGATCTCAAAACCGAGCACGCCATGATAGAAGGCTAGAGCCCGGTCCAGATCTGCAACTTTCAGATGCACATGGCCGATGTCTACGCCGGGGTCGATGGGCTTGTTCATGTCCCTATCTTACGGCCTCGAATCGACTTATGTCTGTATGGGCGAATACAAAAAACAGGTTCGCAGAGACAATTCTGCGAACCTGCTGAAACGCGCCTACTTCGACTTGTTGCGGCGTCGAAGAAGGGCGATGGCCCCCAGAGAGAGCGCAGCCAGGGAGGCTGGCTCGGGGACCGGTTCGCCGGCGAGAGTGAGCGTAGGGCCAGCGAACGTGGTGTGCGAGAAGCCTGCCCAAGTGGCGGCAACCGCGTCGTCTCCCGCATCCTGAGTGATGACCACTCGGATCGTGGAGCCGTCGGCCACGCTGTCTGTCAACAGGTCGGCGGCAGCGCCGCTTACGTTGAACGTGTAGCTGTCTACGGCGCCATTGCCTACCTGGATAAAAGCACCCGTGCCAAGCTCGAACAGGGGCTCCAAGTCGTCGCCAGCGATTCCGTAAGTAGTGGAACCATCCAGGGTCAGCGGGCTGGAACCAGGCTGAATGTTGGTCAAGATGTCGCTTGTCAGCCAGAACTTGAGGTTGCCATTGGTGGTGAACGCGGCGTTCGACTGGGTGAGGTCGATACGCAACGCGGTGACTCCGGTAATCGCCTCCGAGAAGCTCAGAGCCGACCCGTCGAAGTCGATGACTCCATAGCTGGCAAAGGTTCCAAGCCCAATGCCCTCAATGTTTAAAAACGCCTTACCGTTGGAGCCGCTTCGAGGACCTCCCGGCTGGATGGTGGCGTTGTCGAATGCCACCAATGAGTTTGAGTCCACAGCAAACGAGAGGGACGTAAAACCGACGAGGAGGCCGAGACCTACAAATGCTTTCATCGCTTTCTCCTATCCAAAAACCCGGCCACGATTGACCGGATGGAAGGAGACTATATGGTCCAGGTTAAGAGAGCCTGCCCCCCATGGCTTCCTTAACGAACTCTTAAGGAAGAGGCGGCGGCGTATACTCTTGCCAGTGAAAGTCCTTATCGTTGCGCAGTGGATCTGGCATGGGCCAACCCGATTTGCCCGCTCACTCAAGAAAGTCGGGTTCGAGGTTGCGGCGGTTTGCGGCAGACAAGACCTGTTGGCAAAGACCGACTATGTGGATCGGTATTTCTATGCCAACACCCATGACGAAGCGGAGATTCTCAAAACCTTCGACACCGCACTGAGGACATTTCGCCCGGATATTATCCTCCCCGCTTCCGACAACCTGGTGCGGTCGCTCCAGTTGTATCGCCGCCAGGTAGAGGCGGGAAAGATCGAACTGGACGATGAGCTTCGGGCGGCTCTGATGGGCTCCACTTTTCCGCTGGAGACGGAGAGCTACCTCTATGACAAGATCGACCTTTTGAATCTGCTGCAGAAGCGAGGGGTACGGGTTCCCCCTCAGCGAGAGCTGTTTACCATGGGGGATGCCGATGTTTTCGTCCAGGAGCATGACTACCCCGTAATCCTGAAGCCAAATGTCGGCTTTGCCGCCAGCGGTATCCGCATCTGCCACGACGAGGAGACTCTGATCGAAGCGCTTCGGACTCTGGTTTTTGCGGGAAACACGACTCGCTACTGTATTCAGAAGTATCTCGGCAACCAGACGGCGGGGATTCACTATGTTGCCAAGGATGGAGAGGTGGTGGCATGGAACATGGCCCTTCGCCTCCAGACTCATCCCGGCGAGACGGGCCAGATATCGGCCGCCAGGGTGATCGATAACCCTGAAATGCTGGAGACTGTTCGCGAGATCTGTCGGATCGTCGGCTACAACGGCATGGGCGCGCCGCAGTTTGTGGTGGAGGATGAAGGCCGGGGTCGGGCGTGGCTGATGGAACTCAACCCCCGCATGGGAACCTACGTCCATCTCTGGCAGCAGATCGGGACGGATTTGGCGCTGGCGTTGCGCGAGGCTTGGAATGGGCGGAGGGTGGAGCAGCAGCCGGTGCAGGAAGGATTGACCGTCGCCCTCTACCCCCAAGAGACCTTGCGTGACCCGGAAAGCGAGTTGCTGCAGGGGATGCACGACGTGCCGGAAGACGACGCGAAGCTGATGAGGGAGTATCAAGCCATGATTGACCGTGAGAGGTCCAAGCAGTCCACCGAACCCGCAACTGCTAAGCCCTAAACTCGGATCGTCCGTGGCGGAGGAGGGACGGGCTGTTCCTGTGGCTTGGCCTTCGAGCCGCCGAAGAAACCGCGCATCCACTCTATCGCCTTATCGAAGAGCGTCTGGGGCCGGGTGAAGGCGACGGCGCAGTAGCCGGGTTTGACTTCTGGCGTGGACACCGTCATTCCAAAGCCGTTCCCGTTGTAGCCGTCGTTGGCGAAGCCCAGATCGTTGCTGACTTTGATCAGACCCTCATCGGTGCCTAGCGATTTGTATTCGGCGGCCAACCCGTTGACATTTACAAACCCAGAGGAACTGAAAACCGGCTTGCCCGCAAACTCCGTCTGAATATCGCGCCAGACATCCTCGACATCGGCTTTCAGAACAACGATACGCAACTTCCCATCCTTGGACTCCCGCCGTTCCGCGATGGGGTGCTTGTTAAGGAAGGCGTAAGGCGTCGGCGGTTCGCGAGTAGCCCACAGCAGGCCGCCGCCCACCAAGGCCAAGACCCCAATCAAAATCCAAACCCCCACTCGCCGCCTCGGCCTCGTCTCCACTGCATCCATAGCTACGATAGTAAACGTGAGAATGAAGGGCTTTGGTTTCCCATTTTTAGGATCATATGCTAGGAAGGCATCTGCTTGCCGCCGTTTGAGGCTATAAAGTAGTTTCCCCATGAAGCTCTTCCCATCTGTGTCCGATCTTAGCCGCGAGGGGTTTCTCGCCTTGGATCGGGGTCAATGGGAGAAGGCGCTGAGGCTGGCTCGCAAGCTCACCGAGAAGCGCAACACAGCGGGACGGGAGATTGCCGCGAGGGCCTTGTGGGAGTTGGGCAAACCTGATGAAGCGATGGAGGAGCTAAGGGCTGGAATTGCAACTGCGCCCCAGATTTACATCTTCTACTCCCTCCTGGGCCACTATCTTTCCGATCTTGGCCGCTATGACGAGGCGCTGGAGGCGTTCTATCGGGGCAAGCTACTGACGGTCGCTCCTATGGGAGAGTTCGAGTACAACATCGGAATCGTCAAAGGCCGTCAAGGGGACTATGCTGGGGCCTTGGAGGCGGTTGAACCCATCAACCTTTCTAATGTCCAGCTACAGAGAGATGCGGTTCAATTCTCCCTCGCTTTTTGGCTGATCGGAGCAGATCGCTGTGAAGAGGGTTTGGCTGAGGCAGAGGCCGGACTTCAGCTTCCACGAGACGAATGCGGCGAGAAGAACATCGCTGGACTGCACGCGATGAGAGCCTGGGCATGGCAGAAACTGGGCAGGCCGGCAAGCGAAGTCCGCGAGGAAGCCTTAAAGGCGATTGCGACCAGTAAGTCCCAAAGCGATGCGGCTTGGATCATTCGGGAATTGGATAACGCCTTCTCGCCTGAGGCTCGGCGGGCAAAGGTGACGGTGCAGGGGATATGCCCGGCGCGGATCAGGCTAAGGAAATATCGCTTCGTTGCCGTCTACTGGGTGGTCGCTACCCACGAAAACCAACTCCTCGGCCTTATTCGCCCCTTCGAACCCGAGGAGCATCAAGACACACTAGAGTTGGCTAGTGTCGAATGGCAGGAAGAGGCGCCGGATTCGCCGATGGGAGTCTACGAAGCGCATGAGGCGTACTTCTTAGCTCCGTTGCGCCAGTTTGGTAGGAAGGGCTAAGCCTCCACGTCATCTTTGTGTGCGCGAATTCACTGTCTCCCTTGGTACCGGCAATACTAACGAGCCTTAAAACCACGAAGAAACGAAGGGCGCAAAGGAACGCAAAGGACATTTCGACCCTCTTTGCGTCCGTGGCATCTTGGCGGTTGATTATAAATATATTTCATAAATATTGCAGTACGGCGTCATCCTGAGCGAGCCAGAACAAGCTTCCTGCTGGGCCGATTGGTTGTCGCGAGTCGAAGGACCTCACCAGTTCGTAGTTTCTTCCCAACCTATATGCGGGTGAGGTGGTTCGACTTCGCGGCATAGAATGCTCTGGCGCAACGAAACACTCGGGCCGTTCTCGCTCACCATGACGCCGTTCTACAAGTGTCAGTTGAGTTACGAAAAGACCTCACAGGATTGGCATTCAACTTGATCGGAGGATCGACGAATGAACCTCAAGGGAGTTTGCCGACCTCCGAAACTCAAGCAATCTAGCATCCAAGCAATCCAGCAATTCTCCTAATCCTCTTCCTCCCCCTTCTTCTCCGGCCTCATAGTGGGGAAGAGGAGGACTTCTCTTAGGGTGTCGGCGCCTGTGAGCATCATGGCCATGCGGTCGATGCCGATGCCGCAGCCTCCGGTGGGGGGCATGCCGCATTCAAGGGCGTAGATGAACTCTTCGTCCATGCCGTGGGCCTCGTCGTTTCCGGCCTCCGCCTGTTGCAACTGATCCTCAAACCGCTCTCGCTGGTCGATCGGGTCGTTGATTTCGCTGAAGGCGTTGCAGACCTCGCGGCCTCGGATGTAGCCCTCGAAGCGTCGGGTCATCTTCGGATTGGCCGGGTCCTTCTTGGCCAAGGGCGAGGTCTCGATGGGGTAGCCGATGACGAAGGTTGGTTCCTGGAGCGTTGGCTCCACAAAGACCTCCAAGAGCTTCTCGATCAGTCCGCCCAGGTTGTTCTCGTCGTCGGGGTCGATGCGCTTGCCGGTGACCGGGTTGACGACGTTCAGGTTCTTGAGGGCCGACTTGGCGTTCTCCAGGGAACTCAAGTCTTCGGCGGTGAGGCTGGTGTGCCGCTCGATCTCTTCGAGCAGAATCACCCGCCGCCATGGCTTGGAGAAGTCGATCTCCAGGTACTCGGGTTCGCCGGGCTCGCCCTCATCCACGATATCGCCCGGCTCCAAGGGGAAGCGGACGTTGGGGCTGCCGAAGACCTCCATCGCCACATGGCGGAAAAGCTCCTCGACCCGGACCATCATGTCTTCCAGGTTTGCGTAGGCCTCGTAGAACTCGAGCAGGGTGAACTCGGGGTTGTGGCGGTTGCTGACGCCTTCATTTCGAAAGACCCGCCCGATCTCATAAACCCGAGGCACGTCGCCGCAGATGATCCGCTTCAGGTAGAGCTCCAGCGAGATGCGGAGCTTGACGTCCATGTCGTAGGCGTTGTAGTGGGTCTGGAAGGGCCTTGCCGCCGCGCCGCCCGCTTCAATCTGGAGGAGGGGTGTTTCCACCTCCAGGTAACCCGCCTGGTCAAAGTAGCGGCGGGTGGCGGAGACGATGCGGGAGCGGTCCAAGAGCTTCTTGCGGGCGTCCGGGTTGGCGATCAGATCCAGGTGGCGGTGGCGGTAGCGGAGTTCCTGGTCGCTGAGGCCGCTGAATATCTGGCCGTCTTTCTCCTTGCCGATTGGGAGAACCTCTAACGCCTTGCTGAGAACCAGCAGGGAACGGGCGTGGATCGACTTCTCGCCAGTCTTGGTGAGAAAAAGCTCGCCGTGGATGCCGATGTGGTCGCCGATGTCGAGCAGGTTGTACAACTCCCACTCGGTCTCGGTGAGATCATCCCGCTTGAAGTAGACCTGGATGCGGGCGTCGCCGTCGCTGATATGGGCGAACCCCGCCTTGCCCATCAGTCGATAGGACACGACCCGTCCCGCGAACTTCACCGTCTCGCCTTCGAGGCTCTCGAACCGGTCCAGCATCTGCTGGGCGCCCCGGCTGATCTCGAAACGTTCGTTTTGGTAAGGGTCACAGCCAAGCTCGCGCATACGCGCCAACTTGCCCAGCCTGATCTCGCGGATGGATAACTCTTCGCTCATGTTGAGCGTTGGAGTTTACTTGAAGGGCGGTTTTAGCCGACGGGAGACGCCCAACGCCCCATGCCTGAAGATATCTCCGGTACAGTAGCGTCTGTATAGTTATGCAAAAGAAATCCAAAGCAGACATCAAGAAGCTCATCGCGGACCTCCACGCCAAACCCAAGGCGGGCGAGTCGACAAAGAACGAGCAGATCGAGCAGACGGCCGGGGCAAAGGCCTCCAAGGGCGCCGTCAACAACAAAACCTATCGACCGAAGATCTAGCGTTCTTGCATTCCGTAGGTTAGCTCGCCGACGATGGCTCCGCCATAGTCTCGCATCTCGATTTCGGTCCGACGCCAGCCTCGAGGCGTTACCATGCGCGGCTTATCCTTGAGACGAACCACGTAGAAACGGTCAACTGGCTCAAACTCCCAAACAGGTTGGTCCAGTAAGAGAACACCATCTCGGTAGGTCCCAGTGGTCCGTCGGGTCATCCACCTGGTACAGCTCCCAACGGTCATTGCTACTGCGAAACGATTCTTATGGGGCAGAAGCCGCTCAATCGTTACTCCGCTATATCCTCGGACCGTCGCCCACCTGCCGACTATATCTGCGTCTTTGATCCACCGATCTTGGGGCGGCTCAAGTCGGTCGGCGGCAACCGGCTTCCAGTTCGCGATTTGATAGTCGATGTCCTCGCTATGGTTAGTCCATCCGATGGCGATCGCGGCTAGCATGGTGTTGACCATGCTTCTCAGTATAGGCGAGCCCTGCCTCGAAGCGACGGCATTCCTGAACCGCTTCATTGTGGTTCAGTCTGGCCCCTGGATGGCGGGGCAAGGGAAGGAAACCACAACGGCACAAAACACAACGAGGGACTTCGCTTGCTTGGGGGAAGCGTGCGTTTACCAATTAGCCTCGCCCGGCTTGTTCTCAATAAGCTTGGCGGTGTCGTCGGCAAAGAAGACGCTTCCGCGCTCGTGGTGCCTCTTCACAAAGGAGCCGGTGGGGGAGGTGGATTCGTAGAGGAGAAGCCTTTGCTCCCGGTCTGCCACTTTCTCAAGGGATAGCCCCGAGAGAGCCTGGTTCATAGCGTAGCTAAACGGCTCCTTGGCCAGCGGACACTTCTTGATCTGCTCGAAATTTTTCCAATAAGGAGCAGCCGCAATGTGCCAGTTGGAAGCGTCGGGCAGATGGTCGTCGTAATCGGCAGAGTACATGACAAGACCAGCCCCCACCTGCTTGATATTGGAAAGGCAGGTGGCTCCCGAGGATGCAGGTCTGGTGGCAACCAGAACCGGGATCAGAATGGCAGAGCAACTTCCAGTGACCAAGAGGGCGACGATTGGCTCCCAGAGTCGTGTCAAACGCTCTTCCGCAGGCAAGAATCGGAAGGCAAGGCACACAGCGCCAACGGCGGCTACCAGAAAGACATAGAACAGATTGGCCTGGAGCAAGGAAGTCGAGGCCTTGAATCCGCCCACGGAAGCCAAAGCACAAACGACCAAAATGCAGGCCAGCAGGTTCAAAAGCACATACCAAGCGAAGGGCTTCACGCTTCCATTATCGCAAAGAAAAAGGAAGCCACCTCTGAGAGAAAGCGGCTTCCCGATAGAACACCGATGGTTCCACTGTCCCTACGTCGGTATTACCCGCATCAGGTTCACAGGGTCATCTAGATGCGATCTAGAACTCTCAGCCATGCACTGGCTCCCCTGGTGGTCGATGTTCGTGCTTCTTAAACGACGGTGTCTCAGAAGCGGTTCCATCTGTTCTACATCTGGCCCAGATAAACCTGGGTTTCGTACTCAAAGGCGACCGTGCCGTTTTGCGAATAGGCGTCGAAGATTCGGCGGAGTTCGGCGGCCATGGCGGCGTATCCCGGATCGTTGGGCAGGGGGACGTAGGATGAGGACAGCACGCGGCCCAGGAGTCCATCCCAGTCGAAGACCTGTTCGTTGGGAAAGGTTGTGTACTGGTAGGGCTTGCCATAGAATTCAGAGATCGCCTCTTGGGTGACATTGGCGTGGTTGACTCGGGCGCAATCGGTCTCCAAACTTGCCAGCAAGGCTTCGTACTCCTCAAGAAGCGGTTTGCCGGTTGTCCGGCGGCGGTTCCAAATGATGGCTACCCAGCCTCCAGGCTTTAAAATCCTCTGCGATTCGGCGCGGAAACTCGGGATATCCATCCAGTGGAAGGCTTGAGCGATGGTGATGAGGTCGATGGAAGATTCCTCCAAACCCGTATCCTCCGCTTTGCGGGCGACGCTGGTGAAGTGGGGGTTTGCATTGAGGCTTGCTTCGGCGGCGGCTCGCATGGCGTCGCCCGGCTCGACCCCGATGACCTGGAAGCCTTGGTCAAGCAATAGCTTCGAGAAGATTCCCGTGCCAGAGCCGATGTCGGCGATGACCGAGTCTTGGGTTAGGCGGCACTCCCTTTCGAGGAAGTCGATCGCCGCACTTGGGTAGGAGGGGCGGTACTTGACGTAGTTCTCAACCCGTTTGTCAAAGCGAGCAACCGTATCCATCGCTTCCCAGTATGGGGGACTCGCAAATGAACGGATAGGGAAAACGACACTAGGTAGTCTGATTTCCCCTTGCGCTTGAGAACTGCGGGGGTGCTGGCGTACAGTTTTGGTGTGGCAGCGAAAACGTGGGCTGGGACATGCGCACCCTCGACATCTGCTTAAGACGCACGTCCCAGCCCAGATGGGGTTTAGCCCTGTGCCGACTTGTAGAGCCAGAAAGTCGCACCCTGGGGGTCTTGGACCAGGCACATTCGCCCGACGGTGGGTACGTCCATCGCAGGAACCAAGATGGAAGCTCCCAACGAAACGCACCTCTCGGCCCGAGCGTCCACGTTGTCCACAGAGATGTAAGTCGCCCAATGTGGGGGGACGCCCTCCATCTCTGGGTTGTTGGCGGTGGCCACGCATCCCGCGACAGGCACCCCATTCACGGTGAGCATATTGTAGGCGCCCATCGGCCCCATATCCATCGGCTGGACTCCCCAGTCCAAGGCCTTCGTGTAAAACTCGACGGATGCGGCATCGTCAGGTCCATAGACCTCGTGCCATACAAACGTCTTTCCAACGGCAGAAGTATGTTGATCAACAGTTTCAGACATAGCAAAGAAGGGATACGGCAATGTTGCTGAGGAAAGTGCCGCCTTTGAAATCTTGGTTTGGGATTTAACACGCGGGGTGAAAGGCCGTATCATTGAGTGTGACTCAATGAGTGGTATAATAATCTTGTGGCTCGGACGTTTAAGGATGAAGAGTTCGCTAAGCGTGCTCGGAAGGGAAGAATCACAGACATAAGTCTCCTGAAGGCTGTCGAGGAAGCGGAGAACGGTCTGATCGACGCTGACCTTGGCGGTGGAGTCATAAAAAAGCGGGTGGCGCGCCAGGGAGCAGGAAAGTCGAGCGGGTTTCGCACGGTAATCGCGTTTGAGAGCGGCGAGCGAGCTTTCTTCATACACTTATTCGCCAAGAACGACCGAGCCAATATCGATCAGCAAGAGCTTGCCGACCTGAAGGAGTATGCGGGCATCCTATTTGCGATGACCGAAGACGATATCGATGAAGCCCTCGCAGCAGGCGCATTGGAGGAAATTGAATGAGTAATAAGCAGTATCGAAGCGACATATCCAGGTCCATCCACACCGGAGTGTCCAGGTTGCATGACTTGGGCATCGTGGACAAAGCGACCATGCGCCGATTCGACGAGACTTGCCTCACCTCCGTCGACCAGATGACTGCAGGCGAGGTGCGGGAATTGCGTGAAAGAGAGAAAGCGAGCCAAGCCGTTTTCGCCGCGCACTTGGGGGTATCTCCTTCCACGGTTGGGCAATGGGAACGTGGACTGCGAAAGGTCGACGGCCCAGCCTTAAAGCTGCTCACGCTGGTGAAGGTCAAGGGCCTTTCCTATATCCGGTAGCTTGACAAGATCGCGACCAGGGATACTGGGGGTATGTCCGCAATCGCCCTGATTTCCCTCTTTGTCAGTCTTGCCTCCGCCCAAGAAGACCCGCTGGCGCGGCACGTCTATCCTCTGGCTAAGCCGCTTCCCGCTCCAACTGTGAACGTGGACGTGTCGGAAATCCCGAACGCGAAAGCCTGGGGCGAGAAGGCGAAGGAAGTGGTGATCGCTTGGTATCCGACGGTCACGTCGCTGTTGGCAACTGAAGATTGGAAGGCTCCCAAGGAACTGAACATCGTCATCAAGAAGGAGATATCAGCCCCAGCTTGGGCTTCGGGGAACACGATCACTGTCAGCGGCAAGTGGATCACCGAGCATCCCGACGACCTCGGCATGGTGGTCCATGAACTGACCCACATCGTGCAGAGCTATCCCCGCAACCGGAACAACACCGGCTGGCTGGTTGAGGGCATCGCCGACTATATCCGCTGGTGGCGATATGAGCCGGAAGCTCCGAGACCACGGATCGACCCGGAGAAGGCCAAGTACACCGATGCCTACCGAACGACCGCCTATTGGCTGGCTTGGATCTCTCGCAAATACGATATGCGCCTCGTCCCTGCCTTGGATCGGGAGTTGAGGAAGGGCAGTAATCCGTTGCCGGTCTTTGAGAAGATGACGAAGAAGAGCGCGGACGAACTGTGGAAGGAGTTCATCGAATCCAAACCCTAGCCGGCTGGCACGGCTAATCGACGCTGACGACCTTGCGGGCGGCGGGCTCATGATACTGGCCGCCGACTCCAATCTCTTCGGGTGTCCACGCGCCACGGTAGAGCCTCAAGTCCGCAAGCATGCCGTTGAAGGGCTGGTTGTGAGGGCCTTGGTCGTTCTGCACATTGCCAACGGCAACGCCGGGTGCATAGTGTCGGTCCAGTTCCATAAGGGGGCGTAGGCTGGTTTTCGCCATTCCGACCAACTCCCCGTTCATCCAGATATTGAGGAAACCAGTTTCTGCGTCCAAATTGGCAACCACTTGCGACCAGCGGTGAAGGGGAACCTCAGCCGTGACGTGCATACCTCCGTTGCTTTCGCTCTGGATGCCAAAGTTGATCGTTCCATCCGGGTGGAGAACAAGGCTGTAGGGGTCGAGACCGTTCCGGTCGTCGCCTCTAAAGAGGATTTGCGAGCCTGGCCCGTCGTTGATGTAGCTCCGAGGGTTGATCCAAATCGAGACGGTCATCGAGCCAGTCAACTTTAACGGCTTTAGATCACCGAAGTGGAGACCGCTCTTGGGGCCGTTGAAGTCGTAGGTTGCTCCGAAGCTGGTTTTGATCACTCTCGCACCGGGGGCAAACCGGGGAGAAAAAGCCCTTCCTTCCACCATCACTTGGCCATTGGGCTGAAGCCAAAGCGTAGGGGTAGGAGCCTGTTTAGGCAGAACGGCGAGCGCAATCAACAATCCCAAATCCATGTTCGATCATCTTCCACATTATGGACGTGTGAGCCCCGTCGGGGGTTACATGGAACATCGCGGATCCCTGCCGTCGTCTACAGAGCTAATCTCAAGACCACGGATAAATCCATTAACCACGAAGAAACAAAGAAACCAAGGACGCAAATGAGAACTCTCTGTCTGCCACCTCCCCTTGTGCTTCTTTGTTCCGTTGTTTCTTGGCGGTTAGAAGGGTCGCCGATGTTGGGTTCTTTGAGAAGGTCCCAGTGATGGAACCCACTTGTGAAAAGCGACATTACGCTTTCAAAGGACAAGCGTCGAATAGTGTGAAGCAAACTATTCGGGTGCGACTCGGATAGAGAAAAGGAGTTCAGGATGAGACTTAAAATAATCCTCTCGACCGTACTGGCCGCCACCATGCTGGGCGGAACGATCATGCCTGCGATGGCGGGGCCTGATAAAGGAAAGAAGAAGGGCGAGAAGCACTACGGCAAGCTGCAGAACAAGAATGTGAATTGGAAGCGGGATGACAACCGCAACCGCTGGGATCGGCGAGACAACGACCGTTGGCGGCGAGAGGCCGAGGCCCGTAAGAGAGAAGACGAGGCGAGGCGAAGAAGGGAAGCCCAATGGCGCAATAGCCAAAACTGGAATCGACAAAGCAACTTGGACCGGCTATCCGACCGTCGTCAACAGACCAAGAACGAGTGGCGCAACATTGCCTATCTGTCTGGCGGAGTCGCTCTGCTTGGCCTGATTCAAAAGGACAATCGACTGGTTTTTGCCGGTGCCGCCGGGGCGCTTTATTCGCTCCATCGCTATGAGCAAGACCGGAAGAGCCAGTCCCAGATTGATCGATTGCGAGCTTCCTACTTCAGCCATGCCTACTTCGAAAGGGATGGACGGAGATACGACCGGCGTCTGGTAACAAAGAACGGACAAAAATATTATCAGTTCGTTCGCCGTTGAATATCGTGCAGGAACCTTAACATCTGGTATAGAAGTGGGAAGCATATGCTTCCCATTCGCATTTATCAACCCCTCCTGTTGACGGTAGCGCTCGCCATGGTGTCCGCACCCGCTGTTGCTCAGTCGACAAACAAAGCCAATTGGAAACTGGCCAATCGCTATACAGTGGAAAGCCTGAGGCCGTTTGTCTACAGCACAGGCTTGACTCCTGGATTCATCGGCAAGACCGACTCGTTTTGGTTCTCTTGGCGAAACTCGGAAGGAGTCAGCTTCTGGCGAGTCGATCCCAAAGCCAAGAAGAAGACCCCGCTTTTCGACTCCGCCAAGATGGCCGCCAAGCTGTCGGAAGAGACCAAGAAGCCTTACGACACGACCAATCTTCCGATCACGACAATCACGTTCGTCGAGACGAACCTCGATCTGATTCGCTTTACGGCAGACCAGACCCGATTTGAGTACAACCTGAAGACCGAAGAGTTGAAGAATCTTGGCCGTGCGCCCGCAACTCCTCCCCAGGGAGGTCCTCCGGGAGGGGGCGGTGGCGGTGGCGGCGGCCAGTTTGGCGGCCTTGCCCAGGGCCAGGCACAGAACTTCCGCAACTTCTCGCCCGATAGAAAAGCGTTCGTCTATGCGATGGACCACAACCTCTACTATGTAGAGGTCAAGGATGGCAAAGAGTCGGACCCGGTTCAACTGACCAAGGACGGCGCGACCGATTACAGCTTTGGTAGCCGCCAAGCCTTTAACCAGTTCCAGCAACAGCAGGAAGGGCAGACTCAAGTCACGGCGACCCAGAATGCCGAGCGCCGGGTCCGGGCCAACGTTAGCTGGTCCAAGGACTCCAAGCGCTTCCACGTCAGCCGCACCGACTCGCGCAAGGTGAAAGACCTCTTTCTGGTCAACTCTCTTTCCGAGCCACGGCCGACCCTGATGACCTACAAGTACGCCATGCCGGGAGAAGCCGATGTGGCCCAGGTAGAGCTTCATGTCTTCGATCCGTCGAAGAAGGAGCTGAAGAAGCTCCCCCTCGCCAAGTATCGGGACCAGAGGTTCTTCAATATCCACTGGCAGGACTCCACTTCTGACAAGCTACGTCTAGTTCGCAGAGATCGCCTGCAAAGGAACCTGGAGTTCATCGAAATCGATCTCAACACCGATGCGATCAAGGTACTTCTCACCGAGAAGGTGGAGAATGCATTCTTGGAGACGCAGGGCGTTCGTTATCTGAAGCCCGACGGCGACTTTCTTTGGTTCTCAGAGCGCACCGGTTGGGGTCATTACTACTTGTATGGCAACGACGGCACGCTTAAGAACGCCGTGACTTCGGGAGCCTTCCGCGCGGATAGCATTGTGGATGTGGATGAGAAGGCAGGTCTCCTGTGGTTCCGAGGCGTGGGTCGCGAAGCAAACGAGAACCCGTACTACCGCCACCTCTACCGCATCAAACTCGATGGCAAAGAGATCAAGCTGATGGATCCAGGCGACGCCGACCACACAACGGTTCTATCTCCATCTAAGAACTTCGCCGTCGATGTCTGCTCCCGGACAGATATGCCTCCCGTAGCCACGCTTTTGGATAACCAGGGTAACACTCTCATGAAGCTGGAGGAGATGGATATCAGCCGATTGGTGGAAGCCGGTTGGCAGATGCCGTCCACTTTCAAGGTCAAGGCCGCTGACGGAGTAACGGACATCTACGGCAATATGTGGAAGCCCTCGGACTTCGACCCCAAGAAAAAGTATCCGATCATCGCCAACGTCTATCCCGGTCCTCAGACCGAAAGCGTAACCGCGAACTTCACCGCGACCGCTTCCAACCAGCGGCTTGCCCAACTGGGATTCATCGTCATCCAGATCGGTAACCGAGGCGGCAACCCGGCCCGATCCAACGCTTACCATAGCTACGGCTACTACAACCTGCGCGACTACGGCCTCGCCGACAAGAAGACGGGAATCGAGCAGTTGGCGGCTCGACATCCGTGGATCGACGTCGACCGGGTGGGCATCTTTGGTCACTCGGGCGGAGGCTTTATGACCGCCGCCGCCCTGCTTCTGCCGCCGTACAACGACTTCTTCAAAGTCGGCGTCTCAAGCGCGGGCAACCACGACAATAACGTCTACAACCAAAACTGGAGCGAGCAGCACCACGGCCTCCGCGAAACGTCCGGCAACATCGGTACCCGCACCGGCGGCCAAGGTGGACAAGGCGGTCAGGGAGGCCAGGGCGGCGGCACGACGCCTCCACCCGACGATCCTATTATCGACGAGGGCTTCAACTATGATCCTCTCTTGGAACTGCTTCGTGTCCAGGAGGAAGAGGCCCAGGGCAGGCGTGGCGGCCAGGGCGGCGGTGGCCAAGGTGGAGGCCAACAGGGTGGACAAGGCGGTCAGGGCGGAGCCCAGCGCCAGGTTATCCCCCCTGGCTTCGAGATCAAAGTTCCCACCAACCATGAGTTGGCGGCGAACCTGAACGGCAAGCTGCTTTTGGTTCACGGGGACATGGACAACAACGTCCACCCCGCTGGCACCATCCGCCTGGTAAACGCCCTGATCCGCGCCAACAAGCGGTTCGACCTCATGATCCTCCCCGGCCAAGCCCACGGCTTCGGAAACATGAACGGCTACTTCACGAACATGATGATGGAGTACTTCTCCGAGCACCTGCTAGGCGACTACTATCGAGGTTCGGCAGATATGCCGAAGCAGTAGGGGGAAGGGAAGGAGGTAGTGAGGGAAATTGGGATTCGTGATCCGAGCCCCCTTGAGGGGGTTGGGGGTGGCGCCAGCCTCCCCGCGTGTATCAAAAGAGCGCAAGCCAAGATGGACCAAACTCAACAAACGGGGAACTGGGCGCCACCCCCAACCCCCTCAAGGGGGCTCGGATCGCGGCTGTCCCAAGTCTGTCCAAGGAAGGAGGGAAAGAGGGGGTAAGGGAAGAGCCCAGTTTCCTCCCCACGGAATGCCCCACTCTTGGGGAAAATAGGGCTATTCCTGACGAGATTAGCCCTATTTACGTGAAGAAGGGGCCTAATCTTGGTATAGGAAAAGTGGGGCATTTTATGTCGTGGTTTGGGCAAACCACGACATGGTTTGGGCCATTTATGGCGCGGCTTGTATGGTCTAAGCTAGAAGGGCGATGCTTACGATCCTGTACGCGGCATTAACCCTCAAGCCCTCCCTTCCCGGCATCCAATTCCACGCCTATCCCGGCAAAATCTATGTGCAGGCTCGGGAAGCGGCGAAGCTTTTGGGGTGGGAGTTCAGGCATGACGCGGTGCTGGACCTGACTTGGATCGACGGCAAACCTGTGCCCGTGGACCAGCCTCGGCTCTTCAACGGCACTCTCTTGTTGGAGCAAGGTGAACTCCCAAAGGGCAAAATCGAGGTAAAGGTGGGCGATCCCTATGTCTTGGTGGACCTTGCCAAACAGACGATCTCCGCCTGGCAGGAACCGGTGATGGTGATGCATACCCATATCAGCAGCGGGCGAAACCTGAAAGATACGCCGCCCGGCAACTACAAAACTGGCTTCAGGAAGGCCATGCACATCTCCAGCATATACGGCTCCAAGATGCCGTTCAGCGTACATCTGCGCGGGAACTATTTCATCCACGGCTCCGAGCAGACCCAATCCGGGCCGGGAAGCCACGGATGCATCCGGCTTCCGATGCACAACGACGCCGCCAAGTGGTTCTTCGATTGGGTCCAAACCGGAACGCACGTCAAGGTACACGGCAAACGTCCATTAACCCATACAAAGTGAGGGTCGTTTTAAGGGCTCCCGTCGGTACAATCCGTAACCTTGTCCAACGTCGCCGCAGAACCGCCTGAGCTTTCCTCGCGCCAGATCTTGCGTTTCTACTTTCCGCTGGCCCTATCCTGGATATTCATGGCGATCGAGGCGCCCATCGCCCTCAGCGTCATCTCGCGCATGGCAGAGGCGGAGATTAGTCGCGCGGCTTTGCAGCCTTTGATGGCGATGGCCCTCCTCATCGAGAGCCCCGTCATCGACCTCCTCACCACCTCCACCACCCTGGGCAAGGATCGCCAGCACTATTTCCAACTCAGCCGGTTCGTGTGGAAGATCATGGCGATGGTGAGCGTGATCCACGCCGTCGTCGCCCTCACGCCGCTGTACTGGGTCATCACCATCGACCTCATCGACCTCACCCCCGAAGTCGCCGCCGCCGCCCGCCCTGGCCTCATCATCATGATCCCCTGGAGCGCCTTTATCGGGTGGCGGAGATACCTGCAGGGGTTGATGATCCGGCATGGGCAAACCCGGCTGATCGGGTTCGGCACCGCCGTCCGCATGGCAACCATGGCCATCGTCGCCTTTGGCCTGCACTTCGTCGCCGGGATGCCCAGTATCACCGTCATCGCCATTGCGCTGGTCGCCAGCGTCGCCGCCGAGGCCGGATTCACCCACTGGGCGAGTCGGGCTGTTATCCGAACCGAATTTGCTTTCGACGAGCCCGGCCTGCTTCCGCTCACCCAGGCCTTCCTCGCAAAGTTCCACCTGCCGCTTACCGCGACGACGATGGTCACCATCCTCAGCCAACCCTTGATCTCTGCCGCCTTGGCCAGATCGCCCCAGCCGATCCTCGCGCTCGACTCGTTCCAGGTCGCCAGCGCGATCATTTGGCTCCACCGAACCGTCGTCTTCGCCCTCCCCGAGGTCGTGATCACCCTCTACCGAAACGGCCAAAACGCCCTCCAGCTCAAGCGCTTCTGCGTCTACGTCGGCCTCTGGACTTCCGGGCTGATGGCTCTCTGCGCGGTCACCAATTTGGACTCCTGGATTTTCAGGGTCGTGCTGGGAGTCCAGAACGAAGAGACGATCCGCGCCGCCCACCTCTGCCTTAGCATGAGTTGCCTCCTCCCCCTCATTGGCGCGTTGCAGAGCTATCTGCGGGGTGTCTTGGCCGCTCACCACCTCACCGTCTCCCGCCTCGCCGCTATCTTGGTTGGCTTGACTTGCATGGTGGCTTTGCTGGCGTTGGGCGTGATCCTCCGCTGGCCCGGCGTGGTCACCGCCAGCGTCGCCTTGACTATCGCCCTGATTGCCGAGTTGGCAGTCTTGGCCCACGCCTGGCGGATTGGAAGCGCCAAGTTGCCGAACGCCTGAGGGCGGTACTCTGGGGTCATGAAACTCCTCCTCGCCAAGCTGTGCGAGTATGCCTGCAAACTGGAGAACCAGCGGCACTGCATGGTGGGCATCTTCGACGACATCCGTCTCCCCCACCTGCCCATCGACCATCCCGCGTTCTATATCTGCGTGCAGGTGGAGTTCGATACCGACGAGGCGGGGATGGATTGGCTGATGGAGGCCGTTTTTCTGGACCCGGACGGGAGACAGCAGTTTCGAGCGGAGCTGAGGGGCACGGTCCCGCCTCCCGATCATATGGCTATACCGGTTAAACTGTTTGCCATCATCGGCGCACCTCCCATCCGACTGGAAGCTCCCGGCGACTACCGCCTGGACGTCTTGGTGAATCAGAAAGTGATCGGCGAGGAGAGGATTCCGGTGTTTGTGGTGGGCCGTTGAACAAAGAAAACGATGCTCGCCGTAAGAAAACTGTTGGGAATTGGCCCAGCATTTGATACAGTGCATGTGGCGCCCGCCAATGTATCGAGGGAGGAAATCAAATGAGTGAAAATATGGAGAAGTTCCGTAGCATGGACGGAACCGAAGCGCTGGTTCAAAGACCGTTCATCAATATCGTGTTCCAGCACGGCCACCCGAACGAGGTCGGCATCAACGGCTGTCGCATTGAGGATGTGATCGACGTGCTAGTGGATCGGCTCTTGGCTTTCCAAGGCAGAGACCTGGCCTGTGAAGAAAACGCCGCCGCCTTGGAGCATCTGCACCACGCCCGAGAGGCGATGCTCGTGAGACGCCGCCGTCGTGAGACCCAGGGTGTGGTGAACACCCAGCAGTCGCATGAGAGTGCGGATTTGGCGGTCAGGGAATAAGGAGAGAAGGGAAGGAGGGAGAATCGGAGAGCAACAGTTTTCGACTTGCGCTCCCCCAACACCCTTCGTCGGAGATTTGGGCAGGTATGAGGACAAGGTGTTGGGGGTCTTCCCGAATTCCAACCCCCGACATCCTAACCTCAAGCAGGCCAAGACTGTGGAAGGCGGATGTCGGGGGAGCGAATGAGGCATCCATCCGATTCTGCCTCCCTTATTCCCTCATTCCCTAACTTTCCCTAAAAATCCACCTCCCCCGAAACTTTCCCCAACCCGCCTCACGTACACCTTCCTGGAGAACGTGCGCGTTCTTGAGGTTTTGCGAGGAAAGGCTGTCTGGTTTAGGCAGTTAGGAGTGCAAGGAAATGGATGTAAAAACGCTTTTAGGATTGACTTCGGCCATTGTGGGGACGGGAATTGTGGTCGCCCAGGACCCTTCCTTCGAGTACCCTCCGGTTCAGCCGATCCTCACTTCAGGCAAGCTTGAGGAGACCCAGGCTCAGGACAAGAAGATCACCGTTCGCTTCAAGCAGGCGTCGGTTGATGAAGTCTTGGACTGGCTCAGCAACCAGGGCGTAAGCTTCGTCACGGCGGGCGTCCCCAAGGATGCCAAGATCAGCCTGAGCGTTAACGATATGCCCCTCAGCGAAGTGATCGCGGCGGTGGGGAATGCTTTGGGAGGCACGTTCGTGAAGAACGGGAACACCTACATCTTCCACAAGGGCGCTCAAAGCTTCACTTTCCAGGCTCCCGCAGCCGCCTTCAAAGAGATTCCCAAGATCGACACGAAGGTCTTTCAAGAGTTGAAGGGAATGCCAGAGGGTTTCGCCTTCAAGTCCTTCTCCAAGGAGGAGTTGCAGGCTCAGAAAGAGCTTCAAGAGAAGATGCGGAAGGAGTTCGGCCCGAACAGCGACTTCATGAAGAAGCTCCACCAGGAGATGGGCGACGCCAAGAAGTGGGAGTCCTTCCACAAGGACCAGGCCAAGTTGCATGAAGAGTTGCGGAAGCAACTCTCCCAAAGGGATATGAAGGCCTGGGGCGAGCAGGATGCCAAGAAGTGGGAAGAGTTCGGCAAGCAGATGGAGAAGCGCTTTGGGGCCGGCTCCGACTTTGAGAAAGAGATGAAGGTCTGGAGCCAGAAGCATGGCAAGGAGATGGAGCTGAAGTTCGGCCCCGATTCCAACTTTGCCAAAGAGATGAAGGCGTTCAAGCTGGAGAACGGCAAGATGCGCGAGCTCTCTCAGAAGGAGCGCGAGCAGATGATGCGGGACCTGGAGATCAAGATGAAAGACCTCAAGGACTTCAAAATGCCCGCCATGCCGCCGATGCCCAAGATGGAGGGCCTGCCTGCCATCCCTTCCACCAGCTTCCACAGCGGCAACATCCTGGATGTCGCCAAGGGCCTCAGTCCGGCTCAGCGGGAGCTGAACAAGAAGCAGGGCTTCCTCTACTGGAGCGACCTGACCAAGGCGCAGCAATCCAAAATCGGCGCCCAAAACTGGACCGGCAACTGGTCCATCACCATCAACCGAGACGGCGAATCGTTCACCCTGAAGAGCGACAGGAAGTAGCACCCCAACCACGTCCCCCTGAACCAGGCTTGGATCAGGGGGATGTTTTTTAGGAGCTTGTGTATAAGTTCACTCTAGCTTGAGAACGGCGTCATCCTGAGTAGTTTGTCAAGCTTCATTTGTCGCCTTTTCGGGTTGTTGGCTCTGGTCAACCCCGAAGGGGTTCAGCCCGACAGCGAAGGGTTGCGCGGCCCGTTTACATCAGACCTTCTCATTCCTCAAAACCAGGGCCGCGCTACCCTGGTAAACGCCCTCCAAATATCCCCTACCCTGAAAGGGTTGCACCGATACAAGCTCTTAGAGTGCAGCCCCGTTGAGGCTGAGGGGAACCGGGTGGCCAGTCTGTCTGACTCAGGGCGCTTCGATCGCAGAAAAAACCTAGCCTGAGGCTAAGATCGCTTGGCGTAGGTGTTGTCGATCAATCGGAGTAAGATGAGATAGCCTCAGGGTTGTATCCTGTAGTTGAAGGTAGTCGGATGTATGCGCACCCTGAGGAAGGAAAATATGTTGAAGGCGAAGCGCGTGATGATTCTGTATGCTTTTATAGGCATTGTTTCTTTGGGATGTAAGGCAAATCCAAATGAACTACTTTTCAGTGCTTGCCATACGGGCAACCTTCAGGAAGCGAAAAAAGCAATTGAGTCCGGCGCGAATGTAAATCAGAAATCTGATCTAGATGAAAGTACCACCCCTTTGCTCAGTTGTGTTGGGAATGGTCATTATAACATCGCGAACCTTCTTATCGACCATGGAGCAAAGCTAGAAATCGATGGAGACGATTGTAGAGCAGTTCTGATGTATGTCCAAGGACCAAAAAATACAGAGATACGTAAATTTTTAGATGGAGCTTGTCAGAAGGAGAAAGCAAACAAGAGGAAGAGTTGAACAAGGCCCCGCAACCCTGAGGCTAAGATCGCTTGCGACTGGTGTTGCCGATCAATGGTAGTATGATGAGATAGCCTCAGGGTTGTATTCTGTGTGGCTGGCAGGAGCCGGATGTATGCGCACCCTGAGGCAGGCATAAGGGTGGCCCGGGCTCTTCATCAAGTATTGTTAAGGGCAGAAGCCTATGAAAGCCCGCGTTATCCTCGCCCTTCCACTCCTCCTCACCCTCGCCCTGGCCCAATACCCCGGCTCCAAGCGGGTTTCCAGCCAGTGGCGGACGGGGTTTGAGTCGATCAATGAGGCTGACGCGAAGGACATCCTGGGCTTTCTCGCCGGGCCGGAGTTAAGAGGTCGTGGCTCGCTCAGCCCCGACTACTTTGCTGCCGCCGGATACGTTGCCAATGAACTCCGCAAGTTGGGCCTGAAGCCGGCGGGAGATGGTGGCTCCTTCTTCCATCGGTTCGATTTGGTCCGCGCCACAACCGTCCCCGAAACGACCAGCATCGAGAGCGCTGACGGGGTCCTCAAAATCCCCTATGGCCCCGACTTCCAGACCGGGTGGTATGGCGACTTTGAGGCCAAGGTGAAGTTTGCGTTTGCGAGTATCCCCGAGAACGCCGATCTCGCAAATTTCAATTGGGGCGCGTTGCGGGACCGATGCGTGATCTACACCGCCGCGAGCCGCCGCAACCCCGCCTTCGCCGCCAGGATTGCCAGTGCCCGCGAGGAGTGGGGAGTGGAGCAGATGATCAGCGTAGGCGGGCCCCCGCTCCCGACCCGCGTTCCCACGCGAATGACGGGCGTCAAGGACTATCCCGACCCTCGAAGCGGCAAAGTCGGCCCCATCCGCTTGTCGCTGGTTGGGGCGAGGAGGCTGGCGGAGAAGGCGGGCGCGACCAAGTTCCTGAACGAGAACCCTACCGAACCCGTATTGGAAGCTCCCGACATGGAGTTCACGTTGAAGGTCAAGGCAACCCAGGAGTTGTTCCCGCTGGTGAACGTCGTCGCCAAGTTGGAAGGCTCCGACCCCAATCTTGCCAAGGAGGCGGTGGTGATCGGCTCGCACCTGGACCACATCGGTCCCAGCAACGACGGCATCCGCTATGGCGCCGACGATAACGCCTCCGGCTGCACAGCCAACCTGCTCATCGCCCGAGCCATGAAGCTGAATTCCACCAAGCCCCGGCGGAGCGTCCTCTTCTGCTTCTGGGCGGCCGAGGAGGCGGGGGTTTGGGGCTCCTATGCCTACATGAGCCGCCCCACCATGCCGCCCGAGGATATGGTCGCCTACATCAATATGGACATGCTGGGCCGCGACGAGGAGGTCGGAGTCGAGATCGCGGAGAACAACCGCAACGTGGTCTATCCCGGAAGCGTCCTCACCACCTCCAAGGACTTCTATGACCGCCTGGTGGAGGCCAACGGCTACGTCAATCTCCGCTTCAAGCCCGACAAGACCGACCGCACCAACCGGAGCGACACCCGGAACTTCGTCTGGAAGCAGGTGCCGACCGTCAAAATTTTCACCGGCGAGCATCCCGACTACCACCGTGCCGGGGACACGATCGACAAGATCAACTGGACCAAATTGGTGAACATCACCAAGTGGCTCTATCTGAACGCCAGCGACCTCGCTGCCCGCCCGGATCGCCCCAAGTTCGAGCCCAAACCGTTCGTCGCCCCCGACCATTGGGTGTTTGCTGGACGCGCGGTCTTCAAAGAGAATATTGCGCTCCCGCCCCGAGCCCGACTGGTGGTGGAACTGGAAGACGCCGCCGGGAAGGTCCTGCAAAAAGTAGAAACCCCCGCCACCGGAGCCCGCACCGCTTTCGAGATGCTGACCCTCAAGAGCCTGCTCAAGGAAGGCGAGAAATACCAACTCCGGCTAAAGATCATGGACGCAGACCGCACCCTCTTCACCACCCCCGAGCCCGTATCCGTCCTGCACACCGGCTGGACTCGGGCGCAAGAGATCATCCTATCTCGCCTGTAGGCGGCAGGTTGCGCTCCCCCAACACCCGTCCGCCTCAGATTTTGCCGGTCACAAGCCAAGGTGTTGGGGGTTGTATCCCAAACTCCTAGGTACGGCGTCATCCTGAGCGAGCCAGAAGGCGTTTGTAGTTGGGCCGTCCGCTTGTCGCGAGTCGAAGGAGCTCACCCGTTTGTCAATTCAACAGATCTTTACTGCCGGGTGAGGTGGTTCGACTTTGCGGCATAGAACGCTCGGGCCGCTCCGCTCACCATTACGCCGTATGCAAAGAGGATTGTGGTGGGTTTCGACACAATCTCTAAAGCTTGATCCAGCCCCGCGATTCGTGACTTCGCTCGACCGCGTCCAAAACCCGCTGATTCTCATACCCATCCACGAAGTTCGGGCTGATCGGGCGGTTGTCGGCCATGCAGGTGAAGGCGTCCGCGAGCAGGTTGATGAACGTGTGCTCGTAGCCCATGATGTGCCCCACCGGCCAGAAGTTGCCTGCCCAGGGGTGGCTGGATTCGGTGGCTTGGATCACAGTGAAACCCTTGCGCCCGTCCGCCGCTCCTTCGTTGTAGTACTCCAGTTCATTCAGCCGTTCCAGATTGAAGACGACGGACCCCTTGGAGCCATTGATCTCCCAGCGGTGATAGTTCTTCCGCCCGACCGCAAACCGGGACGCTTCGAATGTCCCTAGCGCCCCGTTCTTGAACTTGGCAAGGAACATCGCGGCGTCGTCCACCGTGACCTGACCCATCTGGGAACTCGCCTTCGCGCCCAACTTGTCGTCGATCTCCCCCGCCAAGGGCCGCTCCTTGATGAAGGTGTGGAGCAGGCCGCAGACCTCGTCGAACTCGCCAATCAGGTGGCGAGCCATGTCGATGATGTGGGCGTTGATGTCCCCGTGCGTCCCGCTCCCCGCAACCTCTTTTTGAAGCCGCCAGACGAGAGGGAAGTTGGGATCGGCGATCCAGTCTTGGAGGTAGGTCGCCCGCCAGTGGTAGATCGTGCCCAGTTCACCCGCCTCGATCATCTGCTTCGCCAACCCGACCGCCGGAGCCTTGCGGTAGTTGTGGAAGACGGCATGGGGAACGGTGTGCGTCTGAACCGCCTGGAGCATGTCGTGGGCTTCCTGCAGGGTGTTCCCGATCGGCTTCTCACAGAAAACCGCCTTGCCCGCCGCTGCCGCCGCGATCGCGATCTCGGCGTGGGTGTTGCCGGGGGTCGAGACGTCGATCACGTCGATATCTGGGTTCTCCACCACCTTCCGCCAATCGGTCTCATAGTGGTCCCAACCATACTGCTCCTTCGCCTTCTTCACGCCCTGCTCATTGCGCCCACAGATGGTGTGCATCCGCACCTCTACAGGCAGGTCGGGAAAGAACCTTCCCACTTGGCGATAGGCGTTGCTATGGGCTTTGCCCATGAACTGGTAACCGATGAGTCCAACATTGACGTGCTTCTTGGCCATGCTATGCGAACGTTACCCCGATCTAAGGCTGGGGTTTCAAGGTGCGAATGTAGCTCGTCACCCCCCGATACCCCTTCAAAAGTTTCTCCCTCCCCTCCTCGCCAAGCACGGTCAGGGCGGTGGAGAGGGGGTCGGTGTTGAGGCCTTCTTTGGCTACCACCGTTGCCTGAACCCGATTTGTTAGAGCCTGGCCGGTTCTAGGATCGACGACGTGGGAGTATTGGACTCCGCCGATGACCACAAATTGCTCGGTGTCGCCGGAGGTGGAGACGGCGCAGTTGGCGAACTCCAGATCCTTAGGTCCCCTATCGTCTCCGGCATTAGGAACCCTAATGGTCCACCCCTTCCTTCCAGGAGGCGGACCGCTCAGGACGATGTCGCCTCCCATCTCCACCAAAGCGCACTTGATGCCATATTTTTTCAAGACCTTCTGGGCCTCGTCTCCGGCATAGCCTTTGGCAATCCCGCCCAGGTCCAGCTTCATTCCGGGGGTGGTGAGCTGAACCGTTCGGGCGCGGTCATTCAGCTTCATCTTTTCCCAACCTACCGAGGCCCGAGCCTTTTCGATCTCGGCAGGTTCGGGGAGGTTGCCGGAGCGGCGGGCGGCTCGCCATAGGGTGATGAGGGGGCCGGCGGTGACGTCGAAGGCGCCGTCGGATCGCTTGGAGACTTCGACCGCTTTTTTAAGGACTTTGAAGAGGTCGGGAGAGACTTTCATGCCAGGGCCTCCCGAACTGGCGCTGAGTTGGTTCAGTTCGCTGTTCTGGCGGTAGTCGCTCATGATGGTGTCGAGTTCGGCGATGCGGTCAAAGGCGGCTCTTCCGGCCTTTTCGGCCCGTTCTTGGGTGTCGGCGTACAGAGTTATCCGGGCATCCATACCCATGTGGTATTCCGTGAAGGTAAAACGTTTGAGTACATCCTGGCTCGATGAGGCGTCAGATATAGAAACACCACCTAACCAACCAGCACCGATGACTATGCATAACCGAATCCAACGCCCAATCTCTGTCGCTCTCATTTCCATGGGATTTCTTTTCTCTTTGGCCCAGACCGCTTCGGCTCCCCAGACGGGGAAGATGGCGGCCTACATCGAGACCCTACCTAATTCTGCCGTTAAGATTCAGATGACTGTCGTGCCCGGCGGTTCCTATAAATCTGGCGACAAGACGATTCAGGTCAAACCGTTCTACATGGCCCGCACCGAGACCGTGTGGGAGGCGTTCGACCTATATCTGGCAAGCGGTCCCGCATCCAAGCCCTATGACCAGACCGAGTTCACCGCCGACGCCATCGCCCGCCCCAGCAAAGGGTACATCCTTCCCGACCTGGGTTGGGGGCATAACGGCTATCCGGTCATCAACGTGAGCCACACCACCGCCGAGATGTTCTGTCGCTGGCTCTCCAAAGCTACGGGGAAGAAGTATCGACTGCCAACCGAGTCCGAGTGGGAGATCGCCTGTCGGGGTGGAGTCGCGGGGGCTTGGAAGCTCTCCAAGGCCGACGCCGATAAGACGGCCTGGTATGCGGACAACAGCAAGGAGACCACCCAGCGCGTGGGCCGCAAGGCGCCCAACAAGTTTGGCCTTTATGACATGGTGGGCAACGTCGGCGAATGGGCGATTGGGTTGGATGGAGAACCCGTCGTTTGCGGCGGCACCTTCCAGGATCCGCTGGCCAAGCTGACTCCCACCGCCCGCCAGAAGTGGGCTCCCGAGTGGCAGCAGTCCGACCCCCAGATGCCCAAGAGCCGCTGGTGGTATGCCGACGGCCCGTTCTGCGGGTTTCGAGTCGTCTGCGAGCCCTAAGTGCTGACCCTCCTCGCCGCCTTTGCCATGACGCAAAATGAGCCTTTCCTGACCTATCCGGGGCAGGGAAGGCACATCGTCTTTTTAGCGGGGGACGAGGAGTATCGGTCGGAGGAGGGGCTGCCGATGTTTGCCAAGCTTCTCTCGACCCGCCACGGGTTCAAATGCACCGTCCTCTTCTCCTTGAATGAGAAGGGCGAGATCGATCCTAACGAGCAAAAGAATCAGCCGGGGTTGGAGAAGCTAAAGGAGGCGGACCTTTGCGTCATGCTCCTCCGCTTCCGGTGCTGGCCCGACGAGCAGATGCGGCACTTTGCGGACTACCTCCACTCGGGTAAGCCGATCATCGCCCTGCGCACCAGCACCCATGCCTTCAACTATCCCGCCGATTCCAAGTCGCCCTATCGTCACTTCAGTTGGCAGAGCAATGAGTGGCCAGGCGGATTCGGGAAGCAGGTTTTAGGCGAGAACTGGATCAGCCACTGGGGCAATCACGGAACCCAGGCGACGCGGGGGATTCCTTCTGGCAAGCATCCGATTCTGAATGGGGTCGGGGAGATGTTTGGGGACGCCGACGTTTATGAGGCTTTTCCACCTGCTGGTGCGACGATCTTGGCTTATGGCCAGGTGTTGTCGGGCATGGCGAAGACCGATGGCTTGGCGTCGGGGCGAAAGAAGACGTCGAAGGGGCAGGAGCAGGAGTTGAACGACCCGATGATGCCGGTCGCGTGGGTTCGGGAGTATCGGAACGAAGCAGGGAAGACCAACCGGGTCGTGACGACCACGATGGGGGCGGCGACGGATTTGCAGGATGAGAATCTCAGGCGGTTCTTGGTGAACGCGGCGTTCTGGAGTCTGGGGCTGGCGGTTCCGGAGCGAGCGAAGGTGGATGTGGTTGGGGAGTACAAGCCAACGGCGTTTGGGTTCAATGGGTTCAAGAAGGGCGTGAAGCCGGGGGCTGGGCGTTAGGCAATAGGCGTTAGGTTTTTGGCATTGGGGGGAAGGGCTTTTTGGCTTCGCTTCCTGTAAGGGGAGGCGGGCCGTCTGGGGGGAGAATGCCGATTCCCGTGTCTTCACCATAGCCGGGATCGGGCGGGGGTTGCGGCGTGGGAGGTAGGAGGTCTTTCCACGTTGGGTTCTGGTTGGCGACCAGCAGGAGAATCTCCGCTTCTCTACCTTTGCGGAGAGCCTCCAGCCGCTCCTTGGCGGCGACCATCGTTGGGAACTCCTCGTAGGCGACCAGCCGCAGATCTAGCCCCGAACTTGTCCGATCTCGGAGCACGGCCACGTCGAGGTCTTTGGCGATGTCTAGGTAGACCGTCCTTCGAGGATCGGCCACGATGTAGACGTAGGCGGGCTTGGACATGGTTTTTTCTACATACGGAACAGGAAGTAATAGATTCCGATGACGGACAAGGCCACGGTCAGCACGACCAGCGCAAATCTCTGGTGCCGTCTTGGGCTGTGGCGGCCTTCGCGGACGGCTTGGTAGCCCATCTTCACGGCCTCTGATTCGATGATTGCGACCCGTTGCCGGATTTCGGCGAGAATCCGGGCGGCTTCCTCCTTGGGAATAGGCGAATCGCCATGCCCTTCCTTTTGCCAAACCAGTCGAATGGCCTCTTGCTCTTCCGGCGTTGTGGTGAGCATGTTAATGGTAGAGACGGGATGGAGTGGGGTTGGGTTTCAGCTGGCTTTGCGGCTTGAGCCCTGGCACGCGCCATCCAGGGGTGTACGGGCTTTCGGCGGGACGGCGGCACAATGCATCCGCCGCCTACAGGCTATTAAATCACTTGGAGCCCTGGCACGAACCATCCAGGGAGTACCAAACCTCCGGTCTGGGTTCTGGCACGGGTGATTTGGCTGCCCGCCATGGATTCGAACCACGATAAACAGATCCAGAGACTGTTGTCCTGCCATTAGACGAGCGGGCAGCGCGTCGGAAGGAGTTAGATTATACCTAGCCTCTGCGCAAGGTCGAGACGGCGAATAGGGCCAAGGAAGCGCCCTGGTTTTCCTTACAGGTTATCTCTGTCGCTGAAAAGGCCGACACCATCTAAAGCGAAAACGCCTTATAATACGGGTGTTATTGCTTGATCTGGGGGGATTATGAAGCTTAGGATAGGATTTGCGATTCAGTTTGGGGTACTCGCCGCAGCGGCTCACGCCGTCTATGGCTACAATCAACTCGACGCCAGTGTGTTCGATTGGGTGGGGAACACTGGAACGGTCATCAGCCCGCACTTCGTGGTGACCGCGCGACACACGGGAGGGATGGGGTTCTCTCTAAACGGCACGACCTATACGGCGGTGCAACGGTACGACCACCCGACTGCGGACATTGCTCTGCTCCGATTTGAGACTCCTTTTGCCAAATACTCCCTGCCCTATTTTGGTAATGTGCTGGGGCAGGTGGCGACCTTTGTGGGCTTTGGCGCGACGGCTACCTTGCGTACAGAGGGTGAGCACGCCTGGACGGGCTACAACAACATTGGCGCGGGCGGTACTCGAAGGGCAGTCATGAACCGCATCGAAGATATTGATCCGAATGGCAGCGTGGGGGGCGTCCCGACCGTTTTAATTGTAGCGGACCTAGACTATCACGATCCTCGCACACCGCTGGCCAACCAGGTAGACACCTTGGGCGGAGGAGGCGCGGTTGAGCATGAAGGCGGCATTTTGGGCGGAGATTCAGGGAGCGCTGCTTTGCTTGAAGTCAACGGCGTTTGGAGAAGTATCGGCGTTAATGTGGGGGTAGGGAGCGCCGTGGGGCCAAATCTTTCCGGCTCGGAGTATTCCGATTTTGGCGATGTCTTTGCCGCAACCAGCCTCGCGGCGTATGAGGGTTGGATCACCGATATCGCACCGGAGACCGTTCCTGAGCCAGCGACGATGGCGGCGCTTGGTTTGGGGTCTTTGATTCTGATGCGGCGTCGAAGAAAGTAGGGACCGTTTCAGCGTTTTCAGACACTCGGCTGGCGACCCCCACCTGATTCCCCTTCGGCGGGACCTGCGGCTGCCCTCCCCCTACGGCATAAACCATCCGTTGGGGGAGGCTCCGCGACCTGCCATAATGTCTCCTGACAACCCAATCCCTTGGTAAGGGAAGGAGACTCTTATGAGCGAAGCTTACGAACAATCCTATCTTTATCGCCTCCGCCACTCGGCTGCCCACCTGATGGCCCAGGCGGTGACCGAGCTTTATCCTGGCGCGAAGCTGGCCATTGGCCCCCCCATTGAGAACGGCTTTTACTACGACATCGACTTTCCCGAGCCTCTGAAAGAGGAGGACCTCCCGAAGATCGAAGCCAAGATGAAAGAGCTGAGCAAGCTCGACCAGCGGATCGAGCGGACTGAAGTCAGCCGAGACGAAGCCCGCGCTCTAATCCTGGACGACAGCGTTCCCAGCATGGGCGAGGCCGTCGCTGAGTATAAGCTCCAACTCTTGGACGCCATTCCCGAGGGCGAGACGATCAGCTTCTATAACCAGCAGCGCACGGATCGGGAAGGCAAGCTCCACCGTTTCCTCGACCTCTGTCGCGGTCCCCACGTGGACACGACGAAGGAGATCAAGCACTACAAGCTGATGACCCTCGCCGGAGCCTATTGGCGGGGGGATGTGCGGAACAAACAGCTCACGCGTATCTACGGGACGGCTTTTGAGACGGCGGAGGAGTTGGAAGCCCACCTGCATATGCTGGAGGAAGCCGCCAAGCGCGACCACCGCAAGCTTGGCAAAGAGCTCGGCCTCTTCATGTTCAGCGCCCGCGTGGGCACGGGTCTGCCGCTTTGGCTGCCCAAGGGCGCGACTTTGCGCATGGTCATGACGGACTTTCTGCAGAAAGAGCAGGTCAAGCGCGGGTATGAGCCCGTGGTGACGCCCCAGATCGCGAGCATCAAGCTCTATGAGAAGAGCGGGCACATCATCACGTTCAAGGAGAAGCTGTTCCCGTTCATGGAGGATGAGGAGAAGGAGACTTACATCCTCAAGCCGATGAACTGCCCGTTCCACATCGAGATCTACCAGTCCCAAATGCGGAGTTATCGCGATTTGCCGGTGCGGTATGCGGAGTTTGGGACGGTCCACCGGTATGAGCAGAGCGGGGAAGTGACGGGCATTCTGCGGGCGCGCGGCTTTACCCAGGACGATGCGCACCTGTTCGTGCGACCCGATCAGCTTCTGGAGGAGTTTATTGGGGTGGTGGAACTGACCAAGGTGGTCCTCCAGAAGCTGGGCTTGACGGACTTCAAGGTGCGGGTTGGAACCAAGGATCCGAACTCGGACAAGTATGTGGGGCACGACGACAACTGGGCGTTGGCGACCAAGGCGATCGAGGATGCCTGCCGGCAGATGGGGATGGAGTACTTCGTCTCCCCCGGCGACGCGGCGTTCTATGGCCCCAAGCTGGACCTGATCATCAAGGACGCCTTGGGTCGGGATTGGCAGATGGGGACGGTGCAGGTGGATTACAACCTGCCGGAGCGGTTCGAATTGGAGTACACAGGCGAAGACAGCAAGCCCCACCGCCCGATCATGATCCACCGGGCGCCGTTTGGGTCGCTGGAGCGGATGATCGGCCTTTTGACCGAGCAGTATGCGGGCGCGTTCCCGTTCTGGCTGTCTCCGGTCCAGATGACGGTCCTGGCGATTGCGGATCGGCACAATGAGGCGGCGCAAGCGTTGGCGGATCGGTTGCGGGACGTGATTTATGACACGCGGAATCTGCGGGTGACGGTCGATGATCGTCGGGAGACGCTCGGGAAGAAGATTCGCGAGGCGCAGCTACAGAAGACGCCCTACATGCTGATCTTGGGAGACCGGGGTCTGGAGGAAGGAACCGTTGGCGTACGGTCGCGGGAAGAGGGCGACTTGGGCGAGATGTCGGTCGAGACGTTTTTGGAGCGGTTGTAAAAGAAAAAGGGGGTGTGGCGGATGTCTCTGCCACACCCCCTTTTGGACTATTTCCCTTTCACGGGCATTGTTGGCCGTTCGGGGAAATGGAGCACTAGGAGGATACAGTGGTTGGCGAGATCGGATAGACGCCGCCAACCGCTGAATTTAGTTTGGGTCTTTGACGTTGATCACATCCGGTCCACCCTTTGGGGTAGTAGGCTCAGCCTTTGTGCCAGCCTTTAGCTGGCTTTCTATACTGTCGCTTTCCGGCAAGGTATCTCCGCCACTGCACCCGGCTGTAACAAGAACGGCAAGGCCCATGAGTAGCAGTGCTTTCATCACTCGAAGTCCCAGATGAACAGGTCTTTGTTTGTAACGACGCCTCGGCGATCACTTTGGCCATAGACCGAACAACCGGCGGTGGCGTAATTGAGGGGCTTCGCTTGGACGTGGGTGTCCGCGAATCCCATAATCACATGTCCATCCTTCAGACCTGGGGCGATATTACTGAGATCCTTTTGGTTATAGAACGGCCAAAGTCCACCATATACATTCCAAGCGTTCGCATTGGTCGACCAACCGCTTGCGTAGCTAAATATAGTGCCATCCGCTACGTATTGGTTCATCGGTGGCAAAGGCTGTTCGTTTTGGTCAAGCCAACAGGGCGTTTCAATAACCCAGTTTCCACCGCCGGTTGGGCCGCCACCGGGTACACGATCCCAAATAGAAGTCCCCCACATGAGCGTGTTCGCAGGGTTGCCGACTTGAGTCTCGCTAGTTGAAGCTGACCCAGTATAGAGCCCTTGTCCGGGAATATTGTAGTATCGCCAGGGGCTGAAGAATGCATAGTTGTAGCCAATATTGCTCCTGACTCCTAACGCGAACTGTCGCTGATACTGAGAGGCATTTTGGAGGTTGCAGCCCATGTATTGGCATTGGTCGGTTATCCGTTGGTTTTCGCTTTGCCACGGATCCATTGGATCGATGGCGATCTGCGTGTTCTTGATGTAAGGGATCATTTGCTGATATGGTACGGTGTCGCCACCTGTACCACAACCCCAACAGTAAGTATTGATACTGCCACTGTTTGACATCATGTGATGGCCATCATAGTCAGTTGAATACATGGCGTACGCAGTGCCAGCTTGCTTGAAGTTGCTGATAGCTTGTGTTTTCTTTGCGGCAACCTTGGCTTGCGCAAACACGGGGAAGAGAATGGCGGCGAGGATCGCGATGATTGCGATCACCACCAATAATTCGATGAGCGTGAAAGCTCGTCGTAACATGAATTTCACCTCGGCTAATAAAGATTGCAGGCTAAGGCCTGCGTAAACGACATCTCTATCATAAACTAATCTTTGAGAAAAGCCAAGTGTTTTTGCTTTTTTTTTGAAAAGACTTGATACGAACTCAATGAGTGGATGGAGAGTCATGCCTGCCCATAGGAGAAGGGCAGGCATTCAGTGAAAGGGGTTCATTGCTTCAGCCCGCAGCCTGATTGAATGGATCGACTTGCGGGGTGAAAGGCAAAAAAACTTAGCTTCCCTCGGCGAGACCACCAGCCGTAGTTGCGGCCGGGTTAGGTCCCTTGGGCTTCATTTCACCTTGATAGTACGTGGTTCCGGCGGGAGCTTTAACCTCCTCCTCACTTCCGCAACCCGATATGAACGCGCCGGCGCTCAATATGACGATGGCCAATATGACTCTTTTCACTCAAGTTCTCCCATAGTCCCCATTCTGCGCGACTGATTGCCAGAGTATCCGGGGGGCGGAGCTACAACTTTGCCGTCGCCTGTGCCCCAGGTATTGCCGCTCTTGGATTTCATCGCCCCTTGGTAATAAACGACGCCGGGCGGGGTGTCGACTTTATCTTCCCCCTTCCCTCGAATCAAAAGGACGACCAAGAGAATAAGCGCCGCACCCACACCCGCGAGAACAGTCTTGTTTTCAGTAAACTGTTTCATTGAATAGACTCTGCTCTGGGTTACAAGAACCCAGAGCGAAGGATGGGACTAGTCCTTGTCGATCGACAGGAACTTCTTGTACCACATACCTGCAGGGTCTTGGGCCAGGTATCGCTCGATGTTTCCTTTATAGAACTTAGCGTGGCCGTCCAGGAAGCCGACATTGCCGCCTCCCTTGTACATATTCGCCATTTCGCAACCCATGGTGGTCAGGAAGGTGTTGGCGTTCACAACTGCGGTGATACCGTCAGTGATGAATGCTGCTTCGGCAGGCTTGGCGACTTGTCCAAGCATCATATTCTCGCTGTTCGCGTAAGCGGCTGTTCCTGCCACGTAGGGCAGGTAGCTTCCCGCGAAATAGAAGTGCGGATTGGCTTGAGTGCCTCGAGTCGGGTCGTAATAGGCAGCCCACGCGCCGGTGCTCTTGGAGTTGGTGACGCCAAAGCTGATTCCAAAGTGAGAATGGAACCACTTGACCGGCATATAGGCGCTCAGATCATCGGCATCGCAGTCCGCCATCGAGGCGGCTTTTTGCCAGTTCGCCTGAGACCAGACTGGGCTTGACAAGAGTCCCTGGGGTGGGATTCCAAGGTCGGTTTGAGCGGTCGGCAACTTGGGCTTTCCGTTCTTCATGTACGGATCGAGCATGAAGCACCAGCTCACGAGGTCGTCTCGAAAGATACCGTTGGCAGGACGGCCCGTCCTCACGATATAAGACAAGAGTTGATCGTCATAGTCGCTAATGTACATGACCTGGGCAGTTGTCACCTGCTTCATGTTGCTCAGAACCTGAGTGGCTTTGGCCGCCTCTTTGGCTTGGGCAAAGACGGGGAAGAGAATTGCGGCGAGAATTGCAATAATTGCAATTACAACTAATAGTTCGATGAGCGTGAACGCCCTGCGTAACATATTTTTCACCTCGGCTAAAGGATTCACAGGCTAGTGCCTGTGCAAATAACATCACCATTATAAACACGTCGTCGCGAAATGCCAAGAGATTCTCAAAAAAAACCCTTCTCGCCGGCGATGAGGAGTAGCGGGTACTTGGAGCCTTTGCCGTCCACATGGATATTGACGCCGTCCTCACCCCCTGGATGCAGACATCCAAGGGACGCCTGCCGTTCCTAAGGCTGCACGACCGGAACAGCAAACTGGTATATGGTTGTGCTCGGTTCATCGCTCAGGTAGAGGCGTACTTTCAGTGGCCCGATTGGTCCCGTCTTCACCTGCGACCGGGGAAGGCGCTCTTCTGGATAGATATGGCCACCGCCCCCGCGGCTCGGGGTTATCAATCGTGGGTTCCAACTAAGCCTGACATCGAGCCGTTCAAGTCCCATCGACGCCGGTGGAGGATCTGCCACCTCATGAGGTTTCCGCATCGACGTATAGGGCCGTCCTTCGACCACTTCCATATCGATGGGGATTCGGCGACGATAGGGCTGACCGACCTGCCGCTGTCTGGGGATCCTGATCCGGCGGCCCAACTTGGAAGTGGAATATGCCTCTTTGGGTACGGTGAGTATAACGCAACCATCTTTCAAGGCCAATGAAGCGCCCTCAAAGAGGAACTCATCTGGCTTGTATACTCGGCGGAGAATTTCGAACTCAAACTTACTTGCAGACGAGGCATACGGCAACGTGATTTCTGCCTGGTATCCACCGGACGCCTTCCGCGACATCGGGATACGTTTGTTCGGTTCGAACACCTGATTTTCGGTGCGACTCGGCTTCAACCATATCTCGTCACTGTCGCCTGCGCTCAGGTTGGCTCCGATCACCAGTTTTTGTCCTTTGGCAAGCACTTGTACGTCCGGGTGGCGGAAGACGGCGAACTCTTCGTGGAAAGTCGGCAACGGTCCCAGATCGGCGGTCGCTTTTACTTGGCCTTTGATCACCAGCTGCAGGTTCGCACGGCCATGAGTTCGGGGGTACCCACTTGGGATTTGGAATTTCACCTCATGTTGCCTCCTCGGGAGATACAAGGCCGTAAAGGTCTGACCCTTTTCGTCGACCACCCGCAGAGCGACGTCCGTATTATCGAGAGTTACACCGCGTGGCAGGCGGACGGTACCACTGACCGCTATAGCGCCCTTGCCGAAGTTGACATCGAGAATCTGGAACTCCCCAGGGGCGATATTGCTGACCTGTCTTGTAACTAGAAGACCGATGCAGGCAAGGGAGATCAGTACAAGGATAGAAAGTGAGGTAGTTCTGCTCACGACTACATTTTGGACTGCGGGTTGGAAACCTCGGGAAAACTTGGGCGTTGCGGAAAATGTATTCTGCTTGGGTTCAAAGCTATCATCATCCATACGATACGTTCGCCAGCTAGGGATCCAGTCGCCTCGGGTCGATCTCAATTCGAAACCGGAATGGCGGCGAGGATGTGGGACCTGTGAGCTCCGCCAATTGCTTCCTGGGCCAGAAAGCTCGTCGCCGCAAGAATTCCACATCAGCTCGAAGAGGCGTCCTTGAGCCTATCGCCTACTTTCTGTAAGCGATGACGATTAAGGTGTACTTGGAGCCTTCACCTTCGCTGTCGACATGGACCTTGATGTTGTTGCCTCGCTGGGTGCGGCCGAAGATCTCTTTGTGTCCGGCCGAACCGATGGCTTTTTCTCCGAGCTTGTCTTCAAAGAACGCGATCACCTTGTCGGAGGCGTCTTTGGAACGGCGAACGAGTTCGAAGCGGGCTTCGTCGGGCGCCAGGGATGGGTCGATAAGGCGGTTGTTCTCCACCTGTTCCGAGCCGGGGTACTCCTCCAGGTCCAGGAGCTCCTTGATTTCGGCTGCGTCGGCAGGCTTCTTCTCCGCCCTCTGGGAGATCGCTGGGCCGGCGTTGGGGTCGGCCATGGGCGGGAGGGAGGATTCATCTTTCTTCGTCGTTCCACAGGATGCGATCAGGATGCTGCCGATAAGGAGCCAGGGAGTCTTTGCCACACGGGGAGTTTACTCGTTGGGTATTGGGCATTGGGCATTCGGTGTTGGGTGCGGGGGTTGCGGCTGGAGCCCTGGCACGATCCATCCAGAGTCTACGGGGCCAGGTCCATCACCACCATTAGGCATCACGGGTCCGCAGGTCCCAGCGCTTGACAGTTTCGAGTGCCAATAGGGGATAATTTAGCAGTCCCCGCGTGGGACTGCTAAAACACCAAGAATCCTGATTCGGAGGAATCCAGAAAAACCATGCCAGCTCTAAAGCCACTCGGCGATAAAGTCGTCGTTCAGCTTGTCGAGGCGGAAGAGAAGACCGCCAGCGGAATCTACCTTCCCGACAGCGCCAAGAAGAAGCCCACCGAAGGCAAGGTCATCGCCATCGGCGAAGGCCGCACCCTCGACAGCGGCGAGAAGAACCAGCTCACCGTCAAGGTCGGCGACCGCGTGCTCTTCAGCAAGTACGGCGGAAACGAAGTCACCGTCGACGGCGAAGACTACACGATCCTGGACGAGGATCAGATTTACGCAATCCTCAACTGATTTTCGATTGCTTGAATGCTAGATTGCTCGATTGGCTAACCGCCCGGCAATCCCCAGAAATCAAGCATTCAAGCAATCCCACAATCCAGCAATACGGAGAATCACATGCCAGCAAAAACCCTGATTTATGATGAGGTCGCACGTCGCGCCCTTGAGCGAGGCGTCAATAAAGTCGCCGACGCAGTTAAAGTCACCCTTGGGCCCAAGGGTCGGAACGTCGTTCTTGACAAGAAGTGGGGAAGCCCGACGATCACCAAGGACGGCGTGACCGTTGCCAAGGAGATCGAGCTTGAGGATCCCTATGAGAACATGGGCGCCCAGCTCTGCAAAGAGGTCGCCAGCAAGACCAACGACGTCGCCGGCGACGGAACCACCACCGCCACCGTCCTCGCCCAGGCCATCGTCAACGAGGGCCTTCGCTACGTTGCCGCCGGTGGAAACCCCATTGCGGTGAAGCGCGGCATCGACAAGGCCGTTGAGCAGGTTATCGCCACCATCAAGTCGACCGCCAAGCCGATCAAGGACAAGGAGCAGGTCGAGTTCGTCGCCACCATCGCGGGCAACGATCCCGAGGTTGGCAAGCACGTGGCCGAGGCCATGGATAAGGTCGGTAAGGACGGCGTGATCACGGTTGAGGAGTCGAAGGGTCGCGAAACCACTCTCGAAGTCGTCGAGGGGATGCAGTTCGACCGAGGCTACATCAGCCCCTACTTCGTCACCGACCCTGAGAGAATGGAAGCCGTTCTGGAGAACCCGCTGATCCTCATCCACGAGAAGAAGATCAGCACCGCGCAGGACTTCCTGCCGTTCCTGGAGAAGGCCGCCGCCGCTCGACGGCCGCTGATCATCATTGCTGAGGACATCGAGGGCGACGCTCTGGCGACCATCGTTCTCAATAAGATCCGAGGCGTCCTGCAGATCGCCGCCGTCAAGGCTCCCGGCTTTGGCGACCGACGAAAGGCCATGCTTGAGGACATCGCCACGCTCACCGCTGGCCAGTTCATCAGCGAGGACCTGGGCACCAAGCTTGAGAATGTCACCATCGACATGCTCGGCACCGCCAAGAAGGTCGTCATCACCAAGGAAGACACCACCATCATCGAGGGCGCAGGCACCAAGGATTCCGTTCTGGGCCGCATCGCGCTCATCAAGAGCCAGATCGAGAAGACCGACAGCAACTACGACCGCGAGAAGCTTCAAGAGCGCCTGGCCAAGCTCAGCGGCGGCGTGGCGGTCATCAAGGTCGGCGCATCCACCGAGACTGAGCTCAAGGAGAAGAAGCACCGATACGAGGACGCCCTCTCCGCAACCCGAGCCGCGGTTGAAGAGGGCATCGTTCCCGGAGGCGGAGTCACTCTGCTGAAGGCCGCGACCGCTCTGGACGCCAAGGGCCTCTCCAGCGACGAAGCCACCGGAATCGCTATCGTCAAGCGAGCCCTGGAAGCCCCGATCCGCACCATCGCCGGTAACGCCGGTTTGGAGGGAAGCGTGATTGTGGACAAGGTTCGTTCTGCGAAGGACGGCCAGGGTCTGAACGCCGTGACCGGTGAGATCGTGGATATGGTGAAGGCGGGCATCGTCGATCCGGCGAAGGTCACGCGGTCTACCATCCAGAACGCGGCCTCCATCGCTGGCTTGGTTTTGACTACTGAGACGTTGGTGGTCGAGAAGCCCGAGCCCAAGAAGGCAGGCGGCGGCGGCATGCCCGGTGGAATGGGCGGCGGCATGGGAGACATGGACTTCTAAAGTCCAGCTGTCTCCGTTTCTTCAAAATAGGGCCTATAAGACTTTTTTGACTTATAGGCCCTATTTTTGTAGTATGGGCTGGGAAGAGCCTTTGTCAAGGCTTTGACGGTAGGTGTTTGGATATCCCGGTAAGCTGGCCTTGGATGGATTCCCATGCTTAGTCTCACTCTTGCCCTATTGCTCGTCAGTCCTCTGCCCACATTCAAAAAACACGTTATCGACACCCGATTCGGTTCCGAGAGCGTGGCGGTTGGGGATGTGAATCGGGATGGGAAGTTGGATGTCATCGCCGGGAACGTTTGGTATGAGGCGCCTTCTTGGAAGCCTCATGAGATTGCGCCGTTTGTCAAGCTGGACCCGCGAACCCAATACAGCAACGCCTTCCTCAGTTGGGCGGACGACTTGAACAAGGACGGGTGGGTGGACCAGATTCTCATCGGGATGCCGGGGGAGAAGGCGGTTTGGCGGGAGAATCCGAAGGGCCCTCCTGGGCCTTGGAAGGAGCATCTCATCTGGCCCTCCGCCTGCAATGAGAGCATCTTTTATGGTGACCTTTTGGGCAATGGGAAGAAGGTTCTGGTGATGGGGTTTGACGACTCCATCCTGGCCTGGTTCGAGCCTGGTCCCGATCCTACCAAGGAGTGGATTCGCTACCCGGTGAGCGATGCCAAAGGCGCGGGGGCTCATCGGTATTCGCATGGTCTGGGCGTGGCCGATGTGAATGGCGATGGCCGCAATGAGATCATCACCAAGGACGGCTACTACGTCTCCCCGCCCGAGCCTCGCCGAAGCCCCTGGACCTTCGTGAAAGCCGATCTCGGGCCGGACTGCGCCCAGATGCTGGGGCTGGATGTGAATGGCGACAAGCGGCTGGATATCCTCACCACCTCGGCCCATGCGCGGGGCGTCTGGTGGCATGAGAATCTGGGAGAAGGGAAGTTTCAGCGACACCAGATCGACAACACCGTCTCGGTCACCCACTCCGCGAACCTGGTCAAGCTTGGGGAGAGATGGAACCTCATAACCGGCAAACGAAAATGGGGCCATCCGCCAGGCGTGGATGTGGGTTCCGAGGAGCCGCATTGGGTGGTGCGCTATGAGCTTGAGCGGACGTCCGAGGGCGTGAAGTGGACCCGGCACATCATCGACGAGGACTCGGGGGTTGGGACTTTGTTTGTGGTTCAGGATGTGAATGGGGATGGGCTGGTGGATATTGTTAGCGCGAACAAGAATGGGGTGTTTTTGTTTGAGCAGGCCCGCAGTTAGCCTTCCGCTCCCCCGGCACGGGGCGTGGCGGGAGAGCAAAAATCTACCAGTAAAGCGACTCGCGGCTTCCTGATTGGACGGATGATATGCTGGGGTTATGACCCTCGACTTCAGCGGCGACATCTGGTACTGGCGGGGGCCGGCGCCGTTTTACTTCGTGACCGTGCCGGAAGAGGACTCGCGGCGGATCAAGGAGGTGGGGCGGCTGGTGACCTATGGGTGGGGGATGATTCCGGTGGTGGCGCGGATTGGGGGTACCGAGTGGAAGACTGCCCTGTGGCCCAAGGATGGGCGGTACATTTTGCCGCTCAAGGACAAGATTCGGAAGGCGGAGGGGTTGGAGGAGAGCCAGGTAGTGGAGGTTTGGATGGAGATTGGCTAGACGCGAATTTTTGAATAGACCACCGTCGGAAGGTCGTCCATCACCGTTTCCTTTTCAAAAGTAAGTCCCGCGCTCATGGCGGTGCGGATAGAGGCGTTGTGCTCGGGGTCGATGAGGGCGATCACTTTTGGTAAGTCGAGTTTGTCGAAGGCATAGGAGACCAGCCCGCGAGCGGCTTCGGACCCAAAGCCCTCGCGCCAGCGCAACTTGTCGATCATATAGGCGATCTCGACATCCAGAACGCCGTCGATCTCCCAGGGCAAAAGGCCACAGCGGCCAACAAACTGGCCGGATGTCCTTTCAATCGCTGCCCAGAGGCCCAGCCGCCGATCTTTGGGATGCCCTTCCAGGAAGTATTCCAACTCCTCGCGAGTTTCCTCAGCCGTACGGACTCCGTCGGGGAAGTAGCGGCGGATGTCGATGTCGCAATAGAGCCGGTAGAGGTTCTCGAAATCCCCTGGTTGAAGGTGTCGGAAAAGCAGCCGCTCGGTCTCGAAGATCATCGAAGAGCAGTCTACTGCGGGCGGGGCTCTGTTACCTCCCTCCGGCTCCAACCGTCTATTCGACCGTTCCTGCAGTGAAAGCAGGGAAGGAGAATGGGTCTATGTTTAAGTTGTTTTCGATCTTGTCGCTCGCCGCACTGGCCTTGTCGGGAATGGCTCAAGTGGGGGGCGGAAGCGCCGCCTATGGAGGTCAAAGGGGGCAGAGCGGCGCGGAGGCGGCGCGGGCAAGCGAGCTTGCGAAGCGGAATTTTCCACTTGGAGACGGTCGGTTCTTCGATGCCAGCATTTTGATGAACGTCGAAGCCGACGAGTATGTCGCGGTCTTTGGCATCAACCAGGAAGGAAAGACCCTGGAGGAGGCTCAGCGCAAGATGGACTCTAGCGTCAAGGCGTTCACGGCCAGTTTGCAGCAGTTGAAGGTTGCGCCAACGGATTACCATCTGGATTTCGTCGCCCAGAATCGAATCTATGGCTATGACACGTCCCAGGATGGCCTGATCAAAGAGGTAGTCGTAGGGTTTGAAGTCAAGAAGAACATCGCGGTCCGTTATAAAGACAAGGCGATGCTCGACCGCTTAACGCTGGCCGCCTCAAAGGCGGAGATATTCGACCTGGTGAAGGTGGACTACGTGATCAAGGACATCGCGCCCATTCGCAAGCGACTTTTGCAAGAGGCCGCGCGGGTAATCAAGGCGAAGGTTGCGGATCAGGAGGAGTTGCTGGGCGTGAAGGTTGGACAACTGACGCTCGTGGCCCCTGGGCTGCTGAGCACCTACTACCCAACCGAGATGTACGATTCGTATGTGGCTCAGGAGTCAGAAGAGGTGATCGGCTATCGGCAAAACGTCAACGTCCAGCGCGCTCGAAAGCCGAAGACGTTCTACTTCAACGCCTTGAGTCCCAAAGACTTCGACCACGTGATCAACCCGGCGATGGTAGAGCCGTCCGTGCAGGTCACGATCTATGTGCGTGTGAAGTATTGACTGCTTTATTTGTGGTTCAAATTCTCCGTTTGAGCCTCGGCGGCGGTACGTCCAGGTAGTCTCGAATTCATGATTGCAACCCTCCTAGCCGTGACTGCGCTTGCCCAGTCCCAAACCCAGACCATCAAGGTTTTTGTCGTCAGCTACTTCCCAGTAAAGGGCGATATGATCGACATGGCTGCCACCAAGGATGTGGGCGGCACCTACGCCGATCTGAAGGCCAAAACCGAAAGGCTGACCAAGGAAGCTTGCCAGCTTCTGGAGGAGGGTTCTCGATTCCGAGGATATAAGAATCCCAACGCCAAGCCCGCCCTGCGCTACGAGGTGGTCGGGTCGGTTGAGTACAAAGAGGCAATCCCCACTCGACCGCCCGTTAGAAACAACCCGCCAATGCCGGATTACAACGCGATCATGAACCGCATCAACGCCAAACGGTGGGTGGAGACGGAGAAGGTCGATGAAATCTGGATGTGGGGCTACCATGGCCCTAACGGGCTTTGGGAGTCCAATATGTCCAGCCCGACTGGCGATGTCAGCAACTCGGATCGGGACAATAAGGATTTACCGGTCTTTGATCGAACCTATACGGTCTACCACTACAACTACGGCCGGGGCGTGGGTGAGATGTTAGAGAACCACATGCACCAGTTGGAGCACTTGCTTAACTATGCCGACGGGCGCGACTTCACCCCTCAGGACAAGTGGTCCGAACTTCTCTTTTGGGGGAAGTTTGTGGGGAGCGATGCCAGCCATAAGATCGTCACCAATCCCGCCCGCTGCGGCTGGACCCACTATGCGCCGAACAGTGAAAAGGACTATGACTGGGCCAATCCGCGCTATATGGAGACCGATATCGAGGACTGGAAGCCGGACGGCATTGGCAAGACTCAGCGCATGAACGCCGACCGCTGGGGACGCGACGGGATCAAGTGGCGCGTCTACTGGCTCCAGGCCATCCCCGCCTTGGATCACGGCCTCACCTACAAGGGCAAGCCGCTCCGAAACTGGTACTCCTTCGTCGCCAACTGGGACCAGGCCAGACGCGAGAAGTGGACGCTGGTTATGCCGTAGCCCGCTCCAATCTGCTATGTGCCAAACTCTCGTCAAACAAGAACCACTGGAGGTTTTTTGAGATGAGTACAACGGAGACGCAAGACGCCATGGAGATGGGAACGAAGCCCACTCAAGCCCATGAATGGCTTAAGAATCTGGTTGGTGAATGGCGCACCGAGAGTGAAATGGTGATGGGGCCGGATGGTCCGACCCAGACATCGACCGGTTCCGAAGTGGTGAAAGACATGGGCGGTCTTTGGGCGTTTGGCGAAGGGAAGGGCTCGATGCCCGACGGCTCGACGATGGAGTACAAAACCGCGCTGGGCTACGATGTTTCGTTCAAGGAGTACCGCGGGTGCTGGTTCGCCTCCATGTCTTCCCACCTTTGGAAATATGTGGGCGAGCTAAGCGCAGACGGCAAGACCATGACGCTCAACTGCGAAGGTCCGCATATGGAGAAGGACGGGGAAACCGCGAACTACCGCGACGTGATCGAGATTATCGACGACAACCACCGAACGCTGACGTCCTATGGCCAGGACGAAAAAGGCGAGTGGCATCAGTTCATGAAGGCCAACTACTACCGGGTGTGAGGCGATTGACGGAGAGTGTACCAGGTGGCTTTGCCGCACTTGGCACACCGCATTGCCTCATATGAAATCCGACCGGAGATAGTCCGTTGCCTCAAAACAAAA
>CAZCSP010000028.1:0-59952 GCA_964501275.1 uncultured Fimbriimonadaceae bacterium | reverse complement strand
TTTGTTTTGAGGCAACGGACTATCTCCGGTCGGATTTCATATGAGGCAATGCGCGTGTGGCCTTACGCGTCTGCCCTCGGGATAATAAGCGAGGCTTGTCGAAGGTTAGGTGGAAGAACTTGAATTCTTGCCGAAGGCATGAGCGTGAGGAGGCAAAATAGGGGGATGGATTTGCTGGCCGACATGCAGTCGGAGGAAAAGCTGGAAGGCGGCATGATCAGCCTGACCCGGCGCATCACTACCTCGGAAGGCACCTTCGTTCTCAAGCAGTGCGCAACTCCTCCGCCCAACCTCTACCAGATCGAGGCTGAGGGGTTACGAGCGCTGGTGGTTCCGGGTGGGCCACGGGTGCCGAAGGTGCTGAGCGTCGGCGACGACCACCTTCTCTTGGAGGACCTGGGGAAGCATGAGCCGGGGGCGGGGTTTTGGGAGGAGTTTGGGCGGCGGGTGGCGCGAATGCACTCCAACTCCAAGCCCCAGTACGGGTTCGACCACGACAACTACCTGGGCACCCTGCTCATGGACAACACCTGGTCGGACGATGGGTGGGAGTTTTTTGCCCGAACTCGGATGCTCCGGTTCCTGGGAGAGCCGTTGGCGGAGGAGAATCTGACGGCAGAGGATCGGAGGCAGGTGGAGAAGTTGGCGGCGAGACTGCCGGAGTTGATCCCCTATCAGCCGCCCAGCCTAATCCACGGCGACCTCTGGACCAGCAACATGTTGGTCGCTCCCGACGGCCAGCCCGCCGTCATCGACCCCGCGGTCTACTACGGCTGGCCCGAGGCGGAGCTATCCATGACCTGCGCCTACGATGGGGTCGGTCCGGAGTTCTTGGAGGCATATCGGGCGGTGAATCCGTTGGAGCCAGGATGGACGGAGCGGTTTGAGATCCTGAACATCCGAGAAATCCTCAGCATGATCGCCCACACGGGAAACAAGTACAGCATGGTCGAGGCATTGAGGGCGTTGCTGGGGAAGTTTGGGTAGGCGTTGGGCACACTCGCGATCCGAGCCCCCTTGAGGGGGTTGGGGGTGGCGCACGGCTCTCCACATGTATAGTTCAATCCACCTTGGCCTGGGCTTCTTCGATACCAATGGGGAACCTGGCCACACCCCCAACCCCCTCAAGGGGGCTCGGACCCTACTCCTTATCCTCATTCTTCCTCCGCTTCACCTCCAACAAACTGGAACCGGCAGAGGTCGTGGGGCGGGCGGCGGGTTTGACGGGTTCTCGCTGGACGGGTTCGGAAGGAGCAATGGGCGTGCTCGGTGTGACGGGGGTGTCGGAGGTGGTGCGGGCTCTTTCTTTGGCCTGTTGCAGACGTCCTACGACTTCTGTCTGCGCGGTGGCGACCTCCTTTCGGGATCGTAGCTTGGCCCAGAGCTTGGCGAGGAGTTCGGCCAGCGGGATGGCCAGGCGTCTCACGCATACGTCGATGGGGATCAGGAGGGCGGCGAGGAGGACGAAGAGAGGCCAGAGTTCGGTGATGGATTTGCCGGGGTTGTCGACCGGGCGGAGGGCTTCCAGCGGGTCCTTTAGCTCCAGGCCTTTGGTGGTCTTGGCGACTTGGCTGAGCAGGGGGCGGTTGGGGCGGAAGCTTCGGTACTCGGGGGGATAGGGGACCGAGAAGCCGCTGGCGCTCACCCTTGTGCCGCCCGAGGGGTCTTTCTCGGCGACGGTCACGACATAGGACCCGAGTTCGCTTGCATCGAACGCGCCTTCGTAGACTCCCGGAGCCTGCTGGGAAAGGGTGAGCTCTTTGGACTGGCCGTTGGGGGCGGCAATCCGAACGGTGGCGTTCTCCGAGGTGAGCGGATTGCCCAGCCGGTCGTAGCCCTTCATCTCGATCACGCCCTTGCCGCCCTCTTGCCGCACCGAGACTTGGTAGTTATTGAGGGTGGCGCGGCGGGAGATGGAGCGGACGGCCTGCGACCAGAATGCCTCGAACCCTTCCCAACCCACCCAACCCTGCGCCCAGCGAGATTGGGCGTCGGAGGTGAAGGCCAGGGAAGCACCGAGGCCGTACTGCCAGGTTGCGAGGAGCGGGTCGTCTTTGTGGGTCCTCATCCCAACTCTCGACAGCGGGCGGGCGTCGGTGAGGCAGTAGGCGAGGAGCGGGGGCAGGGACGAGATACCGCGCAGAATCTCCTCTCCGGCCTGCACCTTGGGGAAGAAGCGGCCTTCCTCGATGGCGGAGCGGGACATGATGGCGGCGTCTTGGGTGAAGATAGCGGGGAGTTGGCGGGCCTTGGTGGCCAGATAGAAGCGGCCTCCGCCGACGTTCGCCAACTGCTTCAGCATCGGCACGTCTTTTCCATTTCCGATAGCGACGACGGTGGTCGTGATCTGGGCCGCGCGCATCCCCGCGACCCGTTGCATGGCGTCGCGCCAGTCGGTGGAGTCGTTGCCGTCGCACAGCATGATCAGGTGGCGGACTTTGCTGGGCTCTCTTCTCAGCACGGGCTCGGCGGCCTGCACCGAGGGGCCGATATAGATGCCGCCGCCGGTGATGTCGATCTTCCGAACCTGGTTGATGACCGCCATCTTGTCGGTCAGGGGCTGCATAGGGGCGACGAACTCGATGCCGTCGGTGCTTCCCGCCACTCCCACGCGGTCGGTGGGGGCTAGGAGTTTGACGGTCTCTTCCGCCGCCTTTGCCGCCATACGCAGCTTCTGGACGCCGTCCTCGATCATGCTCATCGAGCCGGAGCAGTCGATGACGATGAGGACCGAGGTGCTGGGGAAGGTCTTGCGTTGGCGGATGTTGAGATCGACGGGGAGGACCTCGGCGATGGGGGTGCCGTAGTAGCCGCCGGGTAGGAAGGAGTTCTCGCCGCCAATCATGGCGAATCCGACTCCGCTGTCCCGTACCGCCGCCTGCATCAGCTTCATCTGCTGTTCGGTAATGCTGGCGGCGTTGATGTCGTTGAAGACCACGGCGTCGTAGCGCTGAATCTGCTCGGCGCGGGTGGGGAGTCCGCCGGGGCCGCCCAGGTCGATATCGATCCCGGCTTTGGTGAGGGCGTTGGCGAGTTCCTTCTTGCTGGGGTCCTCTTGCATCACCAGGATGCGGGGCTTGCCCCGGACGGCGACGAACCCCATGCCGATGTTGTTGCGGGTATCGCGGTCGCCTTCCATCTTGAGGGTGGCGCGATAGCGGCTGAAGCCAGCCTGGTCCAACTTGTCGCTGACCACAATCGCGTTGCGGCCTTCGGTCAGGGTGACGGGGACGGTCTTGACCAGTTTGCCGTCGCGGTCGATCTCCAAAACGCCTTTGCCCGCCGTCGTGGAGTCGATGATGACCCGCATATCGAACGGCTGGTTGACTCGGGCCTCGTCGGGGGCGCGCAGATCGACGACGCTGGCCTCTTGGTGCTTGTCTTCGATGCCGAGGGGCACGTAGTCGATGCCGATCCCGTCGGTCGCGGCGACCTCGGCGGCTTCCGCGGCATCGCCGGAGGTCTCGTTGCCGTCGCTGAGAACCACGATCCGTTTGGCCTTGCCCTCGGGGAAGGCGGCGCTGGCGAGTCGGATGGCCCCGGCGAGGTCGGAAGCGCTTCCATCCACCTTGCTGAGGACTTGGCCCAGGTTCCGGCGTCCGCCGGGAGCGGTGTCGATGACGGCCTCCCGGCCAAAGGCGATCAGCCCGGCGACATCCTCGGGGCCAAGCTTCTCCATCGCCGCGCCGATGAACTCCTCCGCTCGCTTGGCCTCATCGCTCTTGATGGAGTCGCTCCGGTCGAGGAGGAACATGGTGGCGACGCCCCGGTTGGGCCGATGGGATTCCGGCCCGGCCAAGGCGACGACCAGCAGGGCCACGAGCAGGAATCGAATCCCAAACGCCACCCGCTTCCGGCCTTTTGCCATGCCGTGGACATGTCGGAAAGTGAACCACAGCCCAACGGCGGCAGGGATCAGGAGGATGAGCCAGAGGGGATCAGTGAATCTCATGGACGGCCTCCGGCTTTACGGCATTGCGGCGTTGGGGCATTGGGCTCAAGCGAAGTTTTGTTCGCGAAATCCTCGGCAATGTGGAGGCAGTCAAGCTCAAAGGGGGCGAAACGAAACGCAAAGTGGCGGTGACGAGAGGTAAAGATCGCGAACACAACCTTTGAGGTCGCGATTTTTGGTCTTGAAGTCGCGAGCAAACACTTAGAGTTCGCGAACTTAAGCCTTGAAATCGCGAACTTTGCCCTTTGGTCGTGCGCAAATCTCTTTCAATAAAGGTGTCGAGGATTCTTACTTTCCCTACACGGGGCGTGTTGGCCCCAATGCCGCAACGCCGCAACACCGTCCTCACGACTTCCTCGCAAACATCCACCACTCTCCGGCCAAAACCAGGAGGCAGAGGATGAGTAGGGGACGCCAGAAGTCGGCGAATCTTAGGGGGGCGTCTACCGCCTTGACCGACCCGCCGCCCAACTCCAGATCGACCTCGGGAGCGATGCGGGATTCCCGGTCGCTTCGCAGGGTGGCGTAGACGGGGCGCTGTTTGCCGTCGATATTCAGGTTGTATTTGCCTACCTGTCGGGCGTCGCGGACCACGGCGGTGACGCCGTTGGAGTCTACTTCGCGGGTCTCACCGTCGGGCCGCTTGATCGTCCCGGCTTTGCTCGCGGCGACGTTGAAGGTCTGCCCGGCGCGGACCGCCAGGACTCCCGAGCCCGACTCGCCGCCGAGGTAGTCCAGCGAGTTGGCGATGAAGATGGGGAAGCTGATGCTGAGGGGAAAGTCGGATTGGAGGGGGGAGAAGGCGAGATAGACTTGGCGCTGGTCACCTCGCGACACCACCACCAGCGGCCCCGCCGACCCGTTGGCCACGACCTGTCCCTCCGACTTGGGCTTCACCCGCTGGGCGTTGTCGATGTAGACGCCCTCGAAGTCCACCCCTTCCATGATCTTGGCCTGCTCGGCGGAGACGAAGTTGGGCGACTTGACTGTGCCGCTGGCAGTGACCGGAGTATCGGGGCCGACCGCGCCCAGGGACAGAACGCCTCGCGCCTTGACCGGGATTGGGTCAACCCCATCGAACACCACCACATCGTAGGTCCCGCCCGCGCCGCGACCCCTCTCTTCCACCGGAACCTCATCGGCCCGGTCCAGGGTGACGCGGGGGTCGAGGGAGAGGGCTTTCTCCAGGAAAAAGTCGCCTTTGCCGATGAGAAGGACTCGCAGGGACGCTCCGGGATTGGCAAGGGCGACCGCATAGTTGTCCGCCTCCAACAGGTCCTTGGCGTCCAGCTTGGCCTCGATGACATTGGCTCCCGCGGGCGCGGCGATGGTCTTGCCCCAGGTCTTGTTGGTCGCGATCGTGATCTTCTCGGAGTCGATCAGCTTGCCGTCGGCGAAGAGGTTGAGCGTGCCGGAGAGTTGCGCGCCGCTGGGGTTGCGAACCGCGGTGTACACCTGCCGCCCCTGCCCGGTGTCGGCGATACCGAGGGCGGAGATCGCGAGGTTGTGGTCGTTGTCCCCAATGGCTTTGTAGACCAGGGACGCCTTGCCTCGGGAGAAGTCCTTGACGGGTTCGAAAACACCGTCGGACAGGAGCACGATCCGCGCCGACTCCTCGGTTCCCACCAGCGCCGCCGCCAGCCTCAGCGCCTCTCCGATATCGACCTCGGCATCCGACCGCTCCATCGCCTCGATCTTGCCGATCTGGCTCTGGGGATCGTTGCTGAGGGAGAAGACCACGCGGGGGTTGGGACCGGCCTCGATCAGCGCAATCCGGTCGCCCGGCTTGGCAGACTCGGCGGCTTCGCGGGCCAGTTTCTTGGCTTCCTCAAATCGCGAAGGCTTGACGTCGGTCGCGCCCATGCTTGCTGAGGCGTCTACTACCAAGACGGTGACCTCACCGGTGAGTCCTTTCTGCTGGGTCTGGGGCTTGGCGAGGGCGAAGACCACCAGGCAGAGGGCGAGGAGTTGGAGGATAAGAAGCCAAGAGAACCGAAGCCTTTGGAAGAGGGAGTTGGCGCGGATTTCCTCGGTGCGCTCGGGCCAAAGGAAGGTGGCAGGAACCTTTACGTCTCGTCGCCTCATGCGCAGAAGGTAAAGCAGGATGATGATTCCCGCCAGTGGGATCAGCCACATGAGAGCGCCGAGGTTTTGGAGGCTCATGGGAGACCTCCGATTGCTGGATTGCTTGAATGCTGGATTGCTTGAATGAGTGATGGCGTGAAGGCGTGATGGCGTGAGGGCGTGATTGTGAGAATGCGAGACAACTCCCAAAATCGAGCAATCCAGCAATCCAGCAATCCAGCAATCACTTAACCCACCCCTCTCGCTTCAAGACATCCCGGATCGTCTTCTCCACGGAGTCCGCCGAGTTGACGAGGGTGTAGCGGCCGCCGATGCGTAGGGTGGCGTCGCGAATGGCGTCGTTGTGCTTCTTCAGATTCTCGCGATAGGTTTTGAGGGCGAAGCTGTTGGCGGTGATTTCGACTTTGCCGGGGGTCTCGGCGTCCAGAAGTCGCAGGTCGCCTTCCAGGTCGGGGTCGATCTCGACGTCGCTGAGGATTTGGATGAGGAACAGCTCATGTCCCCTGCCGCCGATAGTGCGGATGGCGGTGGTCATCTCGGGGTCCATGGCGTCGGTGATAAGGACCACCAGCCCGGTCCTCGCCGAGGAGTTTGCGAATCCTCGCAGGGCTCCGCTCAAAGATGCGCCCTCGGTCGGGTCGCCGACTGGGGAGTTGAGGAGCCCGTTGAGTCTGACAAACGCGGATCTTCCCCGGAGCGCGGGCAAGGGCGGCTCTTTGATCCCGATGCGTCTGGGATAAAGGGCATCGCCGCCTGACAAAGCAAGGTAGCCCAGGGCGGTGGCGAGCTTATTGGCGGCGTCGGATTTGGGCGGGTCGCCGAAGGTCATGCTTGGGCTGGAGTCGAGGAGAAGGTGGATCGCCAAGTCTTCTTCGTCCCGATAGGTTTTCATGATCGGGGTTTCGAGGCGGGCCAACACGTTCCAGTCGAGATGTCGCAGGTCGTCGCCTTCGGTGTAGTCGCGGTAATCGCTGAATTCAATGGAGATACCCTTCTTCTGAGTCAGCCTCTCCCCCCGGATTTTCCCGGTGAAGCTCTTGCGCGGCGCAAAACGGAGTCCTTCCAAGACTCGGAATTCTCGGGGGTCAAGGAGGGTGGTCATCGGGGCGCCTCCCCCTGCGACGCAGGAGTAGGGGGAGGGTAGGGTGGGGGTACTTCTGCCGAGCGCTTGGAAACGATCAGCCCTCCCTCCGGAACTTCCAAATAGCAGAGGCTTGGCTCATACTCGAATCGCCCGAGCCGCTCGTAACAGGCCCGCTGAATCCGCTCCAAGACCTCTCCGAAAGTCCAATCCAACTCTCCAACCATCACGCGGATCGTGAGGATGCCCGACTCGGCCAGCCACTGGTCGCGGATCGCGTCATGGATTTCTCGTCCCTCATGCGAACTGCCGTCCAACTCCACGCAGACCTTTGGGCCTGCTGCGTAAAAGTCCAAAAAGTAGGGGCCGAGGGGGTGTTCGCGGCGAAAGTGGAAGCCAAGACGATGGCGGTTGAGGCCGTCGTACCACAGCTTCTTCTCTGAGCGCGTCATGGTGCGGCGCAAGTCACGAGCCTGGACAATGGCTCCGGGCTTCAGGTTGCGGGTCAGCTTTGCCACGGTTTCCCTCCGCTTGCTTTTAGCTGGTAATCCCTATACAGACACTCGGCGCTCGACCCCCACCCTGCCCTCCCCCTACTCGTTCCTCGCAGGGGGAGGCTCCTCTGAATGCCTGTCTTCATCATCACACCCGAATCGGATCTCTATCCCCTGCTTCTACCGCCGAGATCACCTGATCCACCACAGCGTCCGCCGTCATGCCGTCCGCCTCTGCTTCGAAGTTCAGCAGGATACGGTGGCGCAAGGCGGGTTTGGCGGCTTTTTTCAAATCCTCCTTTGAGACGTTGAAGCGGCCGTTCAGGAGGGCGAAGACTTTGCCAGCGGTGATGAGGGCCTGGGCGCCTCGGGGGGAGGAGCCGTAGCGGCAGTATCGGGATGCGATCTGGGTGGAGCCTTCGCCTTCGGGGTGGGTGCCTACGACCAGCGACAGACCGTAGTCCAGCACGTTTTGGGCGATGGGGACCTCTCGGACGATGGACCTCATTCGCAGGACATCCTCATTGGTTGCCACTGCGCTCGGCTCTTCATGGGTTCCGGCGGTGGTCCGGTTGACAACCTCGGCGAGTTCGGCTTTGGAGGGGTAGGGGACCAGGAGCTTGAAGAAGAAGCGGTCTAGCTGAGCTTCAGGGAGGGGATAAGTGCCCTCTTGCTCCACTGGGTTCTGGGTGGCCATGACCAGGAAGGGTTCAGGAAGCTCATGTCGCTTGCCGCCGACCGTGACTGATCGTTCCTGCATCGCCTCCAGCATCGCGGATTGGGTTTTGGGCGTGGCGCGGTTGATTTCGTCGGCGAGGACGATGTTGGCGAAGACGGGACCTCGTCGGAACTCGAATGCCCTCGCCCCGGAGTCGGCTTGGGACAGGATGTTGGTGCCAGTCACGTCGGCGGGCATCATGTCGGGCGTGAATTGGATGCGGGAGAACTGGAGGGACAGGGCCTGGGAGAGGCTCTTTACCAAGAGCGTCTTGCCGAGGCCAGGCATCCCTTCCAGAAGGACGTGCCCACTGGAAGCCAACCCAACCAGGACACCCTCGACAACCTCTTCTTGCCCCACGATCGTCTTCTTCACCTCCGAACGAACCCGCTCGAAAGCCGATCTGAACCACTCTGCGTTTGCCTCAGTTGCCATGCTATTTCCCTCCCGTCAGACTGTCGAAGTACTCTTTCACCCGTTTCTCATGTTGCTTGGGAATCGTCTTCTTGTTCATGGCTTCCTCGGCTTTCTTTTTGTAGCTGGGGAGGACCTTGGTGTATTTCACGCCTGAGCGGTTGCCTACGGTGGTGGGGCCTTTGATTTCGATGTAGGATTCTTCGCCGTCTTTCTGCCTTTGGCCCTTGATCTGGGTAAGGGTGGTTTTGCCTTGGCCATCCTTGCCGTTCTCATCCTTGTTGATCTTGCCGGTGTCCACGCCCATATAGTCGATGGGGTTGGCGGGGCTGGGCATTCCGAGCATGGGGAGGGGAAGATTAAAGAGGCTGAGGCAGGAGAAGCACATTCCGGCGTTGAGTTCCAACTGGTCCATGTTCTCCAGGGCTTCCTTCAATTGCTCCATGAACTCTTCCAAAGCCTGGGGATCGGAAAGCTCCTTGGCTAGCTCTTTCATCGCCTCCTCGGCCTGTTTGAGCTTCTCTTTCATCGCCTCAATGTCTTCTTTGCTGAGTTCGGGCATCTCGCCGTTCTCGCCCATCTTGGCGTTCTCGGCGAGCTTGGCGGCCATCTCTTGGAGCTCCTTCATCTTGGGATGCTCGTTGATCTTGCGCATCAGTTCCTGGATTTCTTTGTTCTTCATGATCTGATCGATCATCTTCTGAATCTCGGCAAGCTCCTTTTCGAGCTTCTTCATCATCTCGGACATCTTCTTCTGCAACTCTTCCAGGGCTTTCTTTTGCTCAGGGGAGAGATTGGGATTCTTCATCTCGGAGTTGAGCTTGTCCAGCTTGCTTTGCATCTCCGACTTCTGATCCTCCAGTTTTTGCTGCTTCTGCTCTAGAGCCTTCTGCTCTTGGTTCAGTTGCTGCATCTTCTGATCGAACTTCTGCTGGTCCGTCTTGCCCTTGTCGTTCGGATCTCCCGATTTGCGTTGCGACTGGTTCATCTCGCGGAGGGCTTTCAAGGTTTCGGGGTCCATCTTGATCCCGGCTTTTTCCAACTCGGCTTTTTGCAGCTTTTCCAGGGCGGATTCGGCTTTTTCGATGTTATCGGAGGTGAGCTCGGCGCGTTCCTTGACGATCTCTTTGGTCTGCTTGGCGAGTTCGTTGACTTTCTGGAGAGCCTCTTCTTTATCCATCTTGGACTTTTGGAGATCGCGTTGGAGTTTGCGAAGCTCCTCGGCCATGCGGCGCTCGGCGTCGGTGAGGTCGCCGGGCTTGTCGTGCTCGGTCAGAGGCTTGGCGATCCGCTCCACCGACTGCCCCAGCTTCTTCAACTCTTCCCGATCCTTGCGGGCGTCAGGAGGTAGCAGGGCCGGGCTATTGCCGAGGAGGAAGATGGCGGAGGCTACGATGGCCATCGCCACCGCACCCGCCTGAAGCTTGCCCACCTTGACAGGGTAAAGCTCCTTGGGCTTCAGGTGGCTGACTTTCTCGCTGGCGTCTTGGCGCAAAGCGGTCTCGAAGTCGTTGGCGCCATTGACCTCCATCGAAGTCTTGAGGCGATCTTGGAGGCCGCCACGTCGGTCGATGCTGTCGGACAGGGCTTTGACGGGGACTTTCGCGAAGTAGCCCAGCAGCGCTCCGATCAGACCACCGCCTGCCAGGACGAATCCCATCCAGGACCATTCGGTATAGGCCACCCGCATCCAGTCGAGTCCGGCCCAGACTGCGCAGGCAACACCGCCAGCCACCAGACCGACCGTCAAACCTCGCCAGGATCGGACCAGCCGAACCCGCTTCTCAAACCGTTTCAGATTTCCAAGATCGATTTTCATGTCGCGTACCTTTGTAAAACGCCTTTACGAGAGGCATTCGTTTCCGCAATATAGGTGACGATGAATGAGCCGGCCACCATCAGGATGCCGTACACCCATGCGATTTGTCGATTGTCCTCCATTCCGATCAGGGGGCGGAGAATGTAGATATCCCAGATTCCCGCATTCGCGGAGCTGAAGGCTCCCATCGCGCTGAAGAAGGGAACGGGCAGGGCCACAAGCGCCATCATCAGGGTGAAGTGCAGGGATCGGGCGGCCCGAAGACCGATGTTGAAGCTACTGCTGAACCTTCCTAGAGACCACATGAAGGCCCAGAAAGAGAGGGTCCAGAAGAGGATCGCGCCGGATGGCCACGATTGGCCCACTTGACTATGGACAAAGGCGATTCCGGCATAGGAGGCCAACACGATCGCCAAGGTGTAAATAAGTCCCCCCGAAGGTGTGCCGATCAGCGTGTTCCTGATCCGCAACACTCCGTCTGACCAATATCGCCGCTCCGCGTCGATGCCATAGCAGGTGAAGAAGGGAAGGAGCGCTACCAGTGGGCCTAGCGTCCAAGCGAACATCATGTCGAACCCAGCTTGCCACGTCGAAGAGCCAATCGTGCCGGCGCTGGTTGCCGAACGAACCATGCCCAAGGCAGTCGAAGTGCCATAGGAGAGAAGGGCGGTGGCGAGGAAGGCGTAGACAATGCCGTGGATACGCAGGCTGATGGTCTCCTTGGCCCCAAAGCCCGCCATCACCGACCCGGCGGTCAACAGCATGATCTTGCTCAGGAGGATGGCGGTAATGCCGCCCAGGATCCAGTTTGGAACCTCATAGCCATAGATCGTCGTGAAAGTGGGCGCGGCTTGGACCACGGCGTAGGGGCTGAGCGTGACGAGAAACGGCGCTTCCAGGGTCCGCGACATTCCCATCATTCCCATTGCGGCTGCCTGGAAGGCCATCATCGACATAAAAATCGAGTAGAAGATCGATGCGGTATAGCTCCAAACCACGGCGGCGACCGGTTGGCGGGACAGGGTGGACAGCAGGAGCGCCATCGAGGTGTAGATCAGGGCGTTGAAAGACAGAATGATGTAGGCCGCGATGACATCCGACCAGGTTGCGCCGCCCAAGACCACGCAGGCCGAGGTGATGGGCAGGGAGAGGATGAGGAGCATCCAAACGTAGCGGTAGCTGCTCACCATCTTGCCCACCAGGTAGTACTTGGCAGTGACCGGGGCGGAAAACACGAGATCGAGCGACCGCCGTTGCCGCTCCATCACGATGGACCCGGCGGTGAGGGCGGGGGAGATCAGGTTGATCATCACTGCGAGCAGGATCATGACGGATTGGTAAAAGCCGCGAAGCCGCGATTGGGCTTCGACGATGGAGGTTTGATCGCCGCTTGCGCTACCGGTATAAACCAGCATGGTGAACCCGATCAGCACTAGCAGGTAGAAGCCCCACAGCAGGATGGCGCGATTACCTCTTAGCTGGACACGGAAATCCCGAACCGCGGCGGCGTTGCCGAAGTAGCAGCCGATGTTGTTGGCAAACCACCCCCCCATCTACTGAACCGCCCCCGTGGTGAGTTTGAGGAAGACGTCCTCCAGGTCGGCTTCCTCTTCACGGAAGCCGATCACCTTGAAGTTGGCTTGGACAATGGATTTCAGGAGATCGGCCTGGTCTTCTTCGCCAGCCGTAAACTCCACCCTCAACTCCCCATCGCCCGCCAGTTCCACCGACTGGACATGGGGTCGCCCCTCCACAAAATGCTTCAATTCGCCGTTCGTTCCAATGAATCGCACCCTCAAGACCCTGGTGGATTGGATGCCCTGGATGATCTGCCCTACCGGGCCAAACGCCAGAAGGTCGCCTTTTTCGATAATCCCGACGGTGTTGCAGAAGTCGGCGAGTTCGGGAAGGATGTGAGAGGAGACGATGACGATCTTGCCCATGCGGCCGAGTTCAGCGATCAGTTCCTTGAGCTCGGCGCGAGCACGGGGGTCCAGACCGGAGGCAGGCTCGTCGAGGAGCAGAAGCTGGGGGTCGTGGACCAGACACCTTGCCAGGCAAAGCCTTTGCTGCATTCCACGAGAGAGGGATTGGACGAACGAGTTCTTTTTGACTGTGAGGTCGGTAAGTTCCAGAACATTGTCGATGACCTTCATCCGCTCGCGGACTGGTACTTGGTAGATCGCGGCGAAGAAGTCGAGATACTCCCAGACTTTAACGTCGTCGTAGAGGCCGAAGAAGTCAGGCATGTAGCCAAGCATCCGGCGAACCTGCATCGGATCGGTGCGGACGTCGGCGCCGTTCAAGACCGCAGTCCCGCCGGTAGGTTCCAGCAGGGTGGAGATCATTCGGATCGTTGTTGTCTTTCCCGCTCCGTTGGAGCCGATAAATCCGAAAATATCTCCCGGTTGCAGAGAGAAGCTGATGCCGCTCACTGCGGTCAGCGGGCCATATTCTTTGCGAAGGTTCTTGACTTCAAGCATTTTTTTGTTTGGGGAGGAAATTGACTTCGGTGTCGGCAAATCGGAGGGTGCGCTCGGTCCAGGCGAGGAACACGGCGGTCATCCCGATATAAACGAAGATTTGGGGAAGCCCATAGAGACCGTTGCGCAGAGTTTCCTCGCGGAATGGCTGACTGGAGTCTTCAATTTGGGTTAAGGCCCAAAACGGATGGAAGAAGTTGAGCAGCGTGTCCGGAGATCCTAGGGTCGCGCTCACGGTTAGGATCGGCCAAACGATAAGGGAGCCCACCAGCAGGGCGAGGACCGTGCCGAGGGCGATGAAGGCTCGCTTGCACCGGGCTGAGAAGAAGATGGTCATCGCGCAGACCATCAAGCCCCAGGAGATGGACAGCGATTCGGATAGGGCGAGGTTCCACAAGTTAGCGCCCGTTCTTATGCTCGCTCCGGTGTGATCATAGGCGTAGCCCTGGTAGAACACGACGCCGATCAGGATAGGAACCAGAAGGAAAGCCGCGCAAACGAGGATGGCTGCGGCCGCACCCATAAATTTGCCGCAGACGATCTGAGCCTGGGTGATTGGAGCAACGAGCAGGAAGTCCCAACTTCTTCGCTCTCGTTCACCGGCGATGGCCCCATGCAGAAGGGCGGGGGCCAGAAGGGTGAACAAACCCGTCTGTAGAAAGACGATGCCGATGGGATGGGCCGCTTCACGGTAGTTCCACACGAGGGCGAGGATGCCGAGATAAATCAGGCCGCACATGGCCAAGACCACCGCGTTTAGCGTATTGCCCCCACCCAGAAACTTGCGGCGAAACCGCGTGATCTCGATCATCATCGGGTTCTCGGTGAAAAGCATTCTTGCTATCTTCATCGGGTTTCCTCCCTGGTGGGCAATGGGGCAATGTGGATGAGGCGGGTGTTGGATCGTCCCGCGACCATGGCGCCGATTTGGGGACCGGCTTGCAGGCCGTCGATGTCGGATACCAAGGCTATGACAGGTTGGCGAATCGTTAAGCCCTCCAAAAAGTCGGAACCAGCCTGGGATGAACCAGCCGGGGAGTTGTTTCGCGGATGCTGAGCACTAGGTTCAGAAGGAGTCTGAAGGGTCTGTTCCTCGCCTGGCTTGAGCGGTTTTAAGCCATGTCGAAGGCCTGCAACGATGACAGCTGCATTGCGGAGGTCAGTGGAACTTGTGTTTTTTACGGTCACCTTCGCCAACCCGTTTGGCAGCTTTTCTGAAAGGATTTGAATTTTGGGAAACTGGCTGAATTTTTGTCGATAGCCGATTTGTTCAAAAGCAAGATTTGCAGCCCGTAGATCAGGAATGCGAATGCTGCCCGTATCGACTGGGTTCACCTGGGTACGGGATTGGCTGGCGCCGCCGTAATAGCCGTAGTACTCCTGCTGTCCAGACCCTAGCTGGTCCACGTTCTCCATCTTGAGGTCATAGCTTCCGCCGTTTGGGAAGAACATCTGGGTCGAGCCGATGAACATCGCCTCCGGGTTGTCTTGCTGAACTACTAACGCGCCATTGGTGGCGGTGGAGAGGCTGGCCGAATAGAGGTCGCTGGCCTGGTTCAGGAAGATGCCCGCAAAGGCGAGGCTGATCACCGGCGCCGTGACCCAAGCCCACTCTCCCTTGCCCAGCTTTCGGAGGACAAGGAAGTTGACCGGGACAACTGTGACGAAGAAGGCCGCAAGAATCCAGAAGACCTTGCTGGCTCCCGGCAACTCGACGCTGAATGGGTCGCTTTGGCCAGATGGGTTTGTCGTGGAATAGACTCCCGAAGGGTGGACCGGGTAACCGTATGATTCTCCATACGGATCGTAGGATGAAGAGTTCGTCGTATCGAACTGCATCAAGAACTGGGCGGCGCTCTGCGACTCCAGGCCGCGTGCGTACTGGTTGAACAGTCGCCTCCGTCCAGCCCAGCGCACCAGGGGTTCCTCGAATGGATTGAAAGCAAGGACGACGACTCGCCCCAGCCCATAGCCTCGCTCAAGAATCATCGGAGTCTCGCCATCCTTCTGGACTTTGGCGAACGGCTCGGGCTTGCCGGAAGATATCGTCATCGCCTCCGTGAAGGCCACGCCCTGGATGTGGGAGAGGACGCGCGACCCTTTCACATTCGTCGTCAAGAACCCCGAACCAGGTAGAAAACCCGCCCACCGGGGATCACTCAAGACTCGGGCGGAGGCGCCACCGACGAAGATGACGGTGCCGCCGGTGGTGGCGTAGCTTTGGATGGCCCGAACCGCCGCATCGGAGATGCGATCCGATCCTTCGCCAAGAACGATGGCGGAGAGCCCCTGGTAGCCGACCGGCCTCTCCGGCGCATCCTCGGGCAGGCAGTAGGCGTCGCCGAATGTGTTTTGGGAGTTGTTGGGGTTGGTGTCCACTCCCTGCCGCAGAAATCCCAGTTCGCCCGAATTGTCGGAAATCAGTGCAACCAGCGACATTCCGCCATACACATAAGAGCCCTTGCTAAGAAACGGGATTTGGATTCGAGCCTGGTCGGTGTCTAGAAAGAGTTCGGGAGGCATGCCGTATGCAGACCCACTGGGGTAGGCAACGACCCTCTTTTTGGCTCCCGTCGGAAGTTCGATGGGGTAGCGGGTCGATTTCTCTTCGCCCGTGGCCAACAACTGGCCGACCGCATCCGGGCCCTTGTTCTCGATGTCCACCGCCACCGGGGCGTTTGCCCAAGAAAAGGAGCTTTCAAAGATAGGCTTCACACTGATGGTGAAGTCGCGAGGATTCGCCGCCGCGATGGCGACGATCCCAACCGATAGGAGTCCAGCAAAAACGAGTCTCATTCTCCCTCGAAGCGGAGACGCAGGCCATGCCTCGTTGCGTTCACTGGTTTCCGCCATGTTCTTGTGAAACAGTCTAGCGATGGTTTGCGTTTCATCCAATAGCAATAGGTCTAAGTTTCATAAGACTTGTGCCCTGAACGCTAAAATTCGTTCATGGAATCGGTCGTCAAGTCGCTTTGGGTCGGGATGGGTGGATTCATCGGCGCGAACGCTCGCTTCTGGCTGGGGGAATGGTTCGGACAGCGGGGAGCCATGGTTTTTCCTTGGGGGACCTTCGCGATTAACATCCTTGGGTCGCTGATCATCGGCGGCTTTTTCGCCTGGGAACTGGCCTACCAACCCCATTTCGCCTACCGGTTGTTCTTCGCGGTCGGCATTTGTGGCGGATTCACCACGTTCTCCTCCTTTTCCTGGGAGTCGTTTCGCTTGATGGAGAAGGGAAACTGGCTGGCGTGCGGAGGCTATATCGCCGGCAGCGTGATCCTATGTATCGCAGCTTGCACGATCGGCTTTTTCCTGGCCCGCTTGGTTATTGGAGGAGCGGCCTAGCGCGATGATAGAATACGCTGATTTTGAGAAAGTGGACTTTCGTGCGGGGACGATTGTGAGAGCCGAGCCCTTCCCCGAGGCCAGAACGCCCGCCTACAAGCTGTTCATCGACTTCGGCCCCGAGTTTGGGATCAAACAGGCCTCTGCCCAGATCACGCAGGTGTATAGGTTGGAGGAGTTGATCGGACGGCAGGTAGTCGCCGTGGTGAACTTTGCCCCGAAACGAATCGCCGGATTCGAATCCCAAGTCTTGGTCTGCGGTTTCGACCGGGCTCCAGGGGAAGTGGTCCTCGCCCAGCCTGGCTTGGAAGTGCCAAACGGAGCGAGGCTTTACTGACAGATCTAAATATCTAAGTTGCTGCTTTGAGGCGCATTGATCACCCCCAGGGTATCGAATCCGCCCGTGGAGTTGACTGAGATCAACTCGCCCGAATCTTCCACCCAAACCAGTGAGCCGTCGTACGAGTCGTGGAACACACACTCCTCTAGAGCGGTGGCGCCGTGGCGAACGCCCGGAGCGATCTCCAAGTAGGTCCCTGCCTCGATGATCGAGCCATCCAGCAATTGGGCACGTCCGCTGATCAGATAGTTGCGCTCAACAGTCGGATGTCGGTGCGGCGGCATGGTAGCCCCTGTCTGGATCCGGCGCAAAGCCACTACTGCGGGCGATGCTCCGCCCAGCTTCAGAAAGTTGTAGGCGACGCCCGGAAAGGGCGATGCCACCCAGCCCGAGTCGTCAGCCGAAGATGAAAAAACCATAGGTTCAAGCCTCCCAGCGAGCAGATTAGCACAAGGTCAAGGCCAAGGAACCTGACTTTGGATAGGAAACACTCCTTACGATGATCTCCTCAAGAGGATCAGGAGGGAGGGGGCGCCGATGAGGGCGGTGACGACCCCGACCGGGATGTCGGTTGCCAATAGCTCTTTGCCGGTCAACGCCTGCCCAATCCACGGGACGGCGCGTTGGGCGAAGGCGTCAGCGGCCAGCATCAATCCCGAGCCGACCAGGAGAGAACCAGGGAGAGACCATCGCCAGTCCACGCCCAGAACCCGTCGCGAGATGTGGGGAGCGACCAAACCCAGAAAGGCGATGGCCCCCACCGTCCCCACCGCCGTCGCCGCCATCGCGGTTCCGACGATCAGGACCACCGCGCGCAACCGCCGGGGATCCACTCCCAGACGCCGGGCGCTGTCCTCCCCGATAGCGAAGGCGTTCAACTGCTTGGTCTGGCGGTAGAGAATAAGAGTTCCCAGGATCAGAACAACCGCCATCGCCCAGACTCGCTCCATAAACTGGGGGCTGGTGGAGCCGAGGAGCCAGCGCATCAGACGACTGGAATCCTCCCCGCTCATCAGGATGATCAGGCTCAGGATGGCGGAGAGGAGCGAGGAGATGACCACGCCCGCCAAGAGCAGGGTCGTGGTGTCGGTCCCCTGCCGACGCCTCGCCAGACCAAACACCAACCCCAGCGAGGCCAGTCCGCCGACGAAACCCAGCAAGGGAGTGCCAAGAAAAGCCAACCCCAGGTCGAGCCCAAGCACCTGGGCTATCGCCCCGCCCACTGCCGCCCCCGACGAGACGCCGATGGTGAACGGCTCGGCCAGGGGGTTGCGGAAGAGGGCCTGGAAGGCGGAGCCGACCACGCCGAGAATTCCGCCCGCCAAAACGCAGTAGAGAGCCTTGGGCAACCGAATCGCCCAGACCACCGCATTGGCGGAATCGCCCTCCACCCGGCCTCGAAACAGTTCACGGAGAACGCCGATAGGCGACACAAAATCCGTACTTCCCAGCCCCAAGTGAAGCAGGAACAGCAGGAAACCGATGCCCAACAACAGCCAAAGCTTGAGCCCCCGCTTATCCGCACGCGGGATCGCGCCCAGATTTCCGGAGACGTCGGTCACAAAGGCAGTATAACTGAGGGGCTATACTTCTCAGCGGTGAACACGATAAGCCTTTCGAGCCGCGTGGGCGCGCTGAAGCCCTCACCAACGCTCAGCATTACAGCTAAAGCCAATGCTATGAAGGCGGAAGGGATCGATGTGATCTCCTTTGCCGCCGGAGAGCCCGATTTCAACACGCCCGAACCGATCTGCAACGCCGCGATCGACGCCATCCGCGCTGGTTTTACGAAGTACACGCCCAGCGCGGGCATCAACGATCTGAAAGACGCGATCGTCGCGAAGCTGGATCGCGAGAACGGAGTCAAGGTTGCCCGCGACCAGGTGGTGGTTTCCTGCGGGGCCAAGCACTCGGTCTACAACACGATGATGACCCTGCTCGATCCAGGCGACGAGGTCATTCTGATCGCTCCCTATTGGATGACTTATGCCGACCAGATCAGGCTGGCGGGGGGCGTTCCGGTGGTGGTGCAAACCAAGGCCGAAAACGACTTCGTGCCCGACTTCAACGATCTGAAAGCCGCGGTCACCAAACGCACCAAGATCATCCTCTTCAACAGCCCTTGCAACCCGACCGGGGCCGTGTTGCCTCGCGAGACGATCAAGGAGATCGCGGCTTTGGTTTTGCGCCACGGGCTGTGGGTGGTGGCGGATGAAATTTATGAGCGGCTGATCTACGGAGCCGAGCATCAGAGTATCGCCGCCTTGGGGTCGGAGATTGCCGAGCGTGCGATTACGATTGGCGGGTGCAGCAAGACTTACTCCATGACCGGTTGGCGGATCGGCTTTGCGGCGGCCCCGGTGCCAGTGGCCAAGGCGATGTCCAATTTCCAAGACCAGGTCACCAGCAATCCGACCTCCTTTGCCCAGAAGGGCGCCATCGCCGCTTTCAACCTGCCTGCGGAAGCCGTTGAGGGGATGCGGGCGGAGTTTGAGGCCCGGCGTGATCTGGTAGTGGGGCTTCTCCGACAGATTCCCGGACTCAATGTGCGAGAACCGAAGGGCGCATTCTACGTCTTTCCCGATGTGAAGGCTTACTTGGGAGCGAAGATCGCGACTGACTTGGACTTGGCGGCCTACCTGCTTGAGGAAGCTCAAGTGGCGACGGTGCCGGGTTCGGTGTTTGAAGGGGTGGGACACTTGCGGCTGAGCTATGCGGCCAGCCGGGAAAACATCGAGAAGGGAGTGGCGCGCATCGCGGATGCGCTAAAGAAATTGGCCTAGGATGATCCCCAAACCGATCCCGTTGCGCAGTGAAGAGGTGTTCCGCCTTGCCATGCGCCACCGGTCCGCCGCCGCCAACTCGATCACGGACAGTTACGAACGCCTGGAGTTCTTTGGCGACTCTGTGCTGGGCCTGATCATCGCCCAGTATCTTTACGAGCATCATCCCAACTGGGATCAAGGCATGCTGTCCAAAGCCAAGTCGAGCATTGTCCAAGAAGGCCCACTGGCGGCTACCGCATTAAGGCTAGGTTTGGATCAGTATGTCGAATTAAGCGCCAGCGAGGAGGCGACGGGGGGAAAGACCCGGCCCTCGATCTTGGCGGATGTTTTTGAGGCGATTATTGGCGGAGTCTATTTGGAGTCCGGCTTGGAGGTTGCCCGATGGTTTGTACTCGAGCAATTACACGAGTTTATTCAACAGATTTCTGGCGGCGACGTGTCGCCGAACGACTTCAAATCCAAGCTCCAGGAAGCGGCTCAGGCAATCTGGCGCAAGACCCCCAACTATCGTATCGCCAAAGAGGTGGGAGTGGCTCACGAGAAGCGATTTACAGTTCAAGTTCTCTTCGACGACGAGGTGATGGGCGAAGGCACTGGCAGATCGAAGAAAGAGGCTGAGCAAGCTGCCGCTTGCGACGCTCTAGAACTCATCGAGAGGGCGCGTCGGGCAAGAGAAGTTGCCCATGATCCTTTCGGGGATTAGGATTTGGAACGAAAAATGCGTTCAGAAAGTCGTATACTGATGTTGGGACTATGTTCCGGCGATGTTTGATTTGAAGGAGACGGAGTTGTTTGTAAATAAAGCGATTGGCACATTGGCGGTTTTGGGGTTGCTTGCGGGAGCGGCAATGGCTCGCCCGGACCTCAACGCTTTTCTGAATAAGAAGGTCGAGACGACAGCCCAGTTGGTGGCGCAGGCCAGATCCGACAAAGAGGTCATGGACCGCTTCATGCGGCACTATGGAATGACCCGAGCAGAGGTCATCAATTTCCTCGGGTCGTTGAAGCCAGACACCATCCGACAAGAGGGCGTCTATGCAGTTTACAGCGTTCCCGAGGGTGGACGCATCAAGCTTCGAGTGGAGCGCCTGAAGCAGGGTGAGAAGGTGTTCTCATCTCAAGATGGCGAACCTCAGATGATCCTGAAGTGCGGCAACCCGCTGACGATGGGCCCGAAGACGGTTGTCGCATCTAACCGAACTCCCGTTACCACCACCGAAGTTATGGTCGAGGAATCTCCGCTTGTGATCACGACGGCTATCGAAGCTGAGTCTGAGCCTCTAGTTGTGATGCAGCCCGCCGAGCCGCAGTACACACTGGTGACTCCCCCGACGACCCAAGGTCCGGATGTCGATGCGATCCCGTTTGTTACGCCCAGTGGGTTCAATCCCCTGCCACTTGCTTTAGGAGGTCTGTTGTTCCTGGATAACGGCAGTAGCTCTTCCAACCCGGTTCCCGAGCCTATGACGATCGCCGCTTTCGGAGCGGGCGTCGCTTACCTTGGGGTGCGTCGCCGACGCAAAGCCGCCAAGTAGGCCACTTCAAATCAAGAAAGCCCTGTCCCATTTCTGTGGACGGGGCTTTTTTCATGGTGAGCGCCTTGGTAAGGAGTTGGGAAAGTGGACGGCGGATTCAGATTGGCGCTTGCAACCGTTTGCGAAGTTTGTGCAGCATGTCTCGGACCTCTGAAAGGCGCACATCGGCCGAAACCGTATAAGCGCCCGGTTTGTTCTCGGCTGCCAGCGTAATGCTCCCTGTGAAGAAGTCGGGGCCAGAGCCTGTAAACTGGAGGTATGGGTCTCCTGTAGACCAAACGCTGATTTCCCAGCGGGGATCGTTCGCCACCAGATCGGTGAGCGTATTCCACAAGTCCCTGGTTGCTACGTTAATCCTCAGAACTTCAATATTAGAATCGGCTGCTGCCATCATCTGGACAGCGTCGGCTTTTGGGCCTAATGCGCGCCCCAAGCTCTTACGTGCCAGGTAGTCCATCGCAGATCCGTCGCGATCCTGACTACATCCACTCAGAACAAGAGTTAAGACCACTGAAGGAAATCGTTTCAACTATCTATTGTCCCTCGGAAACTGCGCCGACTGGCAAACGCGGCGAGTTTGCTAACCTGCAACTTTCCCCAACTCATCCTTCAAAACGTTGATCGAGTCGATATTCTCGGGGTCGACTCCGTTCAGGGCCGCCAGGTAGATCGAGACGAAGTCGCCGAAAAAGGTCAGAGACAGCATCTTCTCAAACAACTCCTCGCCTCGCGCCATCACATGATGAGGTTCCGCTGTGGCTCCCACCAGTCGTTCCGTTACCGCCGATCGGGTCTTCATCTTCGCGCTCTCGGTGCCGTCCATCAGGGTTACCATCAGCCAATTGGCCACGCCCTGCTTATCGGCCCCAACCCACCCCAGGATTTCGTTGTGGTTGAGTTCGGGATAGATGTTGGGAAAGGCGAGGTTTTTGGCGTTCTCATTGATCTGCCCCTTCCAGCGATTGGCAATCGAGCCCTGCCATGGGCCTAACCCGTAGAGCACCGCCAGCTTGCCAAACATCGCCTGGGCCAACTGCTTGGTCTGGTTCGACTCGAACGGCGTCTCGACCGTCCAATCCTTGGAGCATTGGTCCAGCAGGGAGAAGCACTTCTCATAGTTCAAGTCCGGCAACTGCTTGAGGGCCTGGCTGGCGACCAGGACGGGGATGAGCATATAGCCCAGGGCCGTTCTCGGGGGGTGGCCACCAGGGATGATGTAGGCCGGGTAGCCGTCCGCCTTGGCCTGTTCGGCGAGCTTGCCGCCGCTGGTGACGGCAATGATGCTCGCCCCCGCCCGCTTCGCCTCGGCATAGGAGTTGAGCGTCTCCTCCGTATTGCCGCTGTAGCTGGCGCAGAACACGTAGTCGCCAATCCCGACGTAGCTGGGCAGATGGTAGTCGCGGTTGACGATGAAAGGAACGCTCGCCTTGGCTTCGAACAGGCATCGGGCAAAGTCTCCCCCTGCCGCCGAGCCCCCCATTCCGGTGAGCATCAGAACGGAGGGGCGGTTCTGAGGAGGGTTGAGCGAGACCCTTTGCGAGATCGCCAATGCCTCGCGACACTGGTCAGGAAACCTCTCCGTCCGCCCCAGCATGTCCTTAGGGTCGAGTCGGGTCACAAACGAACGGTCATCCAGTTGGTGGGGCATAGGGTCTGGATTTTACCGGGGACGGGGGAACGGCGTTACGGTTTTAAGGCATTGCGGCGTTAGGGTTTTAGGCCGACCGAACACCGTAAAACCCTAATGCCTCAATGTCGTTCCCCTACCTCCATGTCGTTGGCAATGTAGGACAAGGCGCCGGACGGGCATTTGTCGACAGTTGCCATGATGCGTTCCGTGTTGGCGGCGGCCATATCGATCCAAGGTCGACGGCGGGGGTCGAAGACGGGGGTGAGCGACTTCCAGCAGTTGGTGGAGTGGACGCACAGGTCGGGCTTCCAGACCACCGTGATCTCGTCGTTTGAGTATCGCTTCTCGGCCATGCTTAGTATTCTAAGCTATCCTCAAGGGAAACGGATATGGATTCACGGTCGCACAAGTTCAAGGGCCACACAGACCTAATCAATGGTTGTGGGTGGTTCTTGCTGATCTTCTTTGGCTTGCCGGGAATGGGATTCGCCGTGTTTAGTCCGGAGTCGCGGACAACCGCAGTGGCGGTCGTTTCGCTTTCCATTCTGTTTGCGGTTCCTTGCATCTTGTATCGCGCACGGATCATAGGGGATTCAAGAGGCTTTCGCATCTCGAAGGGTATTGGGCGTTTTCGAACCGAGGATTGGATTCCCAGAGAGGATATCGAGACGCTGGTTCTGTATGGTCAGTGTGTGAAAGGCGGTTATTTCTTCTCGCTCTGGCTGTCGCTGGTTGATGACCGCAAATATAACCTTGCGACCTACGGAGTGGGGGAGACTGCGCTTCTGGAGAACGTGGCCAATCAAGTGGCTTCCGATACGCAGGTTCCGTTGCGGAAGGACGAGAGTTATTATCGGTGTATGAAGCAAGCGATCAACCCTCGGAAGGCCCGTTGAGCCCGCAACCTTCCGACTACTGTGCTCGTTCTACACTGAGACCATGCCTTTCGAGAATGACCGCCCGGTGTTCGACCAATTCAACGACACGACTCGGTTGATGTCGGTCGTAATCTCCGGCGCGATAGGAGTTATCTCACTAGCCTCGGGCTTGTGGGTAGTCACAGTCATTCTGCTCGGCATAGCGGTCGCCTGCGCCCTCAACCGTCATCGGATCATTTTTGATTTCAACCTCGGCAAAGTACGCGATGAACGAGGCTTCATTGGCTCAAGCAGGTTCTTTGAATCCCGTTTCGAGGATGTCTCGGCAATTGAGGTTGGTTACCAGGATTCCCATGGCCGTTATGGAAGCCAACGCTTTTACCACGCAGAATTGATCTATACCGACCGGTCGAGAAAAAGCTTTATCTTGATCTCCGATACAGACTTGGAAAAGGTTGCTCAGGCAGCAACGTCTGTCTCAATACCAAGCGGCATCCCGGTTGAAATCTCATTGGCGCTCAGGCAACTCAAGTCGGAACTCGACGTTTTATCTGAATCCGCATCCAAATCAAACGTTACGAGGTAGGCCTTGGTAGCCAGGCAGTAAATCCCCAAAACCGCAATGCCGTCCGGTAATCTCCGCGCGATGCCAACCCAGCCCCGAATCACCGGCACCTTCCTCGACGAGATCACGCATGACATCCCCTCCCAAAACTGGGCGCGGGAGGAATGGCGGCGGGAGTTTGAGCTTTATTCCCAGATCGGGATCGACACCGTCATCATCATTCGGGCGGGATACCAGAACAAGTGCATCTTCCCCGCCAAGACCCTCCCCGACCTGCTTCCGATCTATGAGGATGTCGGGGAGACTTTCTACTCATTGGCCGACGAATACAACCTGAAGGTCTTCTTCGGAACCTACGACTCTGGCTTCCACTGGCAGCGTCGGACCTGGTGGAAGGAGGTCGAGGTGAACCATGCCTTCTTGCAGGAGGCGGTGGAGCGGTATGGGCATCACCGGAGCTTTGCGGGGTGGTATCTGAGCCACGAGACGGGTAAGAACGACGCCCACATCATCGAGCTTTTCAACCATATCGGCGGACGATGCAAGGAGTTGAAGGACGTTCCGGTCCTGATCTCGCCCTATCCCCAAGGGGCCAAACAGCTTGGCGAGAACGCGTTCACCTTGGAGGAGAGCTTCGACCACTGGGATCGGATTTTTGAGGCGACCAAGGGCTCCTTCGACCTCTGCGCTTTCCAAGACGGGCAGGTCCATTATCAGGAGCTTCCGGCGTTTGTGAAGGGTATTGGCGATCTGGGGCGGAGGCACGGGATTACCCTTTGGTCCAACTTGGAGAGCTTCGACCGCGACATGCCGATCAAGTTTCCTCCCGCCGACTGGCGGTATCTCCGATTCAAGTTGGAGACGGCGGCTCAGGTGGCAGAGAAGATCATCACCTTCGAATTCCCCCACTTCATGTCGCCGAACTCCTGCTATCCAGCGGCGCACAACCTGTTCAAGCGGTACAGGGACTACTGCGAAACATCCTAAAACCATGAGGATTGGAAGCGCCACTTCCAATCTTCATGGTTTTGGTATCCCAAGGGGAGACTCAATGTAGTCCATCCCTCCTTAATTTGCTCCAATCTTGAAAGTTGGAGGTTTGAAATAGTCTGTGGGGATGGAACGGTTGCGGTCGCCTTGGTTGGCACATGGTTCAGTTCGGCGGTAGCTTAATCTGCCGACTACAAGGTGATCTCTGAGCTTAACGCAGACAAAGAGGACTTCGGAGAGGCTATGTCCCAAGGAGCGGTGTAAGACGTTTGCTCACCGCCTTACACCACTCCTTGGGACACGAACAAGACCTCGGCCACTAAGGTTTGTCATGTCCTTCAACCCCTCTCCCAAGACAAACCGCTTGGAAGAGAGGGGAAAGGTTCTTAGTCGTTGACTCCGGCTGTTTCCAGTTCGGGTGGGCCAGTGGGGAGGCGGTGGGTGGGGTCGTCTTTATCTCGATTGCGGTTGAGCAGCTTGCCGAGGGCGATCGAGGCGTCGTCGAGGATCGTGTAGGAGCACGGGATGACCACGAGCGTCAGGATCGTCGAGAGCGAGATGCCACCGATGATGATGATGCCGATGGTCTCGCGAAACTCGGAACCACGGCCGATCGCGAGGGCGACGGGCAGCATGCCCAGAATCAGCGCTAGAGTCGTCATCATGATCGGCCTCAATCGGATCGGACCGGCTTCCACCAGGGCGTCGTGGCGGCTTCGACCGCGCGCTCTCAGGGTGTTCGTGTAGTCCACCAAGAGGATCGCGTTCTTGCCCACCAAGCCGACCAAACAGATCAGGCCGATGAAGCCGACGATATTCAGGCCCCGGTCGGTGATGATCAGCGCCAGCAACGCTCCCACGAACGCCTGTGGCTGGGCCAACTGGATGATCAGTGGATAGAGCAAGTTGTCGTAGAGCGAGGCCAGGAGCATGTAGACCAGCAGGAAGCCGAGACCCAACGCGCTGAGCAGGAAGCCCATTTCGCGATTCGTCGCGTCCGCCTGACCCAAGGCGCGCATGGTGACGCCCTCGGGAACCAGGTTCTCCTTGCTGAGCAGACTGTCGATTTGGGCCTGGACCGTTCCGGGGGCGAAGCCGTCCAGCAGGTCGGCGGTCAGGCGGACCTCCTCGGCGCGGTTTCGTCGGTCGATCTTGTCGGGGCTGGTGCCGGGGACGGTGGTAACGACCGAGTCCAGATAGATCGCGTTTCCGTTGGAGAACTTGATCGGAATCTTGGCCAGAGTCTTGGGGTCGTTCCGGCTGTCGGTGTCCATCATGACGCGGATGGGATACTCCTCGCCGCGCACCCGGAGCTTGGTCGAGTCGTCGCCCTCGTAGAGGAGCCGCATGGTGGCCGCGACGTCGGCGACGGTGAGGCCGTAGTTGGCCAGCCGCGTTCGGTCGGGAACCAGCCGAAGCTCGGGCTTGCCGGGTTTGGAGGAGATATCGGCGTTGATGACGCCCGCAACCGCGCCTCCGTCCAAGCGTCGCTTGATGGCGGCGGCGGTGTCGATGGCCTGGTTTCGGTCGGCCGAGGAGAATGAGATTTGGATCGGTGAGCCAAAGCCTTGGGCATTGGCCGCCGAGACCTTGATGGTCGCGCCGGGCACCCGGCCGATCGATTGCACCAGGTCACTCGCCACCGCCTTGTCGGACCGGGTTCTCAGCGTAGCTCCCGGCTTGTTGCCGATGATGGCTTTTTTGTCGTAGAGCGAGGCGGTGACGCGGGCATACTGCGACCCCTGGCTTCCCGAGTCGCCAAAGCCGCCGGAGCCGAGCGTTCCCACTTGGCTGAGGACGAACTCGACGTCGGGATGCTTCTTCACGACACCCTCCACACGCTCCACAATGCGCTGGGTGGCTTCCAGGCTTGAGCCGGGCGGAAGCTGGATCTCCGTTTGCACCTGAGCGCCGTCACTGTCGGGCATAAAGCCGAACTTAAAGACCGCTTCTTTCTTCCAGTGGTGGTAACCAAAGCCCGCTACCGCCGCGACGGGGAATATGAGACCAAAGGCCAGACCGCTGGCAATGAGCCGCATCTTCGCCTTTGGCTGGCGGAGGTTCGCAATGATCGCGGGAATCCCCATCAAAACGAATGCGACAAATGCACCCGAGAAAATGCCTTTGAGAATGTCACCCAATCCACCAAACGGTTGCCCTTTCAAAATCGGGCCAAGGATGGAAAAGACGGCAGCGGCGATCCCAACCCCGAAGTAAATCTTCGTGACGACCTTAGATCCGACGGCTCTCCAGTAGTTGGCTCCGAAGACGCCGATCCCAATGATGACCGCCATCAACATCATCATCACACTTGGTCCAGGCTTATCCGGTTCGCCAGGTATGGGGGAAGGCACCTTGAAGATCATCTCGAAAGTGGGCGTCATGCTTCCGGCGATGAACATAAATACCGCGAACAACACGACTGCGCCACTGATGAAGACAAACCACCGGTGGTTCAGAGCCCATTCCAAGACTCGCCGATAACCGTTAGTGAACCAACCGAAGCCCTTCTCAAACCCGATGGCAAACCAACCCTTGGCGTGCTCCACATCCTCGCCCTTGCGATACCAGCGGGAGGCGAGCATCGGGGTGACGACGAAGGAAACCATCAGGGAAACGAGGACGCAAGCCGCGAACGACAGGGCGAGGGGTCGGAAGAACTGGCCTACGATTCCACCCATGAAACCGATGGGGAGGAAGACGACCACGTCGGCCAATGCAATGGCGATAGCCGCCAGACCGATTTCGGCGCGTCCGTTAAGCGCCGCATCGCGCGGGTCTTCACCCATCTTCAGGTGGCGATAGATGTTCTCTAGAACGACGATGGCGTCATCCACCAACACGCCGACCGCCAGCGAGACCGCCAGCAGAGACATGTTGTTCAGGGTAAAGCCCATGATGTTCATCGCGATAAAGGTCGCGAAGATACAGAGCGGGATCGCAATCGCTACGATCAACATTCCGCGAAAGTCGTGGAGGAAGATGTAGACGATGGCGGTGACGAGGACGATTCCAACGATGATCGCAATCACGAGGTCCTCGACCGAGCTCTCGATGATCGTCGCCTGGTCAAAGGTCTTGGTGAACGTGACTCCGTACTGGTCCCCAAGCTGCTTCACCAGGTTGGTGGCGGCGTGGGATATCTGGACGGCGTTGCCTTCCTTGGACTTCTGGATGACGAGAACGACCGAGTCTTCGCCGCCCAATCGGCTGTAGCTGCGACGCTCCACCGAGGCGTCCTTGATGGTGGCCACGTCGGTCAGCGGCACCATCTTGGGCTGGGAGTTGGGGTTGGTCTGGTCGCGGACGGTGATGGATGCGCCCTGCACATCCTCCAAGGTGGTGAAGTCGGACCGGACTCGGACCGAGGTCTCCTGGTCGCCCTGCACGATGCGTCCGGCCGGGAGGTTTTGGGAGGAGCTTCGGACGGCGTTGAGCACGTCGATGGCGCCGATGCCGTAGGCGCTCAAACGGTCGGGGCGAATCTGGATTTGAATCTCGCGCTGGTCGCCGCCGGTGGCGGTGGCCGCGCCGACTCCCGCCAACTGGGCGAAGCGGTCGGCGAAGACTTTATCCGCCAAGTCGCGCAACTCCAGAACCGACATGGTCTTACTGCTCAACGAGTAGTAGATGACCGGCTGACTACCGGAGTCGATCTTGGTGATGGTGGGGCGCTCGATGCCGTCGGGCAGTTCGTTGACCACCGCGTCCACTTTGGAGCGCAGGTCATTGAGGGCCACGTCTACATCGGTGCCTAGTTCAAGCTGGACGTTGACGATGGAGACGCCCTCTTGAGAGGAACTGGTGACCTCGCGGAGACCGTTGACGCCCGAGACCGCCTCTTCGAGCTTTCGGGAGACAAGTTCCGCCACCTCTTCCGGACCTGCGCCCGGGTAGACGGTGATGATGTTGATGTTGCCAAAGGCGACGTCCGGGTTTTGCTCCAGACGCATGCTTTGCAGGCTCATGTTCCCGATTAACAGGACCGCCAGCATCAGCATCAGGACGAATACCGGACGCTGAATCGCGATTTTAGTTAAACCCACGGGCTACGCTCCTTCCTTCTTGTCCTGCTCCAGCTTGATCTTCGAGCCGTCGTCGAGCGAGTTTTGACCCGCCACGATAACTTTTTGGCTCGATGTCAGGCCGTCGACTTGGGTCACGCCATCGGTTTGGAGTCCCGTTTGCACGGCGACCTGCTTAACCTTGTCTCCATCCAGAACGAACACCACATCTTTGCCGTCGCGCTTGACGATGGCGACGGTGGGAACGGTGGCAGCGTTGGGGATGGTGCGGAGAACGACCTTGCCGGTGGCGTACATGCCGGGCTTCAGGGAGTTGGTATCGCCGGTGATCGCGACTCGGACCCTAAACAGGCGTCCGACCGTCTCGCCGGAGGGGCTGATGGCTTGGACCGTGCCGTTGAACTTGAGACCGTTGAGCGCGTTGACTTCGATGGAGACCGGGCTACCGAGGCTGATCTTTTCGATGTTGGTCTCGGGGACTTCGCCCTCAAAGTAGCTGCCTTCCTTGCCCACGATGCGGGCAACCGGGGAGCCGGGACCGACCACTGTGCCGGGCTGAACCGGGTTGCCGGAGATCTTGCCGCTGAAGGGTGCTTTGATCGTGGAGTCGGCGATGGCCTGGCGGGCGAGGGCGACCTGGGCTTGGGCGGACTGCATCTGGGCTCTGGCCGAACTAACCTGGCTCCGTGCCGCCTGTACCTGGTCGTTCAGGTTCACATCCAGGGCCTGCAGGGCCTTAGCGCCGCTTACCGCTTCCTCAGCCTGTCGCACCGCCTCTCGGGCGACCTCGATGTCCTCGCTTCGGTTGCCGAGGGCCAGTTGCCTTTGGAGAGCGGAGTTGTAGTTGGCCTGGGCGGTGTCGTAGGCGAGTCGGTACTGCTCCAGAACGGCGGCGGCGACGGCTCCTTCGGCAACCAGCTTGGTATAGCGATCCAAGTCCTTTTGGGCTTTGTCCAAGGCGGCCTTGGCCTGGCGGACGTTCCACTCGGCCTGCACCCGATCCTCTTCCCTGGCTCCGGCGAGGGCTTTGCTGAGGTTGGCTTTGGCCGATCTCAGTTGGGCTTCGGCTTGGCGAACCGCCGAGGCGGAGCGCGTGGGTTGGATTCGGGCGTTGGTGGTAGCTTGGGAAAGCTGGGCGTTGGCCGCCTGCATCGCCGAGGCCGCCGACTGGACTCCGGCAAGGGCCTGGTTCAGTTGAGCGCTGAGCGAACTGGTGTCCTGCGTCGCAATCGTCTGCCCAACGCTTACGGGGTCGCCGTCTTTCACGTAGACCGCGACGATCTTGCCGCTGTTCTTGGCTCCGACTTGGCTATCGGACGAGGTGGTGACTTGTCCCGTGATCTCCAACGTCTCCTGAAGCGTCTGATAGGAGATGTCTTTGGCCGTGACGGTGACGGTGGGATCGCTGAGCGATTCCGCCGTTTTCTTGGCGCGGGCTTGTCCCTCTCGGTCTACTTTGCAACCGGCCGTTGCCAATGCCAGCAGCACGAGGCTGATCCATCCTAATCCTTTCAATTCAATCCTCCAACAAGGCTCTGCAGATCGTCCGATCCCACGGCGCGCTGCAGTTCCGAAAAAGCGGTTAAGTAGTCGTATCTCGCCGAAACGACGCCGGTTCGGGCTTGGGTGAGTTGAGTCAGGGCGTCGGTGATCTCCAGCGTGATGCCTTCTCCCGACGCGAGCCGAACTCGGCTGATGCGATAGTTCTCTTCGGCGGCGGCGAGTTGACGCTGGGCCACCTCCAGCCTTGCCGAGGCGTTGGCCATATTAGTCAGGGCCTGGCGAACCTCCAGTGAGATTCCCAGCCGAACCTGTTCCAGCTGAATCTTGGCTTGCTCCTCATCTTGCCGTGCTTGTTTCACCTGGGCGCGGGTGACGCCGGAGTCGAAGACCGGCCAGTTGAGGGTGAGGGTTCCGGTCGTGATGTTCTCCCGAGCCCCGAATCCCACGGGGTCGATGTTTCGCTGGTAGTTGATCGCCATGTTGAGGGTGGGCTGGAGGCCCCGCTCGGCGGCTTGACGGACGTAGGCGAGAGCTTCCTGAGTGCGGGAGAGGGCTTTGGCCTCCGGCCTGGCTCCTTGGGCCGCCTTGTCGATATCGGTTGGCTCCACAGCCGGGGCAGGGGGCAAGGTCCTAACCCTCTGCGTCTGATACTCCGTCTCGATGGGCCTTCCCAGCAGGTTATTGAGGGCCTGCTTGGCGAGCGTCCATTGGTTTTGAGCGACGATCAGGTCGGACTGGGCTTGGGCCAATTGAGCTTCGATGCGGATCACATCGATCTTGGCCTTGGTTCCAGCATCTAATTCTGTCTGGGCGTTTTTGAGGCGCTCCTCGGCTTCGGCGATGGCGTACTTGGCGACTTCGATTTGCTCCTCGGCTCGGAGGACGTTCAGGTAAGAGCGACGCACCGCGAGCTTCACGTCGTTACGGGTGGCGTGGAGGGTCTCTTGGCTGGCGATCAGGTTGGCTTTGGAGGCGCGCACGACCCGTCCAATGTTGCCCGAGATGTCGATGGGCAGTTGGAGGCTGGCAGTGGCCTGCTTGGCGTCGATACCCTGAGTCACGATCGACTGTCCCGGCGCAAGTTCCATCCGCTGCTCCTCTTCAAACCGGGTGTACGTCCCGCTCAACACCACTCTCGGCCCGAGGTTGCCTTCGCTCTCTCGCACCCGCTGCCGGTTCTTCTCAATCTGCGAATGTTGGAGTCGAATACTGAAAGCGTTCTTGGTGGCGATGTCGATGGCTTCGTCGAGGGTGAGCGTATCTCCTCCCTGAGCGGCGGCAAGAATCGCCGCCATATTGATAAAAAATGTCAAGAATTCTCCTCCCCATTCTCCAGTCGATCCAGCGTTTTCTGGAACTCGTCGATAAACTCCCGCGCGGAATCGATCTTAAACAGCATGACCCCGGCATGAACCGGGTGGCGCATCACCATCAGCTTGTCGCCCGGCTGAATGTTAAACTCTTCCCGAGCCTCGGCCGGGATCACGATTTGACCTCTTTCCCCAACGGTAGAGGTCCCAAAGAAGCTTTCTGATAGACAGGCATTGATATTCGGTTTCATGACACGATCACACAAATCATACCAATCATATCTGTTGATCATCTCACCCATTTTATGTTTGGGCGTGATCCTAGGCCTTTTGACCAAAAGAACCGTTTCGGCGCGCGCCCTTATGGGACAAGCTTTTTTATTCTCACCTGCATCGCCAGCAGTGCCCAGGACTTCCGACCGCAAGTGGCATGGGCAGCTTTGCCCATGCGTCCCATGACCTGCCAGGTCATGGCTTGTTTGTAGCCAAAAAACAAAAACCTGTCCGCTTCCCAAAAAGCGGGGTGGACGACTTGGTAGCGGATGGCCTAGTTAATGGCTGCGACCCTCACTTCTACACCATCGTGGAGGAAGGAGGCTCTTTAACCACCAGCGACTTCCACTCCGTCATCTCTTCCATCGCGTAGCACACGCCCTCTCGCCCAAATCCGCTCTGCTTCACCCCGCCATAGGCCATGTTGTCGAAGCGAAGGGTGGGGTAGTCATTGATGACCACGCCGCCAACCTCCAAGTCCCGGAAAGCCTGCTCAATCTGTTTCGAATCCTGAGTGAAGATGCCTGCATGAATCCCATACCGGCTCCTATTCATTCTCGCCAAAGCCTCCTCAAACGCCTCAAATCGCTCCAAGACCAGCACGGGACCGAAAACTTCTTCGCTGTAAAGCCGAACCGACGACAGCACGTTCTCCAACAAGACCGGCTTCACCACATTCCCCTCCCTCCCGCCGCCCGCGATCACCGAGGCTCCTGCCGCCACCGCTTCGCCAACCCACTCTTCCACCCGGCCCGCCGCTTCCGCTGAAATCATCGGCCCACAGACCGTCTCTTCCAATCGAGGGTCGCCCCAAGCGCATTGGTGGGTGAGTTCGATCAGCCGCCCCCGCAAGTCGTCATAGATTGCGGCTTCCGCCAGAACATGCTGAACCGCGATACAGACCTGTCCCGCATAGCCATATCCGCCTAAAACGCACCGCCGAGCCGCCCAATCCAAGTCCGCATCCGCGCAGACCGCTGCCATCCCATTTCCACCCAGTTCCAAGGTCACTTTCTTGTCCGGGGGCAACTCCTGCTTCACCTTCCAACCCACCGCTGGAGACCCAGTGAAACTCACCATCCGGCATCGGGGATCGCTCGAAACTTTGCCGATCACCGGCGACGGCCCATTCCAGGCGTTGACCACGCCCGGAGGGCATCCGGCTTCTTGGATCAGGCGGGCCAACGTCAGGGTGGACAAAGGAGCCAAGGGCGAGGGTTTGAGGATGACGGTGTTGCCCACCGCCAACGCCGGGGCGATCTTGTGCGCAGCTAGGTTAAACGGCCAGTTATAGGGAATGATGCACAGGACCGGCCCGACCGGGAACTTGGCTACCCGCGCCGTGTAGTATTTGCCGCGAGGGTCGTAGTCAAGGGATTGCTCGATGGAGGACCACGTCTCCAACTCCTTGGACGCCAAGTCGAAAGTGATGGCCATGCGGTCCACCTCCCCCCGAGCCCAGACCACTGGCTTACCCACCTCGGCCACCAGAAGGTCGACAAGTTCCGACCGCCTCTCTCGAACCAAAGCCGCAATCCGCTTCAGCAGTGCCTGCCGTTCTGCAACCGGAGAAAAACGCCAAATCTGGAAGGCATCCCAAGCCGCATCCAAACACCCCCGAAGTTCCCCCAGCCCCCCTTCCGCCGCCGTACCGACGACAGAACCATCATAGGGGTTGTGAACCACCACCTTCCCCGTCGCCTGGTCGCAGGGTCCGCCGATGAAGTGGCCGTCAATGAGGAGTTCGGCGTGGAGCATGGGGAGTGAGGGGTGATGGACGTGATTTCGTGATATCGTGAAGGACGTGAAACACTATCGGGGACTTCGGAGCCCTATCACGTCTCACGCAATCACGTCCATCACGATATCACGAAATCAACCTTACCCCTTCCCGAACGTCGATCCAGACAAGCCTTTGAACGCTTCCTCGAGCTTCTTCCCGTCGAACATCTCGCCCATCTTGCTCAGGTCCAACTCTTGAACCTTGGCAGTGGTGGGGAAGTTCGGGCGGAACTGGACTTCGCCGTTGTAACGCAGATTGATCGTCACGTCCTCCCCATCGTCTCCGCTGGCGTCGATGAAGATCGGCAGATCGGTGTTCGCATCGATGGTCAGGAACGCCTTGCCGGGGCCATTCGGCTCGGTCATCTGCACGTCGTAGACTCGCCGCCCGTCCAGGGTTCGGAAAGGCATGATGCGGATGTGGTCCTTGCCATACTTCTTCTCCATCTCCGCGACCTCTTTCTTCAGATCGAAGGCGCCCGCGATCTCTTCGGCGATGTTCGGCATAAAGGCCGCGAGTTCAACCGGCATCTTCATCTTGGTCAGGGTGTTGGACTTGCTTTCGTAGACCTGCAGGCCCTCCTTGTCGAGGAGCACCACCGTCCCGTCGCCCGCATTGACCATCATCTCCGCGCCGCGCATCGCAATCTGGACCTTCTCTTCTTTGCCTTTCGAGTCCTTCACCACCAGGTCCATCTGGACCGAGGTGATCTTTTCGACCGCTTCGGCGACCATGCTCCACGCCTTGGCTGGCTGAGGCATCATCAGCACCGCGCCCATCGTGAAGGCGGCGACGCCCGTGACGAACCACAGTGCCGCTCGGGGACGACGAATCGCCTGGGCCTTTCGGTGGCTCTCGACCGCGACATTGATCGCCTTGGCCCGGACATGCGGGGGCATTTCGTTCGACATGGGCAACTCCTCCATCAAATTCTTCATCACAGCATCTTCTTCAATTCTCTTATCCATAGATGGCCTCCGCGCCCCATTGGCGCATGGACTCTCGGGCCCGCTGGAGCAGGCTGTTCGTGGCTTCCGGCGACTTGCGGATGATCCGCGCGACTTCGATCGTCTCCAGCCCGTTCACATACTTCAAAATCATGGCGTCGCGCTGCACATCCGGCAACTTGGCGACCAAGTTCTGGACCTGCGTTCTCAGCCCCGAAGCCTCCGGCGCGGCTTGCTCGATGGCCTCATTCAGTGGGAACTCCGACCGGCGATATCTCTTTCGCAGGCAGTCCATCACCCGCTTCCGGGCCACTGCCAACAGCCACAGCTTGGGCGACTCAACCTTCTGTAACACATGGATCTTTCGGCAGGCAATACCGAACACCTCCATCACAACGTCCTCCGCATCCTCTTGGCGCGGAAGTTTCGACGAGACATACCGCCAAATGTCGTCCCCATATGTCCGCACGATTTCATCAGGGGTGATGTTCGCAGTGCGATTCATGGTCCTCACGGCGGGATTGGCAATGGGTTTTGCGATGTTCATACTCCTTAACCGATCCACTCGCGGTATCAGTCGTCGGCTGGTGTTTTAATCTATCGCGGGTTTTGGTAGAAGTTCTAAACAGTGGGACCTTTGGGGTTGGCAACCCGGTTCCAACAACTCTAAGCTCCCCGCCTATTCGGATAGCAGCGTCTGGAGGAGCGACCGTAACTCGCCTTCCTCCATAGCTCCCGCAACATGAGCCGCCAATCGGCCTTGGCGGTCGTAAATCAATGTGGTTGGGAGGGGGATGCTGTTGCCTAGCCAAGGGTCGATGGAGCCCAGCGCAATGGGGTAGGGGACTTGGAAGTCGGCGACGAACTTCTCGACGACCTCTTTCCCCGTATGGTCCAGGGAGACTCCGATGAACTCTACGCCCTTGGTGCGCATCTCGCGATAGACCTTGGCGAAGGCGGGGGTCTCCTCTCGGCAGGGTGGGCACCAGGTGGCCCAGTAGTTGACGACCACGACCTTGCCCCGGTGTTGCTCCAGACTCCATCGCGTGCCATCCAGAAGTTCGTGACGGGCGGTGGAGGGAGATTTGCGTTGGGCGGGCGGAACGATCTGGGCATGGACTTGGCTCGGCCTATTCAGTCCGACCACCGCAACCACGACCCAGATGGCGAGGAGAAGCAGTGCAAACCGGCCAAAGTGGCTCCGTGAATTCATAGGGCTCTCCTACTTCACTGCCCCCGCCAGCATCGTCTCGTGAATCTTGTCGCGGAACATCCAGTAGACGGCGAGAACGGGGAGCATGACGATGACGAGTCCGGCGAACAGCGCGCCCCAGTCGGCAGCGTATTGCTGGGCCATGGCCAGGTCGGCGATGGATAGCGGGAGGGTCCGGTTCTCATTGGAGATCACGAGGACTCGGGCAAGCGGGTACTCGTTCCAGAGGCCAATCGCGTTGAAGATGCCCACCACGATCAAGCCCGGCTTGGCGAGGGGGAGCATGATGCGACTGAAGGTGGAAAAGTGCCCGCATCCATCCAGTTGCGCGGCCTCGGCGAGTTCGTTAGGCAGGGCCTGGAAGAAGCCGGTGAGGACGAAGATGGTGAAGCTGAGCGAATAGGCGACGTAGGCTACGGTGAGCCCGGTCAGGGTGTCCAGCATGCCCATGCTGTTGAGCAGGAAGTAGAGCGGGATGACGATGAGGAAGTTGGGGAACATCATGCCGCCGAGGAAGATGCCGAACAGGGTCTTGCTGCCTCGGAAGGGGTATTTGGCGAAGATGTAGGCCGCCATCGCGCCGACAGGGATGAGGAGCAGGAGGGTCGCCGCGGTGACGAGGGCGGTGTTTTTGAAAGCAGGCCCTATGCCTTCTTTGGACCAGGCGTTGGCGTAGTTGCCCCACTGCATCTCCTTGGGCATGGTCCAAGGGGAGCTGAAGATTTCCGGCGTCGATTTGACCGAGGTGAGGAGAACCCATATGAGGGGCACCAGGATGGTGAGAGCGAAAAGGGTGAGGCCGAGGGCATTGAGGAGTTTTTTCATGCCCGCCGCTCCTCAGGGTTCTTGCGGAAGACGAACATCAGGATCATGGCCAGGACCATCGCGAGGATGAAGTTGGCCACGGCCACGCTGGTGCCGTAGCCGTACTGCGACTCCTTGAACGCCGACTTGTAGAGGAGGGTCAGAAGGGTTTCGGTAGCTCGGTTGGGGCCGCCTTCGGTCATGACCCAGACCAGGGCGAAGATGTTGAGGACGTTGATGACGATGTAGATCGTGGCAATGCGCTTGATGGACCAGAGCAGGGGCCAGGTGATCCGCCAGAAGCGTCGCCACCCCGTCGCGCCGTCGAGCTGGGCAGCTTCGCCGACCTCTTCGGGAATCTGCCGGAGGCCCGCACCGAAGAGCATGATGTAGAAGCCCAGCGTATACCAGACAAAGGCGACGCCGACCGCCGCCAAGGCTTGGCTGGTGCTGGCCAACGGTTTCTCCACCCCCGAAATCCCAACTCCTTCCGCGGCTTTGGTCAAGAGGCCGTAGCTGGGGTTCAGCATGAACTGCCAGATGATGCCGACGATGACGAGGGAGATCACCTGCGGGAAGAGGTAGAGCCCTCGCAGAGCGCGGACGGCGGGTTTGTTGGACTGCATCCCGTGGGCCAGCAGGATGCTCAGACCCATGATGGCGAATCCTCCCACGAACAGGATCCATAGGTTGTTGCTCAAAGCCTTGTGAAACGCTTCGTCCTCGGCCAGTTTGACGAAGTTCTCAGGCCCCACAAACGTCTTCTGGCCAGAGAGGCCTTTCCAGCGGAACATGGAGAGGTAGAAGGATTGGATCAGCGGCCAGACGACGAAGACGCTGTAAAGCAAAACGGCAGGCGAGAGGAACGCAATGATAAACGCCGTCCTGCCTCGCTTCGCCATGTGCTAGATTATGCCCAGCCTCGCCTAAAGGTTGTCTAAACTTATTGAGCCCGTGATAAGGTGAATCCAAGGTTGGCGAAAAATGGCTCTCACCTCTGCGATAATCGCTTCGCTTTTGCTTAGTTCCAGCGCGTCTCACTATCCCGTCCGACCCGAGCACTCCCAGGTCGTCTATCTGACAAAGGAAGTCTTCGCGATCCAAGCTGACGGTGTCGGGGACGATGCCGATGCCATCCAGAGAGCGATCGACCAGGTTCAGGCGAACTTGGGACAGGGGATTGTATTTGTTTCCGAAGGCCGGTATCGGCTGTCCAAAACAGTGACCGGTGGTCCTCGGTGGTTTCATCTCTGTTCAACTGAAGAAAACCACCGAAGGCACAGACGGCCACCGAAGGGAATGCGGCTAACTACGAGGCCCCTTGCCAGACAGTCTAGATCGGCCCCCAAATCTTCAGCATCAAGGCATAGATCTCAGGTTCGGCGATCTTGAGTTCTCCGCGATTGAAGGGGAAGAAGTCGTTGGACCCTACATACGACTCGCTCATCTCGGCGAAGAACTCCATCACGTTGGTTTGGCCGTAGTGTTTGCGGGGGTTTGCGTCGACATGGAGCGTGGTTTCGTACTTCTTGTTGGCCTTGAATTTCTCGTACAGGGCCAGGATTTCTGGGTTGTCGTATTTCAGGTCTTGGTGATGATAGGCGTGGGCGAACTCGTGAAGCATCGCCCAGGGCTGCTGAGTCTGGAACGCCTTGGCGACGAAATATTCCGCCTTCGGGATATGAACGCTCTGCTCCATCGCTTCTGAGTACCCATTCTGCCTGAGCCAGACGGCGCTTGGGTGGTAGGCGGGGCTGAACATATCTCCGCACTGCCAATCCAAGAAGACCTTTACTTTTCGGAGCCGCTCTACCTGCTCGGGCGAGAGCGCGACCTGGATATTGATAAGTTGGGTGGTCAGGAGGCGGATCGCCTGCTTCCCCAGGGCCTGATACTTCTCTTCGTCCAGCCGCTTGTCGATGTAGACCGTCCATCCCTCGACCTTGGTCTCCCGCCGGTCGGGCAGTTTAGGTTCTTGGAGGGTTGCGGAGGCAAAGAGGAGGCTCACGGCGAGGAGAGGGGACATGGCTTCGAGGATACCAATGGAAACGGAACTGGAATCGGCGATAGCTTATGTATGACATAAAATTGCTTTAAATTATCCCATCCCGCCTGATACGAAAAGGAAGCGCAGATCGCCAAAATTTGCCAAGCGCTCCGAGATCTCATGTGGGTTTCTTATGCGCACTTTTCGCCTATCCGGTGGACACTATCGTTTATTGAAATGTTGCTGGTGAATGTGGCTGGCAACTGTCTCCCAATCAGGCATAACAGAAAGGAGAGCAAAGCCGAGGTAAGGAACCCAAGAGCCAGCCGTCGGCTCAAAGATCGAAAACGTCAAGCGCCATTTAAAAGGTAAGAAATGCAGGGTCGCGATATGCGGAGCAAAAGGAGCGCCAGAAAGTTTCGCTCCCACCCCATAGGGGGCAATCCGTCCCATTGGACCCGTCTTTCTTGCGGGATCGTCTATTGGCGTAGGAGGAGGCTTCGTCCTTGCCAGCCTTCGCTTGGCTGCCTCGCTGCTCGACCCGACCGGCGACCCACTTTGAACCTAATGCCGGTAGTCCCTACCTAACCGGAAACAACATTCAAGGTCCCGTCTCTCTGTGCCAATTTGCCAGCTTGAATCAAAGCCTCCACCTGCCCCCATCCCCTCTGCAAGCTGCTCTCCGATACCCGCTTGAAGCCAAGAAGGGAGAACGCGGCTTTGACAGCCGATTCGCCGTCTGTGCCAAAAGACGTCTCCACCACTCGCATCAGCGCAGCCCGGAGTTCCGCGGAGGTGACATAGTCCACCTTTTTCCAGGTGAGCCTCGACCAGTCTCGGACAACGACTAACTGGCTCTCATCAGTGTATAGGTAGTCATCCTGCAGCTTCACAAACCCTTGGCCGACCGTATCGTTGATCAGTTGGTCGAGCCGGGCTCGCGCGTATCGATCCGCGCGCTTGTATCCTGCAGAATCGCGCAGCCGCATCATCAACAGTTCAAAATGCATCGGCCCCTCGCACTGGACGTTTTCGCACAAGAACCGCTGCAAATCTGCCTCATCCTGAATCGGCCTCGGAGGCGTGACGCGATACGGCTCGACGGGCATTTTGGGGATGGCCTCGGGAGTTTCCTCGACCATAACCTCGTGCAACGGTGCCATAACGGGTGGGGCGGGCGGTTGCCCGGTCTGGGCCGCGGCGATGGCGTTTAGGAGACGGCGCACTTCGCCATCGCGATCCTGCCACCAGTCATGCGACCAGATGCGGTGGAGGAACCAGCCGCGATTCTCCAGCACCCGTTGACGCAACTTGTCCCGATCACGGGCGCTTTGGGCGCTGTGGTAGGTGGTTCCGTCACACTCGATGCCCACCAGGTACCGTCCCGGCTTCTTTGGGTCTATCACCGCCAAGTCGATCCGATAACCTGCCGAGCCGATCTGGGTATGAACCTCGTAGCCTTCGCCTTGCAGTGCTTCCTTCATTTCTTCCTCAAACGGCGACTCCTCTGCCCCACCCGTCTGCGCATCCACATCCAAGCGCCCGGTTTGGGCGAATTGGAGATACCGCTTGAGGCAGGCGACGCCACCATAGTTGGCTTCCACCCGGAGATCGTCGGCGGTGAGGTTGCTAAAGACCTCGCACCGACGGCGGGCGCGGGTCACCAGAACGTTGAGTCGCCTCTCTCCGCCATCCCTCAACAGAGGACCAAACTGCTGGCGGATCACGCCATTCGCATCCCGGCCATAGGTGACGCTGATGAACACCACGTCTCGCTCGTCGCCCTGCACGTTCTCCAGGTTCTTGATATCCAACTTCTCATGAGGATGGTGCTGGCGAAAGGCTTCGAACGGCTCCGGCTCCTGCCTCTCCAGCTTGGCGACTTCCAGGTGGATGAGGTCGGCTTGGGACTTGTTCATCGCCGCCACCATCAAGCTCTCCTGGGGCGACTCTCTCAGATGGCGCAAGACCGCTTTTGCCACGAGTTCTGCTTCCATCTGGTTAAACCGCTTCCGCGACCCCGGCTCGTAGACCGTCTCTGGGTGGTGGTGGAAGACGACCCCGATCCGCCGCCCTGCCTGTTCCAAACCTGGACTGGGGAAGACCACGAGGCGGTTATCGTAGAACATTTCGTTGGAAGGTTGGATGAGGGCGGGGTGGATGCTTCTGTAGTGCCAGCGCAGGTCGGGGCGGCGGGCTCGGTCCAGAGTCACGGCGCTCATCAGACTCAGGACGCTCTCTACCTTCCGCGCCTCCTGCCCGAGTTCCGCCCACTCGTCGGCGTCCTCCTCCAGTTCGTCCTCGTCGTCGGTCACCCGGTCGAAGAAGCTGGTGGGCGGCATCTGGCGGGTGTCACCGACGACGATGGTCTGCTTGGCGCGGACGATGGCGCAGAAGGCGTCCTCGGGGCGAACTTGGGAGGCTTCGTCGAAGATCACCATGTCGAAGGGCGGCAACTCCGGAGGCAGGTGGATGGCAACGGAAAGCGGGCTCATCATGAAGACGGGCTTGATCCGCTGGATTGCCTCCCCTGCCCGCGCCATGATCCACCGGATCGGCTTGTGCCGCCGCTGAAGTTCGCATTGCATCTTCAGCAGTTGTAAGTTGCCCACCGCCGAGACAAAAGTAGGCAGACGGCGGTGATGAGCTAAGCGGACTTGGGCGCGGTTGTAGTGGAGCTTGAAGTCGTCGAGGTTGCGGAACTCCGCGATCATCGCCTCATGCCCTTCACGCTCAAAGGCCTTGAGCGACGGCCGCTCCTGCATCGCCTCGCGCACCACGCCCGAGTAGTAGCTTCGCAGGAAGGCGTCTGAGAGGGATTGGGCGGCGAGAGGCCATTGATCGGCGAGTTGGACCACAGATTCCAACTTTGCCTCCTTGATCTGCTTTCGCAATTCGTTGAGGGCCAGGTGCTCAGCCAAGCGAGGGAGGGAGCTCCGCCACTTTTCCAGCCGCTCGGCCAAAGCCTCCCACGTTTCGCTCTCGCTGGCCGACCGGTCGAACTTCAGGAGGTCGGCAGCTTGCCCATAGGCTTGCATTGCCCCCTCTGCTTTGGCCGCTGCCTCGTCCACCTGCTCCGTCAAGCCCTCGGGAATGAATGTGCCGCTGAGGAAATCAAGCAGGCCAGGCGGTAATTTGCCCGTACCAATCGCCTGACGTAGGTTCAATACCCAGTCAAGAATCTGCTCCAGCGAGTCGGGGTTGGATTGAAGGCCCTGCCATTGGACGCCATACAACCTCTCCATCAGGCCCTTGGCCTCCTCGATCAACGCCTCCGACTCTTGAACGGTGCGGAGATCGACCAGGAGGTCTCTGATCTCCAGGGGGGAGGTCGAAGCGGTTGGGGTCAGGTAGGCGGCGAGGGTGCGCTTGGCTTGGCGGTATTCACCAGAGAGGAACTTAGCCCACCGGGGAGCGTGGTGGATGTAGGTTTGGGCGAGGACCGGGATAGGCAGGGTCCAGATCGTGGGCGACACCTGCGCCCCCCGCCTTTGGCGAAGGTGGTTGCGGGTGCGAAGGGCTTCCAGGATTTGGCGTATCGCGGCTTCTTGGGTTCGCCAGTCTTCGGCTTTCAGGGATACGCCTTCTCGGGACGGAGAGGCGATGGCGGTTTCGGCGCATCGTCGCAAAGTTTGGATTCCCAGGGCGGTTCCCGGTATCTGAACCTTAAGCGTCTTGCATACCCTGGCAAAAGCTTCTCGGGCGCTCTTGACGTGGCCAATCGCCGACGCCAACTCCTCCTCCAAGTCCAGCCGGACCGAGGGATCCAGGTAGTCGATCTGGGCTCCCCAGTAGGGGTGCTCCACGGGAACACCGGTCGTCTTGAGGCGGCTCTGGAGGGCCGTAACCAACGGGAGCCGCACGAGGATATCCGAGTGGACAAACCCCGCGAGGCTTTCAAATGCGATGCGGCCCGCCCGATCTTCCGCGCTCTCCTTGGGAATCTGGGCCAGCCTCGCCATCGCCTCGAAGGGAGTCAGGCCGTACTTGGGCAGGACTTCGTTCATTGCCGCGCTGTGATGATTAAGTTTGTCTCGCAACTCGGCCAACCGAGTAACCTTCGCCTCCTCTTCCCGGATGTTCAGCGACCGGTTCACCGTGCGTTTGAGTTCGGCATAGAACTCCTTACGGTTGGTCATCTTATCGTGCAGGTCCAGACAGATCGCACCAAGTTCGGCCTCGTCCAACCGGCGGCGCACCACCTCCAAAGCCGCTCGCTTGGCCGAGACGAAGAGAACCGTCTTCCCATCCGCCGCGGCCTCTGCGATGATATTGGCGATGGTCTGCGATTTCCCCGTCCCCGGTGGCCCCTCGACCACGATGGACAGGTTCGCCTTCGCCCGGATCATCGCAATGGTCTGCGAACTGTCGGCGTCGAATATCTCCCGGCTTTCCGCCACCGGACGATGGTCGTCGATCAGGCCAAACTCCTCGATGGCGTTCTCGGGAGCTGCGTATCCTGCGCCCAGCATGGCTATCGCGTCCGGGTTCATCCAAGGCTTGCGATCCTCGGGCCAGTTTTCCCCGCCCAAATCCACATACATCGCGTACTTTTCGTAGTTGAAGAACCCGAGGCAGATTTCGTCCCGATGGACTTGCCAACTCTCCCTCCGTAGGATCGTCGATTCCACCTCCGAGAAGTAGTCCAGCAGAGTTTTCTCATCATCGAAGACAGGGAGCTTCAAGTTGAATTCAGCCAGCTTGGCCCGCAAAGGCAGATTTTCACCGACATCGCTGCCGTCATGTCTTAGCTTGATCGTCCCGTTGCCTTGCCGCTCCAACGCCACCGGAACGAACAGCAGCGGCGCACGGAATGTGCGGTCCTCAGTCTCTGACCACTCCAATCTGCCCAGAGTTAGGAAGAGGGTATTGATGCCCAACTCCTCATCCGCCAAGCCCGCTTCGCGAAAGATGGTTTTCAGCTTGGCTTGGAGCATGGACTCGAACTCTTCAGTCGAGAGTTTGGTATCCATCTGATCCTTGGGCATGGCAGCGTTGCCAAGGAAGGCGTCCATCTCCTCTTCGGCAGCCTGTCGGTACTGGGCCATGATCACATCGTCGTCCAGACCTCGTATTGCCCAGTCGATGTCTTTTGTCCGAGGCGGGTCGAGTTTGCCCTCGAAGGTCATCTTTTTCCCCTCCTCCACTAGCATCCGGTGGACTTCAAAAGAGTTCTCCCCGACAACCTCGATGCCCAACCGCTTGGAGGGTCGGTAGTTGAGCATCCGATTGCGCAGGGTCAGATCGAGCAACTTCTTGCGAAGCCCCTCGATCTGGTTGCGGACGCTGTTGGAGGCGGTTCCAGCCACGAAGACCTAGCCTTTGATCTCCAGGGCCAACGCCTCGATTTCCGTGCTCAGATCGGGCGACTGGCCCTCCAGCCAAGCCACCTGCAGGATATGGGATACCCGGTCGGGATCTGGTCCCGCGATCTGAGCGTAGTCCAAATCAACCGTCACCTTGAATTCATCTCCCCACCGATCCCGCAATTCCAGGATCAAAGATTCCAAGTCGGGGCGAAGCTGTTCCAAGCTCTGGGCGGTCGAGACCCCGACATTGAGGTTCCCAAACTGGTCGGTAGGCGTCCACTGCATGGGGCTATTCTAGCCGCTCCCTCAAGCACGCCGTCAGGAAACCGCAAACGTCCCTTTCGTGTTGCCGATTCTGGTGCCGATCATCATCATACGCCCAACCCCACGCAACACAAGTCCCCGAGCCTATCGGCTAAGCCTTGTGTTTTCGGCGATGGCGCTTGTCGGCTGCTTCTTCGCTCTCATCGGCGTTTTGTTCCTGGATTTCGATAGCACTCACCCAGCCTGGTTCGGGCTCACTACCGCCATCATGGGCATGATCGGGATGGCAGCCGGTCCGCCGTTGGTTCTAGCCGCCCTGATCCTGGTGGGATACTCATGGCACGTCAACCAAACCTTCCCCAAGCTCCCCGCCATCCTGCTCCTCCTGGGTCCTGCGTCATTTCTTGGCTTGATTGTAATGTTGATCGTATGAAAAGGCCTTCCTCGTCCCCCAACTCCCTCTTTCCCTTCTTCCCTAATACCCTTGGCCCAATGCCCTCCTTCCCTTACGCCCTAACAACGCCGTATCCCCTTGCGATTCTGCACGTCATGAGTTAGACTGTGCGGTGAATGCCCTGAAACTGAAAGAGGTTGGGGCTTCCAAGGACGGAAAAATATGAAGAAAATTCTTGCGTTTATCGTATCGGCGGCGGCTATTTCGACCATCGCCTTCGCAACCGAACCCGCCAAGCCGGCCAAGCCTCAGATGAGTTTTGCCGACGGCAAGTGGTCCCTTCGAGCCTTCTACGGCTTCGCGACGGGCGACATCAAGAGCGACACCGAAGTGGACAGCATCTTCGGCGGCGGCTTGGAGTACACCCTTCCCAATGTCGGTCAATCCACGGCAGGCGCGTTCAGCATCGGCGCCGAGTACAGTGGCTCCTCCAAGGGAGTGGCCGGTTTCACGGTCCAAAATTACGGCCTCTACGCCGGGTTCGCCTTCCCACTGGGGCAGAATCCCGGGATGGCGGGCCTCGAAGCGATCGTTCGCGCGGGCTACTTCAACACGCAGTTCAAGAACGATTCCGACAAGGACGACCGATGGGGCTTCGGCTTCGATTTCGGGCTCCGCTACAAGGTCCAGAAATTCTGGGTTGAAGCGTACTACCGACAGCGACCTTCCCTGGACGGCATCGACAACAACGCCTTCACGATCGGAATCAACTTCCCACTCGGAAATTAGTCTGGCCTTTGGCCCACGTAAGAAGCGGAACCCTGGATGGGGTTCCGCTTTTTTTGTGATGGAGGTGAGGGGATGATGGACGTGAAGTCGTGATAGCGTGATTGACGTGAAGGCACGGAAATCGAAGCCGCGTTATCCACACTGCAATGTCACGTCAATCACCTCCATCACGAAATCACGCCTTCACCCCCACCATCCCCTCACCGCCGCCAATCCGCTAGAATGGGAAGCATGGTCACTGCCCCATCAGATGTCGCCACGCAAACCGGCTCCGTCTCCCTCGAACAGATCGTCCAGTTCCAGAAATCCTTCGAAGCCGACCCTCGCAATCGGCAGTCGATGAACGCCGTCTGCACCAGCCCGGTGACGAAGGTTGCGCTGAACCGGCGCAAGTTGACGCAGAACAACATGACGTTCAGCGTCCATCTGCCGGAGAATAAGATCACTAGCCAGAACGGGAGCGGCCGATGCTGGATGTTCGCCGCCCTCAACACCCTGCGAGTTGTCGCGATCAAGAACATGAACCTGGGCGACGACTTCGAGATCTCGCAGAACCACACCATGTTCTGGGACAAATTTGAGAAGGCGAACTACTTCCTGGAGTCCGTCCTCGCCACCCTGGACGAGCCCACCGACGGCCGCCTCATCGCACACCTCTTCGCCGCTCCGATCCAGGACGGCGGCCAATGGCATATGTTCATCAACTTGGTTAAGAAGCACGGCCTGGTGCCCAAAACGGTGATGCCCGAGACCGAAAGCAGCAGCAGCACCGCCCAGATGAACTGGCAGATCACTCTGCGGCTCAAGGATTTTGGGTGTCGGCTGAGGGAGGCGCATCGCAAGGGCAAGTCGATGGACCAACTCCGCGCCATGAAGCCCGCCATGCTGGAGACCATCTATAAGATGCTTTGTATCCACCTGGGCGAACCGCCAACCGAGTTCGAGTGGCAGTGGCGGGACAAGGACAAGGCGTTCCACCGCGACGGCCTCATCACTCCCCAGGAGTTCTATCGCAAGCACATCGACGTAGACCTTTCCGACATGGTATGCCTCATCCACTGCCCGCAGGAGAGCAAGACCTTCAACGAGGTCTACACCATCAAGTTCTTGGGCAACGTGGTCGGCGGTGAGGAGATCAAGTATCTGAATGTGAACCTGGACGTGATGAAGCAGGCGGCGATCAAACAGCTTCAGAACGGGGAGCCGGTGTGGTTCGGGTGCGATGTAGGGAAGTACCTAGACCGCGACCTGGGCTGGATGGACAACGACCTATTCGACTACGATCTGGTCTATGGCACGGTGCCGGGATTGAACAAGGCGGAGAGGTTGGACTACGGCGAATCCCTGATGACCCACGCGATGGTCTTCACGGGCGTGGACTTGGACGATAACGGGGCCCCTCGCAAGTGGCGAGTGGAGAACTCCTGGGGCGAGAAGGGCGGAGACAAGGGCTTCTATGGCATGACCGACGCCTGGTTCGACGAGTTCAACTACGAGGTCGTAGTCCATCGGAAGTATCTGCCGGAGGATTACGTGAAGCTCCTGGATCGCAATCCGGTTGGCTTGGAACCCTGGGACCCGATGGGGTCGTTGGCTTAGGCTCCCCAAAAACGTCTAGGAGGCTGTTTCAGCAGGAACCACGGTGGACACGGTGAAGGCGCGGCGAATCCACCGTGAAACACCGTGTCCACTGTGCCTCCGTGGTGATAAAGCCGTTGCTCTAGTGTGGACTATGCATGTCAGGATTCGAATCGTGCGCAAACAGCGACTCTATCGTCGAACCTGAGCTATCGGGATCGGCCGCGTCCCATTCGGTGGCCCTCTGTGCCTTTCCGTGGTTCTTTCAACTGGCCGAGGATGAAACCACCGAGGGCCGCTGAGGACCACCGAAGGATTTTGCTTGGCGAGGATGCATTGCACACCCGTCACCGAAGAAGCTACTCATCGAACTTTTCCGCCCCTCGGACAGGTCCCTTCAACACAGCCTGATTTACATTGGATTCCATTTGCCAAACCCTTGGAGTCCTGAAATGAACAAATTCCGTCTTGCATTCACGCTCATCGAGCTACTGGTCGTGATCGCGATCATCGCTATTTTGGCGGCGATCCTCTTCCCCGTCTTTGCCCAGGCCAAAGCGGCCGCCAAGGCCACCGCCACCCTGAGCAACATCAAGCAACAGGCCCTGGCCCACATCATGTATGCGGGCGACCACGACGACGTCATGGTCATCGCCCAGTCCCAGGGCAACCAACCGGGCAGCTACGACCTCGGCGGCGGCTTGGTCTTCACCCCCTGGACCAAGCTGATCCATCCTTACATGAAGAACACGGAGCTCTTCAGCGACCCGCTGGCCCCCGGCTTCCAAGCCCCGTCCGGCCTCACCATCGACGACGCCCGGTTCCTCTTCCCGCGCATGGGATACAACTGGCACAACCTGAACACCGCCACGGCAATCGGTCTCGCCGGTCAAAGCGCCACGGCTCCAGCCAATCCCGCCGACACCGTGATGCTCTGCACCCGATACGGCGTGAATGGCGACACAGCCTCCTTTGAGACCATCCAGTACATCCCCTCCAGCGGTCCCACCTACGAGGTCTTCGGAGGCCTGCTCGCCTTCCCGCCCGCCGGAGTCGAGGTGGATGCCAACTGGGGCAAGGGCGGAGACTTCGATCTCGCGGCCTTTGGATTGACTCCTGTCACGGGTCGGTACACCGGAGGCAACGCCCTTCGCCATGCGGACAATATCATCGTTGCCTGGATGGACGGCCACGCCAACAAGCGCAAGCCTGGTGCTCTTGGAGCGGGAACCGGCTTCAGGTTCGACAAGATGGGAGCAAGCACCTCGCTTAACACCGAACTCGCCGTCCCCACAACCGAGCCCGGCCTCTCGCAATATGTATGGGACCTGCAATGAAAATCCTCGCCCTGCCCCTCATCCTCCTCCTTGCTGGTTGCAACGGCAAAGAGGAGCCTTCCATCCCCGTGCAGTCCGATCTGAAGCCACCCGAGTCCACCCCCCAAACCCAAACCGGATCGGGCGTCGGAACTAACGTGCGCAAGATTGGGGAGATCAAGAAGAACTGATCATCCAGCTATGATGAATTGGCATATCCCAAACGCCTCCAAACCCGCAACACGGCGTCATCCTGAGCGAGCCGGAAGGAGCTTGCATGGAGCCGATTACTCGTCGCGAGTCGAAGGACCTCACCCGTTTCGTTTGATCTTAGCTTCCAACCGGGTGGGGTGGTTCGACTTCGCGGCATAGAACGCTCAAGAAAAATATAACACTCGGGCCGCTCTCATTTACCATGACGCCGCAAAAAAAAACCGGCTCCCATTGGAAGCCGGTCGTTCTGACATTCCCATCAGCGCCGCTACTTGGTCTTGATGTTCAGCTTCTCCAGAGCCTGTTCGACTCGGGTGTCGCCTTCTGAATAGCCGACGATCGACGCCGCAACCTTTCCTTCCCGATCCACCACGAACACCGTGGGGATGCCGGTGACGTTGTAGAGGCGGCCGCTGATGGACTGGTTCTCCGCCCGACCCGCGGGGTCGTAGAAGAACGGGTAGCTGTAGTTCGCCTTGTTCGCCTTCACCCACTCCAGGTAGGCGGGCTTCTCGTCGCTGACGCACACCGCCATCAACTCCACGCCTTGAGGTTTCACGGTCTGATAGAGCTTCTCGAAGTGGGGCATCGAGGCCTTGCACGGCCCGCACCAGGTGGCCCAGAACTTCAGCACGACGACCTTCCCCTTGAAGTCGGAGAGCCGCGCCGGGCCGCTGCCTTCATAAGCTTCGACGGTGAAGTCGGGCGCTTCCGCCCCCACCGGGATCAACTCCCTTCGGGGCGCTGGCGGTCTCGGCGGAGCCTTGACGATCTTGAAGGTCGGAGTTAGCGTGACGGAGGAACCGTCGGGAGCGATGGTGGCGAGGTAGTTCACGCCTCCCCAATCGAACGTCCCCCGCGCATCCCGTTGCGCTTCGTCCAAGATGAGGGTCACGGGGCGAAGGTTGGTCGGGTCGTCGGAGGTGTCGAAGCGTCGGTTGAAGACCCCGTCGTTTCCACCTTCCATCAGCTTCACCGCCACTCTCTTCCCATTAATATGAGCTTCGCCGGTGGACCATCCTGCCCGGTAGTAGTTCACCGAGGTACGGCCCGGTGCCCAGTACAGGTTTAGCCCATAGGGAGCCTTCCAAGTCTTGTTGCCCGATTGGTATTGGGCGGGAAAGACGTTGGTTCCCTGGTAGTTGGGCAGGTCGCCCTCCTTCTTGGGCTCGATGCGATTCCAATCGGCGGCGGGGTCGTCGGTGAAATCGCCGTTTTGGTTCAGGTCGATGAAGAGTCGGCTGGAGGTGTCCTTGTGAGCCAGAAGAACGCCAAACGCGTTCTTCGGCCCATTTCCTACTTGGACCTCGCCAAACAGGATCTCCCCTTCCACGGACGGAACCTTCTTGACTCCTGGCCCCTTCTCCGCCGACAGCTTGATCGCGCTGGGCGAGTACATGAAGCCGTTCTTCCGGTTTCCTTCGAAGTTCAAGGCCGCCGGTTCACGCTTCAGGGTGAAGGTGACCGGCTTGGGTTCTTGAACGAGTGCGGTTAAGACAATGAGACTAATCATAAATCGGTTATCTTCCTCCCCACCAGGTGAAGACGTTGCAGTTGGTGGTCGCGCTGATCGGTGGAGGGCTGGGAGTCCCTGCGCTTCCATCCTGATTCTGCGGCGAATTCATTTGGTCGGTTCCACTGGGCCGTAGGGGGTGCCAGAGGTTGTAGGGCAGCAGAGTCGCGACCGGCTTCCGGTTCTTGGCGCTGCTGTCGGACATCGCGTAGTTGCCGGAGCCGAAGTGGCGGCTATATGGCAGAGTTAAGTTGATCTGCGGATTACCTGCGGCGGCGTTGACGAGATTGCGGCAAGCCTGGAACACAGATCCGACGGACACGGAACGGAGCCCTGTGACGGCGAGATCAAACCGCGAGGGTTGGACTTCGCTCATCACGATAAACTCAGATGGGTATTCGATCGACGTCATCGAATAGGCTCGGTTGTTGGACCACGTAGGGCCGACGTCGACCGCCGACTTGTTGGTCATCCCGATAGTCCGCGGAGCCGTCGGGGTGGACGTCGCTGATGGACATTTCCAGATATCTGCATTCTTGATGTACGGATGCAACATCCCTTCGAAGTACATGAACTGAAATCCAGTGCCCTGTTGAAGGGTGCCCGGAACCATCATGTCGTCGTAATCCGTCGCATAGATCACTACGCCAGTGCCAATCTGTTTCTGGCCACTGAGACAAGAGGTCTTCTTGGCCGCCTCTTTGGCCTGGGCAAAAACGGGGAACAGGATCGCCGCCAGGATGGCGATGATCGCGATTACAACCAGAAGCTCGATTAACGTAAACGCCCGACCGAGCCTAGAACTTCGATTCGTCATCACTTCACTTCCACTAACCAGAATGAGTTCTTGCCGACACTGGCAGTAAATGATTGTAAAGCGACTCTTAACAATCTGAGGTTGGGGAGCGGAGGCTTCGTCTTAAAAACAGAATGAATCTTGGCAAAACCTTCTGATTTGTGATAGAAAATTTGCCTCATGCCACGAATCACTTCTGAGTTGGATTTGGCGAACTTGGCCGTTTTCGGGGAGAACGTGCGGGCCGAGCGGCTGCTTCGTCGATGGTCCATCGAGAGATTGGCCAAGCTCGCAAACCTCGCCACCGATACGGTCTTCCGCATCGAAAAAGGCCACGCCAGCACCAAACGTACCCGCCTCCAACTCTGCAAAGCCCTCCAGTCCTCCTACCAGCGGATGCTGATGAGGCCACGCGTGGCCGGGAAAAACTACGCCACCCACCGCCGCCAAGACGACTGGTGGATGGTCCATTGGCGAAATCGCTCATACCGGCACAGTGAAGATGAAGAAGACCGGATCCAATTGGCGGAAGAACGGGTCCGGTTGGGCAACGTTGGGTTTGTGAGCCACTTCGTCAAAATGCTCAACTGCCGCCTGTCCAAAGGGAAACTGGTGTCCGGGATTTTGGAACTCTATGGCGAGGGGCTGAAGAGCCGATACCTGGGCGGAGAGGTTTTCATCTACGCGCTCGTAGGCTCCTCCCGAGTGGTCTTCGACGAAGAGGAGTTTACGATCCAAGAAGGAGAGGCCGCCACGATTCAGTGCTCGGAATCCGAGTTCTACTTTGCCCCAGTGGAGGGCCGAGGCGGATTGCCTCCCACCCTCCTCTACGTCCGCTTGGATGTCGGCCCTGAGGGCGCAGGCCCGGTAGACGAAGAACTGACCAAGCTGGTCGAGGAATGGGAAGCCGACCCAACATGAAACGATTTCCCCAACCCGCCTTCAAGAGCCTGCCGGTTCCATTGTTCGCAGCCGCCTGGAGACTTGGGCGGCGGTAATGGCCAAGTCGTCGGAAAACAGTCGATTCTCCACTTGGGCAATGTGGGAACCGATGAATGGCCCGGGGACGTGCATCCGGATGGAATCCTTCTCCATCGGCGCCCGAGGATGGCCGATCTGATTCCTCAGCCGAGAGCTGATTCGGACGCATGCCGCCGCCTCCAGGTTTTGGTCCAGGCTGGCAAACGCGAGGGCGGCGCAGTCCAAAGCAACGCAGAACAGACGATCCATGTCGTTTTTCGCCGTGATTTCGATCGTGATAGCCGCCGATTTCGCCGCCGCCCTGAACTCTTTTCTGCCAAAGTGGGTGGCGAATTGGCGATAGCTGTTTGCGCCTGCCTCATAAAATCCGTCCCCCTCACCCAAGGGTTCGGCTTCGGGCAGGTCGAAAGGAACCTGCAACACGCCCCACAGATAGCTAAGGTTGGCAAGGATCGCCACTCGTCGTTGGTGAACCTTCGTATGATGGTAGGCAAGAAGCAGGTTCTGGGCCGACTCCTCGTAGGCACGGACTTGCCATTGGGTGCGTCCCAGAGAGCTATAGGCTGTTGATAGGGTCTCAGCATCCCCATACTCCAAGGCCGCCTCGACCGCCAACTCGCTGTAGGTACGCGCGTCGCCCCAGGCTCGACGTTCCATCTCCAGGAACGAATACTCCCCATAGAGCTCTGCCAGGTCCCCAAAGAGCCTTCGTTCACGGCAAAGGGGAAGGGCCTGGGACAGCCACCGCTCGGCAAGCCGATACTTCGTCCGCTGACGCGCAACCTTCGCCGCCATGATCCGCAGGCGAAGAGAGGCGTCCGTCTGGGGAGAATCGGGCGCGGTGAGCTTTCTCGCCAGATCCAACAAGGAGTCTTGTAGGGCGCTCTTTGTAAAGAGGTCGGGATGGTCGGCCAAGAACTCGATCGCGATCTCGGGGTGGGCCTCGACCGTGTGAGACCCCAGACGGCCCAAGGCTTCGTTTTGAGCCGGCAGGTCGGTGGACGGCTTGTCTTTAAGGAACCCACTAGCCGACAACTGGTGCCGTACCGCCTCGAAGGCAAAGCGGACTTCTCCGGCAATGGGATGTTCGATCCCCTCCAAAGCTTCGGCTCCGTCAGGCGGGAGATCTGCCCAGCCTTCTGCTTTCCTCAGCGCGATGAGGTCACAGACGATCTTCTCCGCATCCACACTAAGTTCTTCTCCTCGGGAGAGGATGGGAAAGCCAACTCGGCGAAGCTCCATCACCGCCCGCCGGAGATAGGCGAAAGCGTTGGTCCGGGGGGCCAGAGGCCAGAGCATCCCTGCCGTCTCCAGGCGAAGAACAGGCATGGGATGACAGGCGCACAGTCGGGCTATCAGAAGTCCCTGGTGGATGGTCCGTGGCTTGAAGGTTTTGCCATCGCGCTCAAACTGGAGCGTTCCCAGGAGACGAATCGACCAATGCGGCATTTTGTCCAGTAGTCTGGCACTTCGCCGGCAAATCTTGCCGAAAACGACTGGTTGAGGCAAAGAACCATCCTTGGACCTGCCTCAACTCAATTGTCAGTTCCGACGTCGTTTCTTCAAGAGGGCCACAGCCCCCAGAGTCAGGGCCGCCAAGCTCGCCGGTTCCGGAACGGTGGAGGGATAGAGTGTGCCAGATTCAGACTCGATCGTGAAGTCGTAAAAGGGATTGTTGTTCTCATCGAACATCTCGATCTGCGTCAGAGTGACCGTGCTTCCGAAGTTGGCGGCTCCCCCAATATTCGTTCCATCCGCCAGAAACCTGGTATCGACTTGGAAACCGGCAAGGAAGTTGGTTTCCAACTCATGCTCCAAGCTTGAGTTCAACTCGAACAGGTCGGTGGTGTAGTAGTTGGCGATGGTGCTGCCCTGCTGGTTATCAATGTAAAAGGAGTTGTGGTAAGGCCCTGCTGAAACGGACAACGCTCCGTAGGACTTGTCGCCCGTGATTTGCCCATCGACAAAATAGGTGTAGCGAACCTTGAAGGTTGGGAGGATGAGCGTCCCTACAAACTTCAAGGTGTCTTTGAAATTGACCTGGCCAAAGGCAGCGTAGATGTTTGGAAGGTCGTTCGCGGCATTACCCTCGTTAAAAAACGAATTCGTCAGACTCCCCCAAGTCGAGGCCTTGAGTTGGCCATACTGGGCGAACGCCGTCCCGCCACCCTCGAAGTAAGAGGTGCGCTCATCGTCATTGTGATCGAGCCCTGTAAACTCCTGCCCCCCAGAGGTGGACACAAACGCACCTGTAGGATCGTAAACCACCGCAATCCCATTGGTGCTGGGCCACAACAGATCGTGGGATGTCACCACGCCCACAAAACTATGCCGCGAAGGGGCTGCCAATGAGATCGCCGATAGACCCAAGGCGACACAAACCGAAGAAATAGTAAATTGCTTCACAAAAGACTCTCCAAGTTCACTTAAACAACGTTCAAGCAACGTTCAACAGTCTAAGCAACAAGGCGTATCCCAACGTATCCTTGGAAAGAGTCTGCGAGAAACATTGGCCGTACCGCACAGAAGGTCGAAGATCGAAGGTAGACCGTCAAAGTCCACCAAAAGCTGTACTTGGCTCACCCCTTGATTCCACCTCTATCGGACGGAGACCCCGCGGATACCATGGCCTAGGACTCTTAAAACTTGTTTCGTAGAATGCCTCAAATGACAACCCTCGTCCTCATCTCGCTATTCCTGCCCCAAACCCCCACGCCAGTTGCCGACTTGTCTTTTGAGATGGTGGGGAATCGGATTTACTTGCCGGCCAAGCTGAACGGCGTCATAACCTCTGCCATTTTCGATACCGGAGCCGGAGGGTCGGCGGTGGATCTTGGGATCGCGGACGAACGGAAGTTGCCGGGGAGTGGGCGGGTTCAGGCGGGGGGAGTGGGAACGGCTCATGTGGCCGGACGCGTTTTGGAAGGGGCCTCGGTGGAGGTAGGCGGTCAGTCTCATCCTCTGCTCTATGCCATCCCGTTTGCCTCCCTCAGCCAGGCCGAGGGCCGGAAGCTGGAACTGATCCTGGGCCACGATTTTATCAACCGTTTCGTCTTCGTGGTGGACTACGCCGCCAAGAAGATGAAGATGTACCCATCGGGCACGAAACTCCCCAGCCCCGGAACCGAAATCCCCATCCGCCTCGTCAATGGACACCCGCACATCCGGACGAAAGTCGGCCTGGGTGGAGCGCAGCATGAGGTGGAGGCGATGATCGACACCGGGGCCTCGGGCGGCGGCTTGACCGGAAGGTTTACCAAGGCCGTTCCGATCCCGCCGTCGGTGAAGACCACGGCTTCCACGATCATCGGCGGGGGCGTCGGTGGGTTTGTCACAGGGCGATTCCTGCGGCTGGACGAGGTCGATCTGGGCGGGCTCAAAGTCAAGAACCCTGTGGCCAGTGTGAACGAGGCCAAGGGCGGGGCGAATGGCGAAAGCGCCGCCTATGACTACTTGCTCGGCGCAGAGGTCCTCAAGCGCTTTACCCTCACCATCGACTATCCAAACAAGCGGATATTCTTCAAACCGAACGCCGACTTTGGCAAACCATTCGAGGCGGACAAAACGGGCATCCGCCTCACATCCGGCGGCCCCGACCTGCGCCAGTTCACCATCACCGGCATCCTCCCCGGCTCCAGCGCCGAGGCGGCAGGCCTAAAGGCGGGAGACAAACTGGTCTCCATCAACGGAATGGGATCGGTCACGCGGACTCTGCAAGAGTGGCGAGACTACCTGCGGGAGTCCGGGCAGGCTGTTTTTGACCTTGTAGTGGAGCGTGCGGGGGAGCGGGTTGCTGTGAAGGTTGAGGCGAAAGCTGTGATCTAGGGTTTGGTCGCCATTTCCGCTAATATGGAGAGGTGAGCTTGCAGTATGGGGAACGGTTGCGGAGGCGCAAATACCGGCCATGGATCGCCGTGGTTCGCTATGGTCTGCGTCATGCGACCTGGAAGGAGTGGTTTTCCCTCCTGGGTCTCATGGCCACGCTCCCCTTAGTGACCTTTCTCCCTCATCTTCGGGAAGCCATCACTTCGACCGAGGCGCCCAAGTGGGTAGAGATGCTTTGGGAAGGCGCTCTTTGGGGAGTGTTGATCGCAGGTCTAATGGCCGCCGATCGATGGAAGGCCAAGGCCTTCAAAGGAGTGACGCCTGACCTGACGAACCCTTGGATACCCGTCCTCATGACGTCGGAGGATGGCTTCAATGGGGAAAGCTCTGACAACGGCTCGGTTTGCGTAGAGCATGGACGCCTCATGTTCACCGGGGAGCATGTCTCTTTCCAACTGAGTCTCGACGAGCTAGAAATCATCGGATCGCCATCCTTGGGCAACCGGATAGAACTACTCGTCAAGGCAACGGGCCAAAAGATAAGACTCGACCTAAGCTCGCATCACCGCTATGCGAATTGGAGGATATTCATCGAAGAGGTCAAGGCGGGCATCACACCCGGCTACACGCCTTCCATTTTCCCTCCCAAGTCCTCTGGACAGGTACTAACCAACGGCTATGCCGCCTTCCTATTGCTCCTGCTTGGCGGCAGGCTTATTGGTCTTGCGGCCTGGGAGTTGTCCGGGATGGTTCCGCTCAATAGGCACATGGCCTACTTCGCGCTCTTCCTCTTCTTCGTATTGGCGTCCGTCGGCATCGTCTTATGGCTCAATCTCCGCTTGTGGCAATCCGTGCAAAGGCGGATGCGATTGGCTCGAGCGTGAGAATAGAAAAAGCCAGGATCGGTTGATCCTGGCTTTTGGCTTTTGCACAGCACACTGGAAGCGTGCGGTTCCAGTGAACTACCTTCTCGGCCTAAACCGGGTATTCACGCTTTCCTCGTCGTCTCCGCCGCGATCTCGCTTGGGGAAGGCGTCGGGGACTTCGGCGACGGCTGGGGTGGACGCCTCACTATCGCGAGGGGCTCGCTCGGGGCGGGGGCCCCGATCTCTGTCTCCGCCGCCGCGTCCGCCACGGTCTCGATCCCTTCCGCCGCGATCTCTGTCTCGGTCGCCTCGACCGCCCCGATCCCGATCTCGACCGCCTCGGTCGCGGCCGTTGCCGCCCTGTCCGGGCGCCGGGGGAGTGGCGTTTTCGTTATCCGAAAGGTTCGGGTGGCTCTGGGCGATGCCGAGGGCGGTGAAGTTCACCCGACCCATGCCATCGACCTCATGGACGCGAACGTTCAGCTCGTCGCCGATGTTCACCGCATCCTCGATCCGGCCCAATGGTCCAGGGGCGATGTGCTCCTTGGGAACCATGCCTTCTCGGCCCGGCGTGTACTCCACGAACGCGCCTCGACCGATGATTCGGGTGACCTTGCCGGTGAACTCCGCGCCGACCGCAATCTCGTCGGTGAGCGACTTGATTCGGGCGATCGCATCCAAGACCTGTTCGGAGTTCGATCCGCCAACGAGGACCGTTCCGTCCTGCTGGATGTCGATGCTCGCGCCAGTCTCGGCGGTCATCTTCTTGATCACCGCTCCGCCTGGGCCGATGACCGCGCCGATCTTCTCGGGGTTGATCTTGATCGTCGTCACCTGGGGAGCGCTTGCCGCAACCGTCTCGCGAGGAGCGTCGATCTCCGCCTCGATCACGTCGAGAATCTCGAATCGGGCATCCTTGGCCTGCTTCAGCGCATCGGCAAGAACCTTATCGGGGATGCCGTCGAGCTTGGTGTCAAGCTGGAGGGCGGTGATGCCCTTTCGGGTTCCCGCGACCTTGAAGTCCATATCGCCGCAGAAGTCTTCCATTCCCTGGATGTCGGTCAGGACCTTGAAGACCTTGCCGTCCGACATCAGGCCCATTGCGATACCGGCCACGGGAGCCTTAATCTGGATACCGGCGTCCATCAGGGCGAGGGTCGATCCGCAGACCGAAGCCATCGACGTGGAACCGTTGGACTCCAGAACTTCCGAGATCAGAAGCATGGTATAGGGGAAGTCGGGGTCATCGAGGGGGATCACGCTTCGGAGCGCCCGCTCGGCAAGCGCGCCGTGGCCCACTTCCCGCCGTCCCGCGCCGCGCATCATCTTCACTTCGCCAACCGAGTAGCCGGGGAAGTTGTAGAAGTGCATATAGCGGCGAGGCTCTTCTTCCTCGATTCCATCCATCGTTTGGGCGTCGCCCGGCAGGCCAAGGGTCAGAACCGTCATCACCTGGGTCTGGCCTCGGGTAAACAGGCCTGAACCGTGGACCCGGGGGAGAATTCCGGCAATCGCTTCGAGAGGCCGAATCTCCGTCAAACCTCGACCGTCCGGTCGCTTGTCCTTCTTCAGAATCAGCTCTCGCACGACTCCCTTCACCACCCCGTCGGCGGCTTCGCCAAGTTGGGCGAGCAGTTCCGGCTGGTCGGCGTAGTCGGGCTTCAGCTTCGTAACGATATCTTTGATGATGTCGTTCAGAGCGCTTTCGCGCATCGCCTTGTCCTTCGAACCAAGCATGGCCTTCTCGATGTCCTTGCCGTACTTCTTCTCGATCGACTTCTTCAGGTTCTCGTCGACCGCATAGAGCTTGACGTCGCGCTTGGCCTTACCGGCTTTCTTGGCGAACTTCTCAAACTCGGCGCAGATCTTCTTGATGGCGTCGTGGGCGACCTTCAGGGCCTTGATCATGTCCTCTTCGGACACGTCGGTGGCGCCTGCTTCAACCATGGAGATGGCATCCTTGTGTCCGGCAACCACCAGGTCCAAATCGGACGCCTTGATCTGGTCGTTGCTGGGGAACAGGATGAATTCGCCATCGATGCGGCCCACGCGGACTCCGGCAACCGGGGTCTTGAAGGGAACGTCGCTGACGGCCAATGCGGCGCCGGCGGCGTTGATCGCTAAAACGTCGGGTGGATTCTCCTGCTCGACGGCAAAGGTCATGCAGACGATCTGGACTTCGTTTCGCAGACCCTTCGGGAAGAGCGGTCTCAGGGGGCGGTCGATCAGTCGGGAAACGAGGGTTGCCTTCTCAGAAGGTCGTCCGCCTCGCTTGATGAATCCGCCGGGAATCTTCCCTACGGAATACTTGCGCTCTTCATAGTCGCAGACCAGGGGAAGAAAGTCGATCCCTTCTCGGGGATTCTCGGACATGGTGGCGACGCCTAAAACGACGGTTTCGCCCATACCGAGGAGGACTGCGCCGCCTGCCTGCTTGGCAACGCGGCCTGATTCGATTGAGAGGGTTTTGCCCCCTACCTCGAATTCGTGGGAATGAATCATATGTGCCTCCGTGTGCTGGGGCGTTTGGCGTTTGGCGTTTGGCTCTGGGAAATTTGCCCATTGCCGGATGCCGCGAACCACGTCCCCGTTTCGGAATTGGTTGTTAATGGGTCATGCAAGCGTCGAGTTACCCCAACGCCCAATGCCCAACACCCAATGCCGGTTACCGTGGCCTAACTTCTCGGATGCCGAGCTTGGCGATCAGCGCGCGGTAGCGGGCGATATCCTTGGCTCGAAGATAAGCCTCAAGCCGGCGTCTCTTGCCAACCAGGACCATGAGGCCTCGGCGGGAGTGGAAATCCTTCTTGTTCTTCTTAAGGTGTTCGGTGATCTGTTGGATCCGGGCGTGCATGACGGCGATCTGCACTTCTGCAGATCCGGTATCGCCCTCGGCTCTCGCGTTCTCCGAGATCACCGTACTCTTAATATTCTTATCCAGCGGCATTCGATTCGTTAAGTCTCCGTATCTTATGAGGGGTTTGGCGTCGGCCGCTCAGTGCAGTGTCGCTTACGGCACTCCAGTCAACGGCAAACAGGCCTCCCCAACCTCAACAGTGCACTATACCTGATGATTGGAACGATTAGATAGGCCCCGCATTGCCTCATATGAAATCCGACCGGAGATAGTCCGTTGCCTCAAAACAAA
>CAZCSP010000027.1:0-62279 GCA_964501275.1 uncultured Fimbriimonadaceae bacterium | reverse complement strand
AAGGTTGAAACTCAAAGGAATTGACGGGGACCCGCACAAGCGGTGGAGCATGTGGATTAATTCGATACTAACCGAAGAACCTTACCCAGGTTTGACATCGATTGAAAGCTCTAGAGATAGGGCCCTCCCCCACAAGGGGACATGAAGACACTTGTTGCATGGCTGTCGTCAGCTCGTGCCGTGAGGTGTACGGTTAAGTCCGCCAACGAGCGCAACCCTCGTCCTGTGTTACCAGCGAGTAAAGTCGGGGACTCACAGGAGACCGCCGGTGTAAGCCGGAGGAAGGTGAGGATGACGTCAAGTCAGCATGGCAGTTACGCCTGGGGCTTCACACATGCTACAATGGGCGAAACAATGGGCAGCAATACCGCGAGGTGGAGCAAATCCCAAAAATACGCCCCCAGTTCAGATTGCAGTCTGCAACTCGACTGCATGAAGGCGGAATCGCTAGTAAACGCAGGTCAGCTATACTGCGTTGAATACGTTCCCGGGTCTTGTACACACCGCCCGTCAAGTCACCTGAATTGTCTTCACCCGAAGTCCGTGGCCCAACCGTAAGGAGGGAGCGGCCGAAGGTGAGGGGAGTAAGGGGGACTAAGTCGTAACAAGGTACCCGTACCGGAAGGTGTGGGTGGATCACCTCCTTAAAGGATAAGCACTCTTTGCTGCACTGCAGGAAAGATATATCCAGGTCGGTCTACAGTTTTGAATTTCTCTAAAGAGCTTTCAAGAAAGCCTCTCGTGAAAACGAGAGGCTTTTTGTGTTTGTGGACTTAATACCGACAGGAAAGTTCACCGACGCATTTGCCTGACGAATTTCATGTCGGAGAGTTTGCGGTTCATATCCGTGGGAGATTCCCATTCGTATGAGTAAACGGAACCATCGCTGCTGACTCTGGCAACCGGTTTCGCGCGCTTTGCTTTGGCTAGGTCCCTCGGCCAAATGAATGCCATTTCAGATGTTGCCAGCAGATACCTCTTGTCGTCGAACAGGGTCCATAGAATGAACTGATTGCCGTCTCGGACTACAGCAGCCTCCGAGGGCATTAAGCAAAGAAGGACTCCGTCCGGACCTGTGAAATCGTAGGTGATAGCGGAGCTTGCCGGCTTGGACAGTTCGATTCGCGTGATCCCAGGGTGGGCATGATCGGCCTCCGGAATGTACTTGACGGTTATTTGCGCCGACCAAGGCGATGAACTGGAACCGTAGGTGAAGGGGACGGATAGTTTGGTGTTTCCCACGGCGAGTTGGAGTTGCTTCTGTTCCCATTCCCGAATCTTTTCAATGCGTGACAAAGGCTCCAAAACCGTATAGCCGTGGTTGGGTACGGAACCTACCGACAGGAGTGAACCCTTTGACGTCCAAGAGGTGTTCAAGCGAACTCCGGAGCCAGCCGATGTTCCGCTCAGGTCAACAACCAGCTCTTTCCTGCTGCCATCCAGCGAACTGCGCCAAACCGACTTGTCTTTGCGATCCATCCAGTAGAGCGCAAGCGGCTCCCTTCCGACGGCAGCAATGCCTGCGGCGGGAAGGGCATCGAACTGCGGGGTAGATAGGGTCGAAGTTTGCACGGAGGAGCCGCTCGATGGAGAAGGCGAGCTCCCCTCTATGGGACTATCCACAGGTCCGGACCCGCACCCGGGCAAGGTAAACAGTATTACCAGGGCAAACGCCGATTCTATCTTTGGCATCGTCATACTCCTCGCACTCTGACTTTCATACCAGAATACACCAAGTTTATTTCAAAGGTCTTTTCATAATTCCTCTCAGCGCCCCGTCATGCTGCGCCTTTCTGCGTCCCTCTGGGTTCTCCTAGTGGTTTGGCTTGGAGGTATAAACGTTCAACCAAACCCTAAACCCAAGGAGGGCCTACCCTGGGAAGGTCTTGCTAGCCCGGATTATTCTCGATAGGTTCAAGAGAGCCGTACTCTGCGTCGTTAGTTTGTGAGAAAAAACAATCTACAGCGAGGGCTCTCTTGAAGGCTTGCAAGTCTCTTTTGGACCGCGTCCAGATCACGTTGGACGCTCCGTCCGTTTCCAGCGACGGCGGCCTTATGGTACTCAAAAGACGGCGGAGCGCTCGGGTTTGCTTGGCTCGATGTCGCTTTGCCTTCCAGATTCCCGCCGCAAGAAGAGCGTCCTACACTCCTACGAGAAGATGCTCTCCCAGCGGGTTCTGGGCATCTGTCTGGACTGGGAGGACTGCAACGACTTCAACGAGCTGCGCGGCGACCCGCTCTACGAGCTCTGCCTGGACGGGTCTCCGGCCTCCCAACCCACGCTCTCCAAATTCGAGAACTCCATCGGCCATCGCCATATGGGCTTGTCCGGTTCTTCGCGGACCAGCATCGCGGCAAGTCCGTGAGGCGGATCGTGGTCGATATGGACGCGACGGTCGACCCGGCCCACGGCCAGCAGGAGCTGGAGCTCTACCACGGCTTCTACCGGGAGCACTGCTTCTTGCCTTTGCTCGTCTTCGCCGCCGTCGACGACGGGCCGATGGAACTGGTCGCGGCGATCCTCAGGCCGGGCAACGCCCATGCCGGAAGGCGCTCGGCGGCCGTGCTCGGGCGCCTGGTCCATCTGCTCCGGGAAGGGTTTCCCCAGGCGGACATCCTCATGCGCGCCGACGCCGGGTTCGCCCTGCCCCAGATGTACGAAACGTGCGAGGACCTCGGGATATCCTACGCGATCTCCCTGCCCAAGAACTCCCGTCTTCAACAGACGTCCGAGCCGATGATGCGGCAGGCCCAGGCCGAGTTCGCCCAGACCGGGGAAAAGGCCAAGGTCTTCGGCGAACTGTCCTACGCCGCCGAAAGCTGGCCCCATGAGCGAAGAGTCCTCGTCAAGGCCGAAGTCACGGCCAAGGGCCAGAACCCACGGTTCGTGGCGACCAATCTGGAGCAAGAGCCGGAAGCCGTCTACGAATTCTATATCCAAAGGGGCTACTCGGAGAACCGCATCAAAGAGCTCAAGCTCGACCTCTTCTCGGGAAGGACCAGCTGCCATAGGATCAGCGCCAACTGCTTCCGGCTTCTGCTGCACGCCCTGGCCTTCGTGCTCCTGACGCTGGTCAAAGAGCGGCTGGCCAGGACCGGGCTCGCGCGCTGCACGATGGGTCAGATCCGGCTCAAACTGCTTAAAGTCGCCGCCATCGTCCAAAGGTCCACACGCAGAATCCTCGTCAGACTCCCAAGAGGACATCCCCACGCCCCCTTCTCCAGGCGCTTTGCGCCTGAAAAACCCGACTTCGGCCCACAGGCCGGGCGACAGCCTGCCCGAAACATCCCCAGGAAGGGCCAAACGCCCCAAATCCTCGTTGAAACAACCTTCGACGCAAGACACAAGAGGCCCAACCAAGGCTGAACGCCAAACAGACCCCCAAAAAACCCGCTCAATGCCCACGAGAAACCTAGACAGGCCACTCACGAATTTTCCGGGCTAGCGCCGGCCAGGAGCCGCTGGAAACCTTCTTCTTCAACGTAGCCCGCTGCTCGGCGGAAAGACAGACGCGATACTTCATAACGGTAACAACGAAACAAACATGACAAATGAAGCTTAACAAGCTACTGAGCGAGCCAAAAGTGGTTTGTAGCGGGGCCCGGTTGCTGGGCGCGAGTCGAAGGACCTCACCCATCTGGAGCCTCATCCCAACCTAGATGCGGGGGGGTCGAGTTCGCTCGCCCAAACTACAACACACGTTCCGCCCTCGCTTGACATGACGCCGTACTAATAAGTTTGGATTTACATACAGGCTCTGAGGGGCCGAGACCCGGACGAGGGCGTGCAGGTTACAGTTGCTCGCTCAGAGCGTATCAAGGTCGAAACCAGGAGATCGCAGCGGCAAGACGAGCAGCCTCACCAAAGACCACGCCATGCCCTAACATTGTTTGCGGCAAACCCCTAAAGCCTGAACGACGTTTGCTGACACTGATAAAAATGCCTGCGCCTTGTACTTCGACGATCTTTTTGCAGAAATCGGCGATTCTCAGGGCAGAAGTTCTGTATCATGGGTGTATGCACTCAATGGCAAACGTGTCAGGGTGCTTCTATCCTGTTTTCGTTAGGAGGGATCAACGTGAAGAAACTTATCTTGTCGATTGCTGTGGCGGTCGCGGCTCCCGCTACTTTCGCTCAGTGGAACCAGAGCAATCTTGTTAATCTGCCTGGTGCGGGTACTGGTGCGATTGCTGGTGCACACCTGTCCCAGTTGGAAACTGGTCAGATCACTTATGGGCCCGGTGCCCAGACCACGGCTAACAACGTAGTTGCGGATGACTTTACTGTCTCGGGAGGCGGTTGGATTGTCACTGGAATCCGACTGTTCACATATCAGACGGGTGCAGTCGCTCCGTCGATCACTGCTGCTAGCTGGGCGATCGATACCGCGCCGACCACGTCTCTCACTTCTACCGCGGTAGGTTCGAGTTGGCTTAGTGTTGGTGGACAGGGCGTCTATCGAGTCTCTAACGCCACAACCTCGGACTCTACCCGACGTATCCAAGAGGTTTTCATTGATATCCCGGATATCACTCTTGCCGATGGTACCTACTGGCTTAGCTTTAACCTTGCTGGTACCGTGGCCTCTGGTCCTTGGATCCCAGCCGTCCCGCCGAGCATTATTGCTCCTGGCTCTTCAAACGCCCAGCAATCTCTTGCTGGTGGGGCATTTGCTGGGCTAACCGATGGCGGCACGCTTCAACCTTACGACCTACCGTTTGTGATTGAAGCCACTCCCGTTCCTGAGCCCGCCACCATGGCTGCTCTCGGTCTCGGTGTTCTCGCCTTGGCTCGACGACGCAAGAAAGCCAACTAGGCGTTTCTCGCAGTAGACAAAGCCTCGATCTGTTCCGCAGGTCGGGGCTTTGTTATTGGCCCGATCCATCGGAAAAGTAAAAAGGCCAGGACAAAGCCTGGCCATATCGCTGCGCGGCGAACCACAGCTTAGAAAGTCATCCCTTGCGGGAGCTTTATGGATTTAACGCCTCTTGGGTATAGGATACACCAACTCGGTGAGCCTTGGCGTCTCTTTTTTCGTCTTTCCATGTATGCCCCGAGTCGTCTCGTGTTTTGCCTTGCTCCTCCTCTTCGTCTGTAGTGGCTTCTCCCAAGCCTCCACCTCTGACATGGAGAAGATTCGGGAGTTGATCCAGCAGGGCAAGTTTGTTGAGGCAGAAGGCTTGGCCAAGGTTCAAGTCGCTAAGACTCCGAACGATCCCGAAGTCAACTATCAGCTCGGGCGGGCCATCTACTTTCAGGACAAGTATGCCGACGCGCTGCCCCTCTTTGAGAAGGTTGCGGGTCTTCTCCCAACTTTTGCCGGTGCCCCGAAGTTCATCGGCGACTGTCAGCTTGGACTTGGACAATATGATCGGGCGGAAAAGTCCTATGCCAAAGCGATCGAACTGGACGCCCGCTCGCCCGACTATCCTGTAGACCGCGCCAGGGCTCTCATTCGTCTCAAGCGGCTCACCGAAGCCGAAGCCTCTTACCGCCAAAGCCTGGAGATCAACCCGAATTTCGCCCCGGCCCTGTACGGCTACGCCCTGCTGCTCGCCGACCAGGAGCGTTATCGTGAGGCCGAACTCCAGGTGAACAAGGCCATCGCTCTCGACGACAAAAGCGCCTACGGCTGGTCGGTCATGGGCGATGTTCTGCGCATGCAGAAAATATACGCCCGCGCCGAAGATGCCTACAACAAGGCTCTGGATCTGGACCCTAAGCGAATTCGCGCCCTTGATGGCCTCTCCCGACTCCTCATCGCCCAAGAGCTTTGGAAGGATGCGGAGAATGCGACCCGAGTGCTCATCGAAGCCGACCCGAACGAAGTCACCCACTACCTGCGGATGGCCAACGTGATCGACGAATTGAAGCGATACGATGAGTCGGAGGCCATCTACCGGAAGCTCATCCAAGACCATCCCCAGTATGCTGAGCCGTTCATCGACTACGGCGTTTCGCTTTGGCGACAGGATAAAAACAAAGAGGCCGAAGTCCAGTTCAAAGCCGGACTCGCCGCCAACCCCAAGAACGCCTGGGCCTACTACACCTACGGCAACTTCCTCCGCCAAGCCAAGCGGTTAAAGGAAGCCAAGGCTGCCTTCGAAGAGGCCCTCAAAATCAACCCCGACTATCGGGAAGCAAAAGACCGGCTGGATATGGTGAAGTTGGAGTTGTAGTTCGATGGTTCTATCGGGCGATGGTGCGATAGCCAGAGGAGCCCTCCCCAACTATCGAACTACCACCCTCCCCCAATTCGTTGCGGCATACTCCGCCGTAGGCGGATGGCCGTCGACCAGTTCGCGGGAGGCGAGTCCGCTGTCCTGAAGCCTGGTCAAAGCAAGGGCCAATGCGCGAGGTGAGATGACGCCAACCGCCTTCTGAATCTGCGCAAATCGCTTCGTTCCCGATAGAAGCACTGACAGGACGGGTAAGGGCCACCGTTCCAGGGCCACCGTCTCCTCTCCCCACTCACGCAGGGCGTCCCAAACCCGCAACGCTTCCTCCGCAACCGCCGAACCCTCGGGAGCCAGGATGTACTCGGGGCGGAGCGGGTGGCCGTATCCGGGATTCCGCATCACCCAGCCGATTTCGATCAGGTAATCCAAGGCTTGGCGCATCGCCCGGTCGCTGGCCTCCAGCCTCCTCATAAGCGTCACGAATTTGCAACCCTGGTCTCGCTGGAGCTCGGCGAGCACGGGCAGGGAGTAGCGAAATCTTGTCGCCATTCGAATCCAATCATTTTTCAAAGAATCTTCTGCCAAAGCCTTGTCCATCTAAAAGTTATCTGCTATAAAATATACGTCTAACGAGTCGAGAACGACTCAGGAGAAGCAATGGAAAATTTCGGCTACCTTGGAAAACTCGTCTGTTCTGTGTCTGTCGCGGACCATGTACGGTCAGCGGACTGGTATGTGAACGTGCTCGGTTTCGGAGTTGTGTTCCAGAACGAAGAAGTGGGCATGACTTACCTATCGACGCCCGTCGAAAACGTATGGGTCGATCTTTCGCAGGTTGAAAAGCCAAACGTGAAAGGTCCCGCGCTGGTGTGGGGAGTCAAGTCGGTCGACGAAGCGCGAGCGGTGATCGAATCAAAGGGAGTCCGCTTCGACGGTCCCACGAGAGAATTCGGCGGCATGGTCAAACTCGCCACCTTCTTCGACCCCGACGGAAACACGCTGATGTTCTACGAAAACCTGGGCTGAATGTGGCTTGTGAACTGTGGTTTGTCGTCTGTATGTCCATGTCCGAGTGAATCGGCTCATCGCGTAGAACCTGGGTGGTTAGTCCCAATCACACAGGCTACAAATCCCAGGCCACAACAAAACCCCTGCAAAAGGAACCTGGAAATGCGGAAAAACTGTCGGATAATAGTGATGATACGAGTAAAAGCCGTATCAATCCCGTCCGAGGAGAATACTGTGATGACCAACAGAGATCGGGCGTGGCGTCGACGCCAGCGCTTCTTCGTTAAGGTTGATAAGACCCGTGATTGGGTCAACGAGCAGGTCGAGAAGACGACCAAGGCGGTTAAAAACGTTGCAAAGCAACCGGCAAAGCTAACGCTAAAGGCACGGCATCATTTGGCCAAAAAGGCCCAGGTGATGCGGGAGAATTGGAGGGCAAATCAAGATGTGAGAGAAGCTTGGGAATAGCTCCTTCCTCTCCAACCAACAAGATGGCCCGTCCCATTTAGGGGCGGGCCATCTGCTTTAATCTGGGCGTGCCGCCGGAGTTCTTCCTGCCTCTCGATTCCGTCCAACCGGGCAGCGCCATCATGCGCGACGCGGAACGGGGCTGGCTTTTATTCCGATCTCCTGGGCAAGTCTTGGAGGCGAGAAAAGCAGGGGAGGTGGCGGGGGTCTTGGCCCAAGCCGAGGCTCATGCAGACTCGGGAGGCCACGCGGTGGGCTTCTTGGCCTACGAATCCGCCCCCGCCTTTGAACCCAGGATTCAAGTGCAGGCCCCCAAGTGGCCAATCCTGGCCTGGTTCGCTCTCTACGAGAATGAGCCTGATCTTTACCGTGAGTTGGAGCCTGCCGAAGGGTGGGCCGAGGTAGATGCCCACGGCTATAGCTTCGACTCCTATCGCGAAGCCTTTGACCAAGTGAAACAGGCCTTGGCCGAGGGCGCGATCTACCAGGCCAACATCACATTCAAACTGCCGATCCGGTCAAGCGTGAAACCGGCGCAACTTTTCAGCAGTCTCTGCGGCGTCAACCCTCCCCCCTATGCAACCTACATTCACGGCGGGGATTGGCATATCGTCAGTCTCTCGCCCGAGCTTTTCTTCAGCCGGGAGGGAAGCCTCATCCAGATGCGCCCGATGAAAGGAACCGCCACGCCCTCTCCCGACTCCCGAGAAAGGACTCGACAGATAGAACGGCTCCGCCAAGACCCCAAGACCATCGCCGAGAACATCATGATCGTGGACATGGTCCGCAACGACCTGGGACGTTTCGCCGAGGTTGGGTCGGTCCAGACTCCAAGCCTCCTCGACGTGGAGCAGCACCGAACCGTCCTCCAAGTGACCTCCACCGTTACCGCCCACTTCGAGGGCCCGACTTCCCAGGTCTTCGGCAACGCCTTCCCCCCTGCTTCCGTAACCGGCGCGCCAAAGTTATCCGCCTGCCGGACCATTGCCGAGCTAGAAACAGAGCCAAGGGATGTGTACTGCGGGGCAATCGGCTATCTCGCGCCTGAGCGCAAGGCGGTCTTCAGCGTCGGCATCCGCACTGCCCGCTTCGATGGCTCGGGAAAGGCAGGGGAGTATGGGGTGGGAAGCGGGATCGTGTGGGACTCCGAGGCCGAGTTGGAGTATGAGGAATGCCTTTCCAAAGCCAAGGTCCTGGAGTCGCCCGCTTCCGAGTGGGCCTTACTGGAGTCGATGCCGGATACGCTGACAGCCGATTCGCCCCAGTTGGAGCGGCACTTGGCGAGGCTGGCACGGTCGGCAGAGTTCTTCCATATCCCTTTCAATCGTGCCGCCATCCTAGCCGCCCTCGACCTTCCCCGGCAACCCCAAACCAACGGCAAACTTCGCCTGCTTCTTAACCGCAAAGGCGAGCCAACCGTCGAACAAACAGTTTCGCTCCTTCCCCCAGGCAGACTAACGGCCAAACTTGCCCCGCGCCCTGTAGACTCCACCGACCCCAGACTTCGCCACAAAACCACCTCCCGCTCCCTCTACAACGACCTCCTGGCCCATGCCTCGGGTTTCGATGAGGTTCTCCTCCACAACGAACGCGGCGAAGCCGTGAGCTTCTGCAACGGCAATCTGATCGCCCAGATTGGCGGTCAATGGGTGACGCCAAGCCCGGACTCAGGATGTCTGGAGGGGGTCGGCTTATGGCGGTTTGCCCTGGACCAAGAGGTCCAAACTCGACGCATCCTGGTGTCAGAGTTAGCCCAAGCAACACGCATCCTACTGACCAATGCAGTCGTGGGGACAAGGGAGATAGATTTGGACCGAGCCTACGCGGAGCGTGTAGCCGTGGGAAGGGACCCGCGATGAGGCTGGCTTCCTTCGGTGGCCCTCTGTGACTTTCGGTGGTTTTCCGATCTGCCGAGGATGAAACCACCGAGGACCGCAGAGGACCACCGAAGAGTTGCTTGGCCTTTGATGGTGGCCTCAAGGCTATGAAAAATCGTGTTCCCCATCTGTGAACATCTGCGGTCATCTGTGGTCCAAAAGAGCAGATGCACCAACCGCATTAGTAGTTTCTACAACTCAGCACACGAGTTCCATATCTTAGCGTCGGCAAGTCAGAACCCATAGGGCCCACGGAAGACGCCCTGTTCTGTGATAATTGCCTCGATCAACTCCCCTGGAGTCACATCAAACCCCGGATTGAAAACCGGGCACCCGGCGGGCGCAATCTGGATTCCCTCGATGTGGGTCAATTCCTCACCCGACCGCTCCTCGATGGGAATTAAATCCCCAGTCGCCAGCGACGGATCGAGCGTGGAAGAGGGCGCGGCGATATAGAAGGGAATCCCGTGGTGCCGGGCGAGAACAGCCAGCGAATAGGTTCCGATCTTGTTGGCCGTATCCCCATTGGCGGCAATCCGGTCGGCCCCGGCGATCACGCAGTCCACCTTCCCCGCCCGCATCAGCGACCCCGCCACGCCGTCGGCGATAGAGTGGAACGGGATGCCCTCCTTGGATAGCTCATAGGCCGTCAACCGAAGACCCTGTTGGCGAGGCCGGGTTTCGCAAGAGTAGACGTGGATGCCTTTGCCCTGCGCGTGGGCGGTTCGGATAACCCCCAGCGCCGTCCCATGCCCCGCCGTCGCCAGCGATCCGGTATTGCAAACCGTCAGCACGTTCCAGCCCGGCTGGATCAACTCTGCTCCATACCTCCCGATGGCCTGGTTCATCTCCAGGTCCTCTCGCTCGATAGCTTGGGCTTCGCGCAATACGTCCTCAAAGTCCCAAGAAGACATCGCGGAGATTCGATCCAGCGCCCAAAACAGGTTCATCGCCGTCGGACGTGAGGCCGCCAAAACCCGATGCGCCTCTCCCCGGTCCACCCCATTCTTGGCCGCCAAAGCCATCCCATAAGCCGCCGCCACCCCAATCGCCGGAGCCCCCCGCACCGCCATATCCCGAATCCCCAGCGCCACGTCGTCATGGCTAAAAAGCTCCAACCATTCCTCCCGCAAAGGCAGAACGCGTTGGTCGAGCATCAGCAACCGGTCGCCAGACCAGCGAAGGGGGGTGATCACAGCAAAAAGGGTACCTGGGGACGGCTCTCGGTGTTAGGTGTTAGGCATTGGATACACGATACTAAAACCCAACGCCCAACACCTACCGCCCCTCTCTCCACAAAACCGGACAAACCTCAGGGTCGGTGTAGTCCGGGACCCCGTCCACCTTTCTCACGAGCCAATCGTTGTCATGCGCCGCGATCCGCCCGTCTTCATAAGCGTGCCATTTCCAGCGGTTGGCCTCATCCTGCAGGTGGACCGCAATCGACCGCCGAGGCTGATCGCTCAGGTTGGGGCCGCTTCCGTGGATGGTGAGGCAGTGGTGGAAGCTGATCTCACCTGCCTTCAACTCCACCGGAACTTTCACAATCTCCGCCCCGCCCGTCACAAACCGCTTTTCCAACCCCTCCAAGTCGTTGCTGAAGAAGTCGAGATGGGCGGTGTTGTCGGGCCAGCGGTGGCTTCCGTCGATCATGCTGATCGTCCCCATCTCGGCCGTGCAGTCGTGGAAAGGAACCCAGGCGGTGATCATGTTCGGCGAAGAGCAGGTCTTCCAGTAACCGTAGTCGGTATGCCATCCCACCCGAGCCACCACCTCGCCCTTCTCGACCGGCTTGTACAGAAGTTGGTCGTGCCATAGACGGATGCTTGGCGAACCCACAAGCCGGGCGGCGATGGCTCCAATGATCGGACTGCGCACAATGTCGATCAGCCCCTGCTTGCGAAAGCTGGCATGGTCGTTCTTGCGCATGGTCTCGCCCTGCTCCGCCGACCATCCGGCATACCGCTGTCCCTTCACGGGCGGATAGTCGAACTGTCCGGCATAGAACTCGTCCTGAGCCCGCCGCGCCGCCTCGATCTGCTCATCGGTAAAAACCTTCCGACTCTTGTACCACCCATGCTCCCGAAAGAACCAAACCTCGTCGTCGGTAGGAAGAAGATGCTCCATATCGCCCATACCCGCATTTTGGCCCGAACTCCGAGCCCCTTTAAGGGGGCTATTGAACGAGTGCCCGCATCCTCCCCAAACTTCCATCCGCCGGGAACCGCTCCGCCAGCAAAGCCAACGCCTCCACCTCCATCTCTCGCCAAGGATAGGGAGGCTGGGGCTCGGGGGCGACGGCGGCTTGAACCTGCTCGGCCGCCTGCACGTCCATGCGACTGCCCTTCAGATAGGCGTAGGCCAGCAGGTAATGGAGCATTGGCAGATCGGCATGGCGCAGGGCTTCGTCGATCCACTTGGCCGACTCCTCCAGCAGGCCGGCCTCCAAGAGTAGGGCCGCCACTTCGACAAAACTCTCTGGCGTATCCTCCAACGGATTCAGCACCGCCGACTTCTCCTTAACCTGCGACGGACTGGCCAGATAGCTCTCGGCTCGGAGCGCCGGTTCCAGAGGAGCCAGGAAGTGGGCGTTTAGGATTTCAGGCCTTTCTTCCTCATCCACTCCCGCCAAGCGGTCCGCCACCCCCTTCATCCACCAGGCGAGGTGATCCTCAGCGTTGAAAAGGAGTGACTGCTCAAACGCCTGCCCTGCCTCGACATACTCCTTTCGCGCCAGATGGCGGTACCCGATCAATAGGTGCGCCAGATGCCGGTTCGACACCTCAAAAGTAGCCTCCTCCAACCGATCTCGATCCAGTTCAGCAGGAGCGGCGTCGGCTTCCGAACGTGGAATGGAAACAGGTTCGCCCAGGTTGCCCGCCCGGATCCACTCGGCCTTGCGCGCATCCAAGATCACCAACTCCGCGATCTCATCGGTCAACGAGTCCAGGGGGATTTCCGTGGTGTGTTCAGCATGCAGATCGACTGGAACCTCCAAGGTGGCACCCGTAGTCGTGAGCACCACCGCCTTGGCGCCGCCCAGGCTTTCCGAAGACCCCAGCCCCAGCCGCTCGCTGTTCCATCCCACCGCCAGGCGGGCATTGGCGTTGCGCAGGCTTTGCACTCCCGTATAGGGATAGATTCGCGCCCGCCAGGTATCGAGCTGGCGCGGGGCCAGATGGCGAAAACGGTCGAAGCGATAGAGGCCAGAAGGTTCGGCAAATGCAAGCGATTCGGATTCGATAAAAATCCCGGACGTCAGTAGCCATCCGCCCTCACCCCGAATCCACTCTCCCGCAACCGCCAATCCTCCGTTGTAGGGATTGGGACGAAGGCGACGGTTGAAAGCCCGCACTTCGATCTCCAGATAAGCGGCGTCGGCGGGCATGGAGTAGCGCACATTCAGGCTCAGCCCATCGCCGCAAACCTCGCCCCACCACAGCGCCGAAGGTTCCTCTTCCTCGCCCCCAAAGTCCGGCGAGTAGCTCACCAGGCCCATCGAGTTCAGCCGATGGTCGAAGTCGGTGGCGACCTGGATTCCCGCGGGAGAAGCCACCCCCCTCAATCCACCCTCCTCCAAAGGAAGCGTGAGATCGAAGGGAATTGCGTCGAGGTTGGCTCGCTTATCCTCCAACCGTAGGATCCTCCCCCCAAGCTCGGGAACGATGGTTGCCCGCAGGTAGGCATTCTCCAACGTCACCGTGCGGAAGGTGCGCCGATCCAGCCTGCCGGTTCGGGCGAGGGCGGGATAGGGGTGGCTGGATGGACTGGGACGACCTGCTTCCAGAAGCTCGATCATGAGGTCCAATGAGTCTTCGGATAGGTCGACTGGCATCAGAATTTGGACTTTAAGGTTACCCTTGGTACACTGAAATGGCGATGGCTGGCCGTCTGACCCCGTTGGGAGTCTTTTTGAAGTGGGTAGTCGTTCCCGTCTCTTTGGGAGCGGTGGGCTACTTTTTGATCGGGCCAAGGGTCGATAGCAAGGTTGCCAAAGAGATCACCGACAAAGTGAGCGAGGTTACGGGGAACGCCATGGGGGATGGGGATCCCGCCGAAGGGGAAGCCGCTCCTGAGGAATCACCGAGCAGCAAGTTCGCGCCCCCCGAGGTTGATGTAACCGTAACCGCCCTGAACTCTCGGCCAACTACGACAAGACGTCGTCGTCGCCGCGCCCCTTCAACACCCCAGACGTCGACTCCTTCCCAACCGGTTGTTGCCCCGCCGCCATCTTCAGGCGGAGAGACGACTGCTCCGGCCGATCCTGGCTAGCAGCTTCATTACAATCTGGGGCTACCCTGCAAAATCACCGGTGCCTGCCAATAACTCCCTGTGTAGGCTCTCAAGCCTAAGGAGTTTTGCTGAACGTGTCGACGGAAAAGCGTCATAAAAGCGACCAGGCGGTGAGCATTAGCGTGGCTAGCGGCATCACCGGCGTAGAGGTACACACCCTCCGCTATTGGGAGCGAGAGTTTGAAGCGTTTTTGGGCCCGGATCGAACCGAGGGCGGGCAAAGGCGCTATCGACCGGAGGATATCCAGACGGTCTTCACGATTAAGCGGCTGCTTCGCGATGAGATGTTCTCCATCGCCGGCGCCCGACGCCACTTAGCCAAGGCTCGCGAGATGAAACATGCCGCCTAAAAAGGGCGATTCGAAGAGCCACCCCGTCGCCGATCTCGTGGACGGTCTGATCATCCGGGGCAAAGCCGACGAGGCTTGCGCCGAACTCCAAGCCGCGCTGAAATCGGATCCCAACCACCCCGACCTTCTCGCTGCCGAAGGGCTGTTGTTGGCTTACTCAGGGGATGAGGAGAAGGCGGTCCAAAAGTTGGAGAAGGCAGGCTCAACGCCTCGGGCGGAGCGGCTGTCTAAGATTCTCGCCGACCACTTTGCCTGTCGAGTCCAGCTTTCGGCCAAGACGGGTCGCCAAGACCGCGTCGCCAAAGATTTACTGGAGCGGATCAAGCCATCCCCTGATTCTGCGACCATCGAACTCAGCGCTTGCCTCATCGTCAAGAACGAAGAGAAGAACCTGCGCCGCTGTCTCGACAGTTTGAAGGGCGTGGTGGACGAAATTGTAGTGGTCGACACAGGTTCGACCGACGGCACCGTCCAGATCGCCGAGAGCTATGGCGCGAAGATTGGGCGCTTTGAGTGGATTCAAGATTTCTCCGCCGCTAGAAACTGTTCCTTGGAACTGGCGACTGGGGATTGGGCGCTGTGGATCGACGCCGATGAGGAGTTGACTCCCGAGTCTATTCAGGCGATCCACCGGGCGGTCGTGAGGCCCCATTTCGGTGGCTTCGCCATTGAGATCGTGAATTTCACCGAGGACCAATCGGAGGCGGCGCAGTATGTGCATAAGCCGATCCGGCTGTTCCGCAGACTTCCCGGAGTGCGGTTTACCGGGCGCATCCACGAACAGATTTCCCCCAGCCTGGAGACCGTTGGCCTCCCTTGGGCGCACCTTCCAGGAGCGAAACTTCTCCACTATGGCTATCGCCCGACCGAGATGGAGGAACGCGGCAAGATCGAGCGGACGGTAGCGATGATCGAGCGGGAAGTTCAAGACGATCCCGAGAACGCCTTCCAATGGTTCAACCTGGCCAACGTCTACACCGCCGCCAACGACTTTTCGAACGTCGAGCGGGCCGCAAGGGAGTGTGCGCGGCTGGTCGCAGATGGCGACTCGGTTGGGGCGCTCAACTACCAGCTTTTGACCAACGCCTTGGTCAAGCAGGGCAGGCCAGCGGATGCGGTCAAGCTGTGCGATGAGGCGGATCGACGGGGCTTTGGCGGCATACTCAATGAGTTTGAACGGGCGAACGCCTTCTTGGCCCTTGGCTTGGTCGAGGAGGGTCTGACAGCAGCGAATCGTTGCCTTGCCTTGGATTGGCCCAAGGACATGACCGGCGACCGCAGTATCGCCGAGTACAAGCGATTTATCGTGCGGGGCCAGTTGCTGGCTTTGAACGGGGAGTTGAGCGAGGCCATCGCCATGTTCGACCGGGCGCTCACTGCAAACCCAACCTACGGGCCAACCGTCTACTCTCGGGCTGCGACGCTGGAGCGGGCGGGCAAGGTGGAGCAGGCTTTGGAAGGCTTTCTGTCGGGCAAGGATTTTCCCCAAGTGGGGCAGCTTTGTCTCAAAGGAGCCGGAAGGATTTGTATGCGGCTCGGGTTGCCGAAGCGTGCGGCCGAACTCTATCGGGATGCCTGGACGCGTGATGCCGAGGATCACGATGCCTGGATTGGCTGGATACAGGCGTCCGAGACCTACGGCGATCCCCAGATGATCGTTGAGGCCTACTCAACCTTTGCCGAACGTCACGTGCCGACCGCCGACATGCTCATCAACTGGGGCCGAGCTTTGGATGCGATGGGAGAATGTTCCCGCGCCCTGATCTGCTACCAGGAGGCAATCGAACGAGAGCCAGAGAACGCCAACGCCTACTTCAACTGGGGCGATCTGCTGTACAAACTAGAGTCGTTCGCGGAGGCCGCGGAGGCCTACCAGGCGGGATTGCGCTTGAACCCCAGTAGTGCCAACGGATGGTTCGTCCTTGGAAACGCCTTAGCTCGCCTGGGGGTTCAGCAAGGGGCTTTGGTCAGTTACCAGCAGGCCCTGAGCCTGCGCCCCGACTATCCCGAAGCCAAGCACAATCTGGAATTGATCGGTCAAACTGCCTAGGCAAGACGCGATATGCAACAATGCGGTGTTGAATTCCGACTCGCCCCGCCCCGGTGACTATTGGACGCTTGCCGCGATCGTCTTGCTTGCCGCCCTGCTGCGGCTGGTTGGCCTGACTCGCGAATCTTTCTGGATTGATGAACTCTTCAGCGCCTACGCCGCCATCCAGAATAACGTAAACGCGGTGGTTGAGTTTGTGCAGACAGATGTGCACCCGCCGGGCTACTTCGTCGCCCTCTGGGCCTGGGCCCAGGTTTTCGGCGAGGGCGAGTACTCCCTGAGGTCCTTCTCGGCGATCGGAGGGATTCTCCTTATTCCGGTCGTTTTTCGTTTGGGTAGGCAGCTATTCGATGTGAGAACGGGGCTGGTTTCTGCGTTTGTTTCGGCGCTCCTGCTCCAAGGCGTTTCCTACAGTCAGGAAGTTCGAGCCTATATCTGGTTGGCGTTCCTCAGCGCCCTCATGGTCACCCTCGCTATCGACTATGTGAGGTCGAGCAGCCCGTGGGCGTTGGCCGGGATGTGCGTCGTCTCCGTCGCCAACATTTACGTTCACTACTTCGGCACGCTCTTCACGGTGCTGCTGTGGGGGGCTACCATCTGGCGGATTGGGAAGCTGGGGGGCAGGGTAGGGTTGCCTGTCCTCGCCGCATTGGGATCGTTGCTTGCCTTCGTGCCCTGGATCCCTGTGGCTTTGGGAAGCGTGGGCAAGTCGAACTGGATTCAGAGCCCCACGCCTAAGAGCATCGCTGAGGTGGCGAACATCTTCTACGGGCCAGGGTGGCCGCTCGACCTCTTGTGCCTGGCGATGATTGCGGCTGGAATGCTTCTCTCAAGGAGAGAGAAGCTTCCTCAGGCAAGGAAAACGGAGCTTTGGCTTCTGTGGTGGATACTCGCTCCCCTCTTATCCTCGCTCGCCGTTTCTGTTGCGATAAGGCCTGTCTATGCGCCACGCAACATGCTTCTCGCCTTTGCCGCCGCCTCGATTCTGTTGGCGCGCAGCATCCTCTATGTTGCGCAATTCCGTCATCGTGCTTGGCCCGTTGCGATCGCCTTTATGCTGGTCTACTACGGGCTTCACTTCACAACGGGCAAGGGGTACCTGGTGAGAACCACCAAACAGCAGGTTCGTGAAACATCCCAATTTATCGTCCAGTACAATGTCGACCAACTTCCTATTGTGGTGACCGACAAGGACCGCGTCCACTTCTATTACTACCTCCGTGGCACCGGTAACGAGCGGCTGCTCCAGGCGGCAGGCGCCAGCTTGAGACCTGACGACATGGGAGAAGCCATCAAGTTTCATCGGTTCTGGCTGGCATCCACTGCGAATCCAGCCGAACCTGTCGAAAACCTCGTCAAGGACTTTGAGATTGAGCGTCGGGGCGTGTTCCACGACGCTCGGGCCTATCTGCTTCGGCGGAAGCAGTAAGGTTTACTAGGGACATGGATCGCAAACTGGTCGCGGATGTCGCCTTGGACCCTCGGGCAGGCGGCGCGGATGCGATCTACACCTATCTGGCGATCCCGGACACCAAGGTTGGGGAGAGCCGGTTTGTGCCCATTGGCAATCGCCCGGTTCTGGGGATTGTGACAGCGGTCTATGAGGCGACGGAGGAGGAGCTTGGCTTTGGCTTCGACTCTCTCAAGCCCATTGGCGAAGCGGTCCACAACCTTTCCCTGCCCGAGGCCGTGATCCGCCTCGCCAAGTTCGTCTCCGTCGAGTATCTCAGTCCCCTGGGCGTCGCCCTCTCCAGCGCCAGCCCGCCGGGGGTTCAGGATCGTCTGGTCACCGCCTGGACCTTGACCAAGCCCGCCAATGAAGAGTTCTCCCTGAGCGCCGAGGACGACGTGAAGCTGACGGCTCCTCAGAAGGAAGTCCTCAGAACCCTGGAAGACAGCGGCGGAACCCTGGCCGAGACCGCCACCCACCGGATTCCTCCCGCCCAGTTGAAAGTCTTGGGCCAGCTTGCCGCCAAGGGGATGGTCAGTCGGGCGATCCAAGTCCAGCCTTTCCAGGAGCGCAAGAGCAGCAAGGAGTTCCTGGCCCTCTCCCCGGACCACGACGCTGTGGAAAAGTTCTTGGAAGAGCATGGGGCCAAGAAGCCTGCCCAAGCCCTCACCCTGATGCGCCTGCAGGGCGCCGAGAACTCCTTCTTCTCCATCGGCGAAATCAAGGCTTTGGCGGGAGTGACGGAGACGACGGTGAAGTCACTGGTCGCGGCAGGATTGCTCCATGCGGTGGACCCCACCGAGAAGCGAACGCCCAAGCTCCCTCAGCCCAACCGGTATCAGCAACTCGCCGTCGATGCTGTTTCCCGGTCCATTCAAGCCTCCAATGCCGAGACCTTTCTGCTCTTTGGAGTCACGGGATCGGGGAAGACGGAGGTTTATCTGAGGCTTGCCGGGGAAGCGTTGCGGCGGGGGCGGCAGGTTCTATACCTGGTACCCGAGATCGCCCTCGCCACCCAGGCTATCTCCCAACTCCGCGAGCGGTTTGGGCAGGGGGTCACGATCCTCCACTCTGAGCTTCCGCCCAGTGAGCGCCTGCAGAACTGGATGCGGATTCGGGAGGGGACGGCCCCGATTGTCCTGGGAGCCCGATCCGCCCTGTTTGCGCCGCTTGATAACATCGGCCTGATCGTAATGGACGAGGAGCACGAGGGCAGCTATAAGCAGGAGAGCTCGCCCCGATACCATTCCAAGCGGCTAGCAGAGTTCCTGTCCCGGTTGCACAACTGCCCGCTGGTCCTCGGCTCGGCCACCCCCTCCATCGAGAGCTTCCAGGAAGCGGAGGCGGAGCGGATCACGTTGCTCAGCCTGCCCGAACGCGCCGCCAGCGCCCAACTGCCGAAGGTCCACATCGTCGATCTGAGCAAGGGCTATCGAGCCGGGAAGCCCGCCATCCTCTCGACTGAACTTCAGACCAAGCTGACCGAGACTCTAGCGCGGAAAGAGCAGTGCATCCTCTTCCTGAATCGCCGAGCCTACGCCCCGTTCGTGATCTGTCGGGATTGCGGCGAACAGGTCTTGTGCCCCCGATGCTCCGTCTCCCTCTCTTACCATCGGCGGGACGGGATGCTGCGGTGCCACCATTGCGACTACAAGATGCGTGCCCCGGAGAAGTGTCCCAAGTGCGAGGGCATCCGCATGAACCCGTTTGGGGTGGGGACGGAGAAGGTGGAGGAGGCGGTCGGCGAGCTTTTCCCCGATGCCCGGTTGGCGCGCCTGGATCGGGATGTCGCGAAGAAGAAAGGAGCCTTAGAAGCCATCCTCGCCGCCTTCCGATCCCACGACATCGACATCCTGGTGGGCACCCAGATGGTGGCGAAAGGGCTCGATTTCCCCAACGTGACCCTGGTCGGGGTGGTGGCGGCGGACCTGTCGCTGAACATCCCCGACTTCCGCTCCAGCGAACGCACCTACCAGCTTCTATCCCAAGTGGCGGGGCGGGCGGGAAGGGGCACTAGGCCGGGCGAAGTGGTGATCCAGACCTTCAACCCCCGCCATGTCTCGGTCACTACTGCCCAAAACCACGACTACCCCGCTTTCTTCGAAGTCCTCCGCAAGGAACGAAGCATGGCTCTGTATCCCCCGTTCGTCCGGCTGGCGAACGTCATTGTGAGTGGAGAGAATCTCGCGGCGGTGACTCAGGCCAGTGGCGAGATAACGGCGAAAGTGAAGGCCGAACTGCCCAAGGGCTCCGAGGTTCTTGGCCCCACCAACTGCCCCCTGGAGCGCCTCCAAAACCGCTGGCGGAGGCACCTCCTGGTCAAACTCGGCAAAGGTGCATCGCCCAAGCTGATCGGCGAGGCGTTGCTGGGATATCGGGTGAAGGGCATCCAAGTCGTGATCGACGTGGACCCGTATAGTTTGATGTAGTTCGATAGGGGGACAGGCTATCGCACAATCGCACCATCCAGCTATCCCACGACCAGTAGACATAGGGTAACTTACAAGGGCGATGATTGGGCGATTGCGCGGGACGTTGGTGGATCGGGAAGGCGGGCTCGTGGTGGTGGAATGCTCCGGGGTGGGCTACGAGGTCCAGGTCCCCGAGTCCGTTCTGGTCCACTTGCCTCCGCTCGACGTGGAGGTGACGCTTCTCATCCGCCAGATCTTCCGAGAAGACGGGGTCTCACTCTATGGTTTCCTGGAGCCTTTTCAGCGCCGCCTGTTCGACCTATTGCTGACGGTCAAAGGGTGCGGCCCGAAGGTGGGCCTGTCGTTGATCGGGATGATCGGGGAGGATGCGGTAGCCGGGGCGATCCAGACCCAAGACGCCAAGACCCTGACTCGGGCCACCGGTGTGGGCATCCGTCTTGCCGACCGGATCGTCTTGGAGTTGAAAGAGAAAATCGGGGAGGAGCAGTTTGCGCGCAGGGTTTCGGCGGTTGCAGTAGCGAGGACCCCGGCCTTACCCGCCGACGAACTGGTAGATGCCCTCCTGGCGCTAGGTTACCGCCGGGCTGAAGCGGAGGCTGCCGCGCATGAAGCGCGGGAAAATGCGGAAGGGGTGGAGGAGCAGTTGCGACACGCGCTGAGGTTATTGAAGAAGTGAGAGAAAACGACCTTAACCCCTATCCCATCGCGGGCGACGCCGATCTGTCGCTTCGGCCCAAGCGGCTAGCTGAGTTCATCGGGCAGGACCAGCTGAAGTCCAACCTGGAAGTGTTTCTCAGAGCAGCGAGGCAGCGGAGCGAGCCTTTGGACCATGTGCTCCTCTACGGCCCTCCCGGTCTCGGCAAGACCACGCTGGCTCATATCATCGCGAACGAAATGGACGCCATCGTCCACGTCACCTCCGGCCCAGCGGTGGAGCGGCCTGGCGATCTGGTGGGGATTCTTACCAACCTGGAGCCCGGCGCGGTGCTGTTCATCGACGAAATCCACCGCCTCAGCCGTCCGGTGGAGGAGATTCTCTACCCCGCGATGGAGGATTGCAAAGTAGACATCATGATCGGCAAAGGCCCCGCCGCGCGGTCCATCCGGCTCGACGTTCCTAGATTTACAGTAGTCGGGGCTACTACCAGGCAGGGATTGCTGACCGGGCCTTTGAGAGACCGCTTCGGCATCATCTCCCACTTCCAATACTACGATGCGGCGGCCCTGTACCAGATCATCGAAAGGTCAGCCGGAATCCTTGGCTATCGGATCGATCCCGACGGCGCGGAGGAGGTCTCCAAACGGGCGCGCGGCACCCCCCGAATCGCCAACCGCCTCCTCCGGCGGGTGCGCGACTTCGCCCAAGTGGACGGGATGGAGTCGATCAACCAGCAGATCGTGGCCAAGGCTTGCACCGCGCTAGAGGTCGATCATCTGGGCCTGGATCGGGTGGACCGGATGCTGCTGCGCTCGATGATCGAGAAGTACAAGGGCGGCCCGGTAGGGCTGGACACCCTCGCAGCAACCACTGGCGAAGACTCCACCACCATCGAGGACGTCTACGAGCCCTATCTGCTCCAGCAGGGCCTCATCCAAAGGACGCCCCGAGGCCGAGCCGTCACCGACCACGCCTACACCCACCTAGGGCTGGCGGTGCCCCAGGCAAAGCCAGAGTCGGGGAGTTTGTTTGGGGAGTGAGTAGTCAGATCAGTCTGATTCCCCCGGCCGCCCAACACCCCATGCCCAACGCCGAACCACCGTCCCGGTAAAATGCGCCTCTAGATGCCCAACTTCGTCGCTAGCGTTGGCATGGAGGTCCATGCCGAGCTGAACACCAACTCGAAGATGTTCTGCCGATGCCCGGTGGCTTTTGGCGGGGAGCCCAATACGCGGGTTTGCCCGATCTGCCTGGGATTGCCCGGAACCCTGCCCGTCCCCAACAAGCGAGCCATCGAGTTCGTCCTGCGCACCGCCCTCGCCCTGAACTGCAAGATCGCGATGCGGAGCATCTTCCACCGGAAAAACTACTTCTATCCCGACCTGCCAAAGGGCTACCAGGTGTCGCAGTATGGCGAAACCAACCCATTGGGCTACGACGGCTATCTGGAGATTCCCAACAAGGAAGGCGAGATCAAGCGAGTGAAGATTCGGCGGGTCCATCTGGAGGAAGACACCGGCAAGCTGATGCACCTTCCGAGCGGAGGCAGCGGGGTGGATTACAACCGCGCGGGCGTTCCCTTGATGGAGATCGTGACCGAGTTTCCGCCCGATATCACCAACCAAGAGGAGGCCAAGGACTACCTCCAACAGCTCCGCCAGACCCTGCTCTACCTGGGAGTCTGCGACGGCAAGATGGAGGAGGGGTCGCTTCGATGCGAACCCAATATCTCCGTGAGGTTGGAAGGCTCTGACGCTTACGGGACCAAGACGGAGTTGAAGAATCTCAACTCTTTTCGCAGCGTCCAGTTGGGCGTCCAGTTCGAGGTGCGTCGTCAGGTGGCAACTCTGGAGCAGGGTGGGACGATCGCCCAAGAAACTCGCGGGTGGAGCGAGGAGAAGGGCGCGAGCTATCTAATGCGGGTCAAAGAAGCGGAGAACGACTACCGGTACTTCCCCGATCCCGACCTGATCCCGATGGCGTTCGAGGATTCCTATATCGAGGGGCTTCGCGCAGATCTCCCTGAACTCCCCCTCGCCAAGTTCCGCCGCTATCAGGAGGAGTTTGGGTTGAGCGCCCAGCATGCGGACGTGCTGTGCGACGACTTGGACAAGGCTGAGTTTTTCGAGAACGCAGTCAAGTTGGGCGGAGACCCGCAGGCGATCAACAACTGGCTGACGGGCGACTTCGCGATGCTCCTGAAGGACAAGGGACAGTCGCCTGCGGAAAGCAAAGTGACGCCGGAGCACCTGGTAGACCTAACGAATCTGGTCGCAGAAGGCACCATATCTGGTAAGACCGCAAAGGATGTCTTCAAGAAGGCCTTTGAGTCGGGGCAGATGCCGCGAGAGATTGTCAAGGAATCCGGCGCGACACAAATTTCCGATGAAAGTGCAATACGGCAGACGACTTTGGACGTCTTAAACAGCAACGCCGAGGTTGTTGCAAAGTACAAGGCGGGCCAAACGAACGTTAAAGGGTTCTTGGTCGGTCAAGTGATGAGAGGCAGCGGCGGACGGGCCAATCCTGAAATAGTTCAGCGGATCGTCGGAGAAGAGTTGGATAAGCAATGAAGCGAATTTGGGGAGTCGTCGTCATCGGGTTAACCGTGGGTTGCGTTTTTGCGCAGCAGCCTAGCAAGTCCAGGGTCGATGCGATCTGGAACCACGCGTCTGATCGGATCAATACCCAGACCGACATCTGGTTCGAGGACGGAGATTTTCCTCGCGTCATCAACCTGTGCAAGGTCATGTACGCGCTCTATCCCTCGGACTACGAGGTCGCCACCAACCTGGGTTGGATGCTGGAGAACATCGAGAAATGGGACGAAGCTTTGGCGGTCTACATCAAGTTCCGCACCGAGAACCCCAACGACCCGGACGCGGCCTGGCCCGAAGCGAACTTCTACTACATGAAGAAGGCCTACCAGAAGGTTCCCCCGATCCTTGAACCTACCCTGAAAATGACTCGGAAGCCCCACGCGAACTCGTTCCGCACTTTGGCTCACTCCTACGAGCGGATGAATCAGCTTCAAGATTCTAAGCGCGTCTGGCAGGCATTGCTTCAACATGACCCGACCGACGCTCCCGCAAAGAACAACCTGAATCGGGTGGAGCAGAAGTTACGAGGATCGGGACCTGGCAAGACCCGGTAAAGGTCGTTCGGGTATCATTTTTGTCCGACTGGGGAGTTGCCCGAGTGGCCAATGGGAACGGACTGTAAATCCGTCGGCGATGCCTACGCAGGTTCGAATCCTGCACTCCCCACCAGTTTGTGATGATGGACGTGAAAGAGTGATGGAGGATGATGGAGATGAAGGATTGAGTCACCTCCATCATCTCCATCAACCCTCACCTCCATCACTCAAAAACGGGCCTTCGTAGCTCAGCGGCAGAGCATTCCCTTGGTAAGGGAAAGGTCACGAGTTCAATTCTCGTCGAAGGCTCCATCTCCTCCTTTTTCCCTCAGGCGTGAGAGGGGTCTCAGAAAGACGAAGGCTCTACTTCTCTGCTTTTCCAAGACCACGAAGTGGTCCCATCTAGTAGCCAGGCGGTCGAAGACCCCTGGATGGGCCATTGAACCCGACCACGGAGTGGTCGCATCGGTAGCCGAGCGATTGTAGATTCCAGCCACGCTTCGGATATAGGATTCGACCACTTCGTGGTCGGTTGGATTGGGATGCAATCCAGGGGTCTTCGACCGCCTGGCTACTAGATGGGACCTCTCCGAGGTCATAGCCCTATGTAAAACCATCCTATAATGAACCCGTGAGAGTTGTTTGTTCGACCATGCTGATGCTCCTTGCAGCTTCCCTGTGCTGGGGCGATCAGTGGAAGCTTCCTCCGCCATACTGGTCCTCCGAGGACGGCAAACTCAGGTTGGGGGTTACGAGGTCAAGCGACAGGAAAATCCATCTTACGCTGTCACGAAAAGAGGTCGGGAAGTGGCACAAGGTTTGGAGTAGATTGTCACCACAAACCCGTGAACCATACAAGGTTCACTTCAGCCTGGATGGCCAGTCTATCGTGTTGCAAGACCAATGGCACGAGATCGGTTACGGGAAGGTTCTGGTGTTTCTTGGCTCCCAGGGTCGAGAGATCAGGTCTTACACCTTAGACGATCTCTTGTCGAAAGAGGAACAGAGGAAGTACATGACAACCATCAGTTCCCATTGGTGGGTGCATGGTTTGCGCATCGGCATGTTGCCGGATGGCAAAAGCTTTGGCTTGGTCACGAAGTTCGGCTCTGGCCGCTCCTTTGACCTCGCGACCGGCAAAATGCAGAAGCCTACAAAGACACTGACCGATAGACTCCGGCGGGAGTTAGGGACAGACAAACCACATGTCTGAGTTCGACCACGCCAGCCACTTGAGCGACCTGTTCCTTACCCGACGTGAATTGCTCGGGCGGATGGGGAATGGGTTTGCGGCTTTGGGATTGATGGGGTTGCTTGGGGAATCTGCCTTCGCCTCTCCCAGTCAGGCTCCTTTGAATCCGCTGGCCCCCAAAAAGCCGCCCCTCAAGGCAAAGGCGAAGCGGGTCATCTTCCTTTTCATGAACGGTGGCCCCTCGCAGGTGGACACCTTCGATCCCAAGCCTGCCTTGGCCAAGTACGACGGCCAGCCAATCCCTCTGAACCTGCCCACCGAGCGCAAAACTGGGGCCGCTCTCGCCTCGCCTTTCAAGTTCCAGAAGCATGGGCAGTCGGGGATCGAGGTCAGTGAGCTTTTTCCCCATGTCGCCAAGCATGTGGACGACATGGTGGTCATCCGGTCCATGCGGGCCGACGTGCCGAACCACGAGCCGTCCCTCCTCCTGATGAACTGCGGAGAGGCGCGGCAGGTGCGGCCTTCCATGGGCTCCTGGGTGCTGTATGGCCTGGGAACGGAGAACCAGAACCTTCCCGGATTCATCTCGATGTGCCCCGGCGGCTATCCCATCCAAGAGACTCAGAACTGGCAGTCCGGATTCCTGCCTGGAGTCTTGGCGGGGACCTATATTGATCCCAACCAGACCGATATCGAGAAGATTGTCGAGAACATCCGCAACCGGTACACCCTGCGCGAGGATCAGCGGGAGCAGCTAGACCTGGTTCAGCGGCTCAATAAACAGCATCTGGCGAAGCGCGAAGGCGACTCGGCTTTGGAGGCGCGGATTCAGTCCTTTGAGCTCGCCTACCGGATGCAGAGCGAGGCCACCGACACCTTCGACACCTCCAAAGAACCCCAGGCCACCCGCGAGATGTACGGCCCCGGCAACTTCGCCCGCCAATGCCTGATCGCGCGGCGTCTGGCGGAGCGCGGAGTCCGGTTCATCCAACTCTACCACGGTGCCGGCCAGCCCTGGGATAGCCACGACGATATCGCGATCCAGCATCGAAACTTGGCGCGGGAATCAGACCAGGGGATCGGCGCGCTCTTGACCGATCTGAAGCAAAAGGGAATGCTGGACGAGACCTTGGTGATCTGGGGTGGCGAGTTTGGGAGAACGCCGACGGTAGAACTTCCAACCCCAGGGGCCAATGCAGGCAAGATGAACGGCCGCGACCACAACCACTACGGCTTCACCTATTGGATGGCCGGAGGCGGGGTGAAGCGGGGCACAGTCTACGGCTCGACCGACGAATTTGGATTCAAAGCCGAAGAGAAGCCTGTCCACGTCCACGACCTCCACGCCACCATCCTCCACCTCCTGGGCTTCGACCACACCCAACTCACCTACCGCCACGCGGGGCGAGACTTCCGGCTGACGGACGTGTTCGGGAACGTCATCCACGACCTGGTCGCTTAGGAGACGGCTCTTCGGCATTTCGGCATTACGGTTTTAGGGATCCGTTATGCCATAAAACCGCAATGCCGAAGCGCCGATCAAACAAGCGTCGCAAAGACGTTAGCCATCTTAGGTTCGCTGATACCGTCCTCTCACCGCCCACTCCTCCTCGCCTTCGGGAGAGACGTTGAACATTTCGAAAAAAAGGGCGCTTCCATCCATTCGAAACTGGATGCGCCAGCCCCAGTCGGGATAGCCCTCCACGCTGTAGTGGCCGCTCAGGTTCACCGTCGCCTTCGCCTCGCCCTTGAGGGCCATGACCGCGCTGGATTGGTGCCAGGAATCGGACCAGCCGCATGTGGCGACTCCCGCTTCATCGGCGGCAACCAGCATCCGCCCAAACTGCATCTCTCCGTTGTGAGACCAGTCATACCGAACCTCGGCATAAGCGTGGTTGGGATCAGAGGCAACTTGCAGGGTGGACGAACTCTTCAAAACCCGCTCTCCCTCGGGAAGCCAAGACAAGTGAAGCTCCGACTCTCCGGTCCAGCTCCCAATGGCGTCGATCAGCAGTTTGGGCGTTGCCATGTGGCGAGTATAGGCGGAAATTCCTCAGACTCTGCCAACCCCAATGGCAAATCCAACCTACAATAGAGCAACCGTGGTTCAACGTCCCCGGCTTACCCTGATCGCGATGAGCGGAGTTCGGATTTATAACGCCGAGCTTCGCGACTTGGGCATGACTTTGCCGGGGTTTATCGAGCGTGGGAAGGTGATCGCGTCTTTGCCGAGCCTGGGCGTCTTGACGCTAGCCGGGCATACTCCCGAGGCTTGGGACATCGACTACCTGGAGATCGACCAACTCGACGACGACGCGATCCAGGCCGCCTGCGAGAGGGCAGAGGGGCTGACCGCGATCTCTTGCCTCACGGCCCGCATCTACGACGCCTATCGCCTTGCCGACGCCTTGCGGGCAAGGGGCAAGACGGTGGTGATCGGCGGGCTCCACGCCAGCGTCTTGCCGGAAGAGGTTGCCCAACACGCAGACGCGGTGGTCGTCGGGGAGGGCGAGGCGGTTTGGCCGGAAGTCTTGGCCGACTATCTGGCGGGAGACCTGAAGCCCCGCTACACCGCCCTGCGCCAGCCCGCTTTCACCCCCTGGGCCGTTCCCCGCTACGACCTCCTGGACCCCGCCAAGTACAACCGAATCACCATCCAGACCACCCGGGGCTGTCCGCTGGATTGCAGTTTCTGCGCAGCTTCCCGAATGATCAGCGGCTACAAGCGGAAGCCGATGGTCCAAGTCGAGCAGGAACTGGACGCCATCGAAGCCATCTGGCCCCGCGCCTTCATCGAGCTTGCCGACGACAACACGTTTGTGAACAAGAAGTGGTCGCGGGAGTTGGTCCAGGCGATCTCGAAGCGCCGATCAAAGTGGTTCACCGAGTCCGACATCAGCCTGGCCGACGATGAGCCCTTGCTTCGCGACTTGGCATCCTCGGGTTGCGTCCAGGTTCTCATCGGTCTGGAAGCGACGGCGGAGTCGGCACTGGATGAGACGGACTCCCGGCACTGGAAGCGCAAGCGGCGATCTCAGTACATCGACGCCATCCAGAAGATCCAGGGGCATGGCGTCTCGGTGAACGGGTGCTTCATCTTCGGCTTCGACAGCCACACGCCCGAAGTCTTTGAGGAGACGGCGCGGTTTATCGAGGAGTCGAACCTGGCCGAAGTCCAACTCACCATCCTCACCCCCTTCCCCGGCACCGAGTTGCACCGCAAACTGCTTCAGGAGGGAAGGCTTCTGGAGAAAATCTACTGGGACAAATGCACCCTCTTCGACATCACGTTCCAACCCAAACAGATGACGCCCTCCCAATTAGAAACCGGCTTCCGAGACCTGGTCCGCCACGTCTATAGCAATCAGAGCACCGCTCGCCGCAAAGCGATCTTCAAGGAGTGCGTAAGGACCGCCAAAGCCCATGTCTAGCCTCAAAACCATCTTCCGCATCCTCACCTTCCGCGCCAAACGGGAAGAGTTGGCCCAGAACGCATTGGCAGTCTTGGCGATCGCCATCGTCATCACCTGGCTGGTCGGTATTGGGCGCTGGTGGGACGATCCGCGAGAGTTGCCACTCTTCGTCCGATTGGGCGCGGGGTCGGTGATCTACGTCTTCGCGATGTCTCTCCTCCTCTGGATACTGGCGAACCCGATTTCCAAGGAGAAGTTGCCCTATTGGTCATTTGCCGCCTTCGTGGCTTCCACCAGCCTACCGGGGTTGGTCTATGCGGTACCGATGGAGCAATGGACAGACCTATCGACCGCCTCCACCTATAACGTTTGGGCGCTGACCTTTGTATCGGTCTATCGGGTCTCGCTCCTGTTCTGGTTCTATCTGCGCGTTCTCAAGCTGAATGCCGGAGAAGCGTTAGTGGTCACCGGTCTGCCGATCTCGGCGATCTCGATCGTGCTCGTCTCTTTGGGCCACGGAGCCAGGGTGCTGGATATCATGGGCGGACTCAGAGATCGGATGTCCAAGACCGACATGGAGACGATCGTGGGCCTCATTGGTTGCCTGTCGTGGGTGATTGGGCCAGTCCTGTTCATCATCTATTTCGGCGTGGCGGCGAGGGTTGCCTTGGAGCGGCGAAGCGAGAAACCACCCGGCGAGACTCAACTCTAGCACCCCGGTACCCGTAATGCCCTAATGCCGTTACGCCGTTACAAATACCGCTTCCAACGGAACAAAGCCAAAATCGCCAGCCCGGAGACGACCATCAGGAGAAGTGCAAACGGGTAGCCCCAAAACCAGCCCAGTTCGGGCATGTACCTGAAGTTCATGCCGTAGACGCCCGCGATCAAAGCCGAACTCATCAGCACTGTTGAGATGACGGTCATCTTCTTCATGACGGTGTTCAGGTTATTGGAGACGGTGGAGAGATGCACGTCCAAGGCCGAGGTGAGGGTTTCCCGGTTGATGTCCACCAGTTCGGCGAGCCGCAACGTGTGGTCGTAGACGTCTTGCAGATAGTGCCGGGTATCGGGCGGGACCAGAATCATATCGCGCCGCAAAAGGCCGTTCATGATGTCTCGAATCGGCGTCACATGCCGCCGCATCTCGATCAGCCGTCGCTTCAAGAGAAAGAGCCGGTGCAGGTTGGCGTTGTCGCCTTGGTAGATGTTGTCGATCAGGTCGTCGACCTCATCCTCCATCTTGTCCGCAATGGCGTAATACTCGTCCACCATCGAGTCGATCAGGCTGTGCAGGAGTTCGATGGGCCGGTTGCCGATGCGGTCCGGTTTCTTGTGCCACCGCTCCATCCAAGTGTTGATCAACGGTATCTCCTCGGGAGCAACCGACACCAGAGATGTCTGGCTGACGAAGAAGCCGACTTCGATATAGGCTTCCTTCTCCCCCTCCGAGCGAACCTTGGCGACCGATAGGAACAGGTGGTTGTCGTACTCGTGGAGGGTGGGACGCTCTTCGTCGTTGAGGGAATCCTCTACCGCTAACTCATGGAACCCAAGGGATTTGGACAGAAACTCAGCCGCTTCTTTCTCGCTTTGATACACCACATGGATCCAAGTGGTCTTATTGGGGTTTCCAAAGTCGGCTACCGCCTGCTCAGGGTCCTCGTGCACCTGACAGGATCCATTCGAAAAAACTCCTGCCCGAAGCGAAAAGGGTGCTTCCACGGGGACCATTATAGACGCGGACACTCGGCAGGCGATGCCGATCTGGAGATCAGCGGTCCATTGAAGGCTATGACGGCTTCTTGCCCTGATCCAGGTGAACCATCGCGCCCATCAGAGTCTTCTCCGCGCCACCCGTGTCTCCCGATTGGAGCGCGCGGAGGGCCATAGTGACCTCTTGGGCTTCGCCGGTTCGGCCTTCGCTCAGGAGCAGGGCCTGCGTCTTCTGGAGGTCGGCAATCGCCCCCATCGCCGTGATCTGGCCCGTCTTGAGGCCCATGATGGTCTGCTCCACCACGCGAGAAGCTTGGGCGATCTGGGCGGCTTGGGCGACCCTTGGGTTCTGGGGAAGCGAATACTTGGCGGAATCCGACGTGAACTCGACCACGAAGTCCAGGTCGATAGTCTCGGTCTTGCCGGTCGAGGTGTCGTCGTAAGTCAGCCGACCCGCCGCCACCCGATACCAGCCGAGCGGATGGTTGGTGAACTCCAAGTCGATCACCTGCTGAAGCGTCGAGCCCCGCTCCAAGTCGGCGAGGTCGATGTGGATATCCCCCGAGGAGGCGACCTGCGGACCGCGCATCGAGACCCAGCGGCTGAGCTTGATATCCAGCTTCAGGTTGCGGGCGGAGACCGTCATCAGTTTCTCAAGTTCCGTGCGGAAGACCTCGGGGATCAGGTCGGGGCGCGGGATGTAGTAGTAGTTCCCGCCCGCCTTCTTCGCCATGCTGGCCAAAAGTTCTTCGTTATAGTCCGGCCCAAAGCCGAGGAAGGTGCAGGTGATACCCCGGGATTTGATATCGCCCGCATGGGCAACCAGGGCCGAGAAATCTTTGATCCCAGCGGTGGGGTCTCCATCGGTGAGGACCACCAGGCGAGTCGCGCGACCCGGATCGTTCACCGTCGCAACCTGTTGCATCCCGAGCAGGAGGCCATCGTAGAGGTTGGTGGTGTTGCCGGGCATCAGGCGCTGGATACCATCCTTGATGCGCGGCTTGTCGGTCACGCGCTGGGGAGGCATCAGCACATCCACGGTCTCCTCGAAGGTGACGATGCTGAGGATATCGTTCGGGCTGAGCAGATCGACCACATAGGAGCAGGCCTGCTTCACATAGTCCAACGGCGGCCCCTCCATGGAGCCGGAGCGGTCGATGACCAGGCAGAGATTGAGCGCGGTTCGCGCTCCCAGTCCGCCACCGGGAGCGCCTCCGGCGATGAAATCCACCAGGAACTGCTCACGTGCCGGACCGTTGGCCATCGAGGCTTCCCGCCCCGCCACGACTTCTGCCATCAAGGCCTTTCCGCCGGGGATCGCGGCCATGGCGGTGGTCTTGAGAGGGTCGAACGCCCCCATCGCCTGCGTCCGCATCGGATCGTTAGCCATCGGCGCTCCCGAGAGAACCGTGCGATTGGGGTCGATTTGCTGGGTGCGATTATCCATTGTTGAATGTGGCTTGTGGTCTGTGGCTTGTGACTTGTAAAATGTGACTTGTCAGTACTAGGTTACGTCATCCGAGGTCGGCTGGTCATAGGGCGCTCGTTCTTCTTTACACCAACTGGGTGCGTGGTAGCACATGGCCTTGAGTGTTTTCAGCACGGCCGAGTACTTGTCGATCAGTTCTGATGACACTTCACGTTCCATATATCGGCAATCTGCGGCAAACCTCAACCATGACTGAGTTTCACCGGCCTCGGACATGCTGTCGGTAAGCTTGGCGGCGAATGCGGCAACATACCGTCGCTTCTGCCATGCCTCTGCAAGGTTTGTGCAGACCGACCTGGAACTACGACGAATCTGGTCGGTCATCGAGTACGTTTCCGCCTTAGGAAAGAGCATCGACAGCTCGAATATCTCCATGGCATGGGCATAAGCATCCTGATACACCTTCAAGTCTTCATGCGTTTCCGCGTATCGCTTTTCCATAACCCATCTAATTTAACCAACCTCTCGACAAACCACAAGCCACAGGCCACACTTCAGTCGACGCGAAAAGTCGTGGAACCGACTTTCACCAGGTCCCCGCTCCTCACTGTCTGAGATTGGACGCGTTGGCCATTCACAAACGTTCCGTTGGTGCTGTTCAGGTCGGTGACGGCTAGGCCCATGGCATCGGGAACCAGTTGGGCGTGCTTGCGCGACACCTGGGAGTCGAAGCTCATGGGGATCGCGGGCTGCTCTCTTCCTACGTCGGTTGGACCAGAGATGGAGAACCGCTGACCCATCAAGGGGCCGTCCATAGCAACCAGGGTGAAGCCTATGGGCGAGGGCTGAGGGGGGAGGGGGGCCATCTGCGTGGGTTGAGAGACTGATGGAGGTGAGATGGGTGATGGAGGTGAGTTCGGAGGGTATTGTTGGCCGCCGTAGGCTGGCCCAGACTGCACGGGACCAGACATCGGTTGGCCCGGAGGCGGCGCATACCCCTGCCCGCCTATCTGATAAGCCTGCCCCGGATAAGCCTCGGGACCCCGTACCGGGGCGGGCTGGTTCTTCATAAGGAATTCCAGATTGAAAGAGCCAACCGTGATGACCGCGCCGTGGAACAGCGGCGCCTGTTGAACCCGCTGGCCATTCAGATAAGTTCCGATAGGCGAGCCACCGTCCGCGAGCAGAAACTGACCCGGCCCTTGCCGAACGATGCAGGCGTGGTTCGGAGCGACGTTCGCATCGCCGAAGAGCGGAATCTGCGAGCTCTCGCTCCGGCCAATAAAGTTCTGTCCGGCATCCAGCGCCCACTCCTTGCCCTCGTTACGCCCGAGAGTCAACCGCACCCAGGCCGACCGGGCGATACGTTCGACGATGCCAATGAAGAGGCCGATCAATGCGCCTTGAACGACCGAGAGGATAACGCGGCCGATGATCCCAACTTCGTTCCCGCCTCGTACAGCCATGATCGCCGGGCTGACGAGTTCGCTAACCGGATCGAACATCGCGCCTGCTATCGCGGCGCCAATACCTCCCCCAACCATGCCCTGGATCGCTTTCCGGAAATTAAGGGAGCTCATGCCGATCCCAAAACCCAGAGCCAAACCCGCCGGCGTAAAGGCGAGAATTCGGGCCAGCATTTGGGTAGGGACGTTTCCGGTCATGAAGATGAGATTGCCAAACACCGCCCGGTACAAGGCTCCCCCAAGCCCGCTTCCGAAGCTTGCGCAGATGACCCCGAAGATGAGCCCTAGGATCGCGCCTCGCCAAGCCCTGAGCCTCGTCCCTTGAAAGTATCCGTCGAGCCCGCCTACCGCGAATCCAACCGATGCGCCAATCAAGGCAATGAAAGTGATGGACCAACTGTCCCACCGTGGATCACCGAACTCCTTCGGGGCGGAGGGCTCCATAATCGCCCACACGATCAGTCCTGCGGTTCCACCCACTAGCATTCGGAGGAAGATTCGGCCCATAAACTACGCCTCGTACCGGAACTGCACCTGCCCAAACTGCACTTGATCGCCCGGCCTCAGAACGGTGTCCGATGCAACCTTGACGCCGTTCACAAACGTTCCGTTCGAACTCCCGGCGTCCCGCACCAGGACATCCGCGCCATTCTTAACGATCAGGGCATGTTTGCGCGAGACCGTGCTCTCGGTCACCAGCGCCAGACCGTTCCCCGCTTCCCGCCCGACCGAGGTCTCGCCTTCCGGAATCGGAAAAATGTCGCCATTCGCCATGATCAGGCTCGGCTGGGACACCGAGGACGACGGGACGACAGGGACAACTGGGGCCGCAAGAACGTTCGGATCGGCATCGTCCAGGATGATCTTCTGTGGCGGAGCCGGGGCGACCGGGACGGGCGCGGGGCCGGGGTCCTGTTGGGCCGGGTCTTGCGGATCGGGAACCTGGACGCCGATCTTCTGAAGCTGGTCCTTCACCTTGTCCTGGTTGTCTTTCATGTACTTCAGGCCAAACCAGATCGCCGCACCCGCCGCGCCCAGGGCCAGGAGGTAGACGATGATGCTCCCGATGGGATTGCTGGGTCGGGACGGGGCTGGTGTTGGCTTGTCCTCGGACTTCGATCCGCCCGTCGCCGCCGGTTCTTTCGTCGGCTCGGTACCGGTGCCGCCCACCGTCTCGACCTCTTGGGTCAGGGAAACGATGAAGAGCGGGTCGGGTTCGGCTCGTTTCAGATTCAAAACGAAGCTCTGCTGGGCCGGTTCGGCGTCTGTGCCCCGCGAGTTGTAGCGAACCGTGACCTGCACGTTCCCCGGCTGGACTCCAAAGAAAACCGCCTCGCCATTCTTAGTCGGGTCGATCTGACTTTCTCTTTCTCCAGAAGGGTCTTTCAGCTTGACGAAAGCCACCGCCACGCGGTCCCCCTCATGCTCCACCCGGACGGTTGCCTTGCCTACCAAATTGTACGCTTGGGGAGAGACCTTCCAGGTTCCGGTGATTTCGGAGATCGTCTTGGCCGCCAGGTTCCCCGTCGTGCGATCCCAGACGAACAACTTGTCGTCCTTGCCGCCTTGGCGGGGCAGGTCGAGGGTCGTGTCGGTGGCTTTGAGCGTGGAGGGAGGCAGGGATATCTTGTCCGATATCCAAACCTCGCGCTCTCCGGCATCGCCAAAGTCCAGCTTGATCTGTCCTTGACTAAGGGCCAGCCCCGGTAAAAGGGCTAGGAGTAAGAATAGCTTTCGTAGTTGCAACTTGAAACGATTTTAGCGCGAGCTTGGGGCAAAGCGTTCGCCACATCCATCGCCGAGTACCCAACCGGGGCGATTTCCTGGGCGCAAAGGTCCCCTGCCAGGCCATGCCAGAACATTCCCGCCGCGGCCGCATGATAGGCGGGGATCGACTGGGCCAGCAGAGTTGCGATCACCCCGCCCAATACGTCTCCCATCCCGCCTGTCGCCATCCCCGCATTGCCCGTGGAGTTGACCGCCAGAGGCCGATCATCCTCGCCAACGATGGAATAAAGTCCCTTGAGAAGCACGCACTGCTGGAACTGCCCCACTGCCTGCTGCACCGTCGCAAAGCGGTCAGACTGCACTTCCGCCACACTGGCCTGGAGCAGACGCCCCATTTCGCCGGGATGCGGAGTGAGAACGCAGTCGGTCTGAGGCAAGGAGACGCCGCTCGCCACCGCGTTCAAGGCGTCGGCGTCGACTACGCATGGGGTTTGCCAGTTTTGCCAAAGGTTTTGGAGAAAAGTCTGGACGGAGTCGGATTGGGAGAGGCCAGGGCCGATGAGGGCGGCGTCGAACCGGTCTTCGTTCTCCAAGAGCAGTTCTGCCGCCGTTCCTGCTTGGTCTGGAAGGGGAAGGAAGATGCACTCGGGGATGTGGCTGGCGACGATCTGGCAGACGTAAGGAATCGCCGCAACGGTCACCAATCCCGCCCCGCTCCGCAACGCCGACCGAGCCGCCATCACCGCCGCTCCCGGCATGGATTGGCTCCCCGCGACGATCAGGACGTGCCCATTGTCGCCCTTGTGACTGGCGCGGAGTCGGGCTGGGATCACATTGGCGGTCCACTCGATATCGAGCAGTTGGACTCCGGTCGCCTCTTGAAGCAGGTCCTCCGGGAATCCAATATCCGCCACGCTCCACTCTCCCGAGTGCTCCAGCCCTGTTCCCTGGAACAGGAACGGCTTGGGCAGGCCAAAGGTGATCGTCTTTGTTGCCCACACACTCTCGCCCAACTCTTCGCCGGTGTCGCACTGGATACCGCTGGGCACATCGACCGCCAGGACGGGTGCCCCGCTCCGGTTGATTGCCTGAATTGCCTGTAGAATGATTCCCCCAATCTCTCCCGCCGCCCCGGTTCCCAGCAGGGCATCCACCACCAGATCGCAGGTGGGCAGGTTCTGGAGATGGGCGGAATAGGCGGGGTCGTTGGCAAAAAGGACCGGGACCCTGGCCTTCTGGGCCTGGTCCAATTGGGATCGAGGCTCTCCGCTGAGACTTGCTTCCTCTGAGGCCACAAGGCATTGAACCGGGTAGCCCGCGCCCTGGGCCAATCGCGCCGCAACCAGGCCATCGCCCCCGTTGTTGCCCTTGCCACAAAGAACCGCCACCCGTCCCCCTTTGGGCAGAAGAGCCTGGATCTCCGCAAAGATCGCCGCCCCCGCCTGAGCCATTAGTTGGCTGACCGGAATCCCATGCTCCTCGGCGGCCCGGTGATCCATCTCCCGACATCTCTCAACGCTGGCTATCCACAAAATCTTTGCTTCCTTGGGTCAAAGGGGCGCACGACATCGTCCTCACGGAGCCCCTGAACGCTTGAACTGGCCACTTGCTCGTACAGAGTCGAGGGCCTCGCTTCCTTGTACCTTATCTTCAAGTGAGTACAACCGGCAGCTTGCCGCCCATTTTCAACTACCGACGATCCACCACGGCTTCCATGGCGGGATAGTTATCGCTGCTAATGAGTTCCCGCTTGTCGCCCACTGTACGAAACACCTGCACGAAGTAGCCCGGCTTACCGGTGTTTCGCATCCGACCTGCCGATTGCCGATCTCCCATTTCGAAGATGCCGGGAATCTGGACTCGGCGTACTTGGGCGTCCACTTTGACGGCATAAGGCTCGCCCGCCCCGTAAAACCCAACCGTCAAGCGCCCCCTGTCGATCCCTGCCTTTACCTTTACCGGGAATGAATAGGGGTTTTTGATTTTGAGGTCGATGTTGTAGTAGGCGACCGCCGCATCGAGGCCGGGAGTGATGTAGTTGGGGGCGAAGCGGTGGCGGTTACGCTCTACGATCTCCATTCCCGCGTGAAGCGCGGCGTTGTAGGTGGTGGTGGAGGTTTGGCAGACGCCGCCGCCGAAGCTGTTGATGAGTTGGCCGTTGTAGCTGACCGGAGCCTTGCGATAGCCGCCGTCTCGGGAGAAGGAGCCGATCCGCTTGTTGAAGGAGAACGTCTCCCCAGCTGGAATCACCACTCCGTTCAATTTTTCGGCGGAGAGGAGGGCGTTGTGCCGCTGGTTGCGGGAGCGGCCCTCGACCATGGTGGAGAAGCTGGCGAGGCAACGCTCCTTGGGGGCGGACATCAGCGCGATGGTCCCAAACCCGGCGAGGCCCAGGGAGGCGAGGAGGCCGACGACTTTGGCGATCATCGTCCCCTCACCTCCAAGGCTCGCTCCGCGTTGGAGGCGTAGTCGTCGGGATCGTACATGTTGCCGATCCGCGTGGGCAGGGCGTTGGATTTGCCACTCGACTCGGCCCGCATGACGTAGCTGAACTCGCTCTCACCACTCTCCAGTGTGCGGGCGAAGAAGGCGACACGATCGTCCATGATGATCGTCCTGGCCCACCACCAACCCCACTGCTCGTCTTCGAATATCTCGTCCCGCTCCGTGACGCGGCAGTTGCTGGGGACCGGGTCTTCGATCATGACGAACTCCCGCTCCTTGTTCGACTTGACCCGCAAGACCACTTTGATCACGTCGCCTGACTGGACTCGGTCCACCGGCTGGCGGGAAGCCACGAACCGCATGATGCCATCGTCCATGCGCCGGGCTTCCATCTTGAAGTAGGTGCGCTCCACCGTCAGGTCGGTGTTTGCGACCAGGTTCCCCAACTTGTCGTCGGGAATCACCTGCTTCAGGTCCGCGGCGTAGTAGCAGACCGCCTGGCCCGATTGGCTGATCTTCACGCTGTTCTTGCCCATCTGAAGCTCCGCCATCGGGACGGTGATCTGGAGGTCGGGTTGGAAGAGGGAACTCTGGTCGAAGGTGACCGAACGGACTTCTCGTCCGTTGACGGAGACCGTGAACGTCCCGCCCAGGTTGGCAAGTTCCTTGGTCTGGCGGAGGTAGGCGGTCATCCCGATCAGGACGTAGGAGGTATCGCGGGTGCTGAACCAGTATTCGCCCCGCCTTGCCTGCATCAGATAGCGGATCGTCTTGCCCACGAGTTCGCTGTTCGGATCTAACTTCACCAAGGCTCCCAACGCCAAGGCGGTGCTTTCCTGGCCCCACGAGTAGGCTTCCTGAGGCCAATTGGCGGTCTGGGGGGTGACGTTGGCCTTTGCCTTGAGTTGGCCCAGGAGGCGCGTCTTGAGTTCGGCGTTGCCGATCAAGTTGGCGGTCAGGGCGCCCAAGGCCAATTCTGAGCCTCCCGCGTCCTTGAAGTCGAACTTGAAGACCTTCTGGGCGGCCTCGGTTCTGCCATTCGCGGCAAGCGCATAGCTCAGGTACACAAGGTCGCGGCGGCGATCATTCTTGGCTGCCTCCTCACCGAAGCGTTTCTCGGCCCAATCCAAGCCCCGACTCAGCATCGACTCGTTGATCTTGAACCCAGCGGCCTTGGCTCTTTGCAGGCCGTCGAGGACGAGGGCGGTCATGAACGGGTCGGTGTCGTCGTACTCCCACCAGCCCCAGCCGCCGTCGCTGTGCTGCATCTTGGCGAGGCGGGTGAGGCCGTCCCGGGCGATCTCCGGCACCTTGGCGCGAAGGTCGGGTCGGGAGAGGCCGGTCTCCGCTAGCGCCCGATCCACCAGGATCGCGGGAAGGAAGCGGCTCATCGTCTGCTCGACGCAACCGTAGGGGAATCCGACCAGGCCGTCCAACGACTGCACGAGCGTGGTCGCAATCGAGGGGCTGAGCTTGACGATCAGCCGCCCGGCGTTGCGATCCGCGCTTTCGCGCACCGTCACATCGAACTCGGCATTGCCGCGCACCATTCCGGCCTGGACCTCTTGGAACTCACGCCCGTGAGGCTTGATCTCAAACGTGCTCTTGACCCCATCGTTGGCCCCACCCGCAATCTCGGCGGTGGCGGTGACCTCGGCCAAGCCGGTCGTTTGAGCGGTGGCGGTCCACTCGACCGTTCTCGGCTTGCCCGGCTCGACGCGCACGTTCTGCGAGGAGGAGCCATCCAGCTTCAGCCCATTGACAGTGATGCCCACCCGGATGTCGGCGGCCTGACCGGTGTCGTTCTGAACTACAGCCGAGATCTTCTGCTGGTCCTGGACAACCATGTACTGAGGCGTCTGGAGGCGGATCATCAGCGGCTTGCTGACGACTACCGTTTCGGTCGCCATCCCGACCGCCGTCTGATCGGTGACGCCGAGAACGGTTGCCCGCCAAGTCGTTAGGTTGTCCGGCAGAGTGACCGTCACTCGGGCTTCGCCGTTGGCGTCGGTCTGCACACTGGGCTCCCAAAAGGCGGTGTCTTTGAAGTTGGAACGGATGGGCACGTTCCCCGCACCCTTGTCTCCGCCGTCCAGATAGACCTCTTGGAAGGAGTAGGTGGTTTGGACCGAAATGTAGCGTCGGGGGAAGAAGCCTTGGAACGGGTCGGTGTCGTCTTCGCGAATGGCGTAGATCGACTCGTCCACCACTCCCAGCGACAGATCGGCGGAGACCGGCTGTCCTGATTGGTCCTTGGTTTGGATGGTGTAGGTGACGTTCTGACCCGGCAGAAGTTTGTCCCGATCCGGGGTGACGGAGACTTGGAGGCGCTGTTGGGAGAGGTTCAGGACCAGGGCCTCGCTCGCCTCGTAGAACTGCTTCTCCCGCATGTAGGCCACAGAGACCTGGGCGTTTGGCGCGAAGGCCTTGTCCACCTGGGTGGAGATAATGGTTACGGACTGGGTGAGGTTCACGACTTTCTGGAAGAGGACTTCGTCGGCCTCTACCGTCAGCAGAGCAAAGCCGCCCGGCTTGTCGGTTTGGATGAGCGTCTTCACCGTATCGCCGATCTCGTACCGCTTCTTGTCCAGGGTGACCATCAGCTTGCCACCCGGTCTCGCGGGGACGCCCGCGCCCTCCACGTAGAAGTAGGTCTGCGACTCGATTTCGTTCTTCATCTCGTCAGTGGCTATCGCGCGAAATACCAGCGAACCGGCTCTGGACGGGGTGTAGGTGAGCTTGGCGAGACCGTCCGGCCCGGTGGTCGCTTGGAGGTTCTCCATCGGCTCGAACCCAATCGAGCTCCCGGACCAGTTTTCCTCGCCCACCATGACCCGGAAGTTCTTTCCGGCGAGGCCTTGGCCATTCTCGTGGGAGGTGGCTTTGACGGTGATCTCAACCGGTCTGCCCACTTGGCCCAGATAGTCGGTTGTCTCGATTCCGGTCTCAAAGGAACCACGGGTTACCTTGACTGACCCTTCGCCATCGAAGTACTTCGCGGTCTCGCCACTGCCCTCGCTGGCGCTCACGTACAGCTTGTAGGTGTAGTCGGTCTCTGATCCGTAGCTTCTTTCCTCCGGGCGCTGGGTGTTGAACTCCACGATGGCTTCGCCGTTCGCGTTGGAAACGACTTCGAACTCGTCCACGCCTTCGCCGGAGCCGCTTTCATCCACGTATTCCTCGCCTTCTTCGTCTTGCCAGGACCAGCGAGGGGAGCGGGCGACCCAGGCGTCGATCTTTGCGCCCACGACCGGACCGCCGTGGTAGTACTCGCACTTGATGCGCATCTTGGCCCGCTGTCCGAAGACGTAATAGCTCTTTTCGGGCGTGACGGTGATCTTGAACTCGGGCTTGCGATAGGCCGCGATGCGGATATCCAGCCGCCCTTCGCCTCCGGGGCCTCGGGCGATGAGCGAGTAGATGCCCGGCTTCGCCTCCTTGTTGGAGGTGAAGGAGCCGGAGAAGGTGCCTCGGGAGGTCAGGTCGGCTTGGAAGGATTCGACCAGATTGTCGTCCACATCCCGCACCTCGCAAGCCACCTTGCCCTCGCGGGGAACCTGGAAGTCCACGCCGGCGAGGGTTCGGGCAATGCCTTTGAACTCCACCTTGTCGCCGGGACGGTAAATGGGACGGTCGGAGTAGAGGAAGACGCGGCCCTTCGACCCGTCGCCGTCGTCGCTTCGGGAGTAGTAGTCCACCACTGCCACCGAGTCATCCCGCTTGGCGACCAAGAGTTGGCGGTTGCCGGGAGATCGGCCCACGTTGAGGGTTCCATCCGGCCCCGTCATGCCGACTTGCTTGAGGCCGCTGTCCACCGCGAGGGCGATGGCGGCTTTGTCGATGGGCTGGCCGGTCTGCAGGTCGGCGACGAAGCACATCGTCTTCTTATCACCGGACTTCGTGACCATCCCGATCTTGGATACGTTCAGGAACGCGCCCCGATCCACTTTGCCGGACTTGCATCGGACATAGTAGAAGCCCTCTGGAAGGGGCTTGAGGCCGATTACCTCTATGAACACCCCTTCCGCGTTGCGCTTGGTGATGAGGTGGTTGAGGGATCGAACCTTTTGACCGTACTTGGCGGGGTCTTCTTTGGTGCGGGCGTATCGGGAGAAGCCTTCCAGCAGGTCTTGGATGCTGCCCTTTTTGACGATTTCCTGGAGGTTTAGCTTGAAGATGTCTACCGCCATGCGCTCCTCGGGCAAGAAGCCGTCGGCCTGGAAGTTGGGCTCCTCGGTGGGGAGGAAGACTTTTTGGCTGGTCTTGATGTCCAGGTACGGCTCGTCCGGCTTCATGGCCAGTTCCAGAACCGTCGGCGCGCCCTCTTTCACGGTGATCCGCTGGCTATCCAGGCGGTGGGCCTTTGAGTAGGCGTAGATGGTGTAATCGCCCGCAGGCAGGCGAGAGATTTCGAAGCGGCCATCCTTGTCTGTCTTGAGCACTCGACGTCGCGCGGCTTCGTTGTCAGATTCCTCCGTAGGGCTGATGTCGATCTGGGCGCCTTCAATCGTTCGCCCATTCTCCCTCAACGTCACCTTGCCCGAAATGCCGCCCAGGGCAACTTCCTCGGTAATCCCAAAAGAAAGCAAAGCCCCCGCCAGACCCACTGCCGCCAAGAGGGCGAGGACGCGGGCAGAAGCAACCCCTTTGTGGAGTTTGGAGTTTGGGGTTTGGAGTTTGGAGTTCGGTCTTCCGACTTCCGGTTTCCGGCCTCCGATTTCCGAACGCCTGAAGCCGAATGCCGAACGCCGATTTCCGACTTCCGACTTCCAACTTCCGATTTCCGATCTAGCAAAGAGTTTCATGACTGTTCAGCAACTTGAGGGTCGGGTTTGGAGACGAGGGCGATGAGGATGCCGAAGACGAGGGCGACGCCGGCCATCCAGTAGAAGGCGGTCTGCTTGCTTTCGCGGGTGAGGTCGAGCAGGTTGGCCAACCAGCCGTAACTGACCGCGACGATGGCGGAGAGCGCTCCGGCGAAGAGGACGGGCATGGCGTTAAACCCGCCGCGCAAGCCTTCGATCAAAGCGGCAAAGCCCAGTCCCGCCACAAAGCCGACCATCCCCTTGGCCCCCAAAACGACCGCCATCGCGACCGGGATCAGGCCTAACACAAAGCACCAAAGGAGTTTGCCCGCTACCGACATCATGGAGTCGGAGGATCGTCGGGCCATCCACTCGGCAGGGAGCAAAGCGGTCGCCGCGCCGAACGCCACGCCGATGACCGCGTAGTGCTGGCCAATATCCAAAGCGCGGACGGCGTCGGGGTGGGACTCTCGGAGGACTCGGTAGAACGTGAGACCGATCAGTGGTCCCGCCGAGAGAAGCGCTCGGGTGTTGCCCAGCATGAGGAGGGTCAACACGGCTCCCGCCGCGGCGATCGCCATGCCGTAACCTTTGTAGAAGGAGAAGGCCAGTGTGGCGATGCCGATCCATATGACCGCGCCGATAAGGAAGGCGAAGGAGTCGTCTTTGCCGTCGGGCCGGATCACCCAGTGCAGGACGAGCGCCGCCAATACCGCGCCATCGAAGATCATCCACGCCTCTTTGCTCTCCACCAGGCGTCCGCCGACTACATAGCCCAGGACCAGGAGGATCGCCACCGCGACCATCGAGGACGTAGCTCCGAGAGAGGCCGGTCCCTCTTTGCTGGAGCGGCTGGAAAGCAGGGCGACGAAAGCGGCGATAGCGGCAGCCAGGGCGAACATCGTTCCCGTCATGCCACCTGGCTCATTCTCAAGGGCCTGATAGCCCATGAAGTCGGCGGCCAGAACGACCATCCCAAATCCGGCAACCGCCACGGGCAGAGGAATCTCCCCGCCCTTGAACCCGCCCGTCACCCAGGCGCCCATCGCGAGACCAGCGATGGCGGCAAGCTGGGCGGTATCGCGATAACTGGGATCGAGCCACATCATGAACCCGCCCACCGCCGCCGCAAACCCCAAGGCCGCCGCGGGAGAGGGGATGCGGACGCCCTCCAGAATTCGGAACACGAAAGCCAAGGCGACGGCTCCCGCGAACGAGGCCGCCGCGGGCAGGAGGTTTTGGAATCCTTCCCGCCAATAGATGCCCGCCCCAAGGGAGATCAGGATCAGGATGATCGCCCCGACGGGACTCGCCTTGGCGGGCTTGGGCTCGGGCGGCTTTGAGAGCGCCAATGCGGCGATTGCGACGGCGATCGCGATGAGGGGAAATGCGGTGTTCATATGAGGTTGTCGTCCATGGCCCAATTGTCGAACAAGATACGCGCAACTTGCTTGTTCGTAACGAGGATTTATGCAAATCTTCGATAGAAGCGAGATTTACCCTGCGCTCTTAGTGGTTTAGACGAAGGGACCTAGGCCATTTGAACGTGGAACTTTAGGGGGTTAGTCCGCCGCGCTCAAGTCTCGCACAATGCAGGTGATCAATAAGCCATTGGGAGTCGAGGTCGCGCTCAGGGCGGCCGCCATGGGGAACTCTTCCCCCGTCTTTTTGATGGCCATCGTCGCCAGATGTTGACCCATACGGCGTTTGATAGGGTTGCCGTTGTAGTGGTCGCGATGCTCCAAGTGGGTTTCCCGATACCGCTCGGGGATCAACTCTTCTACCTTTAGCCGTCCCAGTTCAGCCGTAGAATATCCAAACAGCTCGCCCGCCTGCTCATTGGCAAACTTGACCTGTCCCGATTCATCAACGAGCAGGATGGCATCGGGTGCGGTCTCCAAGAGACCCTTGAACAGTTCCAGGCTCGTACGGAGCATCTCTTCGGTCCGGGTCCGTTCCTCGATCTGCTTCACTAAGTGGGCGTTCTCGTTGCGAAGGAGAGCCACCGTCTTCTCGGCATGTTCCTTCAAGAACTTGACAACCAGTTCGGTGCGGTTGTAGGGACCCAGCTTGATGCGCACCCTGCCCCAATAGGTTCCGACGGTTGCCAGACTGATACCCAGGTGGTTGGAGATCGACTGGTCGGTATGGCCCCGCGCCGCCATTTGCAATAGCTGCCTCTCGCGCCCCGACAGCCCGTCCATCAATCCTTCGCCCTGTTGCTTGGTCTGAGTATCGCTCATGGAGTAACGTAAGGATATCCAACTGCGCGTCAACGGAATTCACGACAGGGCCGGAGATAGGCCCTAAGGAAGTCGATTCTGGGGCTCGTTATCGGATAGCCTTGAACAAGAACAACATGAAAGCGCTCATCGGTATCGACACTCTGGGGACCTACGAACCCGCGATTCGGCTGTTTGCCCGCCTTGGTTTCCCCAATGTGGACCTCACCCTACTCAACGCCGCCGACCTGGTTCTTCCCTATACATCGTTCGCCATGCCCGCGACGGTAGATGCGACGAACGACTTTGTCGAGGGGCTTCGCAACTCCGGCGAAGAGGCAGTGGGCGAAGCAGCCGAACTTGCCAAATCCTATGGCATCGAAGCGAAAACCGAAGTGGTCTCCGGTCCCAGCGTGCTCACTGTGCTCGACCGAGCGGACGAACTGGGCGTCAACCTTGTGGGCGTGGCGTCGGGGCGCAAGGGCGCGTTGGCCACGCTGTTTACGGGCAGCATGAGTCGTAGCATCGTCAGCAGTTCACGCCACCCGGTTCTGGTGGCCAAAGAGGGCGTAAAGGAGCAGGGGCCGATTGAGGCCGTCCTAGCTACCGACCACTCCCCCTATGCGGATGCCGCCGTGGACCAGCTTCTCACCATGGCCCCTAAGGGTATTAGCCACATTCACGTTGTCACCGCCTATGAGGTTTCCGACAAGGAAGCCAAGATTCTCGAAGTCAACCTACCGTCCTTAAAGGGCAACCCCGAACAGTGGATCCAGCAGAAGCTTGACGAAAAGTGCAAGGCTTTGGTCGGCAAACTGTCCCAGCATGGATACGAAGCGGACTACACGCTGGAGAAAGGCCACGCGAACAAGGTGATCAGTGGGGCAATGGCCCGGACCAAGGCGGAGTTGCTGGTTATGGGCGCCCAAGGGCACGGGTTCATCGACCGGCTGTTCGTCGGAAGCGTTTCGTTCCACCAACTGGTCTCCGAGCCTCATTCCGTTTTGATTCTGCGGAACCAACAGGGGTAGAGCAAGATCGTGGGAGGCTACGTTAACTGGTTTATAGGCGGCTTGGGCGTTGCGGGATTAGGCGCATCCATCTTCCAGACGCCTACCCAGACAGCAACCTACTCTGAGCATATTCGTCCCATCCTGGCCCAAAAGTGCGTCGCCTGCCACCACACCGAAGGATTGGGGCCGTTTGCTTTGCAGACCTACGAACAGGCACGTCGCCGGGGAGACCTGGTTCGGCTTGTTTCACTAACGGGCCAGATGCCGCCTACCGACGCCCGCTCCGACTACGGCTTCTTGACCCCCCATCACCCCCTTACTCAGAGTGAACTAAGGAACATTCAGGAGTGGTTCCGCCTCGGAATGCCAGAAGGGCAGAAGACTTCGCCTCTATCCGCTCCGCCAAAGGCAAGGGTGGGCGTTCATGTATCGGTTGGCAAAGGCCAGAAGATCCCCGCCGAGGGGCGCAACGTGACGATCGTCTACCCGCTCAACTCGCTGCGGGGGCAGGTGGGCAATCTGAGTGCCTTCAGTTTCGAACCTGACGCACCCCAAGCGATAAGGCAAGCCGTCTTGGCTATACAGCGCGAGGGCGAGCCGGTTCCGTTCACTTCCACGGGTGTATGTCCCGGAACCAGCCATGCAGTCTGGGCGCCGGGATTCAACCTGTGGAGTGCAGGTACAGCGGGTTTCACCGTAGGGGCGACCGACCGCCTTTGGCTCCGTCTCTCCGCCGTCCCAACGGGCAAAATCGAACCTGCTTCCGGGGCCGTATCTATCGACCTCTCCTCAAAGCCAGCCCGAGTTCTGACACGGACGCTTGGTAATCGCAGCTTCGTCGTCCAGCCCGAGGAACTTGCCGTATTGCGCGACGAATGGAATCTGGATCGGGATATCGACTTGATTTCAGTCCTGCCAGAGGCCCGGTTCGTCACCGATCAAGTGCGACTGATCGCCAAGGACAAGGCGGGGGAAAAGATCGTTTTTATGGTCCACACCTGGGATGCGACTTGGGTGGGCGCGTACAACTTTTTGAAGCCGGTGCGTCTGAAAAAGGGCACGACGCTGATCTACGAAGCCTCGATCACCAATAGCAAGCACGGCCACGCCGCTGAGGATGAAAAGGCGACAACTCTGCGTTTTGGCCCCAAGGCATCCGACGAACTGTTCTGGTGCCACCTAAACTACATCCCCCGATAGCCCATGATTACCGCACTTTGCACCCTTGTCATTAGTTTCCAGATGGCGGAATTGCCCTCCAAGTCTTTGCCGCCCGTCTCAATCTTGGATGCATCGGGAGTCGTGCGCCGTGTGCCAACAACTCAGAAGGCGACGGTCCTGTTTTTCGTCGCCACCGACTGCCCCATCGCCAACCGCATGGCCCCCGAACTCTCGCGAATCGTGAAGGCATATCAGCCGAAGGGCGTCTCGTTCCTGTTCGTTTATGTGGAGCCCTCGCAGACCAAAGGGCAGATTCTTGGCCATCTCAAGGAGTATAAGCTCGGCGCTCCAGGGATTCTGGATTCCAAGCATCAGTTGGTGAAGATGAGCGGAGCCACCGTGACGCCCCAGGCTGTGATCTTTTCCAAGGCCGGGAAGATGGTCTACCGCGGTCGGATCAACGACCTCTTCCTAGAGCACGGACGGTCCAGAAAAGCTCCCAAGACAGAAGACCTAAAGATTGCCCTCAACCAGTTCTTGGCGGGCAAACCCGTCGCTGTCCCCCAGACTCCAGCCCTGGGGTGCAGTATTCAGATGCTTAGATCGTAGGTACGCTGCCAGGACCTACCGCTTGCTTCCAACCGTCCACACATTCCTAAACCGAATCTTGTTGCCATGATCCTGGAGCAGGAAGGGACGGGGATCGGGGGACTCGGCCATGCCGCCGCCCGTCGGATGAGGCAGCTCGATGTTGTCGTGGATCAGGGTCCCGTTGTGATAAATCGTGGCGCGGGCGTTCGCGGCCTTTTCCGATCCGTTCCACTTGGGCGCGGTGTAGTAGATCAAGTACGTCTGCCACTCGTTGGCGGGCTTGGCCATCGCATAGTCGGGGGCTTTGATCGTGTAGATGCCGCCACACTCGTTGTCGGCGGGACCTCGGGGCGCGGAGTTCAGGATTTGTAGCTCATAGGACCGCACCATGTACACCCCCGAGTTGCCGTTCGCCTGACCTTGGCGACCGTTCTCGTCGGTCATGAACTCCAGGTAGAAGGTCGCGTCGGTGAACTGGTCGCGGGTCATCACGTCGCCTCCGCCGCTGGTCACCTGCATCGCGCCATCCACCCAATTCCAGGGGCAAGGTTGGCCGGGGTTTCGGGCCGATGTCCAGTTCTTCAGGTCGCCTTCGTTCTGGAGTAGCCACTTGCCGCCCCTCGGAGGCTTGGAGTCGGGGGTGCCGTTATCCTTAATCCTCAGCTTGCGCCATTTCACCTCGACGCCATCCTTGTCGTGGCTGTGGACTTGGAGACCGATGAACCCGGTTCGGGTGACCTTGTCGCGCAAGTCAGCGACGGCCTTCCCATTCACCCAGGTCTGAAGATGATCGCCCTTCGCCACAACCCGGTACTTGTTCCACTGGTTGTTCTTGAAAGCGGCTTGGGCGTCCGGCTTATTGGAGAGGTCCTGGAGCCAGCCTCGGCGACTCTCGTCGTAAATCCCACCCGACCAAGCTCGCTTCGAAGGGTCGATCTCTACCTGGTAGCCATGGACGGCGCCGTTCTTGAATCCGGGGGCGCTGTTGGATCGGATCTGGACCCCCGAGTTCACCGTTGGATTAACCCAGACCTCGAACTCCAGTTCGAAGTCGCCGTAAATCTTGTCGGTGCAGAGGAAGCTGTTAGGGGTTCCGACGACGGTGGAGCCCACGATCTCTCCATTCTGAACTTTGTAGGTCGCCTTGCCCCCGAGTTGGGTCCAGCCGTCTAGGGTCTTGCCGTCGAAGAGGGGAGTCCAGTTGGCGGCGGTGGGCAGAAGGGCGATCAGGGCAAGGGTAGCTATCATCGTTTTTTCGGGATTCGGTTCAGTGTGTACCAGGTTTCAGTAGACCAGAGCGACCTTCCGGCCTGGCTTTTGAGGCTAACCAGTCGGACGTGGTAGACGTGCTCCGGTTTCATAGACGGCAATTTGAGGCGGACCGACTTGCCGTCTTTGGCAGGACTGGTCTCCAGAGGCGCAAAACGTTCCAAGTCTACTTTGGGCCCGCCATAAAGCTCCTTGGGTTCGTAGCGAAAGCTGTCCAATTCATAGGTGTTCGGATCGGCGAGGGCCTTCGGGTCGGCGGGCTCTGTGAACTCGATGGTGAATCCATCCGACTCCGCCTTGACGCGCAACATCTCAAAAGTCGGCTTGCCGTTGGGCGCGAGGCGTTGGAGGCCGAAGCGGTGGTTCTGGTGATTCCAGTTGCCGTTGCTGCCAATACCGCCCACATACAGCTTCCCATCCGGTCCCCAAGCCAAGCGGTTGACTCCGGCCTCCAGCCCCTGGGAGAATCGAAAGACCGCGCCCTGGTAGACGCCATCGACTTTCTCCAGATTCGTGCGCTGGATGCCGCCATAGGTGACGTCGCCAAACAGCATTTGCCCCTTGTAGATGCCGCTCTTCACAAGAACGGGTTCGCTGGGGGAATTGGAGATTTCGCCGTGCGGGAGCCAGAGGGCGGGCGGGTCGGACTTCTGCTTGCCATCGGGCGAGAGTTGGTGGCCATAGAAGCCACCCTTTTTGATGTGCATCAGCTTGGAGCTCGGAAGCCAGGAGCCTTGGTTGTCCGCAACAAATAGCTCGCCATCCACGCCGATACCCATCCCGTTGGGAGTGCGGAGGCCGGTGGCGTAAACCGACCATTTTCCGGTCTTGGGGTCCATCTCCAGGATGGAGCCGGGGATGTCGGGGATCGGGTAGGCCTGCGCCGAGCCGACGTTGTAGTAAGTCCACCCGCCGCGCAACGGGACCGAGGTGCTAAGGTAATACTTGCCGCCTTTGGGGACGAGGTTGAAGGTGAATTCGTGGTAATTGTGGCTCGCGGGCCAGCCTCCCGCCATCGAGTCGTAGGCGTCGGCGATCCCATCCTTATCGGTGTCCCGCAACCGCGTGACCTCGCCCTTCTGGGTCACCCAGATGTCCCCGCCAATAACCGCGATTCCCAGCGGTTCGCCGAGGCCTTCGGCAAAAGTCGTCACCTTGACGCCCTCCGCCGGACCATCCAACCCGTTCACAATGTGGACTGCCCCCTCCTGGTCCCAGGTGCAGACCGCGAGGCGGCCATCGGGAAGGAAAGCCATGCCGCCAACCGCAGGCGTGAACCCCTCGGGGCGGAAGGTCTCCAGCGTGAAACTGGGGTGGACGGCGTCAAGAGGACGACCGTCTCCGGGAGCCCGAGGATCGCTTCCATAGAACCAGCGCTTGACTCCCGGCGAAACCACAAAAGTCTGCCCCGCCTCTGACTTCAGAGCGGTGGAAGGGACGACCGAGAAGCCCGCATCGCCGGGTTTCTGCCATTCCAGCTTCAGATTGAAGTTGCCTTGGTCCTCGTAGAACGGAATCTCGACCGCGTAATCGCCGGGCTTCAGTTGGACCGAAGTTTCGTCAGTGAATCCCGCGCCGCGTTCGGTATCCAGCAGTTGGCGGCCTCCCAATGAGAGCATCGCGCCATCGTCGCAGGTAAGGCGGAAGCGGTAGCGGCCTTCGGCGGGGATATTCAACCAACCAAAGGCACGTCCCACAAACGCGTCCTTGATCTGGCCCTCTTGACTGGGGAAGCCGTCTTTGACGTCGAGCGTCGGGACGATCAGGTAGGCGTTGGGGACTTGGCCCTCGCCAACCTTGGGATGCCGATTGATCCGCCCCGAAACCTGCCACACCCAAACCGTTAACCCCGGTTCCGTGGCGATCCCCTGGAGCCGAGTCGGCTCTTGCATGGTCGAAAGGATGAGAATGGCGAGAGCGAACAGACTCACTGGGCCGCCTCCTGGATTTGGAAGGTGAGGGCATGGTCGCCGTTCTCGCTAAAAGTCCAAGCCCCGTTCTCCAAAGTCGTTCGCACCGCCTCGCTCAATCCTTCTCTCCTCAAAATCAGCCGCTCTCCTTTTGGCAACCCGTCGATCCGCAAGTCCTCCCGCCAACTTCCCAGCCTCAACTCTGGCCGATGCGTGACCGAAACCCACTTGCCGTTGCCCAGTCGAACTCGGTAGAGGATATCCACCGCCTGAGTCCGCCGAATCAGCCGATAACCGTCAAAGTGAACCTCCAAAGCATTGCCCTTGGCATCGAACCAGGCGTTCTTGTCTCCATAGAGGCGCAGATTCCTGAGTTTCTTACCCGCCACCTGGGTGGTCAGGCGAATAGAGGTGTCCTTTTCAGGCCGCTCGATGCGCTTGAAGTTCCATTGCCACTCATTCTCGCCTCCCACGCTGGTCGCAGAGGTGAACCACTGCGGCTGGGAACCCGAGATATCCACCCGAAACCGCCCCCGCTTCCCGGTTTCGTCGAAGGCGACGAAGACCCGATGCCAATCGACTAAGTTCACTGCCGGACTGGACAACTGAGAATCCGCCGCCGAAAAAACCCAGGCTTGCCCATCAGCGACAACCCCTTTGGCGGTCCATCCGCTGGGCAGAGTCCCGCCGTTAGGAAACCTGACGATCTCGTTAGGGGCGGCGAAGTATATTTTGCCCTCCGCCCGGGAGTTATCCTGGCTGAAATCCCAAACCTTCCCCCGAAAGTCCATCTTCCCCTGCCACACCTTGTGCATGGCGCAGGTTTCAGGGTTAAAGACTATCCACCAGTTGGGCCGGGGCGCGATGACCAGCATCCGGGTGCGGTCTTCAAAGATGCTCCTAAACACCCAAGGGTCGCGCCCCCTTCCATCGAGGCCAGGCCGGGCAATAGGAACAATCGGGTCCTGGCCCTGGGCGAGAATCGCCGTAGCCAGCAGAATGAGCATGGCCTTATTATGAGCGTTTGAGGCTAAAACGGTGGTGTGACGTCGAAGCCCCCTTGAGGGGGTTGGGGGTGTGGCCAGGTTCCCCGTGTGTATCCAAAGAGCCCAAGCCACGATGGATCTAAACCTACAAGCGGAGAACTATGCGCCACCCCCAACCCCCTCAAGGGGGCTCGGATCGCGAATGCTACTTGTCCCGCTGGAATGTGGTCCAGGGCCCCTCGCCGCCATTGATGATCTGGAGGACTTCGCGGCCTTGGTCGTCCTTGGACTTTCTCCACTTGTAGGGGGTCTTGGAGGCTTTGGCTCGTTCGTCTTCGGTCATCGGTCGGTCGAAGTTGTTGCGGGCGCCCATGTTACTTCGGGATCGGTAGCTGCCCTTTTCAACCTTCAGGCGGAAGGTGTCGCCTTCCACCACGAGGGTGCCCTCCATGGTGGTGAAGGTCTGGTTCTTGTAGCCGTTCGTATTCATTTCGACGTAGACATGGTGGCGAAACTTGCCGGTCTTGTCGAAGTCGAAATAGGCCGAGACTCCGCCTCCGTGGCCTTTGTATTCGCCGGTGTATTTGTCCTCAAACCAGGTGGGGTTGATGGTGCCCCACTTCCACTTGCCGACAAGTTCGGCGGGCATGGTCGGGGCAAGGGCGGCGGAGGCGACCGAAATGGCGAGGCCGCCCGCGAGGGCGATTTTAGTCAGATGGTTTTTCATGGTTCCGCCCCGGACTACGGCCTCGCGCCTGCGGATCGGTTTGGCTGGGAAAAAGCACCCGCCCAAAGCCCCAAACGGGTTCATACTCTGGATATGCCGGGATTGCTGATTGTGCGCGGGGATGAGGCGAGGGTTCCTTTTACCGATCTTGCCTTCGGCTTCACCATCGGGAAACGCCCCGGACGCCTCTTGGTCAAGCCCACGACCGAGGAACTTCGACAGGCTCTCTTGGAAGCGGACGAGTTCTTTTTCTACGGCCACGGCGACAAGGGCGGGGCGCTGCACTTGGGGAACCAGCAGTTTTTCCGCCAGAGCGACTTGAAGTGGGTCATCGAGGAGAGGGCCAAGCTTGGGCTGCCCAAGCTGAAGTTCGCGGAGGTGCGGGCCTGTTACGGGGGTTCCAGGGCGGAATATGTGAACCGGTGGCTAGAGGCGGCGGAAATCGTCCACTGCTTCCCAAATGTCACCGCCTCCCCCATGCCCCTATTCATCCACCCGATGCACACTTATCGCCACCCGATCGAGCTTGATCCGGGGCGGGGTGGGTTCTGGTCGCGGTTGCGACGAGGGCCGGGAGGGTGATCGGGTGATGTGCCGTTTTTACTGCTGATGCTGCCGATCCGAAGATCCCGACGTCTTCTGCGATAGATTCACCCGCCGCCCAACGACCTATACTTTCAGAACCATGCTTGCAACCCTTGTCTCCTCTCTTCTTCTATCCCAGGTCGCCGCGCCTCCGATCTATACCAAGTCCATCACCAAGCCCAGTGGGGTGGTGGAGATGCAGACGGCGGCGCAGAAGTTCACCGCCGAAGGCAAGCCGGATGTCTGGCTGGTTGGGGTGGTGCATATTGGAGAGAAGAAGTATTACGCCGATCTTCAGACCCTGTTGAGTCAGCTAGAGGTCGTGCTGTTTGAAGGAGTCAAGCCCTCCGCCAAAGCTCCCGCCAACCCGCCCGACGCCAAAAACCAAACCCCGATATACAAGGCCCTGAGCGACGCCCTCGCCCTGGAATTCCAATCCACCCAAATCACACCGACCGGCCCAACTGGATCAACAGCGACCTCTCCTGGGACGACTTGGACAGGCTGAACAATGAGAAGAACGAGGGCAAGGAGACCGGATTCGACCAGATCAAGCAGATTCTGGACCCCGCCTCCTCCATGAGCCAGATGATGGTCAACCTCCTCCAGACCGCCTCGCCCGGCATGAAAGAGGGGATCAAGATGGTTCTCGTGAAGTCGGTGGCAAGCGGACGGGGGCCAGCAATGGACAAAGCCGCCCAAGAGATCGTGATCGACGCCCGCAACCAGTCGGTCATGGACACCTTCGCCAAGACCATCAAGAAGGACGCTCCGCCCAAATCCATCGCCATCTTCTGGGGCGCCGCCCACATGCCTGGCCTGGAAAAAGACTTGGCCAAGCAATATGGCTACAAGCCCACCGACATCAAATGGTTCCCCGCCGCCAGCGCCGACCCCAGCAAGCTGGATGCGTCCGGCAAGATGATCGTGGATATGTTCGAAAAGCAAGCTGCACCACCCAAAAAGGATGGCGGCAGGTTGAAGCTCCTTGCCGCCTTGAATCCGTCGCATCCCGCTATCCGTTTCTAACGTAAGCTCTTTCGGCGTTGAAAGAATTGCGGGTTAGATTGGGCGACGAGGAAGCGGCGAAAGGCGTTTGGTCGTCGTGTCTTCTGATCGGCGTAATGGCCATCCTTGCGCCAGTAGGCGCATGGTGGGATGGACTGGCCCTTAACGTCGTTCTTGGCTTAGCCGCCTTCGGATTCATCACCTTTGGGCTGTCAATTTGGGAGCGGATTTCGACGGCCAGAGCCCACACACGCCAGGCGACCCTTGAGGTCTTCTGCGACGCCAACGGCCTTGGGGTAGCGAAGGCTGGACAAGCTCTGTGGAGCCTGGAATGGAGCCAATTTGGTGGTTATCGCAGAGTTCTCCACAAGGTTAGAGCCGCTGGTTCAAGAGAAAAGGCTGGGCTAGAGGTTCTGACCCTGGATGGACAGGTGGCCGGTTTCATCCCGGCTTTTCTGTGCGGACAAACAAAGGCAACCGTCTATCGAACCGAGATGTGGCGAGCTTTTTTGCGGGAGTTAAACCGTCACTGCCCAAACCCAGGGGACATCCCTGAGCCGGTAACCGCGTTTCAGAGAGCCACGCCAAAATCGGCGGCAAGGAACATGGCGATCGGGTTGGCCTTGGCGATACCAACTGGATGGGCTCTCTCCAAAGTACTGTCTTTCTGGAGAACCGGAGAGGCGAGCGAAAGTTGGGTTCGCTGGTTGGCACACAGCGGTCGCATATCAATCCTGTTGCCACCGCTCTTCGTGGGGCTTGCCGTCGCTCTGTGGGGCGTATCATCCCTCCTGCTTAAGAAGGCTGCCGTCGCTGAGCTAAAAAGCAATCAAGGTGGGGAGGCGATCGATGCTAACCGGGTGGAAGTCTTGCATCGCGGAGGAAAGGTCCGCCTAGTGGAGGGCCAAACCTACCAATACCTCGATCCAGACTGGATTCACCAGAAACTGAATCAAACGATCATCCCGGCAAAGATCATGCTCGCCCTGATCGTCCTCATTGCGTTGCTAGCCACGGTGATTCCTTCAAAGGGGGAGCCAATACCCATTTACGTTGGGGTTGCATTGGCGGCCATTGTCGTTGCTTGGGTGGCTTTTTGCGTGTACACGGTTCGACTCTACGCCGACTTACAAAGGAATCTCTTCGACCGCATTGTCTCATCGAGGGAGAAGTTGATCGTTCACAAAGCTTCTGGAGAAAGGTGGGAGTTTATCCTTCCACGAAACAGCGAATTTCGCCTTCCCATCCGGGGTCAATTTAACATCAAAACCCTCCGAGGATCGGTTAAGAGGAAGTATCGAATGGATCCTACCTACCTGGTCCCCCGGAATGAGTAGCATGTTCGTTAGGGAGGCGGCTGGCGTCAAGCGTTATCAGGTGTTCTTTCGGCAGGCAAATCGACTCATCAGCGACATGCCCCTGCTACTCTCCAGTGAGTTTGTTGATGAGTTCGAGAAGAAAGTCGCGGTAGAGCCAAGTGAAGACGAGGGGAGCGATGCAGGTGCCTAGCATCACGACCCAGACTCCGACCCTGATCTTGGCATAGCGGTTTTGGCTCTCGAACTCTTGTTGCTGAGCCCTTGCCCCGTTGAGAAGCTGCCCGGCGACATCGCCGGTGAGTTCTCCCGTCTGTACCATCGCCCCCAGTTCATAGGGAAGCAGTTTGGTTCCGGCCAGGGCCTCGCTCAGCTTCGTTTTATCGGTCATTTGACGGCCCTGGGCTTCCAGGGCTTCGCGGATGTGCTGGTTGGGAACGGTCTTTGCCGCCAGGTTGTAGGCCTCGCGAGGAGGCACTGCCGCTTTGCTGAGGTTGCTGAGATTCCAGGTGAAGGCGGCGAACGACTCGGCCTTGCTTCTTTTGCCGAATGCAGGCGCTGCCAACGCCAACCGGTGACGAATCCGGCGGACCCGCATCGATTGCCACGCAAAGGCCAGGATGACGAAGAGAACAAATGCGATCAGCCAGGTGATCCCAAGTGGCCCGGTGATCTCCTTGACGAATCCACTCCACAAGGTCCCCGCAACAGGAGCTTGCCCGCCAGTCGCCTCTTGGGCATCCCAGCTACGCAAGACCCCGTTCAGCAAGGCCTGCCCAATGGGAATCGCCGGTGGAATGCCGATGGCGCAGATGCCCAGGAAAACCATCAACCGCCGCATCTTGCGACTGGAATCGGCCTGGGCGGCCACGTTCTCCGCCGCCTCGGGCAGATAGCCCCCCGTCTCCCCCGCCCGAATCGCACCCACTACATGAGGTGGGTATAGGTAGGGGTAAAGAGAGAGGATGTCGGCAATGCCGCTCCCCTCCCCCACCCGAGACGCCACCAGCATTAGGGATTCCTTGATGTCTTGCCGAGGTTGCTTAGATGCGATCTCGGTGAAAGCCTGGGCGGGGTTCACGCCGGACTTGAAGTAGGCCGAGAGTTGGCTGAAGATAAAGTAGATATCCTTGTCCTGGCTATAGCGGGTCTTCTTGGGTTCGCCGAGGGGGCGTGCCATCGGTGTGTTGACCCGGATAGGAGCCGGAACTCCGGGACGCTCGATGATGGGGGATTGCCGAGGCGGGGCGGGGGCGACGATGTTGGGATCGCGAAGGCCTGTGACCTTAAAGCCCTGCAACGCCAGGGCACGATTTGCCTCGTCCAGGCTTCCCGCCTGGACCGTCCCCTGGATCGGGTTCCCCTGCTTATCGGTGGCCTGGTACTGGAAAAAGGGCATCTTCGATGGGTACGACGTCTTCAGCCTGCGATTGCGTTTGCGCGAGGAGTTCCTCGATAGTCCCCATTGTAGCCAGCCTTAGCCCCGGCGCGACATCCGACATGGGGAGCAATACAAACCTCCGCTCTGGAGTCCGGGGATGGGGAACCTGGAGCCGGGGGCCTTGGTAAGCCAGCGCGCCATAGGCCACCAGGTCCAAGTCGATTTCGCGCGGCCCAAACCGATCCCTCGTCTGCCGCCCGATTCGAGCCTCAATCTCTTTTAGCTGGTTGAGTAACCCCAAAGGCCCCCCCGCGTAGGTTCCGGCGACGGCAGCGTTCAGGAACGACGGTTGGTCCTGAACATACATCGGAGCGGTTTGGTAGATCGGGCTGACTTTGAGATCGTGGAGTATGTGAGCAAGAGCCTCGGTGGCCTGTCGCAGGTAGAGGAGGCTATCCCCCACATTCGACCCAAGCGCCACCACCACCGGAACCATGGGGAGATTTTAGCCGGGACGGCATGGCGGGGTTTCGGTGTTGGGGCGTTTCGGCATTGCGGCTTACCGGAATAGGCTCAGAATCTCTTTGGGATTGAGCGGTTTGGTGAGATACATATCCGCGCCATAGTGGTAGGCGTTGAAGACGTCCTTGTCTTGGACTTTGGCGCTCAGCATCACCACGAAAAGGTTCTCGGTTTCTGGGTTGGTTCGCAACTCCTTCAAGACCTCAAAGCCGTCCTTTCGAGGCATCATCACATCCAGCAACACCAGATCAAACCGCTGGCTGGCGATCTTCTCCAGAGCCTCCACCCCATCGCGGGCCGTCTCCACCTCTATCCTGAGGCGCTCCAGGTTGGTCTTGAGCAAACGAACCATCCCCGGCTCATCATCCACCACCAAAACCCGGCGGCTGGAAGTCGCATCAGTGACCTTCATGCAATCATTCTACAGAACATTCTGGCCCCAGACCACGGAGTGGTCGCATCCAGTAGCCAGGGAGGTCGAAGACCCCTGGACAGCCACCCAGTTACACCCGACCACGGAGTGGTCGCATCTCTAGAGCCGTATAGCGTGTACCTGGGAATACGATCTACCGGCTGGCGGGATGGGAGTCCTCCGGAGTCCGGGAATACGGGTTGCGGCTGCCAGGTGTCTGCGACGCCCTGGCTACTGGATGGGACACCTCCGGTGTCATGCAAGGCGCCTATAGGCAACGCTTTCACGGGGTCAGCGAGGGTTTGCGGTTCCGGTTAGGCTTATATCCGAATCCCGACCCTCTCCGCCCGGCGCACCGTCTCGACCGTAGGAGGTGACGGAGAAGCTGTCTCCGCTAGATGAAAGCAAATAATCGTAGTCGTTTCCCCAAGAGTCCAGGGGGATCGGTCTATCGCGGTAGGGTCCGCGCCATTCCTTGGCGATGTGAGCAGGTTTGACTAGCAAGTCGGTCAGGGAAGCCGGATACTCTCCCACGTCCAACCGGTAGTGTTGCACCTGGTCCACAAGGGAAGAGATGTCGGACAGGGCCTTGGCCTGCTGGGCGCCGTCGCTCCGGCCCACGATTCGCGGTGTAAGCCAAAAGTAAAGCAACCAAGCCACGCAGATCGCCGCGACCGCGACGCATCCAAACAAAACGAACCAGCGTGGCCATGACCTCGCTCCATCGGCCGATGCACGATTCGTCGCGACTTCAGACTCCATGGGGAGGTAAACGCAATCTCACCGTGAAAGTGCGGTGCTACTTCCTCCGAGACACTTCCCGCCGATACTCCCGCTTATTCCAGGCCACCTGAGCCCCGTTCTTCCTACCGATAATCAGGTGGTCTACGAAGAACTCCAGCATTCGGGAGAAGTTCACTCCGGCGTGGCCCACGTCCGTGCCTACCGCCATCTCATACGACTTCCCGACCCGGTCCAGGGCGCGGGTGAATTGGTAGGTGTTGGAGGGATGGACGTTGTTATCCGCGGTACCGAAGAACAGCAAGAGCTTGCCTTTCATGTCCTTGGCATACGGCATCGCGCTCCCCTCGTCGTAGCCCTTCTTGTTCTCATTCTCCCAGGGCAGACCCATATAACGCTCGGTATAGATGGAGTCGTAGTTGAGCCAGTCGGTAACCGAACTGGAGGCGCAAGCGGCGCGGAAGGTTTCGGGGTGGCGGACCAAGGCCATCAGGCTGGCATATCCCCCATATGAGGTGCCAAAGATGCCGACGTTCGCGCCGTCCACATAGCTTCTCTTGGCCAGTTCCTTTACGCCCGCCGCTTGGTCGTCGATCTCCACGATCCCCAGCTTCCCGTAGACCGCATCTTTGAACGCCTTCCCACGCCCGTTCTGCCCACGACCCTCGATGTTGCACACCAGAAAGCCGAACTCCGTGATCGCGTTGGGCAGGTCGAAGTTTTCCACCCCGCCGCCCGACTCCGGCCCGGCATAGACGCTCACCAGGAGCGGATATTTCTTACTCGGATCGAAGTCGCTTGGGAATTCCAGGGTGCCCCAGCATTGGGTCTTTCCGTCGGCGGCAGTGAAGCTGAACCGCTCGGATCGCTTCAGGCCCAGCTCATTGAACTTCGAGAGGTCCGGCTTGGCAAGCTCCTCGATCACTTTGCCCTTACCATCGCAGAGGCGGGTCAAAGCGGGCTCGTTGGTCCGGGAGATGGTATCCGTGAACCAGTTGCCGTCGGGCGAGAGGTTCACCGTGTGATGCCACTTGGGATCGGTCAGTCGCGTATCGCCTTTGCCATCCAAGCCCACCCGGTGAAGCTGCATCAGGTAAGGATTCTCTCCACTCCGCGCGGTGTACCACACCGTATTCTTCTTCACATCCACCCTCGTCACGCCGCCCAACTCGAACTGGTTCTGGGTCACCGCGTTGTAGAGCTTCCCGCTCAAATCGTAGAGGTAGAGGTTGCGAAAGCCGTTGCGGTCCGACGCCCAGAGGAAGCGCTTGGGGCCGGGGCGATCCTCCTCCAGATAAGTGATGCCGGGGTGGTTCTCCGTCCAACTCACGGGCCAGGATTCGCGGATGATCGTGCGGCACTTCCCAGTCGATGGATCGGCGGCACAGAACTCCAACGTGTTCTGCTTGCGGTTGGTCCGGTTGAAAAGAAGCTCCTTTCCATCCGGCGACCAGCGAACATCGTAGACGTAATGCCCGATGTCGGGAACGCCGCTATCGAAGCTGGTCTCCACGGTGGTCGTCTTTTTGGCATCCAGATCATAAACGAAGAGCGTCACACCAGGGTTGGGCGCGCCCGCCTTGGGATAGGCCTCGATGTCCATGGTGGACTGGACCTTCCCCTGATCCATCGCTAGGAAGTAGTCGGGCACCTTGCTCTCGTCAAACTTGTAAAACGCCAGCTTCTTCCCGTCGGGCGAGAACCACATGGCCTCGCGAACGTTTAGCTCCTCGCCATAAACCCAACTCGCGATGCCGTACTTGGTGCGATCCTTGGCGTTGCCGTCCATGGTCACCGCAACCTCGTTTTTCCCATCAGGGGCCGAGATGTAGACGTTCCCGTCCCGGTGGAACGCCTTGAGCGTGTTGTCCTCGGTAAAGACGGTATCGAACTGCCGCCCTCGCGCCGGATTGCCCCGACGGCCCCGGTTGCCTCCCCCCGGCGTCGTGGAAGCAGGCAACTCGCCCTCGGCCTTCTTCTTCGCGACGAGGTCGTAGATGTAGTTTTTGCCGTCGAAGCCAAAGCCCATCTGCTTCCCATCTTCGCTCCAGCGCACGTTTTGTAGGGTGCCGGGCTTGTAGGAGCCGTTGATCTGGTTGCGAAGGCGAACGTAGCGGTCGTATCGGGGCATATCGGGAAGTCGGTCTTGGGCAAGGCCTATGGAGGCGAGGTATAGGGTGGCGAAGAATAGCCCGGCGCGATGTTGGCTCATCATGTTTTGTTAAGGTTCTACCTGGGAATCTGGCTATCCATGCTTCGCAGCAAAATCACGCATTGCGGCGGCCAGAGCCTCGCAACCTTCAATGGGGAAGGCGTTGTAGATACTGGCCCGGCAGCCGCCGACGGATCGGTGGCCCTTCAGGCCGTCCAAGCCGTTCGCCTCGGTCTCTTTCACGAACTGGTTGGTCAGTTCGTCGCTGGGGAGGGTGAAGGTGACGTTCATAGTCGAGCGGCAATCCGGCTTGGCATGGCCCTTAAAGAACCCGCCCGAATTGTCGATCGCGTCATACAGCACCTTGGCTTTGGCTTCGCACCGCTTCTGCTGAGCCTCCAATCCGCCGTTCTGAAGCAGGTACTTGTAGACCAGCCCACAGACGTAGATGCTCCAGCAGGCGGGAGTGTTGTACATCGAGCTGTTTTCCGCGTGGACCCGGTAGTCGAACATCGGCGCGAGTCCCGGCTTGCCCTCCGCGATCTGCTCCTCATGGTTGATAACCACCGTGACGCCCGCCGGCCCCATGTTCTTCTGGGCTCCGGCGTAGATCACGCGGTACTTGGAAACGTCCACCGGTCGCGAGAGGATGTCAGAGGACATGTCGCAGAAGACCGGCGCTTTCAGGGAAGGGTCCGACTTGAACTGAACGCCCTGGATCGTCTCGTTGGTGGTGAAGTGGATATATCCAGGTTCCGGGGAGTAGTCCAGGGAACCTAAATCGGGGACGTGGTTGTAGTTCTCCGCCTTGGCATCGAACACCACGTTGGCCGCGCCATAAATCTTCGCCGACTCCAAAGCCTTCTTGCCCCATGCGCCCGTAATCACATAGTCGGCGGTTCGACCCTGCTCCAGATAAGACATCGGGAGAGTGGCGAACTGGGTGCTGGCCCCACCTTGGAGGAAGAGAATCTTGTACTGGGCGGGAACGTTCAGCAGGGTGCGCAGGTCTTGCTCGGCCTCGCCGATAATCCGCTCGTAAGCCTTGGAGCGGTGGCTCATCTCCATCACGCTCATCCCGGTTCCCTTGTAGTTCAGAAGGTCCTCTCTGGCCTCCTCCAACACACTCACTGGCAAGGTGCAGGGTCCGGCGGAGAAGTTAAAAACGCGATTGTAAGGCTGGCTCATGGCGCATGAGTTTATCTGAGATGGTAGGCCTGCGTGGTAAAAACCTAAAGCCTCCGGAAACTCCCATCCCCATCAACGACCTCAACTCTGCCTTCAAGCATAGGAGGTCAAGCCCCTGTGTTTCTTTCGGTGGCCCTCTGTGTTTTTCGGTGGTTTTACCAATTGGCTGGGGATGAAACCACCGAGGCTCGCAGAGGGCCACCGAAGAGTTGCCCACAGCCTGAGTACCAATCGGAAGGTCCCGCTCGTCTCTACTCCCAGATGTCCGAAATCCCGCCCATTCCTCCCGACCCCAACCAAGCCCCGCCGCCCCAGTACGTCGCCTATCCGCGAGGACAGCAGGCGATCTATGGCACCCCGGAACAGTTGTTGGCCTTGTGGGAGGGATATTCCGGCCTGAACTACGTGTTCATCCTCAACGTCTTCCTCGCCCTGGCCGGACGGGCGGTGACAGTCGCGCCTATCTGGGAGGGCAGCCCGCCCGAGGCTTTCTTGGTCTACTACGGTTTCTATTTCCTGATCCTCTTTGCGGCAATCGGGGCCACCAGCTATCCCCACGCCAAGAAGATCGCCTACGGCAAAAACTGGGCTCCCGCCAACGCCATCACCGCCTCCATCCTCATCGCCCTCTTCTCCTGGGTCTGCTGCGGCATCGTGGGCTACGCCTTCATGCAACAGATCGCCCTGACCGAAATGAAGCGCTACGGCCTCAAACCCAGCTTCCTGCTGAGAAAGAAGGACGTTTTGGCGAAGGTGGAGGAGTTGAGGATGCAGGGAATCTAGGGAAGGAGGAAATGAGGGGGAAGGGGAGATGTTTGTAGAGGTTGCGATCCGAGCCCCCTTGAGGGGGTTGGGGGTGCGGTCAGGCTCTCCACGTGTATCCAAGGAACCCAAACCAAGGTGGATTGAACTCTACAAGCGGAGAACTGTGCGCCACCCCCAACCCCCTCAAGGGGGCTCGGATCGTGTCTTTTGCAGGTCTCTTCAGGGAATCACGTT
>CAZCSP010000026.1:0-63117 GCA_964501275.1 uncultured Fimbriimonadaceae bacterium | reverse complement strand
TTGCATTGTGTCGTCTATCGCCCAGTCCTCCGCGGCTCTTTGCGATCTTTGCGACTTTGCGTGAATTCAAAAGGCTCTCGCAAAGACGCAAAGTCCGCAAAGATTCGCAAGACAACGAACACCATGCAACACCCCCGAACCATCCAGGGACTACGGGGTTTGTGGCTTGTGACGGCGGCACAATGCATCCGCCGCCTACTGGTCGTCGCAATTTTCGACGTCCGGAGACCGACCGTTTAGACGGCTGTCTTCAACCCTTCCAAAACCTGCCGAATGCTCCAGTCGTTTTTCTCCAGGAGGTCGTAGGCTTCGTCGAAGGTGACGGGGGCTAGCTCTTTGACGATTCTGGCGCAACGCTCTTTGAGCTTTTGATTCTTGGCCTTGACGTCCACCATCAGGTTCTCGATCACCTTTCCGGCGCGGACCATGGCTCCGGTGCTGATGCGGTTGAGGACCAGTTTTTGGGCGGTGCCGGCTTTGAGGCGTGTGGAGCCGGTGAGGACTTCGGGGCCGGTGTCCAGAAGGATGGGGTGGTCGGCGAGTTCCAGCAGGGGTGCGCCCTTGTTATTGGCGATGCCACAGGTCCAGATGCCTTTCTGCTTGGCGTGGCGGATGCCTCCCAGGACGAACGGGGTGGTCCCGCTGGCGGCGAGGCCGATGACCACGTCTTTGGTGTCCACGCGGAGGTCATTCAGGGCCATGACGGCCTGGTGGGGGTCGTCTTCCGCGTCTTCCACCGCCTTTGCGCTGGCCACGAATCCGCCCGACACCAGGGCCACAAACCGGTCTGGTTCGACGCCAAAGGTCGGGGGCATCTCGGCGGCGTCCATGGTGGCGATGCGTCCGCTGGTTCCCGAGCCCAGATAGATCGCTCTCCCACCCCGCACATAGGCTTCGCTGACGCGGTCGATGGCGATGGCGATGGAGTCTTCGGCAGCCTGCAGGGCGCGCAGGACGATGGCCTCCTCCTCGTTCATCAGGCGCACGATCTCGCGCGACGACATCTGGTCGAGGCCATAGGACCTCGGGTTTCGGGACTCAGTTGACATAGGCCATTTCCTTGGCAAGCATTACCGCGCCATACACGGGCGGCTTCACAATCCTTTGCACTTCTAAATTCATTTTTGGCAGTTTTTCTCCAAGACCTCTGGCAAATGCGTCTCGGAACTGGGGAGCGTTCTGCCATAGCCCTCCGGCGAGGGTGATTTTCAGGGTCGATTGGTTTGGGAAGTGTCGCCCCACATGGTCTACGACGACACCGACGAGCGATGCCATTTGGACTTCGATCGCATTTAGGGCATAAGGCTGGCCCGCTTTGGCGTCTTGGCCCAGGGCTTTGGCGAGTTTGGCGAGGGCGGATTGGGGGGAGGGAAGCTGGTAGAGGCGGCTGACGATGGCGCTTTCCTGGAGGGAGTCGAACTGCTTCAAGAGCGCCTCCTTCATCGAGTCGCTGGCTTCGCCCGGCTGCTTCAGGTAGTGGAGCATCGCCTCTCGCCCAAAGTGGTAGGCTGAGCCCTCGTCGCCCAGGATGAATCCGCGCCCGCCGCTCTTGACCATTCTGCCATCGACCCGCGAACAGATCAGGGAGCCGGTGCCCGCGATGACGCAGACATCGGTGCCGGTATCACAGGCGGAGAATGCGGCAGCGTAGTCGGGCTCAGCGTGGACTCGGCCTCGGGGGAAGAGCGCGGAGAGGTAGCTTTCGGCCCGCTTGCGGTCGTTCTCGGTGAGGAGTCCGGCGAAGCAGCCGCAGACGAAGTCGGCGCCGGGACATTCGCGGGTGGCTTGGAGCAGGTTGGAGCGAAGCCTTCGCTCGGGCGTGGATACAAGATTGGCGGACCCGGCTTGGCCCTGATGGATGACTTGGCCTTGTTGATCGAGCGCCATCGCCCTGGAAGAGGAGCCGCCACAATCTAGCCCGAGAAAAATCGGCATGGGACAGGGGTTATGTTACCCGGGACGGTGTTGGGCTTTGGGTTTTGGGGATGATCTGACAAATCGGACAAATCTGACTTATCTGTCTGATCTGACCGATAGGTCCGATAAGTCAGATAAGTCAGATTCTCCAATCCCCAACCCCCAAAACCCAAAACCCAACGCCTCCCAACGCCTCCCCTCACCCCCGCCTTCTCCGCGCCAGCCACCAGACCACCAGGACCGGGGGAATCCAGATGGGGCTGAAGACGAAGAGGTAGACGGCGGCTCGGCCCAGGGCTCTTCCGACTGAATTCAGCCCCGAGACCGCTCTCGACCAGGCGTCATCAGACCAGTTGGGGTCTTGGCGGGGGCGGTCGGGGGTGGGTTTTTCGGTCAGAGACAGGTGGATGGTGGATTCGGCGGCCTGGGCTCGGAGGGCCTTGCGGGTGGCCTCCAGACTCTCGATCTCCTGGCGGACGTCGCTTAGGCGCTCTTTGACCGAGAGGACCTCGCCGATCTTCTTGGTGGCCCTCAGAAGCTCCACATACTGGTCCTCCTCCGCCTTCATGACCTTGAGGCGGGCTTCGGTGTCGGCGACCTGGGCGGTCACGTCTTCGCCGCTGAGAGAGTCGCTGAGGACTCGGCCCAGTTTGCGAAGGCGGTTGACGGCGGTCTCGAAGCTGGCGACGGGGACTCGGAAGGTGAGTTCGGCGCTGGCGAGGCGGCCCTCGTCGTCCGACTTCTGGCTGCTCTGGACCCGGCCATTGACGGCCTTGGCGATGCTCTCCGCTTCCTGTTGGGCCTTGGGAACATCTTCCACCTCTACCGCCAGGCTGGCGGTTTTGATTTCAAAGCGGGGCCGGCCGGGGACGGAGCCAAGATTTACATTGGGATAATCTTCGCTCAGATTTGGTGTGCCGTTGACGGAAGTGTCGTACGAGAAGGTTGACGGTCGCTTCGGTAGTACGCCACCGCTAGCTCCAACAGGCGCTTGAGGTGCCCTTTCACTCTCGGCCCCCAGGCCCCTCAACTTTTGCTTCAGATCGGCACCCCCTGACCAACCCGCATCCACATTGGGATCCATCTCGGACGGGGAAGCCGCGACCTTGTTCATGGCGGCCATATCCGACTTCGCAGATATCTTCGACTGGGCGAAAACTGGGAACAGAATCGCGGCAAATACCACCAGGCAGGATGCGCCGATCGCCAGTTGGAACGACTTGCCCATCCACCAAGGGGCCTGCTTCTTGGCTCCCGCCAAGGCGGCCAGGGTTCGCTCCAGACCTACTGGCTCAGGTTGCCAGGCCTCTTCCTTGATAACCCGCGACATCTGGCGAAGCTCGATCACTTCGGCCTGAAGTTCGGGATTGTTCTCAAGCTCCTGCAGGATGCGGATGCGCTCCTGGTCGGAAACTTCGTTGTCGATAAAGGCTTTCAAATCTTCTCTCATGTTCATCGCGCGGCCTCCTGGTATTCGGTGAGGGATCGGCGCAGGTTCGCAAAGGCGTGGTGCAGGCGGGACTTGACGGTGCCGACGGGGATGCCGAGGACGATGGCAGCCTCTTCGTAGCTCAGGCCCTCGACCTCGTGCAGCAGGACGACCTCCCGGTGCTCTGGACTCAGCTTGGCCAACGCCTGTTGGAGGGCGTGGCGGTTGATGATCGTCTCTTCGTGATGCTCCGCCGAGCCGGTTTCGGTGAGTTCGATGGTCGGGGGTTCGCATCGGCGTTTGCGGGCCATGCGGCGGCATTCGTTATTCGCGATGCCGAGGAGCCAGGTGCTGAGCGAAGATGCGCCCCGGAACTTGGCGAGGGCCCTTTGGGCGGTAAGGAAGGTCTCTTGCGCGGTGTCGGCGGCGGCATCGACCCCCACCCTCCGAGCGCAAAAACGATACACCGTATCGTAATGCTCCCGGGCGATGGCGGCGATATCGTTCAAGTCCCGCTGAGTCCCCATGTCGGTAACTGCCTGCATGATTGTGTCTCAGCAGGATAAGTGTCAGGGGAGATGCCGGCAGTTCAAGGGAAATGAGGAGTTTGGAGTTTGGCTCATGCTGTTGAGATCGCGGTGGAAAGCCTCATGTCGTTACACCGTTTTGTGATGACAGGAGCCATAGATGAAAAGGCCCGCTCCAAACTCTAGCGGCCTAACCTCCAAAGCCTCGCGGCTTTGGAGGTTGGCTAACCCACCAGTTTCTCAAACCTGTCCACGTCCGCTCCGATCTGGGCCAGACTGGCGGACCAGAAGGACTTGCTTCGAATGTCGATGCCAAATTCGTTGGCCAGGGCTGCGCCGTCGGCCAGACCGGTCGAGGACAGCAGGTCGTCGTACCTGGCCCGGAACGGCTCGGGGTCTTGTTGGTAGATGGCGTAGAGCCCCAGGCCGAAGAGCAGTCCGAACATGTACGGGAAGTTGTAGAACGAGAACGTGCTGTAGTAGTGCGGCTTGACGGCCCACATGTAGGGGTGCAGGAGGGCGGGGTCCAGACCGTTGCCGTAGGTTTGGCGCTGGGCTTGGAGCATCAGTTCGCTGAACTCGCTGGCAGATAGCTCCCGCTCGGCCCGCTTTTCGAAGACGCTCTGCTCGAAGAGGAACCGGCTGGTGATGTCCACCACCACCTGGCATTGCCCCTGGAGCGAGGCTTCCAAGATGGCGATCTGGTCCTGCTCGCCGACCGACTTCAGCGCCGCCTCCTTCACGATCGTCTCGCAGAAGATGCTGGCGGTCTCGGCGAGGGTGGCGGGGGTCTCTTGGTTGAGGAGGGTGCGCTTGGAGATGCAGAGGTTGTGGTAGGCGTGGCCAAGTTCATGGGCCAAGGTGCTGACCGAGCCGTAGCTGGGGTCGTAGTTCATTAGAATCCGGCTCTCGTCGCCGCGCATCGGGGTGCAGTAGGCACCGCCGACCTTGCCGTTGCGCGGCTCGGCGTCGATCCAGTTCTCGCGGAAGTTGCGCCGGGCAAACTCGCCCATCTTCTCCGAGTACGCGCCAAAGTTCTCCGCCACAAAGTCGCATCCCTCATCATAGGACCAAGCCTTGGAGCCCTCGCCGACCGGAGCGAAGAGGTCGTAGAAGGCCAACTTCTCGACCCCGATGGCGCCCGCTTTAGCGTCCAAATAGCGGCGGAACATCGGGAAGGAGTCGTTGGCGGCGTCCATCATCGCTTCCAGGGCGTCGCGGTCGATGTTGGCGTGGAAGAGGGCCTCATCCAGCGGGGAGCCCCAGTTGCGGGCTTTGCAGAGGGTATGGACCTCGCCCTTGATGCCGTTCATGGCGGCGGCGATGGGGACCTCGTTTCGCTTCCAGGCGGCCAGTTCGGCATGGTAGGCCCGCTCCCGCTTGTCCCGATCCTTGACATAGGCCAAGTTGCGGACGGCGGGCATGGGAAGGGTCTCGCCGTCCACCTCCACCTGGATTTGGCTGGTGAGGTTGCCATGCAGGCGGGTCCAGGCGGTCGATCCGCTCACCGCGAGATCGGTGGCCAAAGACTCCAGGCGCGGGTCCATCAGGTGCTTGGACTTGATCTGGCATTGTTGGACAAAGAAAGCGTGCTGGCGGACGGTTTCATTCAGGGCCGCCGCACTCTCCAAATCCACTCCGCCCGCCCACAGCGCGAACCGAGTCTGGAGTTTTTGGAGCCGGACGGTCAAGTTGTCGAACTCGCTGAGCGCCGCCGCGGCCGCGTCGTCCTTGGAGTCGGTTGTCACCAGGCACTCCAGATAAGCCCCGATCAGCCTGGATTGGTCATAGAGGGCGTTCAGGGTGTCCAGCGCATTTGCCAGCACACTGGGCGAGGTCGCGCCACCCTGGGTGATGGACTCGCGATCCCAATAGGCCTCGGCCTCGCCGAGCTTCCGATCGAGCTTGGCCGACACGTCTTTGAACTCAGGCGATTTGACTCCGGAAAAGAACGGGGACAGGTCCCATCGGGGCGAGGCGCTGGATACAGGCATATCGTTATTGTAATCGAAGTTTGTCATGGGGTGATAGCGTGATGGAGGTGATTGCGTGAAGTATCTGTAGGCGGTGGATGCATTGTGCCACCGTCGAGCCGCCAGTCTCTGCTCATTCCGCGGGCGTTCTCAACGTAGCCTGGAACTCCGGGTCCGGACGAAACCTCTGCCCTCATCCAATTTGTCGGCAACTACAAGCGGATGCCGATCTGGAGATCGGCGGTCCATCGTAGGTCTTGGGACGCATGGGCAGGCTGCCCATGCCACCTAGTAACATTGTATTTGTGACGCCCAAAACCCATCTTGATGAGACCGATGTCCAGCTTCTGCACCTGCTGCAGAATGATGGCCGGATGACCAATGCGGAGTTGGCCAAGCGGGTTGGCCTGTCGCCGCCTTCGGTCTTGCAACGGGTGCGCGCGTTGGAGAAGGCCGGGCTCATCAAGGACTATGTCGCTCTTCTCGATCCCGACCGATTGGGTTTGCGTCTGACCGCGATGGTCATGATCAGTTTGTCTCTGCACCAAGAACAGCCCATCGAACGATTCCGCCGGTCGATCCACGGCATCCCCGAGATCATGGAGTGCTACCATGTCAGCGGCGATTTCGACTTCCTGTTGAAGGTCTCCGTGCGAGACATGCGGGCCTACGAGGTCTTCCTACGAGAGAAGCTCTCCAAGATCAAAGGCATCGGCAAGATCACCACGAACTTCGTCCTCGCGACCACCAAGCAGGTCACGCAGATTCCGCTTTAGCCAAACCGGCCCGAGATGTAATCCTCGGTTTCCTTCTTCTGGGGGAAGAGGAAGATATCGGCGGTTTTGTTGACTTCGATCAGGTTGCCCAGCATGAAGAAGGCGGTGACGTCGCTGGCCCTTTGCGCCTGCTGCATGTTGTGGGTGACGATGACGATGGTGTATTCGTGCTTCAGATCGTCGATCAGGTCCTCGATGCGGCTGGTGGCGATCGGGTCCAGGGCGGAGCAGGGCTCGTCCATGAGAATGATCTTGGGATCGACCGCGATGGCGCGGGCGATGCAGAGCCTCTGCTGCTGACCTCCCGAGAGGGCCAGAGCCGACTGCTTCAGTTTCTCCTTGACCTCATCCCACAGGGCCGCTTTCTTCAGGCAGTCCTCCACGATTCCATCCAGAGTCGCCCGATCCTTGGTTCCGTGGATGCGGGGACCGTAGGCGATGTTGTCGTAGATCGACATGGGAAAGGGGTTGGGCTTTTGGAACACCATCCCGACCGCCTTGCGAAGCTCGACCGGGTCCACATCCGGCGCGTAGATATCGTGACCGTCCAAGGTGATGCTACCCGTCATGCGCGTCCCGTCGATCAGGTCGTTCATCCGGTTGAGACAGCGGAGAAAGGTGGACTTGCCGCACCCCGAGGGACCGATAAAAGCCGTCACCTGGTTGGCTCGAATATCGACGGTGATGCCCTTGAGGGCTTGGTGGTTTCCGTAGAAGAAATCGACGTTCCGCGCCGCAATCTTGACGACCGCCTCGCGCTCGGTGGGTTCCATGGTCGTTAAGGCCATTGCCATTAATTGTAGTCTAGCCGAGGAATGTTAAGAAACGCGCTCGGGGCCTAAGGCGGTTTTTGGTGTTGGGCTTTTGGTGTCAGGCTTTGGGATGGGCTCGGTCCCCAGTGCCCAATGCCCAACACCGTCTCCCCCATAATAGACCCATGCTTGCCGCCCTTCTCTGCCTCGTCGCTCAGTCGCCTATCGACTGGAAACCGACCGCGACGCTCAAGTCTCCGGCCATCTCGGAACTCAGCGGGATGGTGCAGAGTCGGCAGGCGACGGATCGGTTCTGGGCGCATAACGACAGTGGGGACAAGGCCCGTCTCTTTGCCATTCGCCGCGACGGAACCTCCATCGGCTCGCCCGATGGCATCCTCATCGAAGGCGCGAAGAATGTGGATTGGGAAGACATCGCGTATGGCGACGGCAAAATCTGGATCAGCGATCTTGGCAACAACGGGAACGCCCGGAAGAGCCTCGGTGTGTATGTGGTGAACGATTTCGATCCCGTGGGCGCCACCTCGGTGAAGCCGGTCAAGTTCCTTCCCATCCAATACCCCGACCAAACCGCCTTTCCGCCGCCGCAGATGCATTTCGATTGCGAGGCGGTTTTTGTGTTCCAAAGCAAACTCCACATCCTGACCAAGCATCGGATGCCGAACGGTCGGCTACCCGAGAACGGGACAAAGCTCTATCGTCTGGATACCGAGTTCACCGACAAACCCAACACGCTCACCAAACTAGACTCAAAAGACAACATGAAAGGCTGGGTGACAGCGGCGGACATCTCGCCAGACGGGCGATGGCTGGCGGTCTTGACCCACTTTCCGATGTCGTCGCTCTGGATCTTCGACACCCGCGAAGTCGGCAGCAAACTGCTCTCCAAACCAGTTCGCTGGGTGGCCTTCACCAACGCCAAGCAGTGCGAGGCGGTCAGCTTCGATGGTCCCAGCCACTTGATTCTGGGCAACGAACAGCGAGAACTGTTCAGGATGAAACTGGAGCAGATTCCGCAAATGTAAATCGGCTGGGATCGCCGAATTCATTCGGCGATCCTAGCGAGTCCTACCCCATCTCAAACAGCACCGGCTTCTCGCGGCTCCGCATGTTCAGCAACAGCCCGACGCTCGCCAGACAGAGCCACATTGCGGTGCCGCCGTAGCTCATGAAGGGGAGCCACAGGCCGATGACGGGGAGGAGTTGGAGAACCATGGCGAGGTTGACGATGGTGTGGAACGCAAGCATCCCCAGCAACCCGGCGGCAACCATGCGATAGAACGGCTCGGTGGCGTTGAGGAATACGAGCCAGATGCGGAAGAAGAAGAATCCGAACGCGAGGAGGACGAGGGTGCAGCCGACTAGGCCGCCTTCCTCGCCGATAATCGTGAAGACGAAGTCGGTGTTCTGCTCCGGGATCATGCCCAGCTTTTTCTGCTCCCCTTTCAGAAAGCCGGTTCCCAGCAGCCCTCCTGAACCGAAGGCGATGGCGGCCCGATATGTCTGGAAGTTCTTGCCCTGCGTATCCGTTTCGCCGCCTCCGACCAAAGCTTTGAGACGTCCCAAGTGGTAATCCTTGATGATGAACTGGCCAATCGAGGGCACCGTGAAAGCGACGACCAACACGCCGATCACGGCCAAACCGGCGCCGCAGACGAACTTCCAGGGAACCTGAGCCGCCAGACACACACAGAGCCATGTCGCGATAATCGCCAGAGATGCTCCCATGTGAGGTTGCTTCAGAATCAATGCGACCGGGATCACGATGTGCAGGAACGACAGCGCGAAGGTCGAGAACCGATTGATCTGGTCGTGGCGCTTGGCGAAGAAGGTGGCAAGCGTGAGGACGATCAGAATCTTCGCGGCCTCACTGGGTTGGAACTCGGTGAAGCCCAGGCTGATCCACCGCTCAGCGCCGTTTTTGCTCACACCCATCTTCAACACCAGCGCCAACAGGCCCAGGTTGACGAGGTAGAGCACGTTCGCGGCCCGCATCCAGAGCTTGGGTTTGACTAAGGCGAAAAGGGTGAACGGAACCAAACCCACCACGATGTTCAGAACCTGCTTGTGAAAGTCGCTGGTGCCTGCATCATGGGCCTTGCTGAACTGGCTCAGCAGCCCAAAGGTGAGGAGGATGAGGGTCGCCAGAAGCAGGAACCAATCAAAGTTCCTCGGCGCACGTTTGCCGCGTTCCCCAACTTGTCCGATAGTGCGAGCCGCCGTCGCCATTTCTACTCCGCGGGTTCTCGACTGGACCCGATGCCGAACTGCCGCTTGACCAGCCCCTTATCCTTCGCGAACCAGAACCGGAGTTTGCGGTTGGCGGGGGTGGGACCGCCGCTCTCGATGGAAAGGTCCACGATCACGAGAACGGTGTCCGTGCTGCCCGATCCAGGCAACAGGACCGAATCACTGGTGGAGGTGATGGTCGCAGTGGCCTTATGGGGCTCTTCGCCCGCCGTCATCCTGCCTGTCCAATCCCAGGTTTCGCCGATGCGCATTGGGAATCTCAGCAAGGGGAGTTTGGGCTCGTAATGCTCGCCAGCAACGTCGAGAAGATCAAAAGATTTATCACCGATCTGATAGGTTTCATTCTCGAAAACCTGCCCGTGCGCGGAGATTTCGATAGTCATCTCCTCTCCCTTCGTCGTCTGTACGATCTCAACCGGTATCTCGATCTCGCCGATCTTCAGTTTGGCGGAGGTCGGAATCTTGGCGTCGGGGCTGAGGTCGCCGATGGTAGCGATCTCTTGGCCAGATGCCGCTCGTGAACGGGGCGTGCAGGCCATGGCGGCGACGAGAAGCAGCAGGAGCGTAATGGGGATGGACTTCACTGATCATCCACCTGGGCGCGTTCGAACTTCAGTAAGGTCACCTTGCGCTTGTTGGTGGTTTTTCCACGTTGGACGGCTTCATCCATCTCGACCATCCCCAGCCCCCTCGCGTAGATGGTGGTGGTCTTGAATACGGTGGCGGTGGACTCGGTGATCCCGATCTTAGCCTCCGTCTTGACCTCCAGGCATTCCCGCTTTTCGCCCAAATAGGTTTTGACGCCGATCAGTTTGGAATGGCCCGCGAGCTTGATGCCGCCTGCGTCGTCGTCCTCATAGGGGGAAGGTCCTGTGTGGTCCCAAGATGCGCCCTTCGCAGCGAGGATAAAGACTGGCTGGGGCTTCTCGAACAGTTTCTGGGCGTCGTGGCCCAAGACGTAGAGGCCGTTGGTGGACGTCTCGTAGAACGTGCTCTGCACGACCTTGCCCTTGACCCTGATCTGCACCAGGGTGATCTGCTTGCCATCAACGTCGGTGGATGCGCCAATCTCTTGAGTATAGGAGCCAGCCGAACTTCCCGAACTCTCATACGTCCACTTCATCCCGGGTTCCATGGGAAAGAACTCCGTCGCGGTACTTTGGAGGAAAAGGGTCGATCCGGCAATGAGGGCAAGAATCATGTTGGCTTTTAGTCGACAAGTTCGACGACGATGGTGTTGCTTGGTTGGCCCGGCATGATGAAGCTGATCTCGGATTTGGCGAGCCCAACTCCTTTTACATACCAACTCTTCGTTGTGTTCTTCATCTTTTTGGTGTCTCCGCCCGTGGTTACGCTTGCATTGCCACTGGATGTCACCAAGAGAGCTTTTTGGACGCCCGATTTAGTCTTGAAGTCCCGAATCCCTTCGACCTTGTAGACGCTGTCCTCTTCGACCTCTTGGCCACTGTCCCGCACAATCTTGTTCTTCACTCTCCATGTTTTGCCTGGCGTCAGATCGGCGGGCAGGGCGAGGTAGTTTTCCGGCGTGAGCTTGCCCATCGAGTTGCCGGTGGCGTGGATTCCAGCGCTATCCACCATCACATAGTCGGTGCCAAGGCTTTCGCCAATGGCTCCGGTGCGAAGGACCTTGAAATGCGCTCTGCCGTCCTCGACCTTCTCCAACTCCACGGAGATCCCACCCGACTGGTCGAGGTTATCGCCCGTCAGCCGTAAGTCCATGGTCTTGGTGTTTCCAAGGCCGTAGTATGCAAAGGCATCGTGCTTAATACTCGCCGGGAGGTCTTGGAGGCTGGGCTTGGGCTTATCTTGGGGAGTTGAGGCAGAGGCGCTGGTCGCGCTTCCTGAGCCCGTCGTGGCGTTGTCGGCTTCGACAGGCCCCTTTTCACATCCAGTAAGGACGAGGATGGCGCAAAGTGTGATCCAGAGGTTTTTTGTCATTTAACGGTGTAGCTCTTCAGACTGAGGAGCAACTCGGAGGCAGCGTTTTTGCCCGCGGTTGACTCCCTTATCCTTACAATACCAATTCCGGGGACGAACCAGATCGTTCTTTCGGTTTTCTCCGTGACGTTGTTCGTTGTGCTGGAGCCCTTGGCGTCGATCGAGACGGCCGACATCCGCTTCATCTCGGTATCGACTTCTCCGATGCCGACAATTTCGCTGTCGTAGGACATCTTGGCTTTGCCGTCGCTCCCGGACCAAGAGAACTTCTTGCCAGCTTCCACTGGGAAAGTGACCGCAGGGATCGGGGTGCTAAAGGTGCGGGGTCGTTGGCCGCTAACGCTGACCTGATAGATGCCTTTGGAGTTCACAATCCAGACTTGGCGGTCTACCACCTTGTCGTCGATGGTCAGTTCCAAGGTGGCTCTTTTACCACCGGAGATATCCTCTACCTTCGTGACCTTGAAGATCGCGTCTTTCGTCCCTTGCTGGGTCTGATTGGCGGCTCGGGCAACAGTGGTGGCAGAATAAGTCCAACTATTGCCAGTAGCGAGCGGGAAGAGACTGGCCTCTTGGCCAGTTTGAACCTTGATCGGTTCGATCTTGGGAACAGGGGTGGGGACATAGCCGCCTCCCGAGCCGCCGGAACATCCGACGGCAACCGATGCGATGATGACGACACTAATGGGAAGCTTCATTCAGCTTTTCACTCCAGATTTGGTATTGATAGCATCCACCGCATCCTGAACCAGGACTTGGTCTGGCATTTGGGTGATGACAAGCTCACCTTGGGCCAGTTCGTGACGGATGCGGGGGGCGGCGATGGCGACGCCGTCGACGATGAGAAGTAGTTGGGACCCAACTCGACGCCGACTGTATTGCCAGAGGCGTTTACGACCCTCGTCGGATAGCTCGATGACCAGGTCGGTCAACTGCTCGCCTTTGGCTTCATAGCTGCGAGAGGATGCTTTGGTGATGAAGTCGTCGGTAACGACGACGGTGGCGCTCTTTAAAACTTGCTGGGCGGGTCGGGCCAACTCAGCGTTCGCCTTGGGGTCGATGATGCGTTCAAGGTTGGCCGCAACCTCCTCCTTCCTTCCCGTTCCATCCGCAATCTTCTGCGCCTCCAGGCCATAGTAGCCGGCGACGGTGTTGAGGTCGTAGGCTTTCTCCTTCAACTCCCGCTCGATGGACCTCGACATCTGAGATCGGTAAGGAACGAGGATCGAACCGACAAGCTCTTTGACCTCTGCGCCAACTTGAACTTGGCAAGGGACCTCCACTTCGATCACGATCCCGTTCTCGTGGGCGGTCATGCTGATCTGCTTGAGCGGCGTTCCGTCGAGGGCCACGTTGATGGCCTTCTCCAGCTTGGGCTTCAGAACCGGGTCGCCATCCAAGGCTTTGCGAATGTCGGCGGCTTTCCAGAGGATGCGCTCGGAGGGCCATTCTGCCGTCTCCTGCATTTCGTTCATAACGGCAATGAACTGGCCCAGAGCTTCTTGGTTGCCTTGAAGCGCCTCCAGCATCTCCTTGATGGGCACGCGTTTCTTCTCCGTGGCATCGCCGCCCGAATCCCGCGACGGAGCCTCGAAGTTGTCGGACTTGTCGCCTCTGATGAGTTGGGCGGCGTGGTTGGCGACCAGGATGCGGTAGCCGCTGTCGGGGGCGATGCCGACGATGCTGACTTTGGAAGGCTTGATGGGATCGAATTTGATGCCGTCGACCGCATAGCCTGCGTAGCCCTGCCAGCCGAAGTAGCCGCCCGCAACGATGGCGACGAACCCAAGGAAAATCTTAGTAGAGCTGCGAATCTTCATGGCGTATTCGAATTTCCCAACAACCGCGTGCAACGTTTAGTTCTCCCTGCGCAAGCGGACGGCTCCTCCATGTCGATCCTCGTTAATGCAAAGATTGTACCGTCCCTACTCGCTCGGGTTAAACTGCGCGTATTGGTTGCCCGCGATGGAGGCGATCAGTGCCGCAACGCCCGTATTGAGACCGGCAGTTACCAGGGCGGCCAAGATCGGGGAGATGCCGACGGCCGCCATCCCGCCAAAGATCAGTGCCCCCGGCAGACAGGCGACTGCGATCCCCACAAAGTTCATGACCCCTCGAAAACCCCTCTGCGAAGGATCTTCGAAATCGGGGAAAAGGAGGGTGGTGAGGCAGGTAACCAGGCAGATCAGGGTGCAGAGGAACGGCATCGCGATCGCCCCGGCAACCGCCGCTTGCCACATATCCGGCCGCATCACGACGGCAACCAGGCTGCAAAGCCATGACACCGCTGATCCGGGGATTGCTTTTGCCAGAACCTCGAAGAGGATCGTCGTGGAGAAGCTGAAGGGGAGGGGTTTCTGCACGTCTACCCGACGCAGCATCTCGATAAACCCGGCCTGGGAGAGAGCCGATGCGGACATGAATACGCCCATTGCTTGCATCAGGAGGAACACATAGCCCGCCGTTCGGGGAGAACTCCCATGCCCTGCTCCGATGAGCGGCAGGATGGCCATAAACACCGCAATGGCCGCGAAGAGCAGGATGAGGAACCAGGTGCTGCGGAGGGAGATGATCGCCTCCTTCCAAAGCAAGGCTCTGGGCCCAGGGACGGTCCATCGGGAGAGCCACTTGCCCCGACCCGCCTTCACTTTGCCCTGTCGAGCCTGGGAGACGACCAGTCCAATCGTATCGCCCGACTGCTGGAGCCTACGGGCATCCGCCGAGTCGAACCCCTTCACCGCCGCTTGGTCGTACATCCAACCCGCCTGCATCATCGAGACTTTGATGCAGCCGATGATGATGAGCATCAGGCCGCCAAAGCCGCCGACCAGGGGCAGAGCCTCACCGTTCACCACCCCATGCACCATCCACATCGCGAGGGTTGCGGTGAAGAAGATCGTGCGAAGGAGCGGGTTCTCCGTGAGCGCCACCCAATCTTGCCAGCCTTGGAAGAGGGATGCCTGCCAGGCAACATAGGCGCAGACCCCGATCAGGATGATCCCCAGTCCCCAGCCGAGGACGCGCCGGTTGCGAGTACTGGCGAGGTCGCTTCGGTTGACGAACAGAGACGCCGCGTAGTTGATGCAGACCCAGCAGAACGCAAGCAGGAGCCAGGCGAGAATGGCCACTCGGAAGGTCTGCTGGATCGACTCCGGGTTGGCGGCGGCGTTCTGCAGGCTCTTCACCCCCATCGCCGCCGGACGGAAGCCAACGATGATGAAGATGATCGGGGCCAAAAGGGTCAGCAGATAGTCTCGCAGGATGCGGAACACCAGCACCAGTTTGGGCTCCACCGGCGTTGGGAAGAGCACATCCACATCGGCCGGTCGGAAGCTGTTGCGCGTGCTGAGCGACCCCAAGGCCAGGAAGAAGGTGATGAAAAGGAAGATGCAGAAGACGACGGCATCCAGGATGCGGATCAGGTCGAGTCCGCCCAGCAGTTCGGTGGCCTTGCTGAACCGGGACGCGTCGAACGCCCGCTGCTCCCCCCGCGAAGGGAAAAAGACGAACCTTCCCAGCCAGAACGCGGCGAAGAGAAAGGCGATGAGTCGGCGCGGATTGGTGAGAGCTCGTTTGACCCCGTTGACGAGGGTTCTAACTGTGAGGAAGACCAGCGGCCGCAACTTCGCCCTCCTCCGTGAGCTTCAGGAACACCTCTTCCAGACTGCTGGACTCCATCCCGCTGAACTGCCGAAGCTCCTCCACCGTCCCCTCCACCATCTTGGTCCCCCGGTTGAGGATGATAACGCGGTCGCAGAGCTTCTCGGCGGTATCCAAAAGGTGGGTGGAGATCAGAACGGCGGCCCCGCTGGCCTTGGCCCGCTGAATCTCTTGCTTCAACTCATGCGCCCCCGCCGGATCGACGCCGATGAGCGGCTCGTCGAAGAGCATGACGTTGGCGCTGTGGATCAGGGCGCAGGCGACGGACAGCTTCTGCTTCATGCCTTTTGAAAGGGTGGCGACCAGGTCGTTCCGCTTCTCGGCCAGGTTGTAGCGGCCCAGAAGCTCCTCCTTCTTCTCTTCGTACTGGTCCATGGTGTTGAAGCACATGGCGACGAACTTGAGGTGCTCTTCGACGGTGAGGAGTTCATAGAGGGAGGGAACCTCGGGAACGAAAGCCAACCCCGCCTTGGCCTTCCCCTGGTCCTTCACAATGTCCCAGCCGTTGATAAGAATCTCCCCACTAGTGGGTCGGAGGATGCCGGCGATGCAGCGTAAGGCCGTGGTTTTGCCCGCGCCGTTGGGTCCCAGCAACCCAACGATCTCCCCGCCCTGGATAGTCATCGAAAGGTCACTGACCGCCCGATAGGACTTGTACTGCTTAACCAGGCGACGGATTTCGAGCATCGGTGAGGGAGATTAGGTTACCTGGGAGGGCATTTGGGTGGTGGGCTTTGGGTATCGGGTAGATCGGACAAACCTAACAGATTGGTCTGATCCCCGTCATCCAAACACCTGACGCCAATCGCCTTCCCTGGTTAGAATGGCTTCACAGCGACAAAGGAGTTGTGGAGGCTACCAGTTTGGAGTTTAGCCTCCATCGTGCCTCGCAGTGTAGGAATCAAACCAACACTACCTGGACTCTTTGGACTGACGGTCCAAGAACTCCTGGCAAGCCTGGACCCCAAGGCGGTCGCCGGCTTGTTCGTAGAGACTCTTCGCCTCATTGGCCGCATCCACCGCTTTGCCTTTATCATTCAAGGCTGAATCCACCTCTGCAACCTGAAGGAGCGTCTTGGCAACCCAACGCGGATGATTAAGAGACCTCCACTGCGCCAGACACTCTTGAAGAGTAGGCAAGGCATCCGCCGACTTCCCTTCCGCATGAAGCAACATGGCTTGTTGAGCCTTGATATCGGTCAGCAGATTCGGATCGGGATCGTCTTTGGAGACCTCGATTGCTTTGGCGAACCATTCGCGAGCCTTGTCGGAATCCTTCATGGCGGCATAAAGAAACCCGAGGCTGCGCATGGACGCGGCCGCGCCTCGGAAGTCGCCCCAGTGGCTGAGTTCGTCGACACTCTGTTTCAGGTGGCGTTCCGCTTCGGGGTATCGGCCCAACCTCGTCTCTGCCACTCCCACGGCCTCCAGCAGAGAAGCGCCTCCCATTCCAATTTGACCTTTTTGAAGAAGACGTGCGCCTCCTTGTAGCGCTCCACGGCCGCCGCCAGGTCGCCATGCGCCGCCAAGATCTCTCCCTGAAGCCGAAGCACATCCGCAAGGGTATTGGCGTCCTTGTGCTCGACTGAAAGCCTCTCCGCCCGATTCGCCAAATGCTCCGCCTTGGTGTATTCGCCCGCATGATAGGCTCCGTGCGCCTCCTCGTAGTAGGAAAGCTGCTCCGGCTTGCCGTGAGCGCTCACCGTGGGACGGGTGAAGACGACGAACACTGCCAAGCACGCCGCCGCAAAGGAGGCCAGAAGCCATATACGCCTGTGTCTGACGGGCGTTCTCTGGGGTGGTTGAGAGACAATCTCGGGGAGTTCAGGTTCGTCGGAGGAAGGGCCTGCTACTTCCTTTGCGGGCAACTTTTCACAATAGTTGTCGTCCCACTTGAGTTCAAGGGCTCTAAATGCTTCTTGAAGAACGCTCTTGTCGTTCCCACCCTGTGAACGGATCAGTCGCGCCGTCTTAACAGAAACCCCCATCGCACTGGCCGCCCAGTTCAAAGGAATCTTCTCCCCTTCCGCTTCACTCGCCTGGTCATAAAGCTCCCGCAACCTGCCCTCCAGCACCTCCAAGGCGTCGGAAGTGAGGCGGGACTTGCGTTGGCGGACAGGGGTCATGGCGGCAAAGCTATGTTACCAGCAGGCAAGTTCCTAATCGTGCCGATCTTGCCTCCAACTTTTGCCCGATCCCTTGCAAGCTGAACACGGTGCAACTTACCCGGCGACTACAGTCACGCGGGTCAATGCACGGTGAGATTTGGAGGGAATGATATGATGGTCTTTCAAAGGCTTGCGGCAGTGTCGCTCGCCGCTATGGTGTTTGGCTTTGCAGCTTCGCAAGATACGACATGGATCGGGGCACGTCGGGGTGGTGGGGTGAGTCTGGCAACTGGTCAAATGGAGTTCCAAGCCAAAACTCAAGGGCTCTCCTACTTTCTAATCATTTTTCGGAAATTTATCTCTCATTTTCAACTTCCTTTTTCGAGTTAAGGAGTGAAGGGGATTACAGTTTAAAAAATGAATCTGCTAGTGGCTCCACGCTTTCTGTAGGTCAATTCACTGTAAATGGATCTCAACAAGAATCTAGAATGACAGTGAACTCCAACACTCATATTATCCTTGATACGACATTCAGCTCAGGAGAGATTGGAGGCTCATACAATGGAGCTGGTGGGTTCGTTGGAGGTGCTGGTAGTCTATCACTGCTGGGCAACAGCACGATTACTGGGTCAATTCACAGCGGTTGGCTAAGAGGGAATCTTTTGGTGGGAAATGGAGCCCAAGGTATTGGAACCCTTAACTTGTCGGAATCTGCCTCCGTTAATGTGTCGGCTATCATATTAGGACAACGCGGTGGTCAAGGAAATTTACTTGCGCAAGGCAACTCTACTTTATCATTTTGGCAACTAGCAGTGGGGACGGTTTACGGATCAGAGACTGGCTATGGCATTGCCATTTTAAAGGACGACAGCCGCATTATACCATCAACGTATCCCACAGCAACAGATTCCTTAGCAGTATTAGTAGATAATGGACATCTGGAACTGCAGGATAGGGCAAGTATTGAGGGGGATGGCATTAGCTTCGGAACACAAGGGCGACCCGTCACTGGTCGTTTCCTAAATGGGACGAGGGTTAATGTGGATGATGTTACCGTTGCGTGGGCAAACATTCAAATACAGAGTGAATTCAACGTTAGGCAAACAATGATGGCTGGTTACCCAAACACGACTATATCTAACGCTATTACTACAGTTAGTGAAGGAGGAAGGTTGTCGGTTGGACAACTGCTAGCCATTAGCGACGAGGGAGACACACTGAATGTCGACAATATGAGTCGCGTAACCGTTGGTGATTTTACTGGTTCGAGCGATGACCACTTGGGCGCTGTTGTAGTTTCGCAAGGTGGAACACTCAGGGGCAAAGGACACATTAACGCAGATGTGGTGAACGACGGCGGTACGATCGACCCTGGTAATTCGCCCGGAACTCTTGTGATCGACGGTGATCTGATTTTGAACTCCGGAAATCTGAACATCGAGATCAATGGCACTACCCAGGGCTCTGAATACGATTCCCTCTTCATGACGGGTTCCGCGTCGCTTGGCGGAACGCTCAATGTGATTTTAGGGTCGGGATTCACTCCCGGTGTTAACGACGAGTATGAAGTGCTTAGGGCGTCGTCGATAAGCGGATCGTTTACTTCTGTTAATCTGCCAAGTGGCTGGGCATATAACCTAGACGGCGGCAGCTTGGTCTTGACGCCCGTGCCAGAGCCGATGTCGATGATCGCAATGTCCCTCGGCTTAGTCGCCATGCTTCGGCGCGGCAGGCGCAATCGACAGGGTTAGAAGGACCATTATCGAGGCGGCTTAATCCGACGTGCTAAGCCGCCTTTAATATCTCCCCCAACGCCGCAATGCCCAGTGCCGAAACACCGCCGCCTACTCCACAAAGTGGTTCTCCAGATCACCCCATGTCGTCTGGAGGTAATCGATCTGGCCAGCGTGGCCATCCGCATGGCGCCCGACCAACATCAGCACAAACGCCACCTTTGGATCAGACATCAGGCGCGTGGGGTCGAGGAGGTCGTAGGAATCCAGCACTTCCTGGGCGCTCTCTTCCAAAAGCCGCTCCGCCTCCGCCCGAGTCGTGATCGAAGGCTCTCGCTCAAAGATGCTCTGCACCACTTCCGGCGCAGACTGGTGCGGCATATCGTCTCCGCGCAGGACCGCTGCGAAATACTGGTTGGCCAAGCCGACGTGGACCAGGACACGCAACGCGGATTTGCTCGTCTCAGCGGGCTGCCAATGAAGCTTGTCGTCCGGCACATGGTGGAAAGTCCGCCGCACCCGCTCCAACCCGAGTCGAGCCAACTCCCGCGCCATCTTAATCTGGGTCGCCGCGGTGAGCAGATCGCCGGTAGGCAGCACCAGCATCTCCATGGGGTCCGCCACGTAAGCAGAAAGGCGCTCCAGAGTGCCCAGCCAGCCTTGGCGATGGTTCTCGCGAGACTCTTCGGACTCAAGCTGACTATGGACCAGTTCCACCTCAGTCCCCGCCTCCACTTCACGGAAGAGAACGGTGACCAGGGACTCCTCGTCCTCATGCGCCCACTTCCAGGTGAAGACCAGCCGCTCGGGAGGCATGATCTCTCGGTAAACGCCGCCGATCACCCAAGGGTCCCCCGAGGGCGGAATCATGGCGATCTTATACCGGCCGCCCACCCGCAGGTCCACCTCCGCCTTTACCCGGTTGGTTGGATTCGGACAGAACCACCGCTCCAGCCGAACCGCCTCGGTCCAGGCCTTGAAGACCAGTTCTCGGGAGCGGGGATACACCCGCTTGACGACCAAAGCCTCGATGACGCTATCCAAATCTACTCATCCCCTTGCAACTGATCCAAGTATTCGCCCAGCCGGTCGAACCGCGCTTCCCAGAATACGCGGTACGTCTCGATCCAGTCGTCGGCCGCTTTCAGGGGCGCAGGGTCCAACTCGCAGGTTCGCACCCGCCCCACCTTGTCCGTCTTCACCAGCCCACAGGACTCCAAGACGCCCAAATGCTTCACCACCGCAGGCAGACTCATTTGGTAGCCCTTGGCCAAAGCCGTCACCGCCACTGGCCCCTTCGCCACCCGCCCCAACATATCCCGCCGGGTAGAGTCGGAGAGGGCGTAGAAGACTCTGTCTAAGTTTGGGGTCGCATACTTTACCACTTGGTTTAGTGTATCACGGATTGAGTCGGATACGATGACTGTCGTGGGAAACCAGGACAGGGACCGACGGAAAACGAGCCGCCAACTCGCCTATAATTAGGTTGCACTCCACTGTCGCAGTGCGCGTAAAAGAAGTGGAGGTTCCTGGCTCTTGATTTCATTAGGCTCTTTTGTCGTATTCATGTTCCAACTGGCGGTCGGCCCCACCGCAACCGATGCCCGCCAATTCGCGCTCCTGAAAGGCGAATGGCAGATCGAGCGCGCCATCTCCGATGGAGTCGAACTGCCCGCCAAGGAATGGAAGGGCAAGAAGGTCGCGTTCGTCAGTGGCAAAGCGACCGCCCCCAAAGACTCCGCCACCCTCGCCGGACGTCTCCGCACCAAAGGCAACATGGCCTGGCTGGAAACCAAAACCGTCGCCTTCAACCCCGCCAAAGCCAAACCCACCCAGGTCGAAGAGGAGTACTCCACCGCCTTTGAGATCAAAGGCAAACAGATGAAGCTCCTCCTCACCAAGGTCGACAACCCCAGCCAAAGAGGCCCCCGCCCGGTCGCCGAGAGCAAGGGCGAAGGCGGGATCCTGCTGTTTTTGAAACGGCGGTAGGAGTCTTCGCCCAGGTTCCGCTTATCAGGCATACTGCACATTCATCAACCCTTCCCTCTCTTCAGATGAGGATGGCTGATGAATGACGATGTCCACGTCCATACCAAGGCGCAGGAGACAACGGAGAAGTTTTTCTGTTGAGAACTCGCTGAGACGCCCCCGAACGATTTTCGATACTTTTGGCTGGTCCAAGCCCATAGACTTGGCCGCGTCCGCCTGAGTAAGGCCACGGCTCTCAATGGTCTTGCGGACAGCCAACGCTAATTTGGCCTTCGCCAGTTCTCCTTCGGCATCCGGGAGCCCGATATCCGCGAACACGTTTCCGCTTCCATAGACTACAGTAGGTTCTTGTTCCGACTTTCTTGCCATATCCTATACTCCTCTTGAGCTGTCCTGAGTCTTGCTTCAATCAAATCCAAGTCTTGCTTCGGAGTTGCGATCCCAGATTTCGATTTCTTCTGGAAACAATGGAGAACGTAAACAATGTCTGCAAACCGGACAGTATAAACCGCCCGATACGTATCGCCGTCATGATTCTCCACAATTTCCAAGACACCCGCACCTTTGTATCCTTTGAGAGGCTTTGCACTTTCATGTTTTAAGCCGACTTGCGCCCAATAGAGGGCATGTCCAATCTCCTTTTGCGCCGCTTCTGGGAATCCCTTCAGATCCTTGAGACTCGACGCAATCCAGCCTACAGGTTTCGTGTCGCCTGACATTATGCCAATAGAAGCATACCATAATTGCGGCGGAAACTAGAGGTCTTGCACAAAACCTGAGAACGAATCACCTTGACTTCCTTGCCATCTCACTCGGTCGCAATTTCCTACAACGTTGCCACCGATTCCGGCCAACTCGCGTAACATCTATTGATGGAGCAAGCCAGCCAACAAGCGCGCCTTGCCGAGGAGTTGACGGACGAGGAGGTGCGGGACCTTCTGGAACGCCTGAGCGAGAGTGAACTGGGTGCGTCCAAGGCGACGGTCGGGGCGGTCATCGAAGCCACCGGCACCAACCTGGAGACCGTAGGGCGGCTTCTCGCGGAGATTCGGAGAGAGGACCCTCCTGTCCTCGAAGCACAACCGCCGCCTATCGCGCCCCCAGTATGGATCCCCCAGCCTGGCGCCGCAATCCGGAAGCTGGATATCGACGAGTATCGGCGACAATCCGAGAACCGCTTCGCCGAGCAAGAGCGGCGCAAGGATGACCGAGAACGAACGGGAAGGATTTTCGTCGCAGCTTTATCGGCCAGTTTGATCGTGGCGTTAGGCGTGATATGCCCCAAGGCAACGACAAGCACGGGTTACCCGCAGGCAAGTCCTCTTCACGAGTTCCATCAAGACGACGGCAGAGTTATCTACGACAATCCCCGAGACGGAGGCGTCTTCGTGAAAGAGCCAAGTGGCAGGATCAGGGAAGCCACCAAAGCCGAAGCAGCCGAGTGGGCCTCCCAAGTAGCCTCCAAATCAAAGCAGTAAGAGATACCCAGCCCAAGTAGGAGTCTTTCGGTGGCCCTCTGTGTTGTTCCGTGGTTATTCCAAATCCGGGGACAAAACCACCGAAGGCAAAACAACGATAGTGAGCTACCCCTTCAGGATCAACGTAGCCAACCTCGCAAAGCGCTCGAAGCCCGCGTCGAAGGTGACCAGTCGGTGGTGCCCCGCAATCGCAAACGAGGCAAGGTAGGCATCGGTCCAATTCGTATTGGGAAAGGACTCAGAATCTGTCGCAGCCCGCAACGCTTCATCCAAATCCGGCTCGTGGAGGAATACCACGTCGTCGTATCCCGTCAGGGTTTCATAGTGCCGCCAGATTTCTGGAAAGGAAAAGGGTTCTCCGCGCATAGCCGCATCGCTGGTTGCCAGCCGGAAGAGGCCAAGCATCGTCACCCTGCAGAATCCGACTTTGGATGCCCTCTCTCGCGCCCAATAGCGGACGGTCCGGGCGTGGGCGGTGTGATCGATATCGAGGAAGGCGAGCCAGAAATTGACGTCCGGCAGATCGAAGCTAGAAATCTCCCAACTCCGCCTCAATTTCGGCGTTTGTGCGGTTGGGAATAGTGTTTGCCCCTGATCGACTTGCCTTCTCGAAGACCGGGAATTCCCGTGGAGCCGGATTTGCCGGGGTCTTCAACCGTGTCTCAATTCCCTCCGCCACCAGATCACGCAACTTCATCCCCCGCAGAGCCGCATAAGCCTTGGCCCTCCGCATCAAGTCATCTGGAAGATCAAAAGTGGTCCTCATAAAAACATATTACCATATTTACGATGAAGATCGGGATTGAGGCACTCCCCTTCGGTGGTCCTCAGCGGACCTCGGTGGTTTTGCCTCTGGGCGTCTGGAGGAACCACTGAAGACACCAAGGACCACTGAAGGGGTGTAGATCGTGGTGTGACGAACCCATCTGTGAGGATCTGCGCCCATCTGCGGTTCCTCCCCAATCGACCCGCGCCCTTTGCGCTCCGCCCTTTATCCCAACTTTCAAAAAGGAATGAAACTTGCTGGGGTACCATACGAAGCGGCAATGGCACTCACTCCCGAACGCATCGTTGACGACCTCATCGACATCTACCGGAAGGTCGATCAAGGAACTCGTCTCAGCTACGAAGACGGCGTTCGCCTGTTCCAAACCCCCAACCTGAACGCCGTGGGCTACATGGCCAATATCGTGCGGGAGCGACGCCACGGCGCTAAGACCTACTTCGTCCGCAACCAGCACATCAACTACACGAACATCTGCAACAAGTTCTGCAAGTTCTGCTCCTTCTATGCCAAGAAGGGCGGCCCGGCTCCCTACCAGATGTCCATTGACACGGTCCGTGAGCGCTTGGAGTGGCACCGCGAGGCCAATCTAACCGAGATCCACATGGTCGGCGGCATCAACCCACGCCTGCCCTACCAGTACTACATGGACTTGGTGAGCGTGGTCAAGCAGACCCTACCCGGAGTCCACGTGAAGGCATTTACCGCCGTCGAAATCGTGGAGATCGCGCGGCAAGGCAAGGTGACGATCGAACAGGCTTTGGCTGACCTCATCGAGGCCGGACTCGACAGCCTCCCCGGAGGGGGAATCGAAATCCTCAGTGAGCGCGTCCATGCCGAACTCTTTGGCAAGAAGCTGAACGGCGAGGAGTGGAAGAACGTCGCCCGCGCCGCCGCCAAGCTGGGCCTGAAGCAGTACGCCACCATGCTCTACGGCCACATTGAGACCATCGAGGAGCGGGTCGATCACCTGGTCCAGTTGAGGGAGCTTCAAGACGAGACCCAGAACTTCCTCACCATGACCCCCCTCAGCTTCCACCCCGAAGCCACTGATCTGGAGCACATCCCCAAACCCACCGCCGACACCGACCTGCGCAACATCGCCGTCAGCCGCCTCATGCTCGACAACTACGAGCACATCAAGAGCTTCTGGATCATGAACACCGTCCCCGTCACCCAAATGGCCCTCTGGTACGGCGCGGACGACGCCGACGGCACGGTCCACGAATACGAGATCACGTACAAGGAAGGCGAATTCGGCAACAAGAGCCAAGTCCTGAACCGCGAGAACATGATCAAGATGATCGAAGAAGTCCACCGCATCCCAGTCGAAAGAGACTCCCTCTACAATGAGATCGTGCGAGATGAGCCAGTGAAGAAGCAACGGCAGTTGACGGCTCTACCTGTCGCAAAGTGATATAGAATTACTTTGTGACCAAGCTCCCGTGGCTCATCGCGTCGCTCTGCACCTGCCTGCTCCTCTCAGGATGCGGCGGTGGGATTGTCCGCTCGATGGATGTGCGGAAGCGGATGTTCTACGCCGCCCATCAGACCAACGCCGTCATCCACGCCTACGACCTCGACCAGAGCCCGGATGACCCAGGGAATGAGGAGGAGAGCTTCACAAAGTGGCCGATGTACCGCATCTACCCCGAGGCCGTCGTCACCGAACTAACGGTCGCCCCGAATCGGAAGTGGGTCTATGCTGTGAACGGTTTGGGAAGAATCGAATGTTTTGAATCCCGCCCAACCGGACGCCTCGAAAGACTTCCCTCCATCGACCTCCCCGAAGGCAAAGCCGTCGCCCTCGCCCCCACGTCCAGTTCAGAGAGGATCTACGTCTCCTCCGACACGGGAAAGGTGTTCGGATACCTGATTGCCAAAGACGGCTCGGCTGCCCAGCAGGGAGCATCGGTCGATGGCCCAACCGAACCCTCCAAAGTCCTCGTCCACCCAAACGGGGAGTCCCTCTATATCCTCGCCTCATCCGAGTCCAGAGTCTGGCAATACCAAATCGAAACCGACGGAACCCTCACTCCCATGACAAACCTCGACGTACCGGGCGGGCCAAGCGAGGCTCTCTGGAACTCGGACGCCTCCCGCCTCTACGTCTCCTGCCAAAGCTCCAACCAGATCGCCCAGTTCGCGGTCCTAGGGGATGGCCAGTTGCAGGAGCAGGCGCGAGTCGCCGGCCCCTCCAAACCTGGAGCCCCCGTTCTCAGTGCCAGCGGGCAACACCTCTTCGTGCCGTCGCGCCAAGGCCCAGGACAAATTTGGCGCTACCAGGTCGGAGCATCGCTAACCAGCCTCGGCGACCCCTTTCCCACCAACCACTCCAACCAAGGCAGCGCGGTCCTGAATCCGTTCGGCTACCTGTCGATCGTCAACGTAGGCGACCGAAGCTACACAGAGTACATCGTCTACGAGGATGGCAGCATCTTGCGCCGACGCCGCCGGGACCTGGAGTTCAACGCTTCGCACGGCGTCTACCGCGTCAACCCGTAGGCTTCTTGCCATAGGCTTCTTCGATCATCTTCTGGTACTCCGCCAGGGTGTTCAGGCCCATCTCTAATCGGCGCTTATCCACATTTTCGGGGTCCTCTATCGGCTTCGGCTCCCACTCGCCCTTCGCGTTCTGCTGGAACTGCGTCCCATAAAGCTGCTTCTTCCCTTCCGCCAAGAGCACCCGGTCGGTCAGGTAAGCGACGTTCTGCTTGGAGACCTGTTCGGAAGCCAGGAGCGGCTGCATCAGATCCAGGCATTCCCGCTGGAACTTGGGACTCTGATCGGCGTGTTGCACCAGAAGCCACGCATCCTGCGCCCCTTGCCTGCCCACCAGCTTCACCGTCGGCCAGCCATAGGTCTTGACGATCTGCCGCATCTGCCCAGTGGTATAGCGGTCGATCTCTTCCATGCGCCGGACGATGGTCAGAAAAGCCTGCTTATTGTCCGACGAAATCGCCTTCGTAAACTCGTCCCGCACCTCCTGATCCACCCGCACCATCCGCGCCAGCGCCCGAACCAGCCCGACGTTGAGCCCCTTCGCATCGTCCGCCGGAGCCCCCTGCCCCAGCATCAGGGTCATGGCCACGATTAATCCAGAGAACGCCATAGCGAGCAGTCTATCTCACTGCCACTTCGCGCAAAGCCGCAAAGGGATGGCCTCAAAAATTTGCGTTTCTTTGTGTCTTCGTGCCTTGGTGATAGAACGAGAAGACGTTGGGCCACGCGATTTCCGGGTTCCGATTTTCGATTTCCGCGCACCGCCCTTGCAATTCCTAAACCGCCTGTGTATACTTAACCATACAGTTAAGTATTTGGAGATTGGGGACCCACGATGAAAGGGCGCGATGTCCAGAGATTCTGGACCCTCGGCTTCAGCCGACTGGATTCCTACCTGCTTAAAACGGTTGGCAAGGAGTCTAGGAACCAACAACGTAAAGAAAGAGCAGACAGGAGAAAGCAGATGAAAATCGTCAGCTACATCACATTCAACGGCAACGCCCGCGAGGCCATGACTTTCTACAGGGAGGCCCTCGGAGGAGAGCTGTCCTTCATGGAGGTCGGCGGCTCGGCCATGGAAGAGCATCTTCCTCACATGAACAAGACCGACATCGTCCACGGCCAACTCGACCTGGGCAACCTCACGCTCATGGGCTCGGACATGGTTGGGCCCCAAGGATATACCAAGGACAGCAACATCACCCTGATGCTCCTCTGCGAGTCGGAAGCGCTGGTTCACGAGAAGTACGCCAAGCTGTCTGAGGGCGGCCAAGCCGTCATACCACCCGCGCCCGCCTTCTGGGGCGGCATCTATGGACATCTGGTCGACAAGTACGGCACCGAGTGGGGTGTCCACTGGAGCGAGGACCTAGTCAACCGGGGAATGCAACTCTAGAGAGGGAATTTGTAGAATCCGCGATCCGAGCCCCCTTGAGGGGGCTCTTCCTCAAACCAGAACATACAATTCTCTCAGGAGATAAGCTAACCAAATGAGCGAACTGCTTTCCGCCGACCGCGAACTCACGATCACCCGTCGATTCAACTCGACGCGGGACCGGGTGTTCCGTTGCTGGACCGAGCCGGAGCACATCCGCAAATGGATGTGCCCCGCCGAGTTCACTGTGATCGAGGCGACGGTCGATCTGCGGGTCGGCGGAAAGTGGCGCACCGGCATGCAGGCTCCCGATGGGACCGAGTACTTCATGCGCGGCGTCTACCAAGAGATCGTCCGTCCCGAGCGCCTAGTCTTCACCCACACCTGGGAAGACAGCACCCAGCCCGGCCACGTCCCCGGACACGACACCCTCATCACCATCACCCTCGATGAGGTGGATGGCGTGACGACCATGATCTTCCACGTCGCGAACCTGGAGTCCATCGAAGGGCGCGAGGGCCAGCGGCGCGGCTGGAGCCAGGCGTTCGAGCACTTTGAGGCAGTATTGCAGGAGATAACCAACCCATGAAGTTCACCACCGAGATAAAGGCAACTGGAGCCAACACCACCGGCATCGTGGTTCCACCCGAGGTCGTGGAAGGCCTTGGCGCTGGCAAAAGGCCCCCCGTCAAAGTCACTTTCAACGGCTACACCTACCCAACCACCATCGCCTCGATGGGCGGCGATTTCATGATATCGGTAAGTTCCGCCATCCGGTCGGCAGCGTGTGTAAAAGCCGGAGACGCCGTGGAAGTTGAGGTCGAACTGGACACCGCTCCCAGGGTGGTCGAGTTGCCCGCCGACTTTACGAGCGCACTGGAAGCCGAGCCCGCCGCCCGTGCCTTTTTTGAGGGATTGTCGAACAGCAATAAGAAGAGATTTGTCTTGCCGATCGAGGATGCGAAGACCCCGGAGACAAGGCTTCGACGCATCGAGAAAGCGGTGGCGTCACTTCGAGAAGGGAAAATCTAGAGGGTCTCCGAGTTTCGATGAGGACCTTCTACCAGGTGTTGGCCAACGCGCTTGCCGCCGGCCTCACCAATATGTTCGTCTGGTTCGCGGTGACCTTTTGGGTGTACCTGGAGACCCGATCCGTCCTCGCTACCTCCATCATGGCGGGCATCTATCTGGCGAGCATTGCCGTCTCTGGGCTGTTCCTCGGCTCCATCGTGGACCACAACCCCAAAAAGCGGGCGATGATGGGCTCCAGTATCGTTTCGCTGGGCCTTTACATCGTGGCGTTCTTCATCTACACCGCCACTCCATCCGCGATCTTTAGGGACCCATCGAGTCCGACTCTTTGGGCGTTCATCATCCTCTGCCTGCTCGGTGCCCTCGCAGGCAATATTCGCAACATCGCCCTCTCCACCCTGGTCACCATCCTGATTCCCGAGGGTGAACGCGACAGGGCGAACGGCATGGTGGGAACCACGACCGGCGTCTCGTTCCTGGTTTGCTCGATGCTCAGCGGTCTGGTCATCGGCTATCTCGGTATGGGGTGGATGCTGGTCATCGCCCTGGCTCTCACGTCGACGGCTATCCTGCATCTTGCAACGATCCCCATCGACGAGCGGCGCGAACCGCCGAAAGAAGACGAGCCCGAGAAGAACGTGGACGTGAAAGGCACGATCCGGGTCGTCGGCAGCGTTCCGGGACTCTTCGGCCTGATCTTCTTCAGCACCTTCAACAACTTCCTCGGCGGCGCGTTTATGGCGCTAATGGATGCCTATGGTCTGGAGATGATGGATGTCAAGGTATGGGGCGCGTTGTGGAGCATCCTCAGCCTGGGCTTCATCGTCGGCGGCCTTGTAGTAGCGCGGAAGGGGCTGGGGCCTAAGCCATTGCGCACCCTGTTCCTCTGCAACCTGGTGTCTTGGAGCATCACCTGCATCTTCACTATCCAGCCATCGATCATTTTCCTCGCGGTCGGCATGTTCACCTACCTCTGCCTGATCCCCGCTTGTGAGGCGGCTGAGCAGACCATCCTCCAGCGGGTCATCCCACTGGAGCGGCAGGGCCGGGTGTTCGGCTTTGCCCAGAGCGTCGAGCAGGCGGCCTCGCCCATCACCGCCTTCGTCGTAGGCCCCCTCGCCAGCGCTTTCTTCATACCATTCATGACCACCGGATCCGGGGCAGACCTGATCGGAGGCTGGTTTGGCACGGGTAAGGATCGCGGCATCGCGCTGCTGTTCACGATGGTCGGCATCATCGGCCTCGTGGTCACCATCATCGCCATGCGCTCTCGCACTTACCACCTGCTCTCTCGAAGCTACGATGAACATCCGGGCGACGAGCCTGCATTGGCGGCGGTTTGATGGCGATTGCGGAGGCTATTGAATCGGTCTATCGTTCCGAATCCCGGGCGGTTCTCGCAACGCTGATCCGCCTTCTGGGCGACTTCGACTTGGCCGAAGACGCGATGCACGAGGCGTTCGCGGTGGCGGTGCAAAAATGGCCCTCGAACGGGGTTCCCGACAACCCTCGCGCTTGGCTCGTCTCCACCGCCCGGTTCAAAGCCATCGACTCCATCCGCCGCCAGGCAAAATTCAACGCCTCGCTGGCGAACTTGGCCGAGGAGATCGAGCGGGCGGCAGAGACGGCTCGGGAGCAGGTGGACGAGACTGTGAAGGACGACCAGCTCCGCCTCATCTTCACCTGTTGCCACCCCGCCCTCTCCGCCGAAGCCCGCACCGCGCTCACCCTCCGCGAGGTCTGCGGCCTCACCACCGAAGAGATCGCCCGCGCCTTCCTCACCGCTCCCCCCTCCATTGCCCAGCGCATCGTTCGCGCCAAGGCGAAGATTCGCGACGCCAAGATTCCCTACCAGGTGCCCTCGCCGGAAGACCTGCCCGACCGCTTGGACACCGTCCTGCAGGTCGTCTACCTGGTCTTCAACGAAGGGTACTACGCCTCGGCGGGCGACTCGCTGACCCGCGCCGATCTGTCGGGCGAGGCGATTCGACTCGGCCGCCTGATCCTCGACCTCTTACCCGACCCCGAAGCGGTGGGCCTCCTCGCCCTCATGCTCATCCAGGAATCCCGCCGAGCCGCCCGAAGCACACCGGACGGCAATTTGATCCTCTTGGAAGACCAAGACCGCTCCCTCTGGAACCAGGCCCAGATCGCCGAGGGGATCGAACTGGTCGAGCGGGCTCTTGCCTCCCGCCGATTCGGCCCCTACACCATCCAAGCCGCCATCGCCGCCGTCCACGCCGAAGCCAAAACCCCAACCGACACCGACTGGCCCCAAATCGTCGCCCTCTACGACCTCCTCATCCGCATCATCCCGTCCCCGATCATCGAACTGAACCGGGCGGTAGCGGTCGCGATGCGCGATGGGCCAGAGCACGGTTTGACCCTGATCGACCAGATCATCTCCCAAGGCAACCTCGATAGCTACTCCCTCCTCCACGCCACCCGAGCCGACTTCTACCGCCGCTTGGGTCGCCTTGAGGAAGCAAGAGTATCCTACACCCGCGCTCTGGAGTTGGCCCAGCAAGGCCCCGAGCGAAGGTTCCTGGAAGAGCGCTTGGAGGGTTTAAGAAGCTAAAGCCCCCTCCTCGTTTTGCGCGGCCACCAGGCAGTCCGTGCCGAGAGTTGGCATCGCGACAAAATGAGGAAGGGGTTGGGGGTGGAGAATCGACATTCTGGTTTCCAACTTCCGGCTCCCTCCCCGGCCCGAATGGGGGTGTTGCATGGTGTTCGTTGCTTTGCGAATCTTTGCGGGCTTTGCGTCTTTGCGAGAGCTTCTTGAACTCACGCAAAGACGCAAAGAGCCGAGGAGGACTGGGTAGTGGACGACGCAATGCAACAGCCCCGAATCTTCCGGGGTCTACCTTTTTCAACCACCCCTGTCGATTTCCTCCCTTCCCGTTCGACTACCTTGCGTGACCAGCCAAAATCGAGTCACAGATAGCACAAGGAGAATGAAATGAGATTCATGATGTTTATGATTCCCGCCGGATACCAGGGAGCCAGGGGACAGGACCGCAACCCTACGTTCGACGCCACCGAGGAGGACGTGGCCAAGATGATCGCCTACAACGAGAAGCTTCAGAAGGCAGGGGTCGTCCTCGCGATGGACGGCTTGATGCACCCGACCTATGGCGTTCGGGTGACCTTCGACGGCGGCGCTCCCATGGCGACCGATGGGCCTTTCGCAGAGTCGAAAGAGGTGGTCGGCGGCTACTGGATCATCCAGACCAAAACCCGGGAAGAGGCCATCGAGTGGGCCAGGCGGGTTCCGGTAGTCGAGAAGGGGGACGTCATTGAGTTGCGCCAAATCTTCGACGTAGAGGACTACCCCGAAGTCCTCCAGGACGCGATCCACGCCTCGGAAGCCAAGGCAGGAGCCTGACCATGAAATACATCTGCATGGGATACATGGACCCCGCCAAGTTCATGGGCTTTTCCGAAGACCAACGCAACGCCTTCATGGACGAGTGCTTCGCCTATGATGAGGAGCTTCAGTGCAACGGAACCTGGGCGGGCGGCCATGCTCTCCAACTTCCCGAGAACGCGGTGACGGTCATTTGGGATGGCAACCGGGCCGCGATCACCGACGGCCCTTTCTCCGAGACCAAAGAGCAGATCGGCGGCATCCTCATCCTGGAAGCCACCGACCTCAACCACGCCATCCAAATCATGTCCAAGCATCCCGGAGTCCGCCTGGGCGGCCCCTTCGAAATCCGCCCCGCCGCCGACCTGTCGGAGATGGTGCGCCAGAGTCAGGAGAGGAGAGCCCGTGCAAGCACAGATTGATCAGGCCAAAGCCGAGTTCATCCGGGCGATAGAGGGCCTGAAACACGCCCTCGCCACCACCCCGGACGACCGCCTCAACTGGTCCCCATCAGAGACCGCCCGGTCTCCCCTCCAAGTCGCCGCCCATATCGCCATTGGCGGAACGGATATGTTAGGAAACCTAACCGGCAACACCTTTCCGATCCAAACTACTGAGGAAGCCGAACGATATCACCGTGAACGAGATTCAAAACCGCGATCAAGGGAAGAAGTGGACAAGTTGCTGGAGGAGTTCCAAGGAGCCTATTTTGATTGGTTAGACTGCCTAACAGAATATAAGTTAGATTCCCTTATGAAATTGCCGTTTGGGATGGGCGAGATGCCGGTTCGGGTGGGGGTGGCGATGATGCCGTTTCATGTTCAATGGCATACTGCCCAGATAACCTATATCCAGACTATTTACGGAGACCACGATTGGCATATCCCTGCCGCATGAGAGTAAAGACTATGAAAGCAAAGTTCGCCCTTATTCCCATCATTGCCGCCGCCGGATCGGTTGCCTATATTGCACTGCATCCAGGAGTCGCCTATGCCGAGCCGCGCATCAGCCTGACTCAGCCCACAGAAATCACCCAGCGGGCCAGCTATACCTTGGATGAGATGCATGCCGACGTCAGCTTCGAGATCATGCACCTGGGGCTGTCTCGGACTCGGGGCAGGTTCAACAAGATGAGCGGCAAACTGCTGGAAGACCCCAACGATCTCACCAAATCGAGCGTGGAGTTCACGGCTCAGGTGGATTCCATCGACACCGCCATCGCCGCCCGGGACACGCATCTGAAGACCGCCGACTTCTTCGACGCCGCCAAGTACCCGACGATCAAGTTCAAGAGCACCAAGGTCGAGAAGAAGGGAGATGGCTATGTGGTGACGGGAGACCTGACGATGAAGGACAAAACCAAGTCGATCTCGATTCCTTTCAAGCACTATGGCCCGCTGAAGATGACGGTCGGCGACATGTCCACCCGGGTCGGCGTAGTGGCCGATCCTATTGTGTTGAAGCGAAGCGACTTTGGGGTGGGCGGGGACTTCAAGTTGCCAGATGGCACCGAAGGCGCGAGCGATAAGGTGACGATTCAGATATCGTTTGAGGCGATTTTGGACTAAGCCCCTTCCTCCCCGAAGGTCGGGGAGGAAGGGGTTGGGGATGGAGGGGTTTGAATTGGTAGTTGGAAGAAACCCGTAGCCACAGGATGGTTCGTGCCTGGGCAATTGCCAGAATTTCAGAGTTCGGATCGCGGATTTCGGAGTTCTATACAAGTTTCGAGGTAACTACAAGTGAAACCTTCACCCCCCGGCCCCCTCCTCCAAGACGAACCACTTGGAGGAGGGGGAGACTCCAGATGAACCCAATCTCCATCGAACACCGCATCCGACAAGCCCTTCCGCAATTTCTGCCGGAGGGTTCGTTGGTGCGGACTTGGGGGCTTCATGGCGGGATTTCGGCTTCGATGACGGCGTTCGAGGTTGAGTTGCCGGGAGGCGAGAGGAAGCGGTTCATTGCCCGGCAACCAAACGACTGGCATTATCAGCATGACGCGAATCCCTCGCGGACGGAGTTTCGGGCGCTGAGCGCGCTGGTTCGGATGGAAATGCCCGTTCAGCGGCCTTACTTCGTCGAAGAACCAGCGGACGAGACCGACCGGACGATTTTGATTTTGGAGTACATCGAGGGCGCGGCAGACGCTTCGCCGTCGGACGTGGACGACTATGTGGAGCAGTTTGCGACGACCCTCTGCCGCATCCACCAGGCGCCCTGGGAGGGGACCGATCTAGCCTCGCTTCGCCCCTTGCCTCCCAACCACCCTCCTCCCTCGGGCAACTTGGATGTGGAGATGCGGGAAGGGGAGATTCGGGCGGCGCTTGAGGCGTTGGAGCCGCATATCGTGCCCAATGCCCCGGTCCTGAGCCACGGCGACTATTGGCCTGGCAACACGCTGTGGCGGGATGGGCGGCTGGTCGCGGTGATCGACTGGGAGAGCGCGCGCATCGGCGACCCGCTGATGGACCTGGCGGTGGCCCGGCTGGATATCCTGTGGGTTTTTGGAGCGGAGGCGATGCGGCGGATGACCGAGGTTTATCAGACCTGCGCCAACACCGATCTGACTTCCCTTCCCTACTGGGATTTGCGGGCGAGTTTGCGGCCGTTGTCGGAGTTTGAGCGAATGGCTCCAGCCTATGAACATCTGGGGCGGCCGGATATCACAGCGGCTACCTTGATGCGGGATCACAAGTGGTTTGTGGAGCAGGCTTTGTGAGTTGGGGGTTTGGAATTGTGAGTTTGGAGTCGGTGCATGTCCGCCTTTGAGGCTCTTTAAGAGCAAATGTCGAACTAACCACAAAGAAACGAAGAAAGACAGGGCGCAAAGAAGCTCGGGGTGTCGCCCAGATTCGGATTCTAGTCCAATCTCTTTGAACCACGGTGTAACGGTGGACACGGTGAAGGCACAGCGAATCCACCGTGAAACTCTGCGTCCGCTGTGCCGCCGTCGTGGTTTCAGGGTCTGGGACGGACTTTGAGATTGGCTCTGCCAACGCTCGGCTCACGCCCCAGCATCGTTTCCAGTTTGGGTGAAACCTCCATCCCCCGGCCCCTTCCTCCATTTCCGAGGTGATCTACGGTCTCCCTCATTTGTTTCCGCGAAATGGAGGAAGGGGAGCTCTTTTGACAGTTTTGGTGTATACTTTACCAAACGGTTAACTTTTAGTTAAGGGAGGAGATGATGACGATGAAGACGGATGTTCCGATGCCGCCCGTGGCAAGCCATGAGGAGTGGCGGGCTCGGCGGGTGGAGTTGTTGGCGGATGAGAAGGCGCATACGCGGGAGAAGGATCGGATCAATGCTGCTCGGCGGCGGTTGCCGATGGTGAAGTTGGAGAAGGAGTACTTCTTCGACACGACGCAGGGCAAGAAGAGTCTGCGCGACCTGTTCCAGGGTCAGCGGCAGTTGATCGTGTACCACTTCATGTTCGATCCCGAGTGGGAGAAGGGGTGTCCAGGATGCACGGCGTACGTATGCGCCCTCGGCGATCTTTCTGATCTCGGCAAGCGCAACACGAGTTTTGTTGTGATCTCCCGCGCCCCCCTGGAAAAACTCCAGGCCTACAAGAAGGATGAGGGCTGGGACATCGAATGGGTGTCCTCATTCGACAGCGACTTCAACTACGACTTCCACGCCACCATCGACGAGAGCAAAGCTCCCATCGAATGGAACTATCGCACCAAAGAAGAGTGGATAGCAAAGGGACGGAGCGACGACTGGCCCAAGGGCGAGATGCCGGGGATCAGCGTGTTTTTCGACGACGGCGAGAACCTATACTTCACCTACTCTTCTCACGCCCGAGGGGTTGAGAATGTGACCGACAGCTATGCCCTGCTGGACCTGACCCCTTACGGTCGCCAGGAAGATTTTGAGGACTCCCCCGAAGGCTGGCCCCGGCGGCCCACCTATGGCTAAGATAAACAAGGAAAGAGAATATGCAAACGGAAACCAGACCCACGCTCAACGACATCAAGGCGAATGCCGCCAAGGAAGCCCAAGAGGCTTGCGACTACCTACTGAAGACCTTCTCTTTTGTGCCCGACGACAAGCTGAACTGGTCGCCCGCGGAGTCGGCGCGAACTGCCCTGCAACTCGTGGTCCACTGCGGACTCAGCAACAAGGCGTTCGCCAGCATCATGCGAGGCGAAGACATTCCGATGCCCGCCGATATGTCGGACTTCCGCGGTCTTTTGCGCGGCATGGAGGCTCAGATCACGGACCGAACGGCAGCTATCGAACTAGCTAAAGAAAGCACGAAGACCATCATTGAGGCGATCAGCGAAGTCACGGAAGAGACGTTCGCCACCAGCCCATCCAGCCCCTTCGGGCCGATGCCGATGCCCTTCTGGATGACCTTGGCCGGGATGCACATGAAAGCCCACGCCTGCCAAATGGACTACCTGCAGACCATCTATGGGGATGTGGAGGATCACTTTTAGGGACTGAGGGAGTTAGGAAACAAGGGAAGAGACAATCGTAATAGCCGCGATCCCAACCTCCTCAAAGAGGCTAGGATCGCGGCTATTACAAGATCCGCTCGAGATATTGTAAAGTAACCTTGATGGCGGAACTCATTTTTGAGAGTTTGTGTGTAAACTTGCTCTTGCTTTAGAACGGCGTCATCCTGAGCGAGCCTGAAGAAGCTTGTAGTCTAACCGCTCATGGGTCGCGAGTCGAAGGACCTCACCCGCTTATCAATTCAACTCACCTTACAAACGGGTGAGGTGGTTCGACTTCGCGGCATAGAACACTCAACTAAGCAAAACGCTCGGGCCGCTCTCGCTCACCATGACGCCGTTCAACAAGCTTGAGTTTACACACTCTGAAGTGAGAGAATCTCCAGAAGGCGGTTTTGAGGCCAGGGCGCTTGGCGCCGCTATCTTCACGGAGGCTGACTCAGTGGAGGCGCTTCGGAGTAATGTGGTGGATGCAGTGAAGTGCCACTTCGATCCCGGCACCGAGCCAAAAGCGATTCGCCTGATCCTCGAGATCTTTTTATAAATTGGCTGTAGAGTTTGGGCAATCCTTTATCCCAACGGGATTCCAGATGCGAAGCCCAGGGTCGCGAGTCCCCGTATGCCGCAAGTTTGGCAAGCCGTCCATCCGAGACTCGCTACCCTGGGTAGGCCGCCACGTATTTAGAACCCCGAAGCGGGTTCCAGAATCTCCCGCCAGAGACAATCTTCTGAGCCTCATAACATACAAGGTCCTGGCTAAATGCCAAGTTGGGCTTCGCATCTGGAATCGCTTCGCGATAGGGAACTTTTTAGCCTCCAGACGGCGCGTCTGGAGGCATGTAGTGCTACTTGTCCTTCGGTTTGTTCTTTCGGGTGATGGAGTAGTCCATGAAGATGGTGCCCTTGAACTTGCCTTCGCGGCCAAAGGTGAAGGGGATCGTGACGGCTCCGTGGTAGTTCGAACCAAGCTGATCCCGCAGCGGCGTCTCCTTCAGGGGGAGTTCGAAGCGGCTTGACGAGTGAGGCTCTTTGATCGTAAGTCCGCTAAACGGCTGCACCACGGTGTCGTTGTTGGCGGGCTTGACGTCCTTGCTCAGGGCTATGCGCACATACCTGCCTTTGCCACCGCCTTGCACTGTCACTTTCGCGATCATCTTGTTGAGATCGGCCTCCACAATGAACTTGAAATCGCCCATGTTCGCCGATTCGCCCTCTTCGGAGATGTTTACGCGAGTTGAAGATTGCGATCGGTGATGGGACACCTCGCAGTCGGACGTGTCCGCATCCATGAAGGTGCTGTCGTTGACCGTATAGCGGAACCCTCCTGGCGTCTCAGAGATGAAAGTCTTGAACTTGGCCGCTTCCCGCGCCTCCTTCAGCCCTTCCTCCATCTGTTTACGCTGGAGTGGCGGCAGGAGTTTCAGCATTTGGGGGTCCAGTTCCGGCACCTCAATACCGCCCATGGACTGCATCCCGAAGTCGGTGAACTCAATCTTTCGACTGATATGCTGCGACGTGTATCCATAGTCCCACTTGTCTGAACCCTGCCCATTGATCTCCGCGCTGAACTGGCCGATCACCTCTCCATCGACCCAGTCGCGGACCTCCATCTTGAAGGGGATGGGACACTCCCACTTGGCCCGGTAAAGCATCTCCATAATCGGGGTGACCAAGCCGGCTGGACCGCCGCTGAGGCCAATCGCACCTGTTACCGCATCCACCAAGTCCTGCTTCATCTCGACGGCCTTCACCTGGGGAGAGATTCTGATCCAGACCTCCTTGTCCACGGGCATGGCGGTTCGCGGGTTGATCACTCTGGGCTGCGGCGCTCCCTCAAAAGTCACGCGACTCTCGCCGGCGTCGTTGGTCTTCTGCTTGTGGAGCGGGCCTTGCCCAGGGATCTCCCGGATGAGCTGCTTTTTGGAGCTCTTTGTGTCCTGCTTCAGATCCCATTCCACCTCCACCCCGGCCAAAGGCGCGGTTTTGGGCACGTCGGGATCGAAGCCGACGGCGTTGAAAGCTTGGCGATGCTCATTTATCCAGTCGGTGGCGCCCGTACCGTCGATGAAGAACTTGGCCACGACGGTCCGCTTCTCACCCGGGCTCGTGTTCTTGGTTCTTATCAAAGGCTGGCCTGGCGCTTCGACCGTGACGGTTCCCTTCAGGAATTGGTAAGTCATGATGAACTTGGCGATCGACGCGAGGGCGTTGACGCCGCCGACGGCACTCCCCACCGTCTTTGCTGTCCCACCCGCCTTCTCCAGCAGTTCGCCGATGAGCCCGGTCACACCGCCCGCAAAGGCGTCTCCCGCCCAACCCGGAGCCTCTTGGATGGGGCGGGGCCGCGCATTGGCCATCAGGATCGAGGGGGTGCCCGATTTGCGGATGGCAAATCGAAGCTCCTCGGAAACGATCCGGGTGAAGATCAGGGCCTGGATCGGATCCAGGTGAGCCTCGGCGGAAATAGGAGAATCCAACGGCTCGTCGTGCCCATGGGCCAGCACCGCAAGGAAATAGGCGACGGTGCGGGTTTCGGCTGTGCCCGAGTAGCGGCCGTGCAAGTACAGCGAGGCGAACTGTTCCTGCATTCCTTTGGTTCCGCCTAACTCTTTGTAGATGGGAGTGAACATATCCGCCAGATTGGCCAAGAGAACCCGGTCGCCCCGCCGATAAAGCTTCAGGTAGCCGCGAATCTCAGCGTCGGTGATAGCCAGATTCAGGTTGGCGTTGTCCAGCGGATCGAAAATCTTCTTGCGGCCCTCGGTCCAAATCGCAAACCCGCAGAGTCTCAATGCCTCCGTTAAAGGGGCCACGCCGTCGACTTTGGGATCCTTCAACTGGTCTGCGATCTGACTAAGCCGGGCGCTCGTCGCGGCGACATCCTGTTGCCGCAACAGCGGATTGCGATTCAGGGCGAAGGTGGATTGGGAATAACTGGACGCCGCCCCGCCGCAGATACAGGCGGCAACGGCAAAGGAGGATAAGAACTTCATGATAAACCTGGCTTCCCTTCCAAGAGATCGCCAATAGAGACAATACCGAAATGAAAGGACTATGGCAACCCCTCCAAGGTTAGGATTCGGATTTTTTGAGTCTGGGGCTATGCCCCAGACTCTAGATACTCCAACGGGAACGGCGGCTTCGAGAGCGGCTTGGCCGCGATCGAGAGCAGCAGCATCTCGTTGTCGTCCGATGCGATGCGGTTGGAGCTCATGGCTCCGCACTCGGCGCAGCGGTGGATCAGGGCCCACTCGCCGTCCTTTCGCACCCACACGCTCACTGGCTCCATCGTCCCGCCGCACATCGCCAGGCGGTCGCCGGGCTTCTTGTCCAGGTGGACGCTGTGCAGGCACCTTGGGCAGTGGTTGCGGTGCTTGGAGCCTGCGCCGGTGGTAGCCGCCGTTGCCCCGCACTTGACGCAGACAAACCCCATCCCGGTCGCCACTTCGCCATCCATCATCCGACGGTAGGTTTCGTAGCGGGTCCGGGGCAGATGCCCGACCCGAACCGCATCCTTCACGGCACACCCATCCTCCTGCAGGTGCTGGCAGTCGTTGAACTTGCAATCGCCCGCGAACCGCTGGATGTCGGGGAAGCCCTCCATCAGCTCGTTTTCGATATCGACCGCAAAGGAGCGGACGCCAGGCGTATCCACGATCTCGGTGCCGTCTTCCAACTTGTAGAGTTGGCTAGAGGTCGTGGTGTGGCGGCCCCTGCCGGACTTTTCAGAGACGTTGCCGGTGGAGGCCAAGCTTTCGGCGGTTCGACCCCCACCCTGCCCTCCCCCTACTCCTTCGTCGCAGGGGGAGGCTCCAGAGACCAGAGCATTCAGCAGACTGCTCTTCCCCACTCCGCTGTGACCCACAAACACCACCCGCTTCCCGGCGATGTGTCCGCGAAGAGTATCCAAACCGCGACCCAGCGCCGCCGAGACGTGTACGCAGGGGATGCCCATGGCGCGGTACGGCTCCAACTGGTCGAGTTGCTTGACCACGTCCATCTCCGAGATCAGGTCGAGCTTGTTGACCACGATCAACGGATTTGCGCCGCCTTTGTTGATGGCGAACAGGTAGCGGTCGATCAGCCTGGGGTGCAGGGGCGGGGTTCCGACGGAAACCACCACCGCCACCAGGTCGATATTGGCCGCGACTGCCCGAGCCTTCTCCGGGTTGCGATCTTCCGGACGCGCCAACTGGGTGCGTCTGGGAAGGACTTGCGTTATTCTGTTTTTCACGAGGTCGATCTCAACCTCGTCGCCGACGACCGGCCTGGTTTCTAGGCACATCTGCATCGGCTTCACCTCCATGTTCGTTTGCACGTGGCAAAGGGTCGCTTCCACCCGGACGACGGTGCCGATCTCTCCTTTGGGCTCGTTGCAAACAAGCTTGTAAAGGAAGTCCTCGACGCTGCCGATGGGCTTCTTTGATTTTCGTTGGGCGACTTGTCTCTGCGCTTCATCGCGCATTTGGGAGGCTTGTCGCAAATGGTCTTTTCGTTGGCGGTCCGTCATCTGGCCCAGACGGTCCTTGAGGGCCTTCTTTTGATCTGTATTCAACGCTGGTATCTGAATCCTTTTTGGGGACGGGCAGGCGCAAAATGGCCTGAAGTCGGGAGAAAGGAATCACCGCCCTTCGCTTGGGCGGTTCAGCCAGCGGTTGAAGCTAGCGGGCCCAGGCGAAGAGGGTGATGTCAGCGGCGGCTTGTCGATGTGTCTTTACCATGTGTTAACTCCTCTTCGTGGTCTTAGCGTCGCCTTTTGAGGGCGCGGATGGACATGATAGCACATGGCGGTGGTGGGTTTGTCAAGGAACGTACAAGAAAACGTTGATTATTCCCACTGCTTCAGAAACTCAACGGGTTGCACGATCCGCAATTGGCTTCCAGGGAGGCTGTCTAAATCAAACTCCAGCAGATATTTATCCCTTGTCACCAAGTATTCGCAATCACCCCAGATCGCAAGATTGAGATAAACCTCATCGTCTGGGTCTCTTTCGATGGTCACCAATTCGGGCGGTTCATCTTCGACCTGTGCACAAGCCCTGATTAACTCTATGTAGGTTTGAATGCGATCTTCCGTGAGCAGGTCGGCATACTTACTCGTTTGTGCCAGACGGTCCATCACCTCCTTTACCTCGGCAAGGATTGACTCTGTAACAAGCAACTGGCAGTTGTTCAGCCTTGCTGCTTCAAGACAGGCAAACGCCGGTCCACGTTCACTTAGCGCCGCCTGCACAAAGACGTTTGCGTCGAATACAACCGTGCTCAACCGGCTTTCCTAACTCTGCCTTGCCGCCTCTCGGAGCGAACTTTCTGAAGCGCATTGTCGACGTCTTCTTCGATCTCCGACTCATTGAGCCCATAGGCGGCAAGCTCTTCATGCACAGTTCCAAAGATCGACTTGACTCCTTCCACCAAGGAAGCGCTACTGGGGAGCAAGTCCCTTCTCACCAAGTCGCGGATGTACTCGGACCGGTCAGCAAAGTGCTGACTCTTCCATCGGGCATCCACCAGAGACAACAGTTCATCCGATACACCAGAAATCTTGATCACGTTGGCCATGGCCCTATTATGGCCCAAAGATGGCCTACATTCAAACCGGGAACGGCGGCGGACCGTTGGACGTAGATGCGGTGGCGCTCGTCTTGGGTTGCCAGAGGAGCCCGACTACGTTCTGCGTCTCCACCCGCTCCAACCCCACTAAGATCGCGCCGCCGGGCAGACCGTTGGCCGCCGGCTCGCTGATTGCGATGCCACCGATGGGCGAGACTTTTTGCATGTGGGCGGCGATGTCGATGACGTGGGCGAAGTTGACCGATGCGATATCTCCCGGATCCGGCGCGACCACCACTCCGGCGTGAATCCCCGCCCGGAGCGCAATCGGGATGCCGGTCTTGTTGCCGAAAGTGTTCAGCTCGATCATCCCAGTTTGGATGTTCTTCGCCGCGCCGAAGGCCTGGGCGGGGCTGTCGAAGGCGCAGATCATACCGTCGCCCGCGGTGGAGTGGACGCGTCCGCCGTACTTGCGGGCGATGCGCTCCACAAACTGGTGGTATTCGTTAAAGGTGTACTCAATGCTCAGATGGTCGGCCTGCTCTTTCATGCGGGTAGAGCCGACGATGTCTACGCTAAGAAAGGTGACCGCCTGCTCGCCCGAATTCAGCTTCTGCTTCAACTCCTCAAGCTGGCGTAGCAAGTCCTGCCGCTCTTTGATCGGGTCTTTCAGGCCAAGTTTCTTCCGATTCTTCGTCACGATCATATTGACCAGCATCGCCCCGAGGGTTCCGAAGAGGGTGTAGGGGATCAGCAGCGGGGCGCTCAACGCTCCCGTGCCGGGAATCAGGGCCTGGAAAATGGTGGTGGCGATGAAACCAACCAGCATCGTCAGCGCGCCTGTGATCGCCGCCGAACGGGGATCTCGGGCGAGCGCCACAATATAGACCACCGCCGTCGCCGCCAAGATTTGGACCACGCCCAGCAGGCCATTCATGGCCGGGCTGACGAAGTGGCTTATCACGCTGACCATGGCAAATAGCACGCCCAAGCTGCCTGCCAAGACGTTGCGCCGCACGTCGGGCTCCAGCCCGAGGTACTCCGACCGCAACCGATGGGCCAGCCCTTTCTTCTTCTCCTCCGGCCTCAGGCGGATGGCGAGGCGGACATACTCGGTCGGTGCGCCCGTTGCCTCGGAAACGGCCAAGATCGCCGATTCATCCAGTTCGCCGCCATTGGCCTCGCGCAGTCTTTCGGCAAGCTCCAGCATCTGCTGGACCCCATCATCCGACAAGTCCGTTTGGCCAAACTCCTGAAGTTGCTCCCGCTGCAATCCTTCGATCCCTCTGACTGCGATTGTACATGAGGAGGGTCGGAGGGCCAAGGGGAGCGGGACGTTAGGATGGTTGAAACCTGTTTCCTGCCATTCCCGTAAGCATTTGTTAGTGGCGTAGTTATGGGTCGACCAAGGTTGAAAGTGGCTTTTCTTATATAGAGCAAATCTATTCCTTGAGCAAGTCAAACCGAATAAAAAATGTTCTCCTTGAAAACGAAAAACCCTAAGAAAACCATAAAAAACCTATCGTAAGATGAATCGAGATGAAACGGGGATTCGTGTCGGAATTGCCAATTGAAGAACTTCGGAGACTGGACTTTCTCATTGGAGACAGTTCGGGGCAAGGCGTGTTGTGCGCCCCCGGAAGGCTTCCTGTTCCCTACGCCGGCTATATGCACGTTGAGCGCGAACAGTGTGAACGATTCTTACGGATGGAGTTTTACGGGCAGATTCCGATTCTCGGCACAGAGTCGATCCACTCCCTTGTCACCTACAGTCGGAAGCTGGAGTGCTACCGAATGTGGAGCTTCGCCGCCTCGCAGGAGGAGCCCATGTTGATGCGGGGACAGTTCGACGGATCGAGGCTCATCTTCGTAAGCGACCCAGTCGAGATGGTGTGGGGCATCGAGAGGATGCGGTGCACCTTCGCCGCCTTGGATGACGGAGTCGTCGACCACCAAGCTGAGCTATGGTCCATCGACGGCTACCAACCCTATTTCCGAGCCACCTACGTCGTTGCGACGGTGAACGTGTAGGCGGAAGGCGTTAGGTTTTAGGTTTTAGGTTTTGGGTTTTGGGTTTTAGGTTCTGGGTTCTAGGTTTTGGGTTCCTTGGTTTTAGGTTTGGGCTCTGAGCGTCTGGCAGCCTACACGCCCTCCGCAATCCAAAACCCGAGAGTTTTTTTCACAATTCCCACTTGGGTGCCCGTCATTCCGAAATCTCTCCCCCCTCCGCCCTCCGCACTCAGAACTTCGCACTTCGCACTTCAAACCCCGCACTCCAAACCCCAAATTCCAAACTCGAAGTACAATCTCCCCATGCGGTTCCCGATTTGGATCATGATTTCCGGTGCACTTCTGTTTGGATGCGCCGCCAAGACCATGGCTCCCCCGCAGGTAGAACCCGCGGCGAGCAACACTATGGAAGAAACGAAGACTGAAAACACCCCTGCCGAAGAAGTGAAAGGCAAGATTGCCGTTATCGAGACCAACCTCGGCACGATCAAGTTCAAGTTCCTGGAAGACAAGGCCCCCGGCCACACCGAGAACTTCGTCAAGTTGGCAAAGAAAGGCTTTTACGACGGCACCCGATTCCACCGAGTCATCCCCGGCTTTATGATTCAGGGCGGCGACCCGAATAGCAAGTCGGGCGACCGGGCTCGGATGGGCACTGGCGACCCAGGCTACAAGATCAAAGCCGAGTTCAACGACACCAAGCACGTCCGCGGCATTGTCTCGATGGCCCGCGCCGCCGACCCCAACTCCGCAGGCTGCCAGTTCTTTATCTGCGTGGACGACGCCAGCTTCCTGGACAACCAGTACACCGCCTTTGGCCAAGTGACTGAGGGGATGGATGTGGTTGATAAGATCGTCAACTTAAAGAAGGACGCCCGAGACAACCCCCTCGAAGAAAACCCCGCCATTATGAAAAAGGTGACGATCGAGGAGAAGTAGTCGGAAGGAAAAGAGGGAGTTAGGGAATAAGGGCAAAAGGGACTTGGCGTTAGTCGTTAGTCGTTTTCCCTCATTCCCTTCCTCCCTCCACCCAAGGCGCCCCCACCCGCAATATCTCCCCATACACCGGACAACTCTCGTGATGCGCTCCGGGCAGATAGCCGAGGCTCATCAGGAACTCCCCGACAATCTCCCCGCCCGTGAAGCGGAAGGTCCGCTTGAACAGTTTCACCCACTCGGCTTTGTCCAACGGATGATGGGCATCCAGCCAAGCAGAGAAACCACCCTCCGCCCGCAGCCTTTGGATCACCTGGGCATTGTGAATCGCCGCCTCGACCTTTAGCCGATTGCGAATGACGCCCGGATCGCTAAGAAGTCGAGCCTTATCATCATCGCTATATCCAGCTACGCGGTCCACATCGAACCCATCATAGGCCAGCCGAAACGTCTCCCGCTTCTTCAAAATCGTCTCCCAACTCAACCCCGCCTGATTGATCTCCAAGATCAGCCGCTCAAACAAAACCGCCTCATCGGTCTGGTGAAACCCATACTCCCGGTCATGGTAAGGCCCATGAATCGGGTTGCCAACGGAGAACTCGCAGTAAGTCATTGGAACCCCGATTGTAGAAGAGAATCTCCCCTTTCTCCCCAAAGGTTGGGGAGAAAGGGGGCGGGGGATAGAGGGGTTTGAACTTGTAGTCAGCTCAGATCTGTATCCCTGCACAGGAGGAGACGACAAGCAAGTCAAGACCGGGACGGTCTTGATACCCATGGGCGGGATGCCCATGCTACGCTCCGGGAGCCTCCCCCTGCGGATGGTTTGTGCCGTAGGGGGAGGGCAGGGTGGGGGTCGAACGCCGAGTGTTTGCAGTAAGTACAGCAACTCAAGACCGGGACGGTCTTGATACTCATGGGCGGGATGCCCATGCTACCGCAGACTCCCCCGCGACAAATCCCGTCGCAAATGCCGCCTGCAGATTGTAACCCCCGACCGGCCCCGCCACATCCAGAACTTCTCCGCACAAATACAACCCCTCAACCAACTTCGACTTCATGGTCTGCGGATCGACCTCGTCGAGCGATATGCCTCCCGCAACACACTCGCCTTTCTCCAGAGGAACCGTGCGTACCAGCCCCAACTTCCAACCCTTCAGAATCTCAATGAGCCGATTGCGGTCTTTTTGTCCCAGGCTTGTGCCCGATACCGTGGGGTCGATTCGGGCGACGGTCAAGACATCCTCGACCAAATTCTTCGGCACCACCTCTTCCAGATATGTGCCCATCCGCTTCCGAGGGTTCGTGGCGCACCACTGCTTTAGCTCCTCCCCCAAGTCTTCAAACGTCAAGTCGGGGTGAAGGTCCACCTCAAGCGTTACCTCGTCAGACTCCATCTGCTCCGTCACCAACCGGCTAATCCCCAGCGCGGTCGGCCCCGAGATTCCCCGGTGGGTAAAGAGCAGATCGCCCCGCCAGCGCGCAATCTCCTTAGTCCCCTTCCGCGCCTTCAGCACGACGTCCCGCAGCGCGATCCCCGAACGTTCGCTCATCCCATCCATATAGATCGGAGCCAGCGCGGCCCGGACTTTCACAATCGAGTGTCCCAAAGCCTTGACCCACGGCCAGCCGTCGCCGGTGGTGCCGCTATTGGGATAGGAACTGCCTCCGGTTGCCAGAATCACGCTTGGACTTCGATAAAGGTCGGTCTCTGTCCGCACTCCCTGGACCTTCCCATCCCGCGCCACGATCTCCGTCACCGGGGCTTCCAGCCGAAGATCGACCCCGGCATCTACCAAGTAGGTCCGCAGAATCGCCACCACATCCTTCGCAGTTTGATCCACCGGGAAGATGCGCCCATCGTCTCTTGTATAAACCCGTAGCCCCCGATCCGTCAGCATTTTCACGATCTGCTGGTTCGTAAATCGGTAACAAGCCGGACGGATGAAGCGGGCTTCATTGGGACGAAAAGCGCGAAGCACATCCTCTAATGGTCCGTCGTGGGTGATATTGCACTTCCCTCCCCCACTGATCAATATCTTGGTGCCGAGCCGATTGGTCTTTTCCAGCAGCAGCGTTCGGGCGCCTAACGAAGCCGCCCGCCAAGCGGCGATAATCCCCGCCGCCCCAGCCCCAACCACCACGACATCGTGCCTTTCCACGCGCAAATTGTGGCAGATTGCTTGCAATCTGAAAAAACATTTGCTATCCTAATTATATGGCGACCGAACGATTAGGTCTGAACCCAGATTCGCTGACAGCTCAAGTGCTGTTGATGAGCGAACTGTTGAACGCAGCCACCGAACCTGCACTCGCCGTTCATGGGCTGAAGCCATCAACGTTCGATCTCCTAAGCACCATCCACTCTGCCGGTCCCAACGCCACTCAGGCCGAGATTGCCAGGAGATTGGGGATCAAGCCACCTTCCCTAACGGAATCTCTTAGGGGATTGAAGCATTTGGTGGAGCAGGCTCCGAGCGAGACCGACAGCCGGGCGAAGCATTTGCGCATCACTGAGCAAGGAAAGACGGCATTGGCGGCGACAGTGAAAGCGGTGGAGGCGGTGTCAAAGGCGATCACAGCGGGGATCGACCGGGAGCAGCTTGCCATGACCACGGAAGTATTGAAAAAGGCCAATCGTCTATTGGCCCAGACCATCTCGTTACCCAGATGACACAACGCGCTATGGATACGAAACTTGCACAAAGTCGAACCCATTTCGCGGTTGCGAATCGTCTCTATCTACAAGTCGGAGGTTCTAACCGGTGATTCGAATCGTGGGCGTTCAACGGAATGATTGTCCAGAGGAAGAGTTCGTTCTGTTCCAAAACCAAGGCACGCTCAGAGAAATTCTGAGGGGCCATGTCGTTCTCAGCGAACTTGCGCTGGAGAACGGCCAGCACCTGGAGCTATCGCACGTCTTTCGAGACGACGAGCAGGTGCCGTCGGGGATGTATGTGATCCTTTACACCGGCAAGGGAAAGCCACGGTGGGCGCGCACCAAAGAGAACGCCCTGGTGTTTTTCACCTACATGGGACGCGACCAGTCGGTGTGGACGCGTTGCCAGGGACCGCTCCATCTGTTGGTCAAACAGCATTCGTATGCGGTCCGACAAGCGGCGGCTTTGATGGCGTCTTAAACCGTAAACGTAGTTCGGACCGTGCCCGCTCGGTCGTGTTTAAAGGTGGCTTCGTATTGGCCGGGTTTCAAGACCCACTCGAAGATCGTTTGATCGTCGTTGCCGAGCGAACCCCAGGACATCGAGGCGGCGGCTCCGATGGAACTCCAGCCTTCCAGTTGCGGTCCTTCGGTTCTCAGCTTGCCGCTGACCAGCCAATCTTCGCTTTTGCTTCCGACTCTCTCTATCTCGGCAACCACGCCCCGACACAGCTTCTTCTGCACGGCGGTCTTGGTGACGTAGGTTGGCAACCAGCCGACGTTCTGGACCACGATCCGCACTCTCTGGCCTTCGATCTGGGTTTTCCCGATAGATAGGCGCGGGGAGAGCGTTGCTTGCCAGATCACCCAGTCAGCGAGGGGCGAAACTTCGTTTTCCAGGAATTGGGGCGGTGGGTTTCGGAAGGCATACTCACGGTCCCAGCCTCCGATTTCGACCTTGCCGAGTTGGGGGTGGTCGAATTCGCGCCAATCCTCATAGCCCTTCCCTGCCAGGGCCGAGTCGCTCCACTCCAGCATCTTCACGTCGTCCTCGTGTGGGTGATCGCGGAACCAGTCGATGTATTTATATTCCGTGATCCCGGCTTGGCGCTGAGGCGACCAGATTTCGGTGGTCCAGGCATAGACGCCGCGATGCTCGTACATCCAGTCGTCGAAGATCCCGGTGATGACCTCCTTCGGGTGATAGCGGAACTCGTGGTAGTTTGAGATGGCGGGGTAGCCGGTCATCTCGAAGCCTTTGTCGCCGATGGCTTGGAAGTTCCAGAGGTCTTCGGCGGGCAGTTCGTCGTCGGCATATCGGCTGGGTGGACGGAGGTGGACCCCGCTGAAAGTGTGGAAGCAGACCGCACCGCAGATGTTGGGCCTTTGGCAGATGGCGTTCACGGCGGCGTGGATTTCGGGTTCGCTGGTGGGGAATGGGCCTGCGCCGTGCTGGTCTCCCTCCAGCCGCCAGGCGCTCGGGAAGTTGCGGTTAAAGTCCAGCCCCTGGGGAACTTTGCGGTCGCGCAGAGTGAGGCCATCCCAGTTGTGGAACTCGCCCTCGGGGAGGAGCCGGTAGCACTTGGGACCGCCCGACTCGCCCGGTTTGCGCTTCCTGAGAAGACGGGGGTTGAGGTCGGAGACGATCCAGGGGCCGTTGTCATCTTGAATCCGCATCCAGAGCGTGCGCCCATCGCCGTCCATGTCTTTGCGCTCGATGCCGTAGGGGTCCTCCTCGTCGTAGGGGTAGGGGCGGGTGCCGGAGCGGACGATCCGAGGCGGGTCCTCCATGGCCCACTCCGCGCCGTCGGGGTTCAGGCGGGGGACGATGTAGAAGGCGTGGGTTTTCAGGACACCTCCACCCCCAACCCCCTCCTCCACTTCCGCAGAAGCCTCCTGAATGTCCCTGCTTTGGCCCCGAGAAATGGTGGAGGGGGCTATTAGCTTTTCTATCAATTTGAGGGCCGCAGTGCTGGCGCTTAGTTCGCTGGCGTGGATGTTGCCGTCTACCCAGAAAGCGGGCTTTTCACAAGCGGGGCCGGTGGCGAGGTCGGTGATGGTGGCCAGCCAGATATCGCGGCCTTCATGGGACTTGCCGATGGATTCCAGTTGGAAGAGGTCGGGGTGCTCCGCGGCGTAGGACTCCAGAATGGAAGTAAGGTCGGCGTAGCGGTAATAGCGATCATAGGCCACCGTTGGCATGGGGTGCAGGTTACCCACAAGCTAGTTTTTATTAAACCTGCATATCGAACTAGCCACATCCTTGCCCGAATCGGGTAAAAGACCTATCCATTCATGGTTGTGGGTGAGTGAACGTCAAAGAAAAGTGAGACAGGGTTTAGGTCGTTAGGGCAAACCCTAGCACTTAACACGTCCCTATCTTGAGGAAACGATCTATGGCAAAGAATAATCAAAAGCAGGTTCAAAAGAGAGCAACGGGCTTTTTTGGCCTTGAGGCGCTTAAAGAGCAAAGGGCAGCCTACTTGAAGAACCTGCGCAAACATCAGACCCAGCACGCGAAGTCGCCCCTACCGGGCACTAAGTGATCGGTTAAGCCAATGCCCGAGCGCCCTTCCCAGTTCGAGAACTACATTCTCGATGCTTTTTGGGCAAGGCATTATCTGGAGAGGTCCTCGAAGTGGGGCGAACTGCTCCTCGATCTAACGGACGACTCGCCCTTTTTCCATATCAATCCAGTTTCCTTCTCGATTGCTTGGGCAGATGTCTACTCCAGAGCCGATGAAGACGATCGGGAGTGGATGCAAAAGGAGGTGCTCGCTCCCTTGGCAGGCTGGGCAGAACTGACCAACCGCAACCTGGTAACCAGCCCAGACCTTGTTCTGTCAGCCAAGAATGGCAGAGTCCTCCTCGGCCCTAACGCACCGAATTCCCTTTCTGAGATCGCATTTCTAATCCACGAGTATCCAGACGTTGCCAAGTTGGGCATTGCAGAGCAAGCAGAACTTATGTGGGTGCTTGCTACCTACCGATATGTATCGGCAGAGGACGACCCTACTTATCTGCTCGTTGAGAATGTTCAGCCATATCTGGAGGTGATCGACGACTTGGCTTATCACGCGTTCAGCAGTTAAAATCACTTGGCTTTCCCGGCAAAAAAGCATTAGAATAACCGTATGCGAAAGCTCACTTCTATTGCCGCTTCCATCATCGTCCTGACCGCCATGGCTTCCGTGGCTACCGCCCAGAAGGCTCCTCCCAGAGTGACGACCGTTTACGTCATCGAAGCGGGCAAGAGCTACCACAAGAAGAACTGCAAGCTGAAGAAAGGTTCCAAAGGGATGGCGATCGCCGAGGCCAAGAAGAAGGGATACAAGCCCTGCAAGGTTTGCAAGCCTGGCTAGGTGTGATCTTGTTCACAGCCCGATAATCCTTCCTTGGCTCTAGACGGGCCAAGGCGGGTTGGGGCGCCCTCCCCCCGCGATTAAGCTAGCTGTGTCGGGGGTTTGATGACGTTGTCTGGCAGCGCCATGCCTCTTGATCCACAATCTTTGAAGGAGCGCGAACGGAGGGCTTTGGGAAACGGTTGTGAGTTATTGTATGGCTTTTAATAGCAGAGCGGTCGCCGGGGCTCTTTGCCTGTTGCTCATCGCTGGCTGTGCTCGGGACAAAGCGCAATCCGCCTCGGTCACACCCGAGGTTGTGCCCGTTGACCCGTGGGTCATCACCAATTTGGACCCGAATGGGGAGACGCCGGCTTTGCTTTGGAACGGGTTGGTTGGGGTGCGGCTTGGATCTGAGAACAAGCTGTTCGACATTGGCCACTATCAACGTGACGGCGAGGAGAAGATTCTGCCCGAGGCGGGATTCCTCGACCTTGTGGTTTCGGTCAGCGACGAACCGTTGGACCGCAGCCGGTCTGGAGACTATGCGTCGAAGCTCGATATGACGACCGGAGTCGTCACCGAGTCCTGGTCTCAGGCTGTTCAGTTGGGAGGGAAGGTGCGGGTGACGGTGGAGACGGTCGTTCACCCGGAGAAACGAGCCTTTGGCCAACGATGGCTGATCGACTATCCAGCCGCTACGAAGGTTCGTGTCCACTCATCGCTTGGAGGAGACTCCCTTGAACTCGGGCCATCTGGGGGGACCGTTGATTCATCCGCCAATCCAGCGGTGAATCGAGCGGGCCGGCGCTGGTTTCTGAAAGATCAGCTCACGAGCACCGGTTCCACGGGACCTGTCTTTACCATCACCCGCACGGCTCAGACCGAGGCCGAAAAGGCCATGGCCTTCGAAGAGATCGTCAGTGCTTCCAAGGACTACTGGACCAAGGCTTGGCAAACCGATATCGAGATCGAAGGACCGGTGGAGGATCAGCAGTTTGTGCGGTCGGCGTTGTTCTATCTGCGCGGAGCGATCCATCCGGATGGGGGGATGTCGGTTAGTCCGATGGGGCTGAGCTCGGATATCTACAACGGGCATGTCTTTTGGGATGCGGATATCTGGGTGTTTCCGGCTCTGGCTTTGATCGATCCTGAGCGGGCGAAGGCGATTCCGGAGTATCGCATTGCCCGCTCCGAGCAGGCTTACCAGAACTTCTTCAAGTGGGCTTATGAGGATGGGCGGCCAACGGCTAGCGGCAAGGTTCAGTCATCCTTCTTGAGCGGGCGCCCCTATGCAGGTCGAAAGTTCCCTTGGGAGTCGAGCGTCACAGGCAAAGAGACCGTTCCTGGACCTAGCCGATTTCAAGATCACATAACGAGTTCAATCGCCTTTTCCATCAACCAAGCCAGTGCATTGGGGCTGGTCCATTCCAAGCAGAACCAGGAGATTCAGATCGGGGCTCAGATATTTAGCTGGCTACGCTCTGAAAAGGGCAAGGGAGACCTCTGGGAGATCAAAGCCACCATGTCTCCCGACGAACACCACACTGGCGACAACGACCTCTACACCAACCTGCTCGCAATGTGGGCGACAAGCTTAGAAACTGTGTCGGATGACGAAGCTAAATGGGGCTGGTACGTTCGGAAGCGAGCCCGTTGGCCTGCTAAACCCACCTACAAGCTCCCCCAAGATGACCAAACCTTCCTCACCTATGACAACGACGCCCTGCGCGGATACAAACAGGCCGCCGCCGTGCTGAGCATCTACCCCCTCCAATACCCTCCCGCCGAGGAGCAGGCGCGGGCGATGATGGAGCGATTTGCGGACAAGGTGACCCAGAATGGGCCGGCAATGACGGACTCCATCCATTCGATCATCTGGGCTCGGTTGGGAGAGAAGGAGAAGGCCTACCAGGCCTGGCATGAGAGCTGGAAGCCGTTCGTGAAGCCGCCCTTCCTGCTCTTCAGCGAGAAACGCAACTCCAGCCGGACCTACTTCACCACTGGCGCGGCGGGGTCTTTGCAGGCGGTGCTGTTTGGATTTGCGGGGCTGAGGATCGACAGCAAGAAGGCCCCCAACGCCCAGTGGTCGATGCCCTTGCAGAATGGGCAAATTCTAAGCATCGCCCCCAACTTGCCCAAGGAGTGGAAGAAGCTGACCTTGCGGAACCTGACGGTGCTGGGGAAGAAGCTGACTTTTGAGATCGAGGGGGATCGGGTGCGGGTGGTTGAAGCTGGTTAGTAGTCAAGCTGGGATCGCCGAATTTATTCGGCAACCGACTTGTCGCTATCGGTGACCTGTACTCAAGTCAGCGGGTTCAGATGACCGTCATCTTAGTGTGAACATTTCACGCTCACGATATCCCGGATCGAGCTTATCCCTTACCCACCGCCAACCCACTTCCCAGGGCGCGTATTGTCGATCATAGTTTACTGTGGAAAGTCCAGGGACGTAAAGCGAATGATTTTTGGGCAGGTATTCATTGAGATTGTCTGAAATATAGATATCATTAGAGGTCCAGAATCTGCGACTACAGAATCTGAACTCACCAATCTCAATAACAAGACTCATCGGATCGACAACCTGCTTTGCTTCGGCAATGAGAGGTTGCACGTCTGTTCGCAGGATGAGGGGCGTGCCGTTTGACGCTGTTGTTTTGGAGACAACTTCATACTTCTCCAAGAACGCATAGGGTAAAGGCTCTTTGGTTGCCACAGGGTTGTGGCGGCAACCGTAGCCCCCATCGTCCCTGCGGCGGCAAGCTTCCAGAGAGCCTTCATCGTCCTCCTATCATATCAGAAGATAGAGGAGACTAGCGGCTTACTCCAATCTCGCCCGCACTTGGCCAGTTGAAAGGTCTACTTCGATGACCCTCTGATACTCGCCCTTGGGCGGGCGGATGAGCCAAACCCAATTCTCCTCCTCTCCGCCGATTTCCTTGCCGTTGAGAGCGGTGTTCCATAGATAGGGGACGGAGCGGGTTTCTCCGAATGCGAATCGGCCAAAGTTGGGGTAGTAGGCGGCGGTCCAGGCTTCGGTATCTTCTGGTGGGAGGGCGCGGATGGCTTCTTCGACGGTCGAGAAAGCCGGAACCTTCTCCTGTTCCATGATCTGGTCCTGTAGTTGCCGCTTCGCCCAGTTCTCCAAAATCCATCGCCTCGGATGATGGGTGAAAGCATCCAGCCCGGCGTAGGGATGCTCTGAGATCAGGAGGATGGCCAGGGCGATCGGGATGGAGAGGATGTGGGCCGTCAACGACCTGCCCAATATCCGCTCCTTCTTCGTCATCATCTGCCAAAGTCCGGCTTCGATTACCGCCGAGATCAGGCCGTAGATGAGGAAGAGCGCGATGGCGTTCAGGAAGGGATTGGGATTGAGTTTGGAGCCCCAGACCGGTTGGTGCAGGGCGGGCGCGGCCATCTGGGAGCAGAGCATGGCGGTGATGAGGTTGCCCAAGAACGAGATTCCCAGCGAAGCGCCCCAGGAGACGCCCGACTTGCGCCCGATCCACCACGCCTCGAAGACGATCATCGCGACGACGTAGACCAGCCAGTAGCCGAAGTGGAACATCTCCAATCCCAAGCCCATCGCACCGTTCGCCCAGGTGAGGGCGGGGAGTAGGAGGATGATTGGGATGGCAAGCCGGCGCATGAATACAACAGAGACGCTGGAGACAGGGGGTTTCTATCTTTTTTTGGTAGGGGCTTGGGTTGTTTCACTACGGGCTTGCTATGCCGATCTGGAGATCGGCGGTCCATCGGTTCGTCGGTGCCCGCAAAAATGCCTGAGTGCTCGGGCCTTAACCTGCTCTTAGCATTGCCCAGCCAAGCTTCGAAGACGATTGGGAGGTTTCTTATGAAGAGGGCTTTTGTTTCTTTGGCGCTGATCGGTTCGGTAGGCGCGGCTTTCGGCAACATCTACATCACCGAGTGGATGTACAACAGCGGTTCCACGGGGGGCGAGTTCGTCGAACTCACCAACATGGGCTCGTCGGCTATCGACTTCACCGGGTGGAGCTTTGACGACGATAGCCGGGCTCCGGGCACGTTCGACCTCAGTGAGATCGGCATCTTGGCTCCGGGCGCGTCGGCATTGATCGCTGAGGCGACCGCAGAAGAGTTTCGAGTTTTCTGGGGTCTGGCCACATCCGTCCAGGTTGCTGGGGGCAACATGGCGAATCTGGGTCGAAACGACGAAATCAACATCTTTGATGCCTCCGGTAACCTGGTCGACCGACTCACTTTTGGCGACCAAAACTTTCCCGGCACCATCCGTACCCAAGGCATCAGCGGAAACGTAAACCCCATAGACCTGGGCTCGAACGACGTGAGCAAGTGGTTCTTCTCCGAGGACGGCGACGCCTTCGGGTCCTACTTCTCCACCGTCCAGGACCTGGGCAACCCCGGCTCCTATGCGCCAGTTCCCGAGCCCGCCACCCTGGCCGCTCTCGGTTTGGGCGCGATGGCTCTGATCCGCAAGCGAAAGAACCGACGTTAATCTGACCGGTAAGGGAGAGAGGATGCCCGCGACAATCGTCGCGGGCTTTTTTGCATTGAGATCGTGGCGCTGACGATCTCCTCTCTTCTGAGAGTTGCCGAGGGCGCGGGATTGAGGACGGGACTTGGGAGAAGGCCACAGCCGCGCTGCTGTCAGCAAAATCCACCCCATCAAAAACCGTCCTTTTCTCCGAAAAATCCCGTATTATAAGAACAGGAGTCTGCAACCGCGATTCCGAAAATGCTTCTCGGGGCAAATACCTGGTTTGAACGCAGGACACCACCTACCGAAAGCCGATTGCTTCGCCATCGTCGCGAACCATCCGCCATTGCCCCCAAGCCTCAAACAACCCGAGACGTCGTCGTCTCAGAAGATTCCAAGGAGATAATCACTCATGCCAAATGTCGTCTTCACCATCGACTGCGAAGGAGCCCACCACGACCGTTGCTACACGCCCGACTACATCAAGGTTTTCGAGGCGGAGTTCGTCCCGGCGACGTGGATGGTCCATGTTTCCCTGAAAGATCCCAGCGCAAACACGAACCTGTACTACCATGAGTTCGTCCACAAGGTCCCCAGTTGGCATGAGATGGGGATGAAGGTCAATTTTGAGAACGAGCGCGGGTATGTAGAGGACCCTAAGGAGCGGGCCAATATCATCTGGCTGGCAAAGGACACGCTGAAGTCGCACATGATCAAGGTCACCGCCTTTCGCGCGGGTGCCTTTGCCCTGTTGCCCTCCGACATCCCTTATCTGGAGGAGATCGGGATTTTGGTGGACAGTTCGGTGGTGCCTGATGCGGAATACAAGATGTTCGTGGATTGGCACGGCGCCCCGCATGAGCCCTATCACAGCAGTTCCGAGGACCTGAAGAAGGAAGGCAATGGGAGAATTCTGCACGTCCCCGTGGCAACCCACAACGGCCAGATGGGCTATCTGGATGCCGGGTTTGATAGTTTGAAGGAGCTGTTTGAGGCGAACATGAATCGGGAGGTCATCTGTCTGGGCCTGCGCGACTACCACGATTCGGTAGAGGACCTGACCAAGACGATCCGATACTTCCGAGAGCGCGGAGCGCACTTCACCACGCTTACTCAGGCGGCGAGCGAGCACTATGAGCATCACGAGGCGTTGGCGGGGGTGGCGTAACGGCGTTGGGCTACTGGGTGTTGGGCATTTGGCGATAGGAACGGATCAGCCCGATCACCTATTGCCCAATGCCTTGAGCATCACGAGGCGTTGGCGGGGGTGGCGTAACGGTGTTGGGCCCTGGGTGTTGGGCATTTGGCGATAGGAACGGATCAGCCCGATCACCTATTGCCCAATGCCTTGAGCATCACGAGGCGTTGGCGGGGGTGGCGTAACGGCGTTGGGCTCTGGGTGTTGGGCATTTGGCGGTAGGAACGGATCAGCCCGATCACCTATTGCCCAATGCCTAATGCCCAACTAAGTAAACTCTCCCCCATGGCAACGGCGGCGCGGGGTTGGGGGGCGTTTCGGGTTTATCTCGAAATGATCAAGTTTGAGCACTCGATCTTTGCTTTACCATTTGCGATGATCGGGATGATGTGGGGGTCTTTATCCGCCTTCCAGACGGCGTGGCCGGGGGGGCGGATTTTCTTTTGGATCATTGTCGCGATGGTCAGTTGTCGAAGCGCGGCGATGGCTTGGAATCGCATTGCGGACCGGGATATCGATGCTCGGAACCCTCGGACCAAGGTGCGGGCCATTCCTTCTGGGTTGCTTACTCTGCGGCAGTCGACCCTCTTCTTTTACGGCAGCTGCGCGGTTTTCTTTGTCGCCTGTTGGATGCTGAATCCCTTGGCTTTGGCGCTTAGCCCCATTGCCCTGGGAACGACCCTTTTCTATTCGATCACCAAGCGGTTCACCCCCCTCTGCCACTTTGTGCTGGGATTGTCTTTGGGCATCGCCCCGGCGGCCGCCTGGATCGCCTCGACTGGGGCTCTGGAGTGGGCGATCGTGCCGATGACCGCCGCCGTTCTCTTCTGGACCGCCGGGTTCGACATCATCTATGCGTTGCAGGACGAGGAGTTCGACCGGGAGAACGGGCTGCGGTCCATTCCTCAGACGCTGGGGAAAGCTCGGGCCTTGATGCTCAGCCGGGTTTGCCATGTGCTGGCGGTGGGGTTCCTGGGGTTGGGGGGCTATCTGGTAGGGGCAGGACCGATTTACTATGCAGGGGTCGGGTTTGCGGCGGTGTTGCTGGGCTATGAGCAGTCGCTGGTCAGGCCGCATGACCTGAGCAAAGTCAACCTGGCGTTCTTCACGCTGAACGGATTTGTGTCGATCGGGGTGTTTGGGTTTGCGCTGCTGGATGTGTTGGGGAGGCGGTAGGTGTTGGGTGTTGGGTATTCGGCATTAGGCGCTGGGGGTGAGTCATCCGATAGCCAAAAACCCAAGACCTAAAGCCAAGAAGAAGGCCCCTTGAGGGAAGGGGCCTGTGGGGGTTTTCCTGGAGAAGAAGTCTCCTTCTTTCCAGGGGGAAGGAGGATATGCGTCAACTCTCATGACGCCTGTGGGTAGACAGGCGTTTCGGTGGATAGGTCTTTTGGCGGATTTGTTTAGGAATGACCCTCAAACTTGAATCTATATGAGTTCGCCACGTCTTTTGAAACCCAGCATAGCTTTCTGCCCTGATTAGCCGTAGAATAATAACAGTGGCTCACACATCCTACGCTATGGAACACATGGAAAAACTGGTGCCAGAAAGGGCGGCGCAGGCGGTAGAGGCTGCCTATAAGGAAAGCATTACTGCAGGCCATACGGTGCTGATTGTGGCCAACGATACGCTCTATAGCGTAAGTCCAGACCAGACTCGGACGGCAATCAAGGCTGTACCAAAGCGCACTAGGGTGGTCAAGGGGACTCGAATCAAGCTTCGGTGAATTCGAAGACGCCACGCCTGCGAATGTTCGCCGGTCCAAACGGATCTGGCAAGAGCACGATCCAGAGCGTTCTGCCTCCTGAGTTGCTTAGCGTCTATATCAATCCTGACGAGATAGAAAGCGAGGTTCGCGCAACGCATCGGCTCGACCTCTATTCCCGAGGAATTCAGACAAGCCTAGAAGAGGTACAAGGGTTCTTTCTGAACTCAACCTTGACCCAACAGGAATATTCAAGAGAGGATGTTGCCAAGATTCGTCTAAAGGCGCATTCTGTTGACTTCAGCGCCATCAGCCTGAGTCCCTATCTGTTCTCTGCCGCAGCCGATCTGTTGCGAACGGAGTTACTTCATCAAGGGAGGTCGTTCACGTTTGAGACGGTGATGTCCCACAGGAGCAAGGTTGATTTTCTCCAGACGGCTTTACAGCAGGGTTACCGAACCTATCTTTACTACATTGCCACCGAAGACCCGGAGATTAATGTGTCAAGGGTTAGGAACAGGGTCTTGCTTGGCGGCCACGATGTGCCAGAGGACAAGATCCGGAGCCGATACTACCGCTCCCTCGACTTGCTCTACGAAGCTATCCTTAACTCTTCCCGAGCTTATATCTTCGATAACTCCAGGGCTTCGGGCGACCATTTTCTCATTGCTGAGGCAACCAATGGCAGCGACCTGGAGTTGAAAAGCGACGAAGTGCCGGCTTGGTTTAATAAAGCCGTGCTCGACAAAGCGGTCGGTTAGACCCCTACCAGCGCCCCGAGGTCGGTTTCTTCTTCGAACCTTAGCCTCGTAATGTAGCGGTCGCCTTTGCGGTCGGAGTCCAGTACGAAACCGTGGATGGGCTCTTCGAAGCCGGCAACCTCCAGCTTCACTCGTTCGCCGGGGGCTCGTCGGGCCTGCGACCTTATCCGGGCGCCGCAGGCCGACATGTCCATGAGGCCGACTTTGTCTCCATCCAGCTTGGCTTGAAGGTGGCCGATCTCCTCTATCCGGGCAAAGTCTCGGCGGTCTTCCACATGCCAGAAGGTTGGCCTCTCGGCGACGAGCATGGGCGGGGTGGTGGATCGCTCTTTGACCGTGGTCTTAAAAACAACCACGCCTTGATCCATCACGGTCTCCATGATGATATAGTCCCCTTCGCGGATCGGCACATATCCGTCTCGCTGGAGGGGAGGGGTGAATGCCCAACCGCCGGGCCTTTCGCCGATGAAGTGGGCGCGGTAAACGCACCCAGAAGTGCTGATCCGAAGGATCGCGTTCAGCTTGGGAACCGGCACTTGTTTCCGACGTCGCAGAAACTTGACGGTCAAGAAACCCAGCGCCATCGAGCCTACAAAAACGCCACCGATGCTCAGCCAGAAACTATCAATTCCCAACACCTTTTGCTATACCTCCAATCTCGCTTCGGTACGAGGCCTGCGCAGCCGTGAACTGCTTCAGCGCTTCGCCCATATTGATTCGGGAATCGGCAAACAGACCTTCGTCGTTGGTTGCCAGATAAGTCCCGAGTTCGTTCAGGGATTGGGATAGCAAATTAAGTGCCAAAAGTCGGCGGTCGTGGGAAGATCGGTGGAGATTGGGGGCGGGGCTGGAGGTCAGAAAAGCGTTCCATGCCAGCACTACGCTCTGAGAAATCTGGTATTCCTCCTTAACCTCGCCATCGGTGCGATGCACCTGGGCCTTGTTGTAGAGGGCTCGAAGGTCCTCGCCAAGCTGCATGATGCTCTTGTCGAGCACGTCCAAGGTCGAGTCGTAGCGGACAGCCACGTCCTGAGAACCGGCGGGCAGGCCGACCTCTTTCGCCTTGGCCAAGGCCTCGGCGGCCTTCTCCTTATCGCCCAGCAGCGTCTGTGCCAGGGCATATCGGAACCAGGCTTCACCCGTGGGCTTCTCCTTGAGGACGGCGTCCAGATGCTCGATGGCCTGTTGGGGTCGCAGTTTGGAGAGGTTAACCTCGGCCAAGAGGAAGCGGGTCTCCACACTGTTGGGATCACGAGCGACCGCTTCGTTCAGGTCGGCCATCGCCTCGTCTTCCCTCCCTGCTTGCATCCATGCCCGTGCGGCCATTGCCCTCAGCTCGACCTTGTCGGGAAGCAGTTGGGCTGCCCGTCTTGCCTCTTTGGCCGCAAGTTCAGGCTGGCCCACCAAGAGCAGAGTCCGAACCAGAGCCACTCGACGCTCAACATCCTGCGGCTCGGCATCTACGGCATCGCGCAGAATGAGGATCGCGAGGATGATCTGGCCGTTCCTCACCATTGCATCCAAGTCGGCCAAAAGTTGCTTGTTGTCTACCTGCGGCTTGACCTTGGGAACAATCCCTTCCGGAACCTTGGTGTTTGTTCCGGGCAGAGGCTCGGGGGTAAGAATTTTGGGCTGGACTGCCTGCCCCTTCATCGGCCCCGCCTTGATGTATTCGATCCAGGTGCGCACCAGAGATGCGGCGGAATCCTCGCGATTCAGTCCCTCGGGACCCAAGATCGACATCGCCCGATCTTCGGTCTTGATCATTCGGGGCTTGGGGGTGGTCTTGGTCGGGCGGCCGTCTTTGTCCACTCCCGTGACGGGCGTGGGATCAAAGGTGGGGTCGATGATTTCGGTTCCCTTCTCCGGATCCTTCCAGGTCAGCTTCGTGCCCCGATAAAGCTGGATGCGCCCCATGACAGAGTTGCCGTACTGATAGGTGCGGACGAAGATGATGTAATCCAACCGCAGCTTCTTGGCCGCCTCGTAGGCCTGTTCGAGCGTGGGCGGCTTGTCAGAGGCCATTATCTTCTTCTCATCGACAGCCGCTCGGAAGATCGGATCGGTAAAGCTCCACACCACCGGGGCAAAAAGGCCCTCTCTCTCAATGCCATCGGCCAGCAGATTGGCCACCGCCACATTGGGGTCGCCAAAACGATCCTCCGGCAGCATCTCCTGCACGATCAGCACCCCTGGCAACGCCTGCGCCAACTTGGCGACTATCAGAAAGGCGAATGCCAAGAGGAGACGCATGAGGATTAACCGCCCAAGACCTTGATCGCCTGCTTACAGGCTTCGGCTGCCTGCGTATTGCCGGTTTTCTCAAAGGCGGCGGCGGCTCGGGAATAGGCAGAGACCGCTTCCCCGTTTCGACCCAACTGCGCGTAGCACTGGCCCAGACGTTGGTTGGTGGACCCCTGGTCGGCCCCGGCGCGGAGAGCTCGCTCATAGGTGCTGGCAGCCGCGCTGTAGTTGCCTTGCATCATCTGGTTCCGTGCGGTGGCGATGAGGGCGGTGCGCCCGTTCCCGCTGACCGCGCCCTCTCCGCTATTCCCCTGGGTGGGGGCTCCCTTGGAGAACTCGATCTCAATGATGCCGGGATCGTTCTTTGGCTCAACCTTCGGAGGGATGGGATCGACAACGGGAGGATCGGGGTCTTCGGTTTCGTTGCCACGAGGTGGCCGGGGAGGCTCCTGCCCACGATTTTCCTTCTCCAGTTCAAGGTCGCTAGACTTAATGATCACTGGGTCTGTCCCACCATCAGGCCGCGGTATCGTGGAGCCAGGGAAAGCCGGGATCTGAATACGCTCTCGCCCGGCGTTGGGCGAAGGCTGCTGAATCGGCGGCTGAGCTGGATCGACCTGAGGGTTGGTTTGAACTTGGGGCTGAGTCGGCTGCTGCTCTTGCTTGGGCAAAACCTCTTCAAAGGTCCGTGCCTTGGGCACGTCGTTTTGTGCCACCAGCGTTGGCTGTTCCGTTTCCTTTGCGTTCGCCTTGACGAAGAGAAGCGCACAGGTCATCACAAAAACGGTTGCGGCAAAGGCTCCCATCACTGCCATGCGTCGATCCGGGGCACGGTTGATTTCGAACTTCTCCACGGCGAGCAGGTTCTTCAGGTCGTTGACTTTCAACTTGTCCAGGGTGGAGTCGGGCTGAAGTTCGACAACGCGCTCAAAGCACTCCAAGGCCTCGGCGAGCATCCCTTTCCGCTCCAGGCACATCCCCTTCAGGGATACTGCCACCGCCGATGCCGGATTGCTGGCGATCGCCGTCTCCGCCACCATCAGCGCGTCCTCGGTTCGGCCATCAGCGAATAGCCGGTTGCCGTCGGCGATCATGGCGCTCAGCTTATCGTTGGCCAGAGCGATCTCCGCGGCATCGAGCCCCGCGCCGCACTTCTTGCAAAAGGCGCTGTCAAGGCTGTTTTGTGTGTTGCACTGCTTACAGGAAACCATCATCCTCACCTTGGGCTATTACTCCCAGTCCATCTCATTCTACCAAAGGTTCCAAACTACAACCCCCGGTGAACCTCGCTGCGGTAGACGTCGCTTAGCCCAATATAGGGATAGACGCGCATAACCCGCCCAATCTTCTTGATCGCGTGCAAAAAAACCTGCATCGCACCCTGGCGCGAACTGCGTTTACACCGCCCGATCTGCTCAAAGGACAGGCCCATGAGCCGCATATCCAGCACTTCTGCCTGGTTTTTGGTCAGGCTGGCCCGCGCGTAGACTTCCCGGCACTCGTTTGCGAGGAGGTAGTCGTCCGGGCGGCGGTTGGCGGCCATCTCGACGAAGGTCTTGGTCCCTTGGGCGCTCATCGCGTGGCGGCGCACCAGACTGTCGAGTTCAAAAGGCGCCTTCTCATCTTGCCCCACGATGGCCAGCAGGGCGTCGGCAACAAATCTCAGATCGTGTGTATTCATTGGATGCTCTCTACAAGTTAGTATATATTTGTCTACTATATACAAGCTTGTAGGCAGCGGCTTTTGTCAACCTAGAATTTTCAAAACTTTTCCACAGGGGTGTGGATAACTCTGAGGCCCGCCCCCCACCCGGACAATTCACGATCATCCACTCAGACGATAGATAATCCTCGGTGGTCCTCTGCGTTCTTCGGTGGTTCTTTCAAATGGTCGGGGACAAAACCACCGTAGACCGCCGAGAGCCACCGAAGGAACACAACTGATGCAGGCTGAAAGGCGCCCTCGCTCTGGGAGCACAGGCCATGTCAGGATAAAGACCCCCACCCCTTGCAACCAAGCCCAGCTTCAAGCCATAATCCAACTTCCCCAAGGGCGGTTAGCTCAGTGGTAGAGCACTACAATGACACTGTAGGGGTCACAGGTTCAAATCCTGTACCGCCCACCACCTTTTTGAACTCAAA
>CAZCSP010000025.1:0-63337 GCA_964501275.1 uncultured Fimbriimonadaceae bacterium | reverse complement strand
CCCAGCTACCACGGGATGAAATTCTACGACACCTTCGGCCACTACGGCTTCCTGATGAAGCTCCGCGCCGAGACCGTCCGCGACACCGGCGCCTGCATCTCGCCCATGAACTCCTTCATGCTGATCCAGGGCCTGGAGACCCTCTCCCTGCGGATGGAGCGGCACGTGGCGAACGCGATGGGCGTGGCCGAGTTCCTCTTGGGCCACCCAAAGATCGAGCGCGTCCACTACGCCGGCCTCCACTCCCACCCCCACCACGCCCTCGCCCGCAAATACCTGCCCAAGGGCGCGGGCGCGGTGATGGCCTTTGAAATCCAGGGCGGCCGCGAGGCGGGTCGGAAGTTCATCGAGTCGTTGCAGTTGTTCTCCCACTTGGCGAACGTGGGAGATGCGAAGTCCCTGGTCATCCACCCGGCTTCTACGACTCACCAGCAGAACTCGGATGAGGAGTTGGCTCGGGGTGGGATTACACCTGGGACGGTTCGGCTGTCGGTCGGGCTGGAGACCCTGGATGACCTGCTCTGGGACTTGGATCAGGCTTTGGGATAGGCAACCTGGCGTAGAATAGTGCGGTGAGCGATCGTTTGGAAGCAGCATTTAAGGAAGCCTCAAAGCTATCTGAAAAAGAACAGGACCAGTTCGCCGAGTTCTTACTCGCTGAACTAGAGGGCGACCGGGCCTGGGCACAAAGATTCGAGCAGAGTCAAGACATGCTGGCCATGCTCGCCAAGGAAGCTCGCGCCGAATACAACGCCGGAAAAACGAAGAACTTGGACGACCTCCTTCAGTGACTTCCCGGACAACCGAGGGCTTCCGCAAGCTCTTTGAAGGCTTGCCGTCTGAGGTCAAAGAACAGGCGAAAACTGCGTACCGAAAGTGGAAAGCAAATCCGCTGCACCCCCGTTTGCAGTACAAGCGCATCCACGCAACGGACCCCATCTATTCGGTACGCATCGGCCTTCACTGGCGAGCGCTAGCGGATATTCAAGGCGAATCGGTTGTTTGGTTTTGGATAGGAAGTCACAGCGAATATGACAGACTCGCGAGAGCCTTCAACAAATCCTGACCCAGCCTTACTTGCCCAACTTTCGCCGTCGCCGCGCCAATACCGCCAATCCAAATCCAACCGCCGCCAATGTCCCAGGCTCGGGAACGGTGGTGAAGTTCAGCGTGTACTCGGTCGGGTCCCCGGTCTGCTGAATCCAGAACGTGTAATCGCTGCCGCCCAGGGGTGGGATGAAGCCGATGGTGCCGGACTGCGATGCCATGCGCGAGAGCAAATCCTGTCCCTCGTCGCCCGTGCCCCATAGCGTCCAGCCGAGCAGATTCTCCGGGTTGGCGGTGAGCGGGTCCTCAGTGAAGGTTGTTCCCTCTTGGAGCCCGATGAAAGAGTGAGTGTCGGTGCTCACATAGTTCTCGACAAAGATTGCGAGCAAAGACATGCCGGGCGCGAGGCGGATATGGAAGTACTCCTTGTCCGAGCCTCCCATCGAGCCGATCACAAGATTGTCCCCCCAGTCCAGGTTGACGCTGGAAGGGGCAAACCGGTCATTGGAGATATCCCCATGGATCCCTTCATCCCAAATCACCTGGGATTGGCCAAGGCAAGCAAGGGACATACCGGCGACGAGAAGGGCGATTCGAGCGGACATGGGTTCATTTTACGCCAAGTCCAGAGGCATGTTTGCTGTAACCCGCATGATTGCCAGGATAGTGTGGCGAAAACTAATGCGAATGCCCTCATGGCGAGATGCGATATGATAGGTAAACGTGAACATCGGCTCGATCCAGATCGACGAGAACTTGCTGGGCAATATCTGCTCTAGGTGGAGCATTGTCCAGTTGGAGGCATTTGGGTCAGTGCTGAGGAACGACTTTGGGCCGGAAAGCGATATCGACTTACTGGCAACGTTCGCTCCCGATTCGAAGCATTCTCTGTTTGATCTGATGGAAGCCGAAGAGCAATTCTCAAAAGCGTTCGGTCGCAAAGTGGATTTGGTGCCCAAGCAAAATCTGAAGTGGGTGATCCGAGATCGAGTGTTGAGGGAGGCAAAGCCTGTCTACTCGATATGAAGATCTCTACCTGGTAGACATCATCGAGGCGGCTGAGAAGCTAGCCCAGATGGTCCAGGGGCGGACGGAAAACGAACTAGAAACTGACCCCTTGCTCGGGCCAGCCATCCAGTTCCAACTGGTTATCATCGGCGAAGCATGTTCCACGTTAGAAGAATCGACGAAGAGTTTAATGCCTGCCATTCCGTTCTCGAAAATCCGGAGTTTTAGAAATCGCCTCGTTCACGGCTACTTCTCAGTCGATCCCTCACTGGTATGGTTGATCGCTGTCGCCGATGTGCCTGTGCTTTCCCAGGAGTGTGAGCGCACACTTGAGGCGCTCTTTCCAGAAACCCATACAAAGCTTTTAGAAAAGCGAAAGGAAGGTTCCTAGTCATGTCATTCGGCGCAAACTCCGCCTGCACCATCACTCTCAACACCAAGCTCACTCCTGAGCAACGGCAGAGGTTTCAGGACACCAAGCTGATCCGCCAAATCCTGGCGACCGCCGAGACTATCGCCATCGTCGGCCTCTCCACCGAGTCCACCAAGGCCAGCAACATGGTGGCCAGCTATCTGCAGGACGAGGGCTATCGGATCATACCGGTCAACCCTCGCGCCACTGAAATCCTCGGCGAAGAGTGCTACCCCGACCTCCGAAGCATCCCCTTCCCCGTGGACGTGGTGGACATATTCCGCCCCGCCAACGAGATTCCCGATATTGTGCAAGACGCTATCGACATCGGGGCAAAGACGGTTTGGATGCAACTCCGCCTAGTGGACATCCCCAGCGCCGAGAAAGCTCAGGCCGCCGGGCTTAACGTCGTCGTGGACAAGTGCATCAAGATGGAGCACGGCCGGTTCGGCGGGATGCTCCACTGGGCGGGGATGAACACCGAAGTCATCAGCGCCCAGCGTCGCAAGGCTAGTTAGGACTCCCCTTGCTCCTAATGGTTTGTCTTGGAGGAAGGGGAGTCCTGCGCACCCTGACTCTTCTTTCTCCGCCGCGGTGAGCGAATTGCCGCCTGTGTATCGCCGTTCGTGTCAAAGCCGCTGTAGTCCAGGAAAACCGAAATGCTGGCAGTCGATCGCAACTGCGCCTACCAAAACCACCAGCTTAAAATCCATACTGACCCTCCAAACTTGGGTTCTATTATAAGAAACGTGCTCTAGAAATGGAAACAAAAGTTACCAGATTTGGATTCAAACCAGCCCAGCCTTTCCTGCAAAAAGCCGTTCAAAAACTTTCCAGCCGGGTCAAACTTCCGGGCCAACGCCCCAAAATCCGACAAGCGGGGATAGAGGGGTCGAATCGCGTCCGCCTTCATCGCAAACAGCTTTCCCCAATGAGGCCTCGCCTGGAACGGAGCCAGTTTCGCCTCGATCACAGGCAAAAGCCCGGATACCGCCTCCCAATCCTTCCGCCAAGTGAAGTGGATCCCGACCCCCGGCTCCTCATAGAAGGGGCTCATCCAGAAGGAATCGGCGGCGACGGTTCGGATTTCGCTGATGTGCAGGTGCGGGCTGATCTGGTGGGCCAACTCGTTCACCGCCGCCAAAGCCTCGACCGCGTATCGCAGGGGGACAAGATACTCCGACTGCAACTCTTCCCCGCTACTGGGCGTGAAGTCCATCTTGAAATGAGGTATTCGCTCAAACCACGGCCCCACCTCGCCCATCTGGGACGTACAATGAATCGGCGAGGCGTTGGGAATCGGATGTCGATGCTCCCGGGCGGCCCTGGCCCCAAAAATCTCTTCCCGGCCATCCCCTGCCCCCCGATGCTTCAGCCAAACCTGGTCGATAGTCGAGTCCTGCCAGCGGGTGAAGAAGCTCACGCTATAGGCCATCGCCTGAATCTCGTCGAAGTGGGCCAACGCGGTGTCCAGCGGCAAGCCTTCGTAGACGGTCTGCGACATTTCAAAAATGGGAATCAAATCCATCTTGAGCCTTGCCACGATCCCCAAGGCGCCCAAGGAGACCACTGCACCAAAGAAGTCGGCGTCGTCCCGGCCCAGCCTCACGATCTCCCCATCGCCCCGTACGATCTCGATCTCGGCGACCGCTCCCGCCAGGCACTGGTTCCCTTCTCCCGATCCGTGGGTGGCGGTAGCGCAGGCTCCGGCAACGGAGATGTGGGGTAATGACGCGAGGTTGGGGAGCGCAAAACCCTCGGCATCGAGCGTCCGGCAGAGGTCGCCGTAGGTCGCCCCGCCCTCCACCCACACCTGCCGCAACTCCCGGTCGATATTCAAGACGCGGTTCAACCGAGCTGTCGAGACCTGGACGCCCTGGGTATCCGCCAAGTTGCTAAAAGAGTGCCGAGTCCCCAGAGCTTTGACCCGCGCGGATCGAGCCACGATCTCCTGCAGCTCCTCCAACGTTTCCGGCACCGCCAACCCCGCCGCCCCATACTCCAGGTTCCCTGCCCAGTTCCAGAGCTTTGCCGCCATTACCAGCCATTTCACCCCAACACCCAACCCCGAAACCCCTAATGCCATGGTTTTTTAGCCTCAACCGTCGCATTTGGCGCAGAAAGGAAATATCATTCCTAGATAGCTACGGCTTCGTCTTTGTTTGAGCACCCATCATGAGCACCGATAAGAACATCAACCCCACTCGTCGCGACGTCCTGAAAGTTGCCGGAGGTCTGGCCGCCACTGCCGCCCTGCCCGGCTTCGCCCTGCCAAGCGTCCACATGGGCAACGACGAAACGATCCAGGTTGCCCTGGTGGGCGCCGGAGGTCGTGGCGGCGGCGCGGCGGCCAACGCCCTCTCCACCAAGAACGGCCCCGTGAAGCTCGTCGCCATCGCCGACGTTTTCCAGGATCGGTTGGACAGCACTTATAACAACCTCGCCAAGTCCTTCAAAGACACGGCCACCATTCCCAAGGAGCGGCAGTTTGTGGGGTTCGACGCCTATAAGAAGGCGATGGATGTCCTCAAGCCCGGCGATGTGGTCATCCTCACCACCCCGCCCGCCTTCCGCTGGGTCCACTTCCAGTACGCGATCTCCAAGAAGCTGAATGTCTTCATGGAGAAGCCGGTCACGGTGGACGGCCCTTCTAGCAAGCGGATGCTCGCCCTGAACGAGCAGGCCAAGGCCGCCGGTCTGAAGGTTGGCGTCGGCCTGATGTCCCGCCATGCGCGATGGTTGCAAGAACTCAAGAAACGTATCGAAGGCGGAGAACTCGGCGAGATCATCTTGACTCGCGGCTACCGAATGCACGGCCCCGCCGCCACCTTCGAGTCCACTCCCAAGCCCGACGGCATCAGCGACCTCGAGTACCAGATTCGGCGATTCCACAGCTTCCTGTGGTGTAGCGGCGGATGCTTCAACGACTTCTACATCCACATCATCGACCAGGGCAACTGGATGAAGAACGCCCTCCCCGTCAGCGCCCAGGCCATCGGCGGACGGCACTACAAGCAGAACAAGGAAGGCCAGGTCTTCGTGGATCAGAACCTCGACACCTATGGCGTGGAGTACACCTATCCCGACGGCACCAAGATGTTCTTCGATGGCCGATGCATCGACGGCACCTATGGCCGCTTCTCCAGCTACGTCCACGGAACCAAGGGCGTCGCCATCGCCTCCCGAGCCAACGACTGCGGCGGCCCCTCGGCCATCTACAAGGGCCACAACATGGACCAGGAGAACCTGCTCTGGCAATCCACCGACCGTAGCAACCCCTACCAAAACGAGTGGGACGCGCTCATGGAGTCCATCCGCGCAAACCGGCCCCACAACGAGGTCCAGCACGGCGTCGAGGCCAGCATGACCTGCAACCTCGGTCGCATGGCGGCTCACACCGGCCAGTTGGTCACCTGGGATCAGGCCATCGAGTCCACCCACGAGTTCGCCCCGAACGTGGACAAGCTGGATTACAACACCCCGTCCCCCCTCATGCCCGAAACCACCGGCCGCTACCCCATCCCCCAACCCGGCATCAAGACCGACCGGGAGTATTAGGAGAAAGTGGGGGCATTGACCGCGTAGCGGTCTCAGACAATAGCCAGGCCGTCGAAGACCCCTGGATGGATCCCGCGCAAAGAATCCGACCGCGAAGCGGTCGCACCAGCTTGTAGTCCCAATACCATCGTTCGGCAAAGGTGTGACCGCTTCGCGGTCAATAGATGGCTGGATGGCTGGCCTGTCCAGGGGTCTTCGACCGCCTGGCTATTGTCTGAGACCGCTTCGCGGTCGTGAAGCACAGTTCTTGCAAACTTGGCATCCCCAAAGGAGGAAAGCTTGGAAATGGCGCGCGAACTACCTAACCTCCTATACTGGATGCCTCACTGGGAATCCACCGCGCCCGCCTACGGTCTCACAACAACCGTCGCGTCCCCAACCATCCCCGTCTTGCTGACCGTGCGGATCGCCGCATATTGGTAAGGCTCGGCAACGTCTTGAGTGAAGACGGTTCCGGCGGCGGACTGCATCTTGTAAGGACGCCAGACCACCTTGTTGCCGACCTTCTTGCCAAACGAAACCGCATAGAACCGCACGTCATCCGACTGCGCAGAGGGCCAACCAAGTCGCCAGAACCGCTTCACTTTGACCGGAGCCAAACCGCCGGGGTTGGACTGGTTGCCCGTTGTATTCACGCTCACCGATGGAGCCTCCGGCTTCTTGTTGCCCAGCCAAGGCGAGGCCGGGATGAGGGCGGGCTCTTTGTAGGGGCCGTTCTTGAGGGCGGTCGCGATGCCGTTGAAGTCGCGCATGAACGCCTTCATGCTGAAGTGGACGTTGCCCGTCGCACCCTTCTGCCCCCGCGTCAGGTTGATCTGGTCGACCACCTCTTTGGCGGGCCAGTTGCCATCGCTGGGGTTGGTGCGACCGGTGAAGTTGCCCGGCCAGAAGTGCCGCCCCGCCGGATTGTTCTCGGCCCACCACTTGAGAAGGACGGGATAAGCCTGGGGAGTCTGGCTGATGGGCCAGTAGAGCTGGGGCGTGTAGTAGTCCACCCAGCCCTTCTGATACCACTTGAGGGCATCGGCGTAGAGATCGGCATACTGGTCCACCCCGGCCTTGATCCCCTCGGGAACTCCGGGACGATAGATGCCAAATGGGCTGATGCCGAACTTGACGTGCTTCTTGGCCTTCTTGATCTCGCCATACAGCCGCTCGATAAAATCGTCTACCGACTTCCGCCGCCAGTCATCCCGCCCAAGTTTCCCGCCCGCTCGCTGGTATCGGGAGTAGCTGGCATCGTCGGGAAAGTCCATGATCTTGCCATCCGGCCCCTTCTCCTTGTAGGGATAGAAGTAGTCGTCGATGTGGATGCCGTCCACGTCGTAGCGGCGCACCACATCCAGCATCACGTCGAGCGACCGGCGTTGGACGGCAGGCTCGCTGGGGTCCATCCAAAGATAGCGGCCGTACTGCTTGACCACCGAGGGATTGGTGCGCGAGATATGGTTTTTGGCCACCGGCCCCTCATGGGTGGGGTGAAGCGAGCGATAGGGGTTGAACCAACAGTGCAACTCCATCCCGCGCTTATGCGCCTCTTCCACCGCAAACTCCAGCGGATCCCAGAAAGGTTCGGGAGCCTTGCCCATCTCGCCGGTGAGATAAGCGGACCACGGCTCCAGTTGGGAGTGGTAAAGGGAGTCGGTCGCGGGACGGACCTGGAGAATGACCGCGTTCAGGTTGACTTCGCGACACTTGTCGAAGATCCTCACCAACTCGGCCTTGGCCTTGTCGGTGGAGAGGCCTGCTTGACTGGGCCAGTCGATATTCGCCACCGTCGCGACCCACACCGCCCGGAACTCGGCCTTTGGCACAGGCGGAGCGGTGGGAAGGTCCTGGGGCATCATGGTCAGAAGCGCGAGCATAGACACCATAGGGTCCAGGATACCAAAACCTCGAAACGGCTGGTACCCTACCCTATCGTGAAAGAGCCCCAGAGTCTCGACGTCGGCCATGTCGAGGTCGTCCTGCAGAACGTATCGCTCCCCATGGGGCTGGTCATCAACGGCGTCACCTTGACCGCCAGCCAGGTTCACCTGCAAAAGGACCCATTCAAGGTCCAAGTCCCCGAGCCAGGAACCCTGCAAGCCCTCATCCTCGCCCCCAACCTCGCCGACTTCCTCAACCAGCAAGCCCCCGGCGGCCTGAAGGACTTCAAGGTGGAATTGCGAGACGGCAAGATTCACGTCCAGGCCAGCATCATGATCATGAAGGCCCTGGCCGTCTGCACCCTGCGGATTCAGGATGGGACCCAGCTTTTTGTGGATTTGGAGTCGGTGGATGTGATGGGCGTCGGAGCGAAGAACATGGTCCAAAACCAGCTCGACAAGATCAACCCGGTCCTGAACGCCGCCGACCTGCCCATCCAAGCCAAGCTAACCGGCTACGAAATCGCCGACGGCCGCCTCATCATCCAAGGCCAGATCACGCCCGAGTTGAAGTAAGGACCAACAATCAACCTTTGCGTCCTTTGCGCCTTTGCGTGAAACGCTCCAAACATTGCACGCAAAGACGCCAAGACCGCAAAGGCTTTGGAAGGAAGCCCCTGCACCCCTATCAATTTCCCACGCCAAAGCAATAAAGTAGGAGGCAGGAGAAATATTTCATGCGTCTCAGCCTAAAACTCGCCGCCGTCGCCATTCTGGCCCTACCCACTGCCCTCGTGCCCGCCCAAGACCTGGGCACGATCCTTCGGGATCAATCCCTTCCCACCAAGATCAAGCCCGCCGATATCAAAGACGATATGCGCGCCGTGAAGATCGTGCATGAGAAGCAAGGCGGAGGGGGCGACATCTTTTCGATGATGATGAATCCCATGATGATGATGATGGGAGCGCTTGGCTCGATGGGCTCTGGCGGCGAAGAGTCGCAAGACCCCGACCAAGCCGCCGGGCTGGCCTTCTTCGACCGACTCAGCATTAGTTGGACCAACGGCTCCACCATCAAGCTCTATGAGCAGGACTTCCTGGTGACCTATTCGGTGCAAGTCAATATGGCGGAGGCGATGAAGAGCAAGAGTCCTCCCGACCTCAGCCAAGCCGACCTCACCCTGACGCTCATCAACACCAAGCACATCACGTCGATCACCCCTCGGACGGACATGACCAAGGAAGAGTGGCTGAAGCCGGCGCCCGTGACAACCCCTGGCGGCCCCGCCGATCGAACCAAGACGCTCTCCAACCTGAAGCAGGTTTCCACGGCGATGATGATCTACATGGCCGACTATGACGACGTCACTCCTTATGTCCAGAGCACCAAGGGAGCCTTCGAAGTCATGATGCCCTACATGAAAAGCAAGGAGATCACGAAGTCCTTCAACCCCAACGGCGCGAAGTTCTTGCTGAATATGGCAGTCGCCGGGGTGAGCGCCTACCAGATCGAGAACCCATCCGAAACCATCCTGTTTTACGAGGACAAGCCTTGGCCAGATGGCAAGCGGGCCGTCTCGTTTACGGACACCACTGCAAGGATGGTCGATGAAGCAGAGTGGGAGAGGCTGAAGGCAACGCTCAACCTGAAGCTCCAGAAGACGGGCCGACCCCTCCCTGCGACCTTGGGCTCAAACTGGGACGGCGGCTAGGTATCATCTAGCCCTTCGCTGGGCGAGTGGCGAAATTGGTAGACGCACTGGTTTTAGGTACCAGCGGGTAAAACCATGAGAGTTCGAGTCTCTCCTTGCCCACCACTTCTGCACTGTTGCAGACCATGAGATTCCTTCCCCCAATGCCGTAACGCCGCTATGCCCTGAACCTACCTGGTATCTTGCAATCATCATGCATTCTGATCAGGCAAAGAAGATTAAGACGCGGATTGGTTGTGGAATCGGCGGGTGCATCCTGGGAACCTTCGGGTTTGTCTTCCTCATCCTCTACCTCACCGTCTTCTCCAATTCCTGCGCCAAGATGTTTGGCGTGGAAACCTATCCGGTTTCCGGCAACCCTCGCGCGTTCGACGCCTTCGCCGCTCTGCCCGAGATCAGGGCCAAGGTTGGAGAAAAGGCGGTCCTCATGGAGGTCGATGCCCGCTTCGTCAAGTCCGATGGCACCTTGGACCTGAATGCCGCTTACAAGCCCGCCCCCAACGCCAACTACACCTTCGTCCTTCCGTTGGACGAGGCACCCAAAGGCGCTCCCCCGATCGGCGCCGGAAGACGCCCCGGCGATATCTGGACTCAGCGGGTCACCGTCCAAGTCTATGAGCCCGGCCAAACCCGCCATGTGACGCGAATCGGGGGAGGATCGAGCACCGAATACAACTATCGCAACGAGGGGATGGACATCAACCGGGGAGCCGCCACCATGGGCAACCTCGACCGCGCCCTCCCCGAACCCCGCCTCAACGCCAAAGAGATGTGGAAGGTCGCCCTGGAGAAAGGAGCCGACAAGGACGCCGTTGCCAACATCGAGTACGACTCCAACGGCTACTCCTTCCAAATCTCCGCCCTCAAAGTCTTCCTGTATTGGGATATGGAGGGAGTCTTCGACGAACGCCGCTCCCGGTATCCGGGGAAGGAGTGAGGGACGGTGTTAGGGCATGACGGCGTTTCGGCATTGGGTGTTACAGGGTTAGGGCTCTGATCGCGAGTTTTGCAAGTCCTCGCCCCAATCCAGCAATGCCCCAATGCCGGAATGCCGTAGTGCCGTAATGCCCAACACCGTAACGCCGCAACGCCCCCTTGTCACGCCCTTGTAACGCATAGGGTGGATGCTCCTATTGTCCAGTCCAGTGACTGTGCATGAGAGGCGTGTCGAAATGAAATCCCTTAAGTTATCCGTTCTTGCGTGCCTGGCAGTTTCCGCTTGCTTCGCGAGCGCTCAGGTTCAGTACTACACCAATTATTTGACGAACATCAATCTCGGCCAACCAGTGACCAACATCATGATTGCCGAGCAGCACGAATCGGGAGGAGCTATCACCTGGGCCTTCCAGGCGAATGGGAATGGTCAAACCCTGATCACTAATCCCTTTCCATCGGACGTTCTCTATCAGAACGCGGTTTTGATCGGACTCGTGCAAGACCTGGTGGGCGATCCTCCTGGCCAGAAGCATGTGGTCCTCTTCATGAATAACCAGGCTGCTTCGAATGTCCAGAACATCGCCTGGGGCACGATCTTTCTGAATACCTTTGAACAGGACGTGATTGCCGATTTGGAACTGGCGACGTCGGGTCAGGACTGGGAGATCATCCAGCCAGGTTTGGATGGCGTCAGTAACTTCCTTGAGGCCGCCAAGAGTGCCCAGGTAGGGCCAAACGGAACCGATGGCTCCATCTGGTTCGACATTGGAAGCAGTTTCAGCGTGGTGGCCTTCTCCGATGGCCAGATCATCGGCGACGGCGAGAGCTACCTCGAAACGGTGCCCGAGCCCGCCTCGTTGGCGGCTTTGGGAATCGGAGCCGTCGCTCTGCTTCGAAGGAAACGAAAGCACGTTTAGATCACCATAGGCAACCCATTTCGACCCTAGACCGGGGTATGGTTTCACCCAATGCCCCAGTTGGAGGTCCGCGATATCGCCATGCAGTTCCCCGCCGTGCGGGCGCTGGATGGCGTTTCGCTTTTATTCGAGTCCGGCGAGGTCCATGGGATCATCGGCGAGAACGGCGCGGGCAAGAGTACGCTGATGAAGATTCTCAGCGGACTGCAGCAGCCCACCTCTGGGACGATTCTGTTGGACGGAAAGCCAGTGGTCCTGGAAGGCGTGAGGGATGCGCTGAATCGAGGCATCGCTATGATCCACCAGGAGTTGAACCTGGTCGATGAGCTGACGGTGGCCGAGAACGTCTTCCTGGGCCGCGAAATCACCAAAGGCGGTCTGCTCGACCGAGCGACGATGATCGCCCGGACCCGCGCTTATCTGGATCAAGTCCATGCCCCCTTCAGCCCGACACTCAAGGTCGGCTACCTCTCGATCGCCGGGAAGCAGTTGGTAGAGATCGCCAAGGCACTGGCCTCCGATGCCCAGATTCTCATCATGGACGAGCCGACCGCCGTCCTCAGCGACCCCGAAGCCGACGCCCTTTTTGAACTTATCGCCAAGCTGAAGGCCGACGGCGTCACCGTTCTCTACATCTCCCACCGCCTCCCTGAGGTCTGCGCGATCTGCGACCGCATCACGGTCCTCCGCGACGGCAGGTGGGTCACCACCATCGACGGCAAATCCGCCAAACCCGGCGAACTGGCGAACCTCATGGTAGGCCGGGAGCTTTCCGACTTCTATCCCCCCAAGCTCCCCGAGCCAACCACCGACCCCATTCTGGAGGTCCGCAACGCCCGCGTCTCCGACTATGTGAAAGACGCCAGCTTCTCGGTGAGGCCAGGCGAGATTTTGGGGCTAAGCGGCCTGGTGGGAGCCGGACGCACAGAGCTTGCCGAGGCGATCATCGGCGTTCGCCCCTTCACCGGCCAGGTCTTGATAGAAGGCAAGTCGGTAAACATCCGAAGCCCCCGCGAGGCCATGCGCCGCGGCATCGCCTATGTGAGCGAAGACCGCAAACACCTGGGCCTCATCCTCAGCCAAAGCACGGTCAACAACACGACCCTCGCCAACCTGTCCGCCTTCGGCGTCATCGTCAACCGCAAAGCCGAGCGCGAAACCACTGCCCGTTGGAAGCAAGACCTGGATATCCGGGTAGGCGATGTGGAAGCGCCGGTGCTGTTCCTCAGCGGCGGCAATCAGCAAAAAGTTTCTCTGGCAAAGTGGCTGGAAACCAAACCAAGGGTGCTCATACTCGACGAACCAACGAGGGGGGTCGATGTAGGCGCCAAGCGGGAGATCTATAACTTGATTCAAAAATTGGCCGGCGAAGGACTGGCCTGCGTCGTTATCTCTTCGGAACTGCCCGAGATCATCGGCCTCTGCCATCGAACCGTCGTGATGCGGGAGGGCCGAACCGTCGGCGAAGTCCCCGGCGCGGCCTTGACCGAAGAAGCCATCATGCACCTTGCCGCAGGAGTCGCCGCTTGAGAAAGGGCAACTTCCTTCAAGAGTACGGCGTCCTCATCGCATTCCTGGCGCTGTTCCTCATCGGCGCCGCCACTCGCGGACAGTCGTTTCTGCAACCCGAGAACCTGCGGAACATCGTCAGCCAGAGCGCCTACGTCGGCATCATCGCTGTGGGCATGACCCTGGTCATCATCTCCGCCGGGATCGACCTGAGCGTCGGCAGTTTGGTGGCGTTCTGCGGAGCCTCCTGTGTGCTTGCCTTGAACAAGATGGGACCATCAGGGGACTCCACCGCCATCTGGGCGGCCTTGGGCGCTGCCGTCGTGGTCGGTTTGGCGAGCGGGCTGTTGAACGGCGTGATCATCGCCTACGGACGCGTCGCGCCGTTCGTCGTCACCCTGGCGGGCCTCGCGGGGTTCCGCTCCCTCGCCCTGGTTCTGGGCAAAGGCGGAGAAATCCGCTCCGAGGTTTCGGCCATCCAAGATATCGGCTTCGGAGGCATCGACATTCCCGGCGCTCGCCTGGCCAATGGAGGTCCGGTCACCTTCTATTGGAGCGCAATCATCTTCGTCGTGGTGGCGGTGGCCTTCGGATTCATCCTGAACCGGACGCGCTTTGGCCGCCATGTGATCTCGGTCGGCGCCAACGAGAAGGCGGCTAAATACTCGGCGATCAATACCGAAGTGGTCAAGGTGTGGGTGTACACCATCACCGGCGGCCTGTGCGGATTGGCCGCGTTTCTAAACGCCGCCCGAATGAACAGTGTCGGCACGGCGACGGTCGGCCACTTCTACGAGTTGGACGCCATCGCCGCCGTCGTGATCGGCGGCACCAGCCTTGCCGGTGGCAAGGGCAGGATTTGGGGAACGGTCGTTGGGATTATCCTAATGACCCTTATTTCGAATATGATGACGGCGTATAAAATAGACACCAACTGGCAAGGACTTGTCAGCGGGTTGGTGATCTTGGTTGCCGTCTTGCTTCAAAGAGGAAGCAAAGCAAACGCATAACATTGGAGGAGCAAGAGTGAAGAAGCTTTGGATTTTTGCCGCAATCGGTTTGGCGATGGTTGGATGCAACCCGCCCGCCACGACCGACGGAGGAACGACCGGGTCGGCCACTGCGCCATCTGGCAAGCGATTTAAGGTGGGAGTATCGATCCCCGCCGCGACCCACGGCTGGACAGCCGGCGTCGGCTACTGGGCCAAGGAAGCCGCCAAGTATCACCCCGACATCGAATGGGTGATTCAAGACGCCAAGAGCGTGGACGATCAAATCAGGGGCTTGGAGAACATGAAGTCGGAGGGCGTGGATGCGATGGTCATCCTCTCGTTCGACAGTGCGCCATTGACCCCGACCGCCGAGAAACTGAAGCAGGACGGCATGTTCATCGTGAACGTGGACCGGGGTTTCACCAAGCCGGTTGCCGACGTTTTCATCGAGGGCGATAACGCCGCTTTTGGCCGCAAGTCCGCCCAGTTTATGGTTCAAAAACTCAACGGAAAGGGCAATATCGTGATCTTGGAAGGCATTGCGGGCACTACCGTGAGCCAAGCCCGAGTGAAAGCCGCCCGCGAAGTCTTCGACGCGAACCCTGGTATCAAGATCGTGGCGCAAGAAGCCGCCGACTGGAATCGGGAAACCGCTGAGAAGGTCATGCAGAACATCCTCGTCTCCAACCCCCAGATCGACGCCATCTGGGCCAGCGACGACGACATGGCGCTCGGCGTCGAGAACGCCCTGAAGTCGGCCGGTCGCGACAAGAACATCTGGATACTCGGCGGCGCCGGGATGAAAGACATCGTGAAGCGGGTCATGGACGGCGACCCCCTCTTCCCCGCCAACATCACCTATCCGCCCAGCATGATCGCCGTCGGCATGCAAACCGCCGCCGCTATGCTCCGAGCCGGAAAGGACAACGCCAAAAAGTACATGCCCCGCCACCTCATGCTGGACATCGAACTCATCACCCCCGACAACGCCAAGGACTATTACTTCCCCGACAGCGTTTACTAATAGTCTCCCCTTCCTCCCCAAAGGTTGGGGAGGAAGGGGTTTGAATTTGTAGTGGGAGAAGAACTTATCTCAACGCTTGAGTTTAAATTCGCTCAAGCTTCAGCACGGCGTCATCCTGAGCGAGCCAAAAGAGGTTTGTAGCAAGGCCGCTCGCTGGTCGCGAGTCGAAGGACCTCACCGTCCTATCGTTTCATCCCAACTTACAACCGGGTGCGGTGGTTCGACTTCGCGGCGTAGAACGCTCAGAACAACAAAACGTGCGGGCCGCTCTCGCTCACCATGACGCCGTTCTACAAACTTGAATTTACATACAGGCTCTCAAAGACCATTCACCACGGAGAAACAAAGAAACCAAGGGCGCAAAGAAGCGCTCTGCGCTTGCCGCCTTCCCTTTGTGATTCTTTGTTCCTTCGTTTCTTTGCGGTGAAAAGGATTCGTCGCGCATCCTCAGGCATAGCAGTCGGATTTTGAGATAGCCTCTGTAGGCGGTGGATGCATTGTGCCACCGTCGCAGTTGTAGTTTCCCCGATCCTCCCTACGGCGACAACCTACAACAAGTAGGCAACGGATACGGTGGTATTTCACCCTTGGTCTCCTTCAAGGCATCTTGTTCGAATCGCGAGTTACGCCGCCGCAAACACCCGCTTGTCATAGACCAAGTCCGTCGCAATCTTCCAAACATCCGGATCGATCCGGTTCTCCGGGAGGATTTTGCTGAAGTGGACAATGGCGCTGGTCAGCCCCGCCTCCCGACAGTAGTGCAGGAAGGCCGAGTTCAGAATCTGACGAGCGGCTGGCTTCAACCCAAAGCTCACGTTCGACACACCAAGGATCGTGTTCACCCGAGGATGGCGCCGCTTCACCTCGGTAATCGCCTCGATCGTCGCAACCCCCGAGCGCCTAAACTCCTCGTCGCCCGACCCCAAAGTGAAGGTCAGACAATCCAGGAAGACATCGTGATCCGGCACGCCGTGGGCGCGAGTGCGAGCCAATATCCGCTCGGCGATCTCCACCTTCTTCTCCACCGTCTTCGCCATCCCATCCTCGTCGATAGTTAGCGCCACCACGCCCGCTCCATACTTCTGGCAAAGCCCCAAAACCTTCTCCGTCCGCGCCTCTCCATCCTCGAAGTTGATCGAGTTGACAATCGGCTTCCCCGCCAGACACTGCAAGGCGATCTCTACCACTGGGGCCTCGGTCGAGTCGATCATGATCGGAGCCTGGATGTGGCGGTTGTAGTAGCCCAGCAGGGTCCTCATGTCCCGCGACTCGTCCCGGCCCACGTAGGCGGTGCAGACGTCCAGAACGTGCGATCCCTCGCCCTCAAGTTCACGGGCAAGCTCGGTCAGCCCCTCCCAGTTCTCCGCAGCCAGCATGTCCCGAAACGCCTTGGAGCCGTTGGCGTTGGTCTTCTCCCCCACGATCAGGTAGCTGGGATCCTGGTCGTAGGGCACAAACTGGTAAAGCGAGGAGCACCCGGTCAAACTCAGCCCCGCCGCCTTCTCATCCGTGTCCAAGAAGAAGTCGAACCCCGGATAAAGCCCCCGAACCTTCCGCCAGTGCGACGTATCCGAATGCGCCTGCCCCCCAACCGCCGCCGCCACCGCCTGAATGTGCGCCGGAGTCGTGCCACAACACCCTCCAACCAACGCCACCCCGTGGTCCCGCACGAACCGCTCATGGTGGTGAGCCAACTCATCTGGAGTGAGCTTATAAACCGCCTGCCCGCCTTCCATCATCGGGAGTCCGGCATTGGGCTGAACACTCAGGGGCCGCGTCGAGTTGTCTCCGAGGAAGCGAACATGCGGCGCCATCTCAACCGGCCCGGTGGCGCAGTTGATCCCAATCGCCTTCACAATCGGGAACGCCTCCAGCATATTGAGCGCCGCCCCAATATCGCTTCCCAAGAGCATAGTGCCCATCTGCTCAATAGTGATCTGCACGAACAAAGGAACCTGCCGCCCCGCCTCATCCATCGCCCGCTGAGCCCCGATGATCGTCGCCTTCACCATCAGAAGGTCTTGCAAAGTCTCCAGGAGAAGCGCATCCACCCCCTCCTCCAAAGCACCTCGGAAGGCATCGGAATAGGTGCGCTCCAACTCCTCAAACGTGCATTGCCCCAGGCTCACTAACTTGGTGCCTGGGCCAATCGCCCCGACTACAAACTTCTGTCCCTTCGCCTTGCTCCGAGCCTGCACCGCCAGCTTCGCGGCCTGCTTGGCGATTTCGTAGTCCAAATCCTGGATCCCATACTCGGCCAAAACCACGGAGGTGCAGCCAAACATATTGGTCTCCACCATATCGGATCCGGCATCATAGTAACGGGCATGGATGGCCTCTATCACATCCGGCCTGGTAAAGACAAGAAGTTCGTTGCACCCGTCGAGCGGCTTCCCTTCCAGCCGTTGGGCAACCTCCCGAACCTTGGGCGGCAGGGCCGGGTCGTCGCGCAGGATGAAATCGTCCGCCGTAAGGTCCGCCGCCTGTATCTGCGTCCCCATCGCCCCATCCCAGACGAGGACATGGTCGGACAGACGATCGAGTAGCGCAGATTGCATAGGCTTATTATGGCGGCCTCACCCCAAACCATCTAGTTCGGAGCGGGCCATCCCAAAACAACATTCGGACTAAACCGGCTTGGCCGCTAACGAAGTTCAAACAAGACCCAGCAATCCTGCCATCAGCATTCACGCCAGATTCAAATCGAGCCTGGTAATGGGGCTGGGAGGGTTTCTTGCGGATTTGCTGAAAAAGAACCTTGCGGCGGGAAACGTCGTGAAGCTTACAATGATGTACATGATCGTGATCGTAACGGTTACCCTGGCATCGGCCGCCGGCGCTTGGGGTCTGTTGAAGGAGGCCCTGCGGAGTCCGCCCCAGGAGCTTTGACTTCAGCCAACGCGGAAGAGCTCGACGCGGATGCGTCGGGCTCTTGTTGCGTTAAACCGGCTCCAACCCCACCAACGTGCGCAGCTCATTCACCTCTTCCTTCCCCAGTAATCGGCACTCCCCCGGCCTCATCCCCTTCACCCTCAACGGCCCAATCCGCACCCGCCGCAAGGACCGCACCGGATGCCCCACCAACTCGCACATGATCCGAATCTGCCGCTTCCGCCCCTCATGGATCACGATCTTCAGCCCCGTAGTTCCTTTCTTCGGCTCCGCGTGAATCACCTCGACCTGCGCGGGCGAAGTCCGCTTGCCCTCGATAAAGACACCTCTCCGTAGATCGCGCAGCGCCTTCTCCTCTGGTATGCCCTCCACAATGGCGACATACTCCTTCTCGATCCCAAAGCTCGGATGGGCTAAGCGATGAGCCAAGTCGCCGTCATTAGTGCAGATCAGCAGCCCCTCAGAGTCCATGTCCAATCGCCCGATCGGTTTTAACTGGACTCCATAGTCCGGCAGAAGTTTAACGATCGTCGGTCTTCGCTGGGGGTCGGAGAGGGTGGTGACGATCCCGGTGGGCTTGTTCAAGAGAACCGTGTAATGCTTGGCGACGCGGACCGGGTTTCCATCCACCCGAACCTCATCCTCCGGCCCCACCTTTACCCCCATTTCCAGCACCAACTCCCCGTTCACCTCGACCCTTCCCTCCTCGATCAGCTTCTCGGCGGCGCGTCGGCTGCAAAGACCGGAGTGGGCGATATAGACATGAAGCCGCATCGGGCCATCCTCCTCTTTGGGGGCAGATGGCTTGGGTTTGGCAACCGGTCGCGGCTTGGGGCGGGATGCCGGAGCGGGCTTAGAAGATCGATGAGCGGGCGGTTTTGGCATAAGACTTGGCCCGGCGGCGAGAGCGCAGACTGGCGGCTCCTCCGATTAGGGCAAGGCTCAGAATACCGAAGCCGGTCTTCCCTGCCGTAGTCCCCCACAAAGGCGGGTCAGGCTCCAGGGAGGCTCCGGCAAACACTGGGACCGTCCGGCTCCAACCGCTCGGATCCGAGAAAGTTGCTGACCCCAGTTTCTGCCCCTGCGAGATCGGCGCCTTGATCTCCGTGTCCAACTTCACGGCAATGGAAGAATCGCTCCCCACCTTGCGCAGATACCGGATCTCATCCTGCACCACGATCGGCAAGACCTCCGGCGTACTGTTGGCCACCGGAATCCGCGAGACCTCCATCCCCGGCGTGGCAACTTTGGCTTTCTCATAAGTCTTGTAAGCCCACCTCACCATTGCCTTGTGGTCCACCTGCCAGTCCTCGCTGTTCAGGATCACGGTGATCAGGCGATACCCGTTGCGGGTCACGCTCCCCACGTAGCATCGCCCCGCATCCCTGGTATAGCCGGTTTTGATACCGTCCGCTGTCACATCCCTGGCCAGCCACTTGTTGCTGGTCTTCATCAGGAGGTCTTCGTGGTTCATGCTCCGCACGATCTTCTTCTCCTGAGTCTTCACTACCTCCCGAAACTCCGCATACTTCATCGCCTCCCGAGCCATCAGCGAGAGGTCGTAGGCGGTGGTCAGATGCTTCTTGTCGTTCAGGCCGTTCGGGTTGTTGAAGGTGGTATTCAGGCACCCTATCTCCTGGGCGCGCTTGTTCATCAGTTTGGAGAACTCGGGCACCGATCCGCTGATGTGGTGGGCGATGGCCACGCACCCGTCGTTCGCGCTGCGGAGCATGATGGCGTAGAGCATTCCCCTGGCCGAAACCTTTTCCCCCACCCGCAAGTTCATGCTGGACCGCTCGATCTTGTCCACCCCCTTCGGCGCGACAATCCAGTCGCTGGGCAGGCAATGCTCGATCAGAAGCATCCCCGTCATAATCTTGGTAGTACTGGCCGGATAGCGGGGCGTATGGGCCTCCTTCTCAAAAAGAATCTGTCCCGACTCCTCGTCCACGATGATCGCGCTCTTCGCCGTAACCTCAAGCGGCGTGGCGTAACACGCGCCGAAGCAAAGCCCGATCATCGCCCAATTCCTAAGCGCCGCCATCCGCATCGGTCTGTGAATATTACCGGACATGCCGCTCAGTGTCGGCTATCTCTCGTCCAAAACAGCCACCTACTCCACCCATGCCTGCAAATACGTATGCAGGCTATCCGGCCCAATCGCCGTCCACTCTTCGCCAATCGGGATAGCAGGCCGTCCGACATTGGCCAGGCTGATCACCATCCGCGCTCATCTTCAGATGGCGGATACTGTCTCCATGGGAAAGAAGCGCATCGACGCCACCACGATTGCCTACATGTCCAAGGAAGACCTTGACAAGTGGAAGGAGGAGCTACTCGACGAAGTGACTGCCTTCACGCCTACCGGACTAAGGAAGGCCCAGAAAAGGCTTCTAAAGCTTCGTGAGGAGGCGGCAAAGCTGATCGTCAAAAAGAATCGCATAGATGCCTATCTTCAGGAGCAGCGATCAAAGGGAGCCGCGACCAAGACGATCGACGACCTCCAAAGGCAGCGAGCCGAACTTGAAGAACCGGTAGATAGGATAAAGGAAGCCGTAAAAGCGCTAGAGGGATTTCTGGTCAAAAGGCTCGAGGCCATTGAAGCCACCAAGTATCCTGAGTCGGTCAGACAGATCGCGCTGGACCTCCGCCGAGAGTGCGAAGCGAAAGTCAAAGCCTATCGCGACCAGCACCTGGGCAAAGACTATGCTGGCAATGGAGGGAGTGTGACAGGCTCCATTTTCCGGTGCGTTCGAGAGTTACAGCAGGCCCAAGCCGAGAACGACGCCGAAGCCGTCGCACGCCTAGAATCTGAGTTGAGGTCTTTCCAGCACAAAGAAACGGAGCTGCGAGAGGAGCAGGATCAGATTGCCAAAGGCATCGCGGCGATCAAAGCCGAATACGCAGTACGCCTCAAGAAGCTGGAAACCGGGGCAAGTTAGCCCAACCCCTCGACCACCCTCTCAAACCTCCGCAAGAACTCCTCCATCACTGGCTGAGGACCAATCGTGACTCGGATGTGGTGGTCGAAGGACTTCATTGGCTTGCGGATAAAGACGCCTTGGTCCCGCAAACCGACAAGGACCTCGTTGGCTTGCGGCCCAATGCCAACGGTGAGGAAATTAGTATGGGAAGGCAACGAATCGTATCCCATTGCCATGAGCCGATCCCGTAGCCAGTTCCGCACCTGAGCCGTCTCGGAGACGACCCGCTCCAAATGCGCTGGGTCCTGCAAAGACGCCAATGCCCCCGCCTGGGCCACCGAGTTCACGCCAAAGTGCATCCGAATCTTGTTGAGCGTCGCCGCATGGTCCCCGTGGCATAGGGCGTAGCCGATGCGCAAGCCCGCCATCCCGTGCCCCTTCGAGAAGGTTCGAAGCCGCACAACCCGTCGGTCCGAAGGATCGAAAGGAGTGAGTTCCGGCGCAAAGTCGGAGTAGGCCTCGTCCAACAGCAAGAGGCATCTCTCCGGCATCTGACGAAGGGAATTCGCCATCGCCTGGGGAGCATGCTAGGTCCCGGTCGGATTGTCTGGGTTGGCAATATAGACCAACTCTACGGGCTCGTCCTTGGGATGATAAGCGATCGCCTCCAAATCCGTAAAGCCACTGTCCAGGTAATTCACATAGAATGGTTGCGCGCCCACGCTGAGCAGGCAATACTCAAACGTCGGATAGGAGCCAAAGGTGGTGAGAGCCAGATCGCCAGGGTTAAGGAAAGCCCGGCAGAAGAGCATCAGCAGTTCGTCGATCCCGCTCGCCAAGACGACATTCTCAACATCGCACCCGCTCCGCCGCGCGACTTCCGACCGGAGTTCGTATCCTTCAGGATCTCCATAGAACTGCCCCTGCGCCGCCTGTTCCTGCATCGCCTCGATAGCATGGGGCGAAGGCCCAAACAAACTCTCATTGGCCCCCAAGCGAAGATCAAACGACTGCCCCATCTGACGCTCCAAAGTCTCCGGCCCGACAAATGGGGTCGTGGCAGGAATGGCAGCAACGATCGGGTTGGGTTCCATAGCTTGGTTACCCATTTTGACGCAGTTGGCCGGATCGGTCCAATCCGTCCGATCAGTCAGATGGGTCAGATAGATAGCTCGCAGGACCGTAACGCCGCAATCCCGCATCCGAAATTCTCAAAATCATTGGTTGACAAAACCCACTTTTCGGCCCTATATAGTTAGGAGCCTTCGGAAGTCGGAAACTGACTCTGTCTCCTGATCGAGGAATTCCCGTTGTGTCGCTGTGCCGTTGTGTTGAAAAGCTCCAAGCTCTTTGTGCCTTCGTGACTTGGTGGTTAGAAACAAACAAGCGTTTGGACCGAGACCGAGAGCTGAGGAACGCCCATCACCAAGACATAAAGGTACAAAGCTAGGCGGCAGAATCTTTGCGCCCCTTTGCGTCTTCGCGACCTGGCCCAAAAAAGCTGTTCGCAGACCAGGGCGGAGGGTTAAAAAAACTCCAGCCTCCGCCCTCAAACCTCCGTCCAGTGTATGACTTGCAGCAAAAAAAGCGCGAAAATCCCGGTTCGATTGAACCTGAGCCAGCTACGGATTTTTGAACCTGAGATCGGTCGCGTTTTTTGAAAATTTGAACCTAGAAATCCGTAGCTGAAAACCGCTTTTAAGAAACAGAGCAGCGAGTCTTCCAGACAATCAAGCAATCCAACATTCAAGCAATCCAAAATGGCAGAATGCCCGTCGCCTTTCAGCAGATCGTCGCCGCCCGCGCCCGCATCGAGTCGGGGATCATGCGCACCCCGTGCAAGGAGTCGGCCTGGCTGAGCGAGCTGTTTGGCTGCCACATTTACACCAAGCTGGAATACCTCCAACGCACCGGCAGCTTCAAAGAGCGGGGGGCCAGAAACGCGCTTCTCTTGCTTCCAGAGGATCAGAAGCGGAAGGGCGTGACGGCGGCGAGCGCGGGCAACCATGCATTGGCCTTGGCCCACCATGGCCGCGACCTGGGCATCCCCGTCACCGTCTGCATGCCAATCTTCGCCCCCCTGGTGAAGCAGACCCGGTGCCGCCAACTAGGTGCCGAAGTCATCCTGAGCGGAACCAACATCGCCGAGGCCAAGCTGGAGGCGGACAAGCTGGTGGAGTCGCAGGGCCTGACCTACGTCCACGGCTTCGACGGCCCCGACGTCATCGCTGGAGCCGGAACCCTGGGGCTGGAGATCCTGGACCAGGTCCCCGATGTCGACGCCGTGGTTATCCCCATCGGCGGCGCGGGCCTTATCGCAGGCATGGCGATTGCAATCAAGACCATGCGCTCCGCAACAGAAATCATCGGGGTCGAGCCCGCCTACGCCGCCTCCTACTCCGAAGCCCTGAAGGCGGGACATCCGGTCATGGCCGACGTCCACCCCACCCTTGGCGATGGCTTGGCCGTGCCATGCGTCGGAGCCAACGCCTTTGAGATCGCCAGGCCGCTGGTCGATCGGGTCGTCCTGGTGGATGAGTCGCAAATCGCGGTCGCCATTCTGAGACTCTTGGAACTGGAAAAGGGCGTGGTCGAAGGAGCCGGAGCCGCCCCGGTCGCCGCCATGCTCAGCGGCCAACTGAAGGACCTCAAGGACAAGAAGGTGGTCCTGGTTCTCTGCGGAGGCAACATCGACCCCGCAACCCTGGACCGGGTGATCGACTTTGGCCTGGTCGCCGACGGCCGCCTCTCCCGCTTCACCGCCGTCATCTCCGACCGCCCCGGAGGCCTCGCCGCCTTCACCCAGGTCATCGCCGACGCCGGAGCCGGGGTCAAGCAGATCGAACACGAACGCCTCTTCGCCTCCGCCGACATGTCGAAAGTCACCGTCGTCTGCACCGTAGAAACCCGCGACCGAGCCCACGCCGAAGCCCTCCATGCGATGCTGAGAGCGGAAGGATTTGAGGTCAAAGAGTAGCCGCCGGAAACCTATGATAGAATTCCACCATGTCGAGCGTTATTCATAGCGACCCAGAAATCCTTGGTGGAATGCCCGTCTTCATTGGAACCCGTGTGCCCGTGAAGAATCTCTTCGACTACCTGGAAGCGGGAGACTCTATCGACGAGTTCCTCGACGATTTTCCTGCTGTCAAGCACGACCAAGTTCTCGTTCTGCTCAAGGAGTTGAAAGAGGAAGCCACCAAAACTCGGCGCGTTGCATGAACATCCTGCTCGACGAATGCCTCCCTCGCAAATTGCGACTCCTTCTGGTTGGTCATGAAGCGATGACAGTGACCCAGGCAGGTTGGTCGGGAATCAAGAACGGGGTACTGCTCGGGCTGGCCCAAGAGAAGTTCGACGTTTTTCTAACCATTGACCAAAACATGGCCGCACAGCAAAATCTGTCCCGATTTCAAATTGCAGTGGTCGTGCTGGAATCAGCCAGCAATGAGCTTGAGGTACTAAAACCTCTGGTGCCGAAACTGCTGGACTTGTTAAGCCAACCGATTACAGGTCTTCACCGAATTTCGGGAAGTCCAGAATGAGCAGTTCCTTTACCATCCGACGCCTGGACACCAACGACTGCGTGGAAGCGCTGACCGTCCTCATCCACCGCGCCTACAAGAAGAACGCCGACCTGGGCTTCCACTTCGTCGCCACTCATCAGTCCAGCGAGGTCACGCGGGAGAGGCTGAATAGCGGCATTGCGTTTGTGGCGGAGCAAGACGGGCAGATCGTAGGCACCATCACCCTGGAATTCCCCATCGAGATTCCCCACGGCGAATACGTCACCGACCGCCCCCTGGCCCTCTTCGGCCAGTTCGCCGTCGAGCCAGGTTTGCAGAGCCAGGGCCTCGGGCGGCGGCTGATCGAGACCGTCGAAGCCGAAGCCCGCCGTATCGGAGCCAAAGAGATCTGCCTCGATACCGCCCAAGCCGCCGACCACCTGGTTGGCTACTACCAAAAACTAGGCTACGAAATCCGCGCCGAAGCCGACTGGAGGCCCGAGGTCAACTACAAGAGCTGGGTTATGGTGAAGGATTTGGTCGAGCCCGAAAGGCGTATCATTGCAGTATGAATCGGGCGCGAAAGGCGATTTTGATCTCGGCGGGAGTTGTCGTGATCGGAGTTGCCTTTCTGGTGGCCTCAACACGACCGCCCAAACTGCTACCGGAGCTTGATTTCCTCTACGAGTTGGGTGGGGAACCTTCCGTAGGAACTCATTGGCGTGGATCGGCAAGTACAAGTTCGTCAAAGACTCTGTGGCACACGGGGAGGGAGGTTGTTTCCTTCAACGTTCCCCAGCCCATTGAGCAAGTCAACGACCGAATCAAGACGGAACTGAAGGGGAATGGCTGGAAGCGCGAATGGGTATCCACCGGCAAAGAGGTTGTATTCTCGAAGTCGCTGTCAGGCAATGCGGGGCTGGTTCGGTTGCAGACAGTCAGTGGTGGCGGCGCTTGGACAACAGTCCAAGTGTTGGATGATCGCTTCGAAGCACCCCCATGGAAAGTCTGGCTCAAAAACCACTGGCCTCCCTAAACCCTATCCTGACTGCCCCGCCCTCAATGCCTTCCCAAGCCGCGAGCCCTCCACCAACTTCCCTTCCCGCACGGCTTCACGCCCCTCCATCAAGACCCAGTGCATCCCCACCGAGGCCAGGGAGGGCTTGTCGAAAGTGGCCTTGTCGATCACGGTCTTGGGATCGAAGATCGCCAGGTCCGCATCCGCCCCGACTTTGATCCTTCCTTTCTGCTTGAACTCGGGACACCGCTTCTCAAACCGTTGGGCAGGCATCAGGGTCATCTTCTTGATCGCCTCCGGAAGACTCAACAAGCCCAGGTCCCGCGAATAGTGGCCCAAGACCCGGCAGAAGGTTCCGGCCGACCGAGGATGCCCGACGCCTTGCCGCAATCCGCCATCCGACCCCGCCATCGTCGCCTTGCTCTTGACCGCCGCCTGGACCGCCGACTCGGGGATTGCGTGGGCGATGACCATGCCGCCCTCCGCCCGATACTTCTCAAAGGTCTCCTTGGTCAGCCGCTCGTTGGTCTTGGCCCACTGCAAATCCTTGTAGTCGATCCCAAATTTGGTCTGCCAACCCTCGTCAAAGACCTCCGACGAAATGCCGGTGCCGAAGGCGGTGTAGGGATAGAAGTCGCAAGTCACATCGAACCCCTTCGCCTGAGCCTCCTCGATCACCTGCAAAGCCCGCTGGGTATTGCCGAGGGCCATCGAGGGAACGTGGACGATGTGAATGGGCGCTCCGCTGATGAGCGAACCCGTCAACACCTCGGCCAGAGATGTGAGGTTGCTCTGCTCCTCCAAGAGCGTTCCGTAACGGGTGTGGACATGGCATGAAGCACCATACTTCCCCGCCACTCTAAACATCTCCAAAACTTCCCAACGGGTCGCGGCGGGCTGGTATTCCAACCCAAACCCAACCCCCAGCCCACCCTCTTTCAAACCCTGATCCACATACCGAGCCATCTCGGCAACCTGGGCATCGGTGGAGGGCTCGTCCTTCTCATTCATGACCTTTGAGCGGGCCAGAGTGTGGCTGGCGGCAGCTCCGTAGTGGCACATCCGATTCCCCGCTTGCTCCCGATACCACTTATCGACCTCCAACGCCCCGCGCTCCATCTGAAGCTTGGTAGTCACGCCATCCAGAAGCTGCAACCGGTCGTTCTCCAGGTCATGCCCGTGGGCGATGATGTCCACGAAGCCGGGTGCCACGACCAATCCGCGAGCGTCGATCACCCTTCGACCCTTCAGTTCTCGACTGGAGACCTCCACGATACGACCGCCCCTAATCCCCAAATGCCGCACCCCATCCAGCTTGGATTCAGGGTCGATTACGCGGCCATTCAGCACCACCAGATCAAAGTCGCCCTGGGCCAGGACGATATTGGGGAAGGCAACGGCGGCGGCTCCCATACCGCCGACTCGAAGGAAGTCGCGCCGGGTCATAGGGTGAACTCTAGCACAAGCCTAATTGCTTTCCTCATAGGGTTCGTGAATCTGAATCCACTTATCGGTCACGCGCAGGTCGATGCTGTCCAAGAAGGCAAGCAAAGGCGCATGGCTGGAGGCCAAAGCCTTGGCCCCCTTACCGGTATTGGAGAGACTGACCACCAGCGTGGTATTCCCGCGCACCGCCATGGCGACGATGACCGTCTTCTCGGCGTGGCACTTTCGAAAGAGTCCGAAGTCCACCTTGCCATTGCTGTAGGACTTCAACCTCTCCGTCATCCATTCCGGCTGGTTTTCCTGGGCATTCTCGACAGCTCGATCCACCATCGCCGCTGTATCCATCTCGGGTTCAGGGTTCGAGTCGTCCACGATCTGGGTGGCGGAGCATCGCAAGAGGTGGAGCGACTCGGGATCGCGGGCCAGGAGCAGGGTCTGAGGGTTCTTGGGAAGTTCCCTCCACCCTGCCGGAACCTGGAAAAAGACCTCATAGTTCCGATAGTCCTCTTTGGGCTTGGCCGTGGCAAGTCGGTAGCCAACCCCGGCAACCATCAGACTTAACCCAACCAACCCAATCCTCAACAGCCTCTTTGACACGACTTTACTATAAGCCATTTTCCAGCACAAAAAAAGCCTTCCCCCTTGATGGGGGAGGGCTTTAAGGTGGGGGGTGAACTTTAGCCGAAAACTTGCACCAAAAACACACGCACTCTGCCAGCCTCACCCCCATCCCAAACCCTTGCCCCCATCAAGGGGGAAGGGCTTTTTCGTCTCTACTTCGCCAGGTTCGGATTCGCTTTCAGATAGCCATCGGCGGATTCCTTGTCAATCAGCTCTGTGGGGAGGATGATCTTTTTGTCGGTTGGCTTCTCGCCTTTGAGAATCTTTGCTGCCAGTTCGATTCCTGCCGCTCCCGGAGTCGGGTACTTGAAGGTGACGTCCAGTTTGCCGGCTTTGATGAGGTCGACGACCTCCTGCTGACAGGCGTCGATGCCTACGAAGATCGGGGCGTTTCCGCCTGATGGATTGACGGCATCCCAGGCCAGACGCGCGCCGATCGCCATCTCGTCGTTATGGGCATAAACCGCGTCGATACTTTGGCTGCGCTGGAGGAAGGTCTCCATGTAGCTCCTTGCCTTTTGACGGTCGTAGCCGCAGTCGTTGCCTTCGATCACCTTGATATCCGGGTACGCCTTGATCGCCTCCATGAAACCCTGCTTGCGCTCGATGGTGGCCGAGGCTTGGGAGATGCCCTGGATCATGAGGACGGTTCCCTTGCCGTTCAGCCGCTTGGCCATATACTCGCCCGCCTCGCGGCCGATCTGCACGTTATCGCCGCCGATAAGGGCCGTGTACTTGTCGCCCTCGATGGCCCGGTCGAGCAGGATCACCGAGACCCCGGCGTCGTAGGCCTTGGCGATGGAGCTTTCCACCGACTTCTCGGTCGGGGAGACCAGGAGAACCTTGGGCTTGCGGATCATGAAGGTGTCGATGATGTTGTTCTGCTTCGAGGCGTCCCCCGCCGCATCCTGCATCTCGAACGCCATCTCCGCGCTATGCTTCTCCGCCGCCGCCTTGGTCTCCGCGTCGAAGACCTTGCGCCAAGGGTCGCGGGAGTTGGCTTGGGAGAAGACCACCAGCGGCTTTTCGCCCGAAGGCTTGCCGGATTCACCTCCCGTCGCGGTGGACTCCCCACCATTGTCGCTACCGGAACACCCAATCATCACAAGGGCCAGCAACAGCCCGATTCCTAACTTCATTGTCATAACCTCCTGCCTATATTCTGTAAGTAAACCGCAAGGAGAATGATAATCCCCTTCAACCCCATGCCGATCTTGTCGTCGATCCCCTCAAGGATCAGCAGAACATTCAGGCACACCAGGAACAGGGCTCCCACGAACGTGCCCATCACGCCCCCGATCCCGCCCACCAGCGAAGTCCCGCCCACCACCACCGCCGTGATCGCGTCCAACTCGTAGGTTGCTCCCGCGCTCGGGTCGCCATTGGTGTTGCGAGCGGTGAAGATCAGGGCGGCGATGGCGACGCACAGGCCATTGGCGGCATATGCCCCCACCCGAATCCAAGTCAGCTTCAACCCCGCATACCGCGCCGCCTCCTCGTTCCCGCCCAAGGCATAGACGTTGCGGCCAAACACCGTCCCCCACAAAACCCACGCGGCAAGGCCCGTGATCGCAAGCATCAGCCACGCGCTCACCGGGATACCGAGGAACGGGTCGATCAGGAAATTCAGCTTGCTCCCCAGCCCGCTCACGGTTCCGTTCTGGGTGTACATATAAGCCACCCCGCGCAGACTGACCATCGCGGCCAAGGTGACGATAAACGGTTGGAGCCGGGTCACACTCACGATATAACCCATCCCCGCCCCGATCAAAGTCCCGACAAAGAGCGTGTAGGCAAAAGTCGCCCCCACCCCCGCTCCGCTCACGATCCAGGTCGCGGCGATGCAGTTAATGAGCCCCAAAAGCGACCCGACGCTCAGGTCGATCCCGCCCGTCAAGATCACAAACGTCATCCCCACCGCCAAGATCCCCGGTACGGCGAGTTGGTTCAGAATGTTGGCCAAGTTGCCCGCCGAGTAGAAGTGCCCCGGCTGAAGGATCGCCGCCACCGCCAATAAAAGCATCAGCCCGATCAGGCCTTGATAGCGTTGAATAGCGGTTAATATGCGACGTTTTGCCAAGGAAGCCATGGAGTTTGAGTAAAGTTCTGGAATACCTTAGCAGGTTCCTGCTTTGGGAGGATTGGATTTGAAACGAAGCAGTTGGATTCTTCTCTTGGGCGTAGCCGCCCTCGCCCCCGCCCAGACCATCAACGTCTCCCGTCTCCTGGACGAGATGACGAGCTTGGACTGGCTCACCGCGCGGCCCAGCCCCTACTTCCGAGCCGCCCAGGCCAGCAGCTACGATCGCGCCTCAGTCAGCCCCAAGGACACCAAAGGCTGGTTCGCAAATGGCGACGCGGGCAAGTTCTTGCGGATCGAGGAAGGCAACGGGCGTAAGGAGTACGTCATGGCGGACCTGAAGGGGCCAGGAACCGTGGTCCGCGTCTGGTCGGCTAACCCGATGGGCACGATTCGCTTCTACTTCGACGGAGAAGCCAAGCCGCGGATTGAGGAGAAGATGGCGGACTTCCTCACGGGCAAAGTCAAGCCCTTTACCGACCCGATCTCCTACATCGCCGCCCAGGGGACCAATATCTACTTCCCTTTCCCCTATGCCAAGTCGCTGAAAGTGACGGTGGAGAACGACAAGGCGGACTGGCCTTCGGTCTACTACATGGTCGGCTACCGCACCTATGAGCCCGGAACCAAGGTCGAAACCTACCAGCCCGACCACTTGCCCACCGCCAAGATCGAGTCCGTCAAGCAGGCCCTTCTCGCCGCACCCAAGATGGGGCCAACCACCAACGACTCCTACAAAACCACTTTGACCGGCAACAAGCCTTGGACCAAGACTCTCACCGCCAGGGCGGGGGGCGTAGTGAAGATGCTCCAAGTGAAGATCCCCTTCCCGCTGGTATTAAATGTGAAGGAGATGGACTGGAAAGACAACTACCAGCCTCACAATGTGCTCCGGCAGAGCCGAATCCGCATCACCTGCGACGGCGAGCGAACGGTGGATGTGCCCCTCGGCGACTTCTTCGCCACCGCTCCCGGCCCCAACGAGAGCAAGAGCTTTCCTATCACCGTAACCCCCGACGGCACCCTCACCAGCTTCTTCCCCATGCCGTTCTTTAAGAAGATGGACATCTCGATCATTGGCCCCGGCAAGATCGACGTGCCGATGACGGTGACCGTGGGTTGGAAAGAGCAACGGTTCGAGCCGGAGACCTACTACTTCCGCGTCCTCTACAACGCCGACTATGGCAACACCCGCCCGATGCGGGATATGGAGTTCTTGAACACGCAAGGCGAGGGGCTTTTTGTGGGCACCCACCTGCACGTCACCAACCCAACCCCGGCCTGGTGGGGCGAGGGGGATGAGAAGGTGTATGTGGATGGCGAGACCTTCCCCAGCACCTTTGGCACGGGAACCGAGGACTACTTCGGCTATGCCTGGTGCTCTCCCCAACTCTTCACCAAGCCCTTCCACGGCCAGGCGCGATGCGATGGCCCCGGCAACTTCGGCCAAACCAGCGTCCGCCGGTTCCAGACTTTCGATCCCATTCCGTTCACCTCGTCGCTGAAGTTCGACATCGAGATGTGGCACTGGGCCGAGGTCGAGGCGCGGTTTGCTCGGGTGAGCTATTGGTATTCCCGCCCCGGATCAAAGGCCAAGATCGCCCCCATCACCGCTCGCGACCTTCTCTTGGTAGAAACCCGGCCTCCCGCCCCGGTGAAGGGGGCCATCGAAGCCGAGACGTTGAAATCGAGCGTTACCGGCGGCAAGACTGAGTTGCAAGGCGGGTTCTGGGAGCTTTCGGCGGGCCAACAGCTTTGGTGGATGGATGCCAAGGAAAGCGACAAGCTGACTCTTGAGTTCTCGGTGAAGGATGCCGGAACCTACGACATCCTGGGCAGTTTCTGCCACGCCCGAGACTACGGCATCCATACGCTGCGCATCCTGGATTCCACCGGCAAAGAGGTCGCACCCGCCAAGGACCTGGATTTCTTTGGGGAGGGTGTGAAGTGGAAGCGCATCTCTCTCGGCGTCGCAACTCTGCAAGCCGGAACCTATGTATTGGAGGTCGTCAGCAGAGGGCATCGGGCAGGGGCCGTGCCGAGGAATATGTTCGGTCTGGACTATCTGCTCCTGGAGCGCAAGTAGACTAGCCGCGTGGAATCGCTGTGGCAGTTCGACCAATCTCTGTTCAGGGCGATCCATATCGACCTCCACCGGGATTGGTTGGACCCGATTTTTTGGGCCATCACCTCGACCGGCTTGGGCTGGGTGCAGATCATCTTCATCCTGCTGGTCCCCTTGGCGGTCGATCTACGCCATGAGCTGCGTCGCCGGTCGTTCTTCAAGGCGGTCTTGTCCTGCTGGAAGAACCCGTCGTTTGCGGTCTGGCCCCTCCTGCTGACGGCGGCCGTCTCTGGCCTCTTCTTTGCCCAGGGAGTCAAGAGGTTCATCGCCGCCCGCGACCGCCCCAGCCTCCTCGACTACGCCAACCCCCAAGAAGGCTTCCTCCACAACAGCTTCCCCAGCGGCCACACCACCACCTCCTTCGCCATCGCCTTCATGCTGTTTTTCCTGACTTGGCGGACAGACAAGGCGTGGATTGGCAGATACGCCTTCGTCTGGGCCCTCCTGGTAGGGATCAGTCGCATCTATCGGGGAGTCCATTGGCCCACTGATGTGCTTGGGGGCATTTTCGCCGGGCTGCTGAGTAGCAGCTTGGTGTATCTGCTTACGAGGGGACGGCAGGGGGCGTAACGATCTCAAGAAAGGTCTAGAAATCCTTTACAATAGGGGCGTGTCAACGAAGACCCTTCTTGCTCTATGCCTTATGGGCGCAGGCGCCCATGCTTTTCCTCAGGCCTGTACTCCACCGGAGCAGACTCCCGTCTTTGCCCATCCTTCCGGCACGATCCTCCCCGATATCGGGACCAGCGATATGCCGATTTCGACGAAGAACGCCAGGGCGAAGCAGCTTGCCACCCAAGGCTTTGCCCTGATCCACTGCTATTGGCCAAACGAAGCGATCCGCTCGTTCCGGGACGCGACCAAGGAGGACCCGACGTGCGCTATCGCCTGGGCGGGGCTGAACATCGCCCTGACGCAGCCCTGGTTCACTGGCAACGGATACCGGGCCGAAGCCGAGTACGCCATCAAAAAAGCCATCGCTCATATCGAGTCAGCATCGGAGGCCGAGCAAGACTTGATCCGCGCCTTCCGCCTGCGATCCATCGGCAAAGACGACCGGGATTCCGAGTTTGAAAAGGCGATGCAGGGGGTGGTCGAGAAGCATTCCCGGCTCGATGAGCCCCGACTGCTCTGGGCTGGTATCCGCGCCCAGCTTTGCATGAACGTCAGCTATGTGGCCAACGGCGATCCTCGCTTAGACCTGGAGTTTGTCATCAAGCTTGTGGAACCGGTCATGAAGCGCAACCCGAACAGCGCGGGGGCGATGCACTATTGGATCCACGCCTTGGAGCCCGCCAATCCCAAGCGAGCCGAGAAAGCCGCCGACGATCTGCAACGCATCGCCAAGGGCAGCCCGCACATGGTCCACATGGCAGGCCACATCTACAATCGGATTGGGCGCTATGAGGATGGGCAGAGGGTCTTCGCCCAGGCAAAGGCGATGGATGAGGCGCTGGGCAAGCAGTTTGGAGTCGAGCCGGGCCAGGCGATCTGGCAGTACTTCCACAACGTGGTATTCCAAACCATGAACATCCTGGAACTCGGGCGGATCAATGAGGCGATCGATCTCTCGAAGATCGCCAGTCACACCCGCCGGGATATCGCGAATCGGGTGGGAGATTGGAGGAACGCCTTTGACCCCAAGCGGACCGACGCTCAGGGCATGGCCTTTCAGAACGCCTACCTCGCTCGGCATGATCTTCGGGCGGGAGATGTTGCCGCCGCGCGGGCCAAGATCGAAGAGGCCAAAAAGGAGATCGCCAAACCCGAGCCTACCAACTGGGGCCGCACCGGGTTTCGCCTGCTGAAGACGACCGTGTTGGAGAGCGAGGGGCTGGTATATGCCGCGGAAGGCAAGATCGACGAGGCGGTGCGGAGTCTGCGGGAGTCGATTAAGACCTTCCACACGGTCGAGTATGAGGAGCCGGTCCACCTGATCCAGATTCCCCATGAGACGCTCGGGCATGTTCTGACCCAGGCCAAGCGATACGACGAGGCGATTAAGGCTTTTCAAGACGGCTTGCGGGACCGGCCCAATAGTGGTTGGCTTCTTTTCGGGTTGGCGAAGGCTCAGGAGGAGGCAGGGCGGACTCGGGAGGCGGAGCAGGCTTATCAGACCTTTCTGAAAGCCTGGGCTACGGCCGACCGTGATCGCCCTGAGATCAAGCACGCCGAGGAGTTTATGGCGAACCTGCGCGCAAAGCGGTTATAGTCGGTCTATGCTCATCGCCACGGTCGCCGCCCTCGCCTTTCAAGGCTCCATCATCGCTCCCGGCGCGAAGTTGGAGTTGCTGGGCGAAGGCTACTCCTTCACCGAGGGACCCGCCACGGACAACGAGGGCAACGTCTACTTCACCGACCAGCCCAACGACCGGATCATGAAGTGGACCACCGATGGCAAGATCGTCGAGTGGATGAAGCCCGCCGGACGTAGCAACGGGATGTACTTCGACGCAAAGGGCAACCTGATCGCCTGCGCCGACGACAAGAACGAGCTATGGTCGATCTCGCCGGATAAAAAGGTCACGTCGCTGGTTAAGGAGTTCGACAGCAAGCTCCTCAACGGCCCCAATGACGTGTGGGTGCATCCGAACGGGACCCTATACTTCACCGATCCGCTCTACGAGCGACCCTACTGGACCCGCGACAAGAAGCGTCAGCAGGCCGGGGAAGGTGTTTATTTGCTCAAGGATGGCAAGGTGATGTCGGTCGATCAGGGGTTGACGAAATCCAACGGCATCATCGGGTCGGGGGATGGGAAGACGCTTTATGTTGCCGATATCGGGGCGGGCAAGACCTACCATTATGATATTGGAACGGATGGCAAGTTGGCCAACAAGACCCTCTTCTGCAGTATGGGCTCCGACGGCATGACATTGGACAGCCAGGGCAACCTGTACCTGACTGGGCGGGGCGTCACCGTCTTTGATAAAGAAGGCAAGAAGATCGAGCAGATCGACGTGCCCCAGGGTTGGACGGCGAACGTGACGTTCGGCGGCAAAGATCGCAAGCTGTTGTTCATCACCGCGGGTCCGGCGGTTTATGGGTTGCAGATGGCGGTCAAGGGATTGTAAACGTGGGCAGAGCCCCGCGCATCTCGGTTGTCGCTTGTTGCAAGGACAACGTCAAAAAGTCCTTTAACCACCAAGAAACGAAGAAACAAAGGGCGCAAAGCCTTTCCTTACTGGTTGCCCTTTGCGTTTCTTTGTTTCCTGGTGTCCTTCGCGGTGAAAATTACAAGTTTGCTCGCGGGGCCCTGCCCACGGCTACATCCTTCGGGTTCGTGGTTACTCACTCTCAGGCTCGCCTCCAACCTTACTCATAGCCCGGTCGATGCGCGATCTGGACATCGAAGAGCGACGCCAACTCGTGCGGCTTCAGGTCGCCGATGGCCTCCAGACGATCCACATACGCCTTCACATCCACCCCATCTGGCAACGCCAGACCGCCCAGCATCCCAAACTTGTGGGTCAGGATTCCCCGCAGGTCGGCGGTGGTGTTCCGCGCATGGCCCGCCGGATACATGACCAGACCCGAGTCGTACACCTTCCCATCCACCGTCTCGATGCGGATCGAGGTGGGGATTCCATCCGGGTATTTCGCGTCGTACTCCGGTCCACCATGCAGGAACTCGATCTTGTCCATCAAAACTCGAGTATCTGGATGGAAGATTGCGGAGTCAGCCACCTGGTAGTCGTAGGGGGAGAGCATCAGGGACTTCCAGAGGCTGTCGGTGTTCGGCGTTTGGCTTTGGGTTTTAGGTTCGGTTCCCGATGCCCCATGCCCAACGCCTACAGCCTCCGACGCCTTTCGCAATAGGGTTGCCACGATGTACGCCATGGAATGATCCGCTGATTGCCTCGTCTTAGGCTCCTTCTTCATTGGATTCCCGATGATTCCAAAAGCGGGTTCATACGCAATGATCGTGATGCGGCCAATGACTTCCGTGAGAAGCTCTGGATTTTTCGCCAATAGGTCGATGGCTCCCTGCAACGCCCCCGCCGACTGGTGCTCATATAGCCCCAACTTGAAGTGCATCCCCATCACCGCAAAGTCATCGCCCGACATACTCAGCACCAGGTCGAATGGCGAGTCCCCTTGCTCCTTCCATCGCTCAGCCCCTTCGGTGGTGGGTTCAAAGAAGCGGAAGATCGCCTCGGGGTTGCGGAAGATGTCCTTGGGACCGACAAACCCACGCATCGCCCGCTTCATGCAGAGAATCGCCGCCTCGGTCGAGATCGCCGCGCTGGCTCCCTTGGAGTCGCTCAACTGCTTCCCGGCGCGGATGGCCCGCCAAGGGATGTAGTGGGCCACGAACATACCGATAGCCGACTCGATCTGCTCCGCCGTCGCCCCCATCAGCGCGCCATAGGTCGCCGCCGACCCGATGGCCCCATGCACCACATGGTCGATCTTGTAGGTCTTGAGACTGAACACCTCCGCCAAGCGGCCCCGAATCTCATCCAGCAGGACCATCGCCCGGAGCGCGGTCGCGCCATCCAAGCCCCTCTGCTGGCAAGCCGCGATGACCACCGGATAGAAGTCGTTGTGCCCAAACTCGCCCGCAGTGTAGCCAAACTCTGGCCGATAGCCGAAGTTGGTCCCGTTGCTATCCCACTCTCGCACCGCGCTGGAGTTCGCCACGACTGCTTTCTCTGGCTTCACCCGCTGGCTGGATCCAAAAACCGTCGCGCCGTCTGGGTCCGCATACTCCAAAGCCTCTTGCCGAAGAATCGTCGGCGCGTTGGTCCCCAGGGCGAGGGCGGAGAGTCCGCAGAGAACCGCGTCGGTATGAAAGAGCCGGACCCGCTCCAGCACCTTTTCCGAAGGCTCGCCGTTGGCAAGGAAGTCGATGGCAAACTGCCCTATCCCAAGGGCCTGATTGGAGTCGCGGGCAAGAGTAACCGTCTTTGGCATATTGGGAGGGAGTTTACCGAGACCAATGACCGATGGACCGCCGATCTCCAGATCGGCAAACGCTTGTATAGCGGCACCAGACGAGATCGGAGGGAAGCAGTGAGCACCGGACGGTCCGGCTCACATTCTCCACCGCAAAGAAACGAAGAAACGAAGGACGCGAAGAATGTGAGCCAGAGAGGTTTCCCTTTGCGCTTCTTTGTTCCTTTGTCTCACCGCCCGGTCTTCTGCGGCTCTTCGCGACTTTGCGGCTTTTTGCGTGAGTTCAAGAGGTTCTCGCAAAGACGCAAAGCCCGCAAAGAGTCGCAAGCCACGCAACACCCCCGAACCATCCGGGGTCTACGAGCGTTTGCGGCTTCCGGCGGCACGGTACATCGAAACTGGGGCGCATCCTTCGGTGGCCCTCTGTGCTTTTCTGTGGTTTTCAACGTTGGGATGAAACCACCGAGGGCCGCAGAGGACCACCGAAGGATGGTCGGCCTGCTGACCGTATGACCTTAATATCCGGCCCAGTTTGGAATAGAGGTCGCTACGGCTACAAAAAAGCCCGGCGAGCAATCTGCTCGCCGGGCTTTCCTAAGTTCCCTTACCGGTGTCCGGCTTTCGCCACAATCTCCGTCGCGATGTTCGCCGGAACCTCTTCGTAGTGTGACGGGGTCACGTTGGGCTGGGCGCGGCCCTGGGTCAGGGACCGCAGGGTCGTGACGTAGCCGAACATCTCGCTCAACGGCACATGGGCGTTGATGACGGTGACGCCGCCCATGGCGGGCTCCATGCCCTCCATGCGGCCACGTCGGCTGTTGATGTCGCCCACCACGTCGCCGACGTTCTGCTCGGGAGTGGTGACCTCCACGTGCATGATCGGCTCCTTGATGACCGGGTTCGCCTTCTTCATGGCTTCCTTGAACGCCAGGATGCCCGCCTGCTTAAAGGCGTTCTCGTTCGAGTCCACCTCGTGGTAGCTTCCTTCCAACAGCGTGACCTTCACATCCACAACCGGATAGCCCGCGGTGACGCCCGAGTCCAAAGCCTCGCGGACGCCCTTTTCGATCGCCGGGATGTACTCCTTCGGAATCGAACCGCCGACGACCTTGTTCACGAACTCGAAGCCTCCGCCTGCGGGAAGTGGCTCGATGGTGATCCAGCAGTGGCCGTACTGACCGGAACCACCCGTCTGGCGGATGAATCGGCCCTCGCCCTTTGCCAGCACCCGAACCGTCTCGCGGTAGGCGACCTGCGGCTTGCCCTGGTTCGCCTGGACGCCAAACTCTCGATTCAAGCGATCCACGATGATCTCCAGGTGAAGTTCGCCCATTCCCGAGATGATGGTCTGGCCGCTCTCCGGGTCGGTGAAGACGCGGAAGGTCGGGTCCTCTTGCGCCAGGCGCTGGAGCGAGGTGCCCAACTTCTCCTGGTCCGCCTTGGACTTCGGCTCGATGGCGATCTGGATAACCGGCTCGGGGAACTTGATGCTCTCCAGCGCGACCAGATTGTTCTCGTCGGAAACCGTGTGGCCCGTATTCACATCGCCCAGGCCGATGACGCCCACGATCTCGCCAGCGTACACCTCATCGATGTCGTTTCGGCTGTTGGCGTGCATCTCCAGGATGCGGCCCACGCGCTCGGTTCGAATCCGGAAGTCGTTCGTCTGCGGATCGCGGTAGGTGATCGCCACCGGGCTTCCCTTTTTGAGCATTCCCGAATAGACGCGGATGTAGGTCAGGCGGCCAACGTACTTGTCCGACATGATCTTGAACGCCAGCGCGCTGAACGGCTCCTTGTCGTCCGGGTTACGAACCAGTTCTTCCTCAGTCCGCGGGTTGACGCCCGCAACGCCGCCCACGTCGAGCGGGGAAGGCAGGAAGTCCACGACCGCATCGATCATGGCCTGCACGCCCTTGTTCTTAAAGGACGAGCCGCTGATGATCGGCACAATCTTGTTGGTAATGGTTCCCACCCGAAGGGCCGCCCGAATATCGGCCTCCGAGATGTCGCCTCCCTCAAGGAAGCGCTCCATGATCGAATCGTCGAAGTCGGCGATCGCCTCGATCAGCTTCTCACGCCATTCGGCGGCGGTAGCCTTCATGTCGTCGGGACAGTCGACTTCGCGGACGGACTTGCCCTTGTCATCATTAACGTCGTAAATCGACGCCTTCATGGTGATCAGGTCCACATAGCCCAGGTAGTTCGACTCTGCGCCGATGGGAATCTGGATCGGGGCCGCATTCGCGCCAAGCCGCTCTTTCACGCGCTGGACAACCGTGAAGAAGTCCGCGCCGAGGCGATCCATCTTGTTGATGTAGATGATGCGGGGAACGCCGTACTTGTTGGCCTGTCGCCAAACCGTCTCCGACTGGGGCTGGACGCCGCCAACCGCGCAGAAAACCGCCACACAGCCATCGAGCACGCGCAGCGACCGCTCCACTTCCACCGTGAAGTCCACGTGGCCGGGAGTGTCGATGATGTTGATCTTGTGCTCGGGCTTGTCATCCTTGGAGCCGCTCCAGAAACAGGAGGTGGCCGCCGAAGTGATGGTGATGCCTCGCTCCTGCTCTTGCTCCATCCAGTCCATGGTGGCCGCGCCATCATGAACCTCACCGATCTTGTGGGTCTTACCGGTGTAGAAGAGGATGCGCTCCGTGGTTGTGGTCTTCCCGGCGTCGATGTGCGCGGCGATACCAATGTTACGGACGAGTTCTAAGGGGTGACTACGGGGCATTTGTTTCTCTTTCTTGTCTAGATTGCAGGGGAATCGGACCGAAAAACGGCAAAACGCCCCTGGCATTCATGCAACAGGGACGGCGGGTACCTCGACTCGCTTAACCTCGAACCTGGGCGCCTGCCTCCTGCATCATGGTTTGCGACATGAATTATGGCGGATTGAGGGCTCCTACTTCAACGTACCTGGGACCTTGGGGGCTTCACATCGAATCCGGCTGACTCACGGTATGCGAATTGCCAGTTCATCTTCGAGCGAGTATTAAGGATCAGCTTCCAATCCTTACCAAGGACAGCGCGGCAGTTAAAAACACCAAAGGCCCGACAAGCGGGCCTTTGACAAGCTTCAGTTAGGCTACGACTAGAACCGGTAATGCGCGAAGGCCTTGTTGGCTTCGGCCATGCGGTGGGTGTCTTCTCGCTTCTTGATGGTCGGACCGGTGTTGTTGTAGGCATCCAGGAGTTCGCCGGCCAACTTGTCGATCATCGTCTTGCCGCTTCGGCGTCGCGCCTGGCCGATCAGCCAGCGAAGGGCCAGGGTTCGGCGGCGGTCTGGGCGGACCTCCATCGGGACCTGGTAGGTCTGGCCGCCAACTCGGCGGGGGCGGACTTCGACGGACGGCATCGCATTCTGCAAAGCCTTCTCAAAGATCTCCAGCGCGGGAACGCCGGCCTTCTCTTCGCACTGCTTCAACGCGCCGTAGAAAATCTTCTCGGCGGTGACCTTCTTGCCATCGACCATCATGCGGTTGATGAATCGCTGGATCATCTCCGACCCATAAACGGGATCGGGCAGGATAACTCTCTTCTGGGGGGGTCCTTTTCTTGGCATTCTCTAAAATTCCTTACTTCGCCGGAGCCTTCGGCCGCTTCGTGCCGTACTTGGATCGGCCCTGCATTCTCTTACCGGCGCCTGCCGTCTGCTGGGTGCCGCGAACGATGTGGTAGCGCACGCCGGGAAGGTCCTTCACACGACCACCGCGAACGAGCACCACCGAGTGCTCCTGCAGGTTGTGGCCCTCGCCCGGGATGTAGGCGCTGACTTCGATCTGGTTGGTCAGACGAACACGAGCCACCTTTCGAAGAGCGGAGTTCGGCTTCTTCGGGGTGACGGTTCGCACGACGGTGCAGACGCCTCTCTTGAAGGGGTTGCCCTTCAGAGCCGGCGACTTCGATTTCACCTTGGGCACAGATCGCCCTTTACGCACCAGTTGGTTTACGGTTGGCATATTTTTTCTCTAATCTTCCTCTTCGCCAAGGGGTCCACAAAAAACGAAACCCTCTCGACAGCACGTCGGAGGGCATACAGGATCCCGGAGAATTTGGTCTATCTGACTCAACTCAAAGCTCGAATTCGAACCCCGGCAACGCCTCCTACGCGTAATTTCGCCACCCGCGAACGGCTGACAATCGTTGATTATGACCCCATCCGCCCCAGATGTCAAGGCAAATCGGGACCTCACGGGTTTTTCACCGCGCACTATCTGCCTCGACGGCATATCTCGCTCACAGCTTCCAGCAGCTCGCGCTCATTCACCCCGAAGGGGTTAGGCTCGACAGCGAAGGGTTGCGCGGCCCCACTTTCCTCAAGTGTTCTCGTTCCTTAAAACCAGGGCCGCGCTACCCTGGAAAAGCCAACCAACCTTTCCAACCCTGAAAGGGTTGCGCCCCTACAAACAAGTAGAGTGCAGCCCCGTTGGGGCTGAATGGAATGGGTGGCAACTACCAGGGTGGCGGCTTCGCCTGACCCTTCGCTGTCGAGCCTAACCCCTTCGGGGTGAATGAGCGCGAACTGCTGGAAGCTGTGAGCGAGATCAGGCGTCGCGCCGAAACGCAACCCGCCAATCATCGGCAATTCCTTCACCATTCGGTTTCTTGCCGCCGAGATCGTGGCAGAAGACTGGTTTTCGTTGTGCCCTTGGGTCGTTGTGGTTCCTTCCAACGCGGGATCAGACCCCGAAGAAATAGGCATTTCGCCCCGCAATACCCGCCCGCAACGATTCGGCAATAGATTCGCGTAACATAGAGGCATGAGGCGCGCGTTTACTTTGATCGAGTTGCTGGTGGTCATCGCCATCATTGCCATCTTGGCGGCCATCCTCTTCCCCGTCTTCGCTCGCGCCAAGGCCGCCGCCAAGAAGACGGCCTGCATCAGCAATCTCAACCAGATCGGCAAGGCGATCGTCATCTATATGGGCGACTACGACGACATCTTCCCCCACGCCCTCGACGCCTCCGACAAATGGGCTCCCCAGATATGGGCTGCCCATCCTGAGTTCCAGAGCCGCATCCCCTATATGCCGTTGATGTCGGAGGTCATGCAGCCCTACCTGAAGAACAAAGACGTCTTCCAATGCCCCTCCGACGCCGGAACCCAGGTCTTGGACAACCACTTCCCCGACCCGTTCGTGAGTTCGCCGAGCATGTTCAAGGTCTACGGCTCCAGCTACTTCTTCCGCACCGAGATCGCCTTCCGCTATTTTTCGCAAACGTCTTTCCAACTTCCTGCGAACGTAAATGTCCTCTTCGACGGTGCCGGCCACTGGCATGTCCCCGAGCGCGCCCTGCGACCGGATGACAACTTTACCAACTACATTGACCTGATCCGCAAGTACCGCTATAACACCCTCTTCGGCGACTTCCACGCCAAGTCCCTGACCTATAGCCAGTTGCAACAAGCCTGGGCCACCGATCTTTGATCCTCCGCCCCTACGGCTTGGTGATCGACGGGGTCTTGGAACCGGGGCTGGAACTCCTGCTCGATGAGGGCCGCATCGTCGAGGTGCGCCCCCATACCGGAATCCCCGAGAACTACATCGTCTCCCCCGCCTTCGTCAACGCCCACTCCCACCTGGAGTATCGCGGCCTGCAAGACCGGATGACCGCTACGGAATACTGGCCCTGGATTCGCGAGATTACGGAGTTGAAAAAGACTCAGTCCGAGGCAAGGGTTCGCCAAGAGGCCATCGCCGCCGCCCACGAGAACCATCGCACAGGCGTGGCCATGATCGCCGAACACTCCGACCGCCCCTTCGCCGCCACCGCCATGCTCTCGGCGGGGCTGAGCGGGGTGATTTTTCAGGAGACCATCACTTTCTTCGAGCGCGAAACCCGGCTAGAGAAGCTGGCCCAGGTCCGCCGCAAGGCCGAAGGGCAGGCAAAAGTGTGGCGAAAGCCCGTCTTCCTGACCCCCCACGCCTATCACACCGTGGATGAGCAAACCTTGGCGGAGTTTGGGGCGAGCGGCGAGCCGTTCAGCATCCACGTCGCCGAGACCCCGTTTGAGTCCCAACTCACCCGAGAAGGGTCCGGTCCCATCGCCGACTTCCGCCGTCAAGTGGGCTATGAGGTTCAGGCCACTGGCAAATCCATCGTCCAAACCCTTGCCGACCTGGGCTTGGCAAGACCCGGAGCCCAGTTCGTCCACTGTTGCGACGTGGACCAGGGGGATATCGAGACGATGGCCCGCAACCAAGTCGCCGTCGCCCACTGCCCCCGATCCAACACCCGCCTAAAATGCCCCCCTGCCCCGGTTCGCGAAATGCTGGATGCCGGGATCACAGTGGGGTTAGGGCTGGATAGCCCCGCCAGTAGCGGCCCCATCGACATGTTCGCCGAAATGCGAGCCGCGCTCCAGGTTTCCTCCCAGCGTGGCAAACTTTTGCAACCAGAAGAAGTCTGGCGCCTAGCCACCAACCCCCAAGCCCTCGCCTTCGCCCTCCCCAACCTCCCGACCAGTTCCGCCGCCCCGCTCATCAAGATCGCCATTCCAGGCGCAGAGTCCATTGGCGAGATCATCGAACGGGCATCGCCGGCGAATGTAAGTTGGGCGTAGGTGTGGCTTGTGAGGTGTGGTCTGTGGCTTGTGGGATGTGAGGCTTAGCCAGGTAAATCTGACCTATCTGACTTATCCGACAGATCTGACAGATCCGTCCGATAAGTCAGATGACAAGCCACATCCCACAAGCCACATCAGTTCGGCACGATCTCCATCCCCTTCCAGTCCTGCACATTCACCTTCGCATTCACGACCTGCCGCTCCACCATCGCCTTGAACTCGGGCGACGGCTTGACGTGGTGCGTGATGGGGATGGACGGGGCCGCGTCGTCGGTGAGAACTTCGATGCTCACCTCGTAGCTTCCAGGGTTCTGCTCGATCAGCTCCTTGAGTTGCAGAAGCTGGGTCGGCGTGGCGCGTTTGATGGAGATCTTCACCAGGCCCTGGGCGTTCGTCTCCTTCGGACGGTCGAACTCCATCGTCGTCTGGACCGGCTTCACGTCCTCGATCCGAATCTCCACGCTCTTCTCGCCGCGCATCTCCCGATGCATCACGAAGCCGGAGACCTGGACGACCGTGTCCTTCACCAAGACCTCTTTCAACTTCTCATAGACCGCCGGGAACGCGATCAGCCCGATCTGGCCGCTGAAGTCTTCCAAAGTCAGGGTCGCCATCTTCTTGCCCGACTGCTTGGTGACGATGGTTCGCAGGCTGGCGATAACCCCTGCCAGCTTCACAAAGGCGTTGTCCTCCAACTCCTCGATAGAGTCGCAAGTGTGGGTGCTGGAGGCGCGGAGAGTGGACTCGTGGCCCCGCAGAGGGTGGTCGGAGACATAGATGCCCATGACCTCCTTCTCCATCGCGAGGCGATCCGACCGAGACTCCGGCTCAGCCTCGGGCAGGATGGGATAGGACACTGCCGCCGACCCACTCTCACCTTCTCCAAACAGCGAATCCTGCCCCGCCAGCCGATTCTTGTTGTTGTTGTCGGCAAACATCAGTGCGGCTTCGGCGTAGTGCAGTAGCTTGGTGCGGTTGGGGTCGATCCCATCCAACGCCCCCGCCTTGATCAGCGCCTCCAGCGAAGTCTTGTTCAAACCCGCGTTGCGCGTGCGGTCGGCGAACTCGAACAGATGGATATAGGGACCGGCATGCTCCCGCTCCGCAATGATCCCATCCACCACCCCCGCCCCCACACCCTTGATCGCCACCAAGCCGAAGCGAATCGAGGTCCCGTTCTCGATCTGGAAGTCCATCCCCGACCGATTTACGTCGGGCGGCAGGACCGAGATCTTCTTGCGGCGGCACTCCTCGATAAAGGCGATGACCCGGTCTTCCTTCGAGCGATAGACCGCCAGCAACGCCGCCATGTACTCCACCGGATAGTTGGCCTTTAGGTAGGCGGTCTGGTAGGCGAGGATGGAGTAGCAGACCGCATGGGCCTTGTTGAAGGCATAGCCAGCAAACGGCAGGAGCATCTCCCAAATCTTCTCCGCATTCTCAGGCGGGATGCCGTGGGTAGCGGTTCCGGCCATGAATTCGGTCTTCATCTCCGCCATCGCCTGCACATCCTTCTTCCCCATCGCGCGACGAAGGATGTCGGCTTTGCCAAGCGTGAACCCGGCGATGGCCTGCACCAGTTTTAAAACCTGGTCCTGGTACACGATGACCCCATAGGTCTCCTCCAGGATGGGGCGCATCGACTCGGCCAGATACTCCGCCTTCAGCTTGCCAAACTTGGTGTCGATGAAGCGCGGGATGTGCTCCATCGGGCCGGGGCGGTAGAGGGCGACCATCGCCGCGAGTTCCCGGATGCTGTTGGGCTTGAGCTGGGTCACCCACCGGGTCATCCCCCCGCCTTCAAGCTGGAAGACGCCAATGGTCTCGCCCCGCGCCAACATCTCAAACGTCTTCTCGTCGCCCTCGGGAATCTTCAGGATGTCGATCTCGACGCCCGACGCCTGCTTGATGTTCTCTACCGCCTTCGCCAAGACCGTGAGGTTGGAGAGACCCAGAAAGTCCATCTTGAGAAGCCCGATCTTCTCCAAAATCCCCATCTCATAGGCGGTGACCGGCTGGCCGTCGTTGCCCCGGAAGAGCGGCACATAGTCCACCAGCGGGTCGCGCGAGATAACCACCCCCGCCGCGTGAACCCCCGCATGACGCGAAATCCCCTCCACCGACTTGGCCGTCTCGATCAACTCGCTCACGCGGGGATCAGATGACACCGTGTCTCGAAACTCCGCAATCTCCTTGATGGCCTTATCAATGGTCCATCCCGGCAAAGTCGGGATCATCTTGCAGAGCCGGTCGGTCTCCTGCGGCGTGTAGCCCATCACCCGCCCCGCATCCTTGATCGCCGCCTTCGCCCCCAAGGTTCCAAAGGTGATGATCTGCGCGACGTGGTCGGTGCCGAAGCGGTCGTTCACATACTGGATCACCTCGTCCCGCCGGGCGTCCTCGAAGTCCATGTCGATATCCGGCATGGAGATGCGCTCGGGGTTCAGGAACCGCTCGAACGTGAGGTCGTATTCCACCGGGTCAACATCCGTGATCCCCACACAGTAGGACACCAGCGACCCCGCCGCCGACCCTCGCACCCCATAGTAGATACCCCGATCCCGCGTCGCCTGGGCAAACTCCTTCACCAGCAGGAAGTAGTCGCCAAAACCCGTGGTCTTGATGACATCCAACTCGTAGTTCAGCCGATCCATGCAGGCTTCGGGGTCCTTCATCCGCGCCTGCAACCCCTCGATGGCCAACTCTCTCAGGTGCTCAAAGTTGTCCTTCCCCGCCGGAACATCGGGTTGGGGCATGGGGGCCTGTTGCTTGTCGAGTTCGACGTGGCACAGGTCCGCGACCATCATCGTGTTCTCGATCGCCTCTGGCACATCCGCAAACAGCGTCTCCATTTCCTCCGGCGACTTCAAGTAGAACTCGTCGGTCTGGAATTTCATCCGGTTCTGGTTCTCCACCAGTTCGCCCATCTGGATGCAGAGCAGGACGTCGTGGGGCTTGGCGTCGGACTTGCACAAGTAGTGGGCGTCGTTCGTCGCGATAAGCGGCAGTTTCAGGTCTCGCGCGATCTTGATCAAGTTGTCGCGGATGGCGGCCTGCTCGGGAAGGCGGTGGTCTTGCAGTTCGATGAAGTAGTTCCCTTCGCCGAACATCTCCGAGTACATCCCCGCGGTGTATTGGGCCTTGTCGTAGTTCCCTTTCAGAAGCTCCTGGCAGACCTCCGACCCCAGGCAAGCGCTGGTCCCGATCAGCCCCGCTGAGTGTTGTTTCAAGAGTTCATGGTCGATGCGGGGACGGTAGTAGTAGCCCTGCAAAGCGGCGACGGTCGAGAGTTTGCAGAGGTTACGATAGCCCTCCAGGTTCCGGGCATGGAGCAATAGGTGGAAGCTGTCCTTCTCTTCCCCTCTTCCCTTCTTCGCCAAGCCTCCGGGCGCGACATAGGCTTCGACCCCCAAAATCGGCTTGATCCCCTTCTTCCGGCACTCCAGATAGAACTCCATGACGCCGAACATCACGCCGTGGTCGGAGATCGCCAGCGCCTCCATCCCCATCTCCTTGGCGGTCGCCACCATCTGCGGGATGCGGTTCGCCCCGTCCAGGAGGGAGTACTCGGTGTGGTTATGGAGGTGGCAGAAGGGTCGGGACATGGGGCTTGCCGTGGGTCGGCATCTTATTGTGACGTTCTATCCGCCCGTTTTGCCGCAGTGGTTTTGTCTGATCGCTGAGGTCTTCTGCCTGGGCGATCTCTCCATAGAACGGCGTCATCCTGGGCGAGCCAGAAGGTGTTCGTAGCCTTGGCCCCTTGCCCATCGCGAGTCGAAGGACCTCACCGACTTGTCAGTTCAGTTCACCATCTATGGGGCCGACTGCTCACTTTGAGCAGACATTAAAAAGGCCCCGGGGAGATCGGGGCCAATCCATATGATTTCAGGTTGGTTGATGCGAGCCCCGATTTGCATCGGTGGTGGTTCGCAGACCAAAAGTAGTATACAACGAATTTCAGGCCATTTCGCGGATGGCTCCAAAAATTTTGCGATTTGGCCCCCCAATCTGGTAAATCAATCCCTCGGCGCCCGCCATTCCCTATGAAATTCCCCGTTCCCCTGCGGCTCCTCTTGGCCCTCCCCCTCGCGATAGGGCCGTTCGCCTATCTGAAGCAAGGCGTAGCGTCATGAGCAAGCCCAGAAAAGCAAAAGGCAACGTGGACATCGTCCGCTCCTCCGCCGCCGAATACCTCACCTTCGTGGCCGCCACGGGTGACCAGCCAGACGCCATTGAGATGCGCTACGAGAATGAAAACGTCTGGCTCACTCAGAAGATGATGGCGACGCTATATGACGTGGACGTTCGCACCATCAACGAACACATCCAAAATCTCCTCGGAGACAGCGAGATCATCGACACAGAGGCAACTATCCGGAATTTCCGGATAGTTCAAACCGAGGGCTCACGCCAAGTCGAACGCGAGGTCAAGCACTACAACCTCCAAACCATCATCGCCGTCGGGTTCAAGGTGAACAACCCCCGCGCCGTCCAGTTCCGCAAGTGGGCGGGACAGATCGTCAAAGACTACACCATCCAAGGCTGGGCCATGGACGTGGATCGCCTTAAAAAAGGGCACCTGTTCACCAACGAATACTTCGACCGCCAGCTTGAAATCATCCGGGAAATCCGCCTCTCTGAGCGGAAGTTCTACCAAAAGGTGACCGACCTTTACGCCACTGCCTTCGATTACGATTCTAATGCCAAAACCACCAAGGTCTTCTTTGCCTTGGTGCAGAACAAGATGCACTGGGCGGTTCACCGCCATACAGCCGCCGAACTGATTGTAGAGCGCGCCGACGCGGGTAAGGAGCATATGGGGCTCACCACCTGGGAGTCAGCTCCGTATGGCAAGATCGTCAAGTCAGACGTCTCTATCGCCAAGAACTACTTGAATCAAGAGGAGATGGATCACTTGGAGCGGATCGTCGCCATGTACCTGGATTACGCGGAGTTCCAGGCGACGCGCAAGATTCCAATGTCCATGGAGGATTGGGCCAAGCGGCTGGATGGCTTCCTGGAATTCAACGGGCAGGAAATCCTGACCGGTCCCGGACAAATCTCCCACGAACGGGCCAAACTCCACGCCGAAACGGAGTTTGAGAAATACCGCATCGTCCAAGACCGCCTCTTCCAGAGCGATTTCGACCGATTCCTTGAGATAGATATGCCGACCGATCGGGAAGGTGGCCATTACGGGGGTGAGGCATGAACGAATTGAGTCAGCCCTGCCAAATTCGAACTCCTCGGAAAAACGTGGTTCCTCTGCGGTTCCTCCTGGTCCTTCCCCTCGCGATGGGATTGATCGCCTCGGCGCTGGCCCCTGTGAAAGTCGGCTTGCACCAGATCGCCCAGCGGCTCGGCCAAGGCGAATCCCTCCGCGTCGTGGTCTATGGCACCAGCCTGTCGGCCCATGGCGCGTGGCTTCCCCAGGTGAAATCCGCCCTTGCCGAGAGCTATCCAGACCAGATCGATTGGATCAACACGTCGGGAAGCGGCAAGAACTCCGACTGGGGACTGAAAAACCTCGACTCCCGAGTCCTGATCCACCAGCCAGATGTCGTTTTCCTGGAGTTCGCCATCAACGATGCCGTCGCCCGCCTCCACTGCCCCGTGAAGAGGGCCGAGTCGAACCTGCGGACCATGATCCATCGAATCCGCAAGGCCAACCCCGAAACCCAGATCATCCTCCAAACCACCAACCCCGTATTTCAACGCCCCAAAGGCCACACCGGTCACCGCCCCGGCCTGGAGAAGTACTACCAAATGGTCCGTCGAGTCGCGAAAGAGACAAGAACCCTCCTCGCCGACCAGGAGCCTGTCTGGCGTCAGATCCTAAAGGAAGCCCCCACCCACTTCCCCACCCTGGTCCCCGACGGTCTGCATCCAAATGCTCTGGGAGGCCAAGAGGTTGCGGCGCCCGTCGTGCTTGAGACGCTCGGCTTGTAAATGTCTTTGTCTGCCTCAATGAGCACTCTCATGCCCAACAAAAAAGGCCGCCAACCAGGCGACCTTATCTAAAACGGTGGTGGATCGTGTAGGGCTCGAACCTACGACCCGCTGATTAAGAGAGAGGAGCTACCCCCATCCGACTGACTCCAAGGGACCACTTTAGGTTCAAACCCTCGCTCTATTGGTGCTGATCAGTGCTGTGTCTTGGTGTCGATCAGCACCATGATCAGCACCATAGAAACTCGCATTGCATGGTTGGACGCTTTGGAGTCGAGGTCTAATCGTCTGAAAACCTTAAGCTGCCTTTTACTGTCACTGTGTTTTAGCTGGCGTCGATACATAAGAAATTGCCGTGGTTTACCGAAGACTCTGGTGCCATACGAGCTCAAACAGGGACGGGCGATTCAGATACGACATACTTCTGGAAGTTTCAGTTTGTCTCCACCGCTTGAGGGACCATCTCGCTCTAATTTGGGCGTGAACCTGGTATCCAGGACGATGAGCATGGGTTGGGTATGAACGTTTGAAATCCGCTTCTCCTTCTCAGACGCTTTCAAATCGTCCAATATTAATGGAAGTTTTAGTTCAAATCGCTAGCCTAGCCTGACCGAGACCAAGGTGAAAGGCGAGTCCCAGGGGCCGTATGCCCCGACGCTTACGCTGTATAAACTAACATAAACGTCGGGGCAAATGAGTCCACTTGAACTGAGCAAGGGTTAGTCTAGGTTCAGTTCCTCCAATGCCTTAAGCAACCCATCTGCACCGGGGTTGATGCCTATCGGTGAAATGTAGCTCCACGCGATGTTGCCGTCCCTATCGATCAGATAAAGAGCGCGCTGACACTCGCCCGCCTCCTCGCGATAAGCGTTGTATCTCCTGGCCACCTCCCCTTTTGGGTGGAAGTCGGCCAGCAGGGGGAAGCGCAGGTTCTTCTGCCGCGAGAACTCCAGATGGCACCAAACGCTATCCACCGATATTCCGACCAAGCTGGCGTGATGTTTCTGGAATTCGGGCAGGATCTCGTTAAAGAGCGCCATCTCGCTACTGCAGACTGGACTGAAGTCGGCTGGATAGAAGGCCAGGATCAGGGGCTGACCCTGGAAGTCATCCAGCGAGACCTCTTGGTCCGGTGTGGCTTTTAGGCTGAAACTGGGCGCCCTGACGCCCGGCTGCAAGGGTGTGAACTTGCTCATTGCATACTCCAGCCAAGGGCGATCCGAAGCGACCCCAGGTCGGCGGGGCCATCATGGCGCTGGCCGTTGATGAAGAAGGTGGGAGTGCCGTTGACGCCGCTTCTCACGCCGCTCATGAAGTCCTCGTGTACCCGATCAAAAAGCTCCGGTGAGTCCATATCGCTCTTGAACTGGTCCATGTTGAGGCTTAAAGATTGGGCGAAGGCGACAAGCCTATCGGCCGCTAACCCGGTTCGCTGGTTCTCGAGGATCAGGTCGTGCATCTCCCAAAACTTGCCTTGTAGCCCGGCGGACTCTGCGGCAAGGGCGGCGGACAGGGCGTGGGGATGGATCTCGCTCAAGGGGAAATTCCTGAAGGAGAACCGGATCTGGTCCCCTACCTGCTCCAAGAGACGCTTGAGCACCTTGTGGGCGCGTCCGCAATAGGGACACTCATAGTCGCCATACTCCAATAGGATGATGGCGGTATCCGGGTTGCCCAGGACATGGTCTCGTTGCTCGATGATGTCGGTCGTCACGATGGCACCTCGTCGGTAAGGGCCCAATCAGGGATGAAGGGGTTCTCGCCCAATGGGAGGAGCAACGGCTCGTCGCCGACCGGATAACCGTCTTCGGGCATCCACTCGATCTGCCGTTCGGTGGGCGGGTGGGGATAGGAGCCCGTTTCGATTGGGTCCAGGTCGCTGAAGGTGAATGTGCTGAAGTTGAAAGGAAACAGTTTCATAGTTTTCTCCGTCGATGTACATTCTCGATTGAGATTATTCTCAAACCGTTCCGAAGCGAGAGCTTGTGCGTTCCGAACTCCGACAACTTTGTGAAATGCACTAAAATGTCGCTGTGGAGGGCTCGCTGACCATCGACCTGTTTGGACCGATCCGCGTTCTCGTGGATGGGGAGCCCATGCCGCGCGTACGCTCTCGAAAGGCGCTGTGGCTACTTGCCTTGCTTGCGCTCCGGAATGGGCGTCCGGCCACGCGGGAGTGGGTGGCGGATGCGTTGTGGCCGGATGCAGAAGGCGGGCAGGGGCTAGCCAACTTGCGGCCTCTAATCAGCGAACTCCGCTCTGCGCTGGGAAGTCAAAGCGGGCGGCTCCTTGTCAACGACCGGACAGTCGCCCTAGATGTCGAAGGGGCAACCGTGGACGCCGTCGAGTTCGATGAGGCGTTTCGGCAAGGCGACTTTGCGAGGGCCGCGGAACTGTATAGGGGGGAACTGCTGGAAGGCTGCTCTGAGGAGTGGGCGGTTCAAGAGCAGCGAGTCCGGGAAACTAACTGCCTTACCGCGTTACAGGCCTTGGGCGATACCGCCCTGTCAGACGATAGGCCTGCGGCAGCCGTCGACATCTTTACTCGAGCCATCGGCATCGATGGGCTTCGCGATGCTCCCCGGCGGGGACTGATGGCCGCCCTGGCTGCGATGGGGGACGTGAACGCCGCGCTCCAATCCTATCGCGAGTTCGCTCGCCTTCTCAGCGCCGAAGTGAGCACCGTTCCCGACAAGGAAACAACTGGGCTTTACGAGCAGCTTCGCGCAGACCTTCGACGCCCCCGGAGGCATTCCGCCAAGCCTACGCCCAACAACCTTGTTCAGCCGCTGAGCCCGCTTGTTGGCCGGGAGGACGAGGGCGCCGATGTCGAGGACTTGCTTCGTCGGAACCGTTTGGTCACGTTGACGGGGGTTGGAGGCATCGGCAAGACCCGCCTTGCAGCCAGCGTTGCCTCTGCCACATTGGCCGAGTACTACGGAGGCGTTTGGCTCATCCGTCTGGACGCCTTAGGAGATAGCCGCGCTGTGACGGGTGCGGCGGCCGCCGAGCTAGGCGTACAGGACACTCTAACCCGCCCTCTTGTCGAAGGCATAGTCGAGCGCCTACGGGAGGGGCGTTGTCTTCTGGTCCTCGATAACTGCGAGCACCTGCTGGATGCAGCCGCCGAGTTGGTTGTCCGACTCTTGCACGACTGTCCAAATCTGCATATCTTGGCAACCAGCCGCGAAACGATGAATATTCCGGGCGAGTTGGTGTGGCCGGTTCCCCCACTTGCTTTTCCCTTGGAAGCTAACTTGCCGGAAGGGCGGGCGACGCGAAAGCGGGTCGCGGAGGGCTATGAGAGCGTGCGGCTGTTCGTCGATCGCGCAAGGGCGGTCCAACCTGCGTTCGAGTTGAACGACGAGAACCTTGCCTGGGTGATCGACGTGTGCGCGCAGGTCGATGGACTCCCCCTCGCAATTGAGCTGGCCGCCGCCCGCACCCGCTCCCTATCCATAGAGACTCTTACAAAGCGTTTAAGGGAGCACCACCTTGAGACGTTGCAGGGGCGAGGGCGCGGACTGAATGAGCGCCAGCAAGCCCTTCGCGCCACTATCGACTGGTCGTACGCTCTGCTTGAGGACGAGGACCGACGCATGATGGCGCAACTTGCGGTGTTTGCGGGCGGATGGACCCTGGAAGCGGCGGAACAGGTTTGCGGAGCGAAGGATGCCATGTACCAGCTTCACTCGCTTGTAGACAAGTCGATCGTGGTGTTCGATGACCGCACGGGAAGGTACCGCTTCCTGGAAACCGTACGGCAGTACGCCGAGGAAAAGCTGGCAGAAGGCGGAGAGGCGGATCAGGTTCGAGCCAGGCATAGGGCGTGGTGCATGGACTTCGCCAAGCAGGCCCAATTCGGCATCCGGGGGCAGGATCAGGCTGAATGGCTTCGACTGGCCGACCGGGAGTGGCCCAACCTCAAGAAGGCGCTCGACCAAGGTGACGAAGAGCCCAATTTCGCTCTCCGACTGGCTGGTGCTGTTTGGTACTACTGGTATATCCGCAGCACACGCGAAAACTACCGCTACCTTGAAGAAACCCTTGCCCGAGACGGAGCGGACGATCCATCTGCCCGAGCCGAAGTCCTCTTGGGACTAGGGGCTATCAGGTACAGCGATGGGGATCACGAATCCGCACGAATCGCGCTTGATGAGAGCCTGGCAATCTTTCAGTCCATAGGGGACAAGGAAGGCATTGGTCGGACATACATGGTCATGGGCAATCTTGCCAGCGTGTGCGAAAGCTACGAACAGGCCATGGACTACTATGAAAAGAGCCTAGGTGTGCTCCGACAGGTCGATGATCGTTTCACGATTGCCCTGACCCTCAGCAACTTGGCGATGCAGGCCTCTCAACACGACGACTTCGCAAGGGCGGAAATCTATTACGAGGAAGGTTTGAAGGTCGCGCGCGAGATAAGTTCAGACCGCCTCCTTGCGATGTTGCTGATGGGGTATGCGAATATGGTCCAACGTCGCGGCAATGATCCTTCTCGTAAGGTTCTGGAGCAAGAGGCGCTGGAGCTCTTCGAGAAGCTTGGGGATAAACGGGGATCTGCCCAATGTCTCATGCAGCAGGGTGCAGGAGATCGGAATCAAGGAGCCGCGGCGTTGGCAATGCCCAAGCTTGAGGAGAGCCGGAGGCTCTACCATGAGATCGGGGACCGTCGCAATGAGGCCTACACAGGCACTTTCCTGGCGAGCGCGGCAATGGACTCTGGCGATCTGATCACTGCCGAATCCGTGGTGAGGCAGACCCTGGAAACAATGCGGGAGCTGGACGATCGCCCGGGAATAGCCGAGGCCCTCTACGTATTCAGCATGGTCCTTCGCGCCAAAGGGGACTGGAGCCAATCGTGGGTCTGCATGATAGAGAGCCTTAACATCTGGGTGGAGATAGACGACCGGTCGGGAGTAGCCGCCACCCTGGATCTGGTGGGCGAGCATGCCGCAAACCTTTGCGCAGACGAGGAGGCGGCCTACTTTTTTGGAGCCGCTGAGGCGTTGCGGGAAACGCTTGGAGTGCCCCGTCACGAGGTCGATGAGCCCGCCTACCAGCGTCATCGCAGCGAAGCCAGGACACGACTTGGCGATTTACGGTTTGATGAGATCGCCAGGGCGGGGCGGGAAACTCCCGTTGCGGAAGTCGTTGCCCGAACCAAAGAACTGACTGGCTTCACTGCCCTCTAAACCCCTTTACTCTCCTGTTGGAGATGATTGTCCCGCCCTCTTTCATGCTTTCAGAGACTCGGGAACGCCATTGGCCAAGTCTCGGAACGCTTGGGGAATAGCGGCAAACGAAACTCTCAATACCGCAGGGAAAGGCGCAATGCAAAGCCGCAATCCCCACCCTGTGGCAAGGAGAAAATCAATGTCAACACACATCGCAATCGCAAACAGCTGGCTGCCTCGACGCCGATTCATGGCGGGAGCCTCGGGACTTGTTGCCGCCCTGGCCGGCTTCACGGCGACCATCGCCCAAGACAAGCCGACTTCAGAGCAGGTATCGGCTAAGGACCAAGCCCCGGTTCGAACCGGCAACACGATAGTCACCAAGGACGGCACCCAGATTTACTACAAGGACTGGGGATCCGGCATACCGGTCGTCTTCTCGCACGGCTGGCCGCTCTCTTCCGATGCCTGGGAAGATCAAATGTTCTTCCTGGCCTCCAACGGCTACCGCGTCATCGCCCATGATCGTCGCGGCCACGGACGCTCCAGCCAGCCTTGGCAGGGCAACGACATGGACACGTACGCGGACGACCTCGCCACCCTCATCGAAAAACTCGACCTGAAGGGAGCGATACTCGTCGGACATTCCACAGGGGGCGGTGAGGTCGCCCGCTACATTGGCCGGTATGGCACCAAGCGGGTCGCCAAGGCGGTGTTGGTCGATGCAGTGACGCCGATCCTCATGAAGACCCCTGCAAACCCAGGCGGCCTGCCGAAGGAAGCGTTCGATGGCCTCCGGAGTGGCATCCAAGCCAACCGCGCCAAGTTCTTCATGGACTTCAGCGTGCCGTTCTTTGGCTATAACCGTCCCGGCGCCCAAGTATCGGCGGAGGTGCAGCAGACGTTTTGGCGTCAGTGCATGACGACTGGTTTCCCAGCCGCCTACCTGTGCGTGAAAGCGTTCTCTGAGACGGACTTCACGGACGACCTCAAGAAGTTCGACGTGCCGACTCTCATCGTCCACGGCGACGACGACCAGATCGTACCACTGGAAAGCACGGCCAAGATTGCCGCAAAGCTCGTGAAAGGGTCCATTCTGAAGGTCTATCCTGGCGCGCCCCATGGCCTGCCCACTACCCACAAGGACCAGCTCAACGAAGACCTGCTCGCCTTCATCAAGGGCTAACCACTCTGTCGTACCCTGGCTCTTTAATCGGAGCCCCTATCCAAAAAGGAACCTAGAAAAATGAAAATCGTAGTTATCGGCGGAACCGGCCTTATCGGTTCAAAATTAGTTGCCAAGCTGAAGGAGCACGGCCATGAGGCCATCGCGGCATCGCCCGACACCGGCGTGAATACGCTTACGGGTGAAGGCCTGGCCAAGGTGATGACGGGAGCCGATGTGGTCATCGACGTCTCGAATTCGCCCTCCTTCGAGGCCAAGGCCGTCATGGATTTCTTCACGACTTCCACGACGAACCTCCTCGCCGCTGAGAAGGAAGCGGGAGTAAAGCACCACGTCGCTCTCTCTGTAGTCGGAACCAACCGACTTTCGGACAGCAGCTATTTCCGGGCAAAGGTTGCTCAGGAGAAGCTGATCCAAGACTCCGCCGTTCCCTATTCGATCGTTCATGCCACGCAGTTCTTTGAGTTCGTCAAGAGCATTGCGGCGGCGGCAACCGATGGCAATACGGTTCGGCTGGCTCCGGCCATGATCCAACCCATGTCCTCGGACGACGTCGCCAGCGCGGTTGGCCGGGTGGCCGTTGGCACTCCGTTAAACGGAATGTTGGAGGTAGCTGGGCCTGAGCAGTGGCGCCTGGATGAGCTTGTTAGGCGGGGGCTCTCCGCCCGCAACGATCCTCGAATGGTCGTCAGCGATCCGATGGCTCCCTACTTTGGCGCACATTTGGAGGAGAAGTCTCTCCTGCCGGACAGCAACGCCAAACTTGGAGAAACTCGCTTCGAGGACTGGCTCGCTCAAGCTTGAATGAGAGTCCAAGTTTCCAAAACCCAAAACGGACCGCTTCAGGCGGTTCGTTTTTGATTGTAAAAGGTGGTGGGCGGTACAGGATTTGAACCTTTGCTCCATACAGTGACATGGCAGCGCTCTAGCCCACAGCGGCGTTGTTGAGTTTCTGTCGTTAAGCCCGTGCGGATAGTCCACGGTGAACTTGGCATCCAGGGCTTCCCGGGCGTAAAAGCGCTCGCAACGTGGACGGCGACAGGAAGACCAAAGCGGTCCGCAGTTGCCATGATCTTGGTCCCTTTGCCGCGCTTCGTCTTACCAACGCCATCGCCCCCTTTTTAGCCGGAGCGAACGTGCCGTCTACGTAGCACTCGTCCATAACGATGCCGCCCCGCTCCTCAAGGTCCTGGGCCGGAACCTGCAGAGCAACCTGAAAACTCCCGTCCCTGCACCAAGACTGAAACCGGCGATGGCAGGTCTGGTAGGGAGGATCACGATCCGGGAGATCCGCCCAGGGAGCCCCTGTGCGCAACAGCCACATGATCATATTTGCAGCATCTCTATCTGGTACGTCGACTGAAAACCTGGTGGGCAATACAGGACTTGCCCTCAGACTGAAGATTGCCTAGTCCAATAGGCGATTTCAGATTCTCTGGCCGTCTCAATCAGTTCCCCAAAATCCGTCGCATTTGAGAGATCAAGGTTTCGCTGATCCTCCCCACGGTGACCATCTTCACATGATTAGATGCCAGCCCTTGGTTCTCGGTTGCACCTCTGGGTAAACTACCATTGCAATGTTGTATGCTATTGGCGATGTACATGGTCAACATCAAGCCCTCACCTTGTTGCTTGACACAATACAGACCAGATTGAATGCAAACGACACAATAGTTTTTGTTGGCGATTACATAGACCGTGGACCAGCGTCATCGAAGGTTGTAGAGACAATAGTTTCCCTTGTCGATCAAAACTCAATCATTACATTAAAGGGAAATCATGAAGAACTCGCGCTTGAGGCGAGGGCCAGGTTTCGTCCGCGATACGACATAGGCGGGCTTATTCTAGCGGAGGAAGATCCGGCGCGGATTTGGTTCAGCCAAGGCGGCCAGGAAACTCTATTGTCGTACGGGCTCGATTTACTCGAAGCCCCAGACGACGACATCGCCAGATGGGTGGACTATATTCCAGATGAACATTGGAGATTTCTCGACAGCACCGCGACGGAGTACATAACGGATAAGTTTCACTTTGTTCACGCTGGGCTATTGCCGCCCGGCGAACAGGTTTGGGAATATGACGGATACGGCATCGATCCGAGGCTGTGGATTCGCGAACCATTTTTGTCATTTGGCGGTGACTTCGGCGGAAAGCGTGTTGTTTTCGGCCACACGCCACAAGTTAGCGGACTACCACTCGTTGAGAACAATAAGATTGGAATCGATACCGGCGCTGGATACGACGGGCCCTTGACTTGTGCTGTGCTGGACGAGAATGGTGAAATTCGCGGGTTTCTTCAAGCAACCGCTGAATCAATAGAGGCACTCTCAGGTGGCGGACATCGTTCGTGACTGGCCCAAAGCCCGCTGCTTATCGATTGCGGTGTCGCGCAATCACAACCTTTACCTCACACCCACGCAAAAACCCGTAGAGCCACAAACATTTGGTTTTTCTTGACAGCACCGCGAATCGAACCCTCGGTCTTTGCAGGACGAATCACAAACTGCTTGACTTCACTTAGAAGTCTCGCATCTCACTTTCATCAGACCAAATCCGATAGCCTTGCTTGGGCCAAAGCCTCGCTCTAAGGCATCCATGAAGAGGGCGGGGTCTGTGATGCTAAGCTCCCCCTTAAAACGTGTCGCTCTCAACTTCTCAGCGATTGTGCCCCGTTTTGGCAAAGAGTGCTCTTCAGAAGTAGCCTCGACCGCCAAGATGCTGAAGCCACTTCTTGCCGCACGATCAAACAGCCAGCCTATTTGCTCACCTACCTGATCGATAAACCGTCTTCGACTCCCAGATTTGACGCTTGGCCTGGCTAGGACCTCGAAGTGCAAGCTACTGCCTTTCTCAGGGATGTCCATCACTTTAACGTGAATGTCGGCAGGCATGTCGATTCTGGAGTCCTCAAGTCGCGACCAATCGGGAGGGGTGCGCGAATAAACCAGAATATCCATACCCTCGTCAGAAGGTGTAAGGTCGAATTGAAGTCTAGAGTGTTCAATTGCCGTTTTCTTGACTTCATCCGGCAATATAGGTGGAGCAATGGCCCGACATAGGCTTCTGTGCCATTGGTACCTGTCCCAAAATACAGCATACGGGCATGCCTGCTCACGTTTACATTTGATTGATGTGATGTACAGCATCCCGCCTTGACATCAGGAAGTGGACCGTGTAACCTCCTTCACCTCCTGCCCAGAGGATTATGCGCCGAAATCTATCAATTCCAGCCGCACTGAGTCAACTCGAGTCAACTCAAGATCGAGAGTTCAAGATGAGACTCTCACTCGCCACACCTATGATTGGTGGAGGGGCTGACGCTGGTAAGGTCGATGTCCTCTGGCCGATCAGGCCTTCATCAATCCGAGGGCAACTGAGGTGGTGGTGGAGAGCGTCATTCGCAGGTGAATTTCGCTCGGTCGAGGCCATGCGCGATGCAGAGTCAGCGATTTTTGGCGGAAGAGTTACGCAAAGCACGGATTCCGGTGAGCGGGACAGTCTTAAGGAAGGCGCTTTGTCCATTACAGTGAATGTGCAACCACAGAAAACCGTTCACGAGGTTCCGCCGAGACCTGACAAGGAGGCCTATCCAACCGCCGATGCCTTCGAAGCCGCCAAGAGATCTCAGGAGGATGCCGCTAAAAGGATGGACAAGTTGATTCCACCCTATGCCTGGCGGCTACTTGAGAGCATTACCGCTTTGGAAGTAGCTACGTTTGAGGCCGTGCTAACTTATGATCCTGCAGAATTAACTGAAGACCAATTTCGCCAGATTCAAGTCGCGAGCCTCCTGTGGGCCAGCTTTGGAGGTGTTGGCGCCCGTACGCGACGCGGTTGTGGATCCCTTCTCCTGACAGAAAAAGGCCGCCCCCCTACAGCAACCGTTCAGAAAATCCTCAAGGTGGCCAAGCAACCACCTTTTGACATCCCAACCCTGTACAACGCTCGGCTCCTCCTTGGAGACGAACGTGACTCTCCGAAAGAGGCTTGGCAAGACGCTTTGGATGTCATTGAGGCCTTCAGAAAAGGGTATGAAGGCAATTCTCAAGCCTTCAGCACCTTTAAGCGAGAACGCGGAACTCCTGCGGCGGCGAAGGGGCATACTCCGTGGCCGGAAGCCGACATGATCCGCAGGAAGGATGGCAACACGGATCTCGACGATCCTGACCGGTTGGAGTGGGATACACATGCTGTTCCTAGAGCAAGACTCGGCCTGCCCATTATCTCAAGATTCCAGCAGCTATCAGCCGATCGTCGCCCTGCATTCGGATACGTTCCCGGCCAGTTCACCGTGTCGGGTGGTTCCGTTGCCTCTCGACTTGCGTCGCCAATACTTGCAAGACCAATCAAGGTTGATGGCAACAAATGGCAGGGAATGCTCCTAGTGTTGAACAGCCCCATCCTTGATGATGCAGACCTTCAAATCGAATCTAAACCTGCCAGGCGGCAGGGCCGTAACTGGGTAATTAGGGGGCTTGACACATCGGCTCAGAGCGCTCCCTATCTTGGTGTCGGCGAGTTCGACGACATGCTTGACTTGTTCGTAGCCTACGCAGAGGGCCTTGGGTGGACATGAGCTACGTCCTTAGTATCTCTATTGGTCCGGTGCAGGGGTTCATTGCGGCGGCAAGGAAAACCCGCGATTTGCGGGCTGGCTCTGATCTTCTTCGCGACGTCGTGCGGGCAACCGTAAGTGAAATCCAAAAGTCTCCCGAAGCAACCTTGATCTTCCCGGCTACGGAGAGAAACGAGCAACCAAGCGATGCCGCGAACGTCATCGTCGCCATCGTGCACGAAGACCCGGAAGCAGTCGCGACAAAGTCCAGGCAGGCGGCAAAGAAGGCCCTTCTGGACCGCTGGGGGCTAGTTCAAGAATTCCTACTCGGGAAAAAAGGGCTTCCAAAGGACCACTTTGACTTTGAACTCGCCAAAGAACAAATCGAGTCTTTTCTGGAGTTTTTTGCCGGATGGGCTCCACTTAGTGGAGGATATACAGAAGCTCGGAAAGCCGCGTCCGCCATGCTTGCGGCTTCAAAGTCGATCAGGTGGTTTCCACCATCGCCGACAAGCAAATCGCCATCCCCCAAAAGTTCTCTCAATCCTCTCTATGAAAGCGTTGTAAGGGCTCCAAAGGGGAGCGGTTGGAGAATATCTTCTGTCGTCTGTTCCCGGCTCTTGCTGAACCCATACGAAACCCTGGATGCAATCTCCCTTATCAAGCGGTTCTACTTCGAGGAGGGCACCCGCAGATATCCAACGTTTGCGTCGACAAGAACGGTCGCCATCAACGATCTGCTATCCAAGAGCAAGGACTCCGAAGAGTTGAAACGGCTCCAGAGCGTGTTGTCCCTGCTTGACGCGATCGATCACCTCGATGAAGGCACGGTCATGTTCGATGTCAGGGACGATATCGAAAGCGTTCTAAAGGCCCACGATCAAGAGTATGGCCAGAGCCTGCGGCGAGAGGTGCGGGAGACGCGAAGGCAATTCCTGGATGCACACAATAAAGGCAATGCTCCTCGCGGTTACTTTGCCGTCGTTCTTGCGGACGGTGATAGCATGGGCGAATGCATTGCGAGTCTGCCGACGCCCGAAGCGCACCAGCAGTTCAGTCGGCTCCTGGGAACCTTCGCGCAAGGTTGCGAAGATACGGTAAAAGCCAGATACGGAACTCACATCTATGCGGGTGGCGACGATGTCCTAGCGCTCTGCCCCGTCTCGACCGCGATCGACCTCGCAAGCGATCTCCGGAGCAGGTTCGCCGAAACGATGCAAAAGTGCCCAGGCGACCAGAAGCCGTCGCTCAGCGTTGCCATCGCAATCTGCCCAGTATCCGATGACCTGCAATCCTGCATCCAATTCGCTCACTCGCTTGAAAAGCGAAAGAAGGCCGTTGGGAAGAACGCACTCATCGTTGGAGTAAGGGTTCGCTCAGGTACAGATCGAGGATTCATCGCTTCCTGGGATACGGAGCCAGCGGAAAAGGTCAAGTCGATCATGGATGCCTATGACTCAAACCGCATTCCGCGCGGACTGGCTTCCGATGTGCATCGCCTCGCCGATGTACTCAAGTCGATTCCGAGTCCGGTGACCCCTGATGGGACTTCACTGGCTAAGAAAGAGTTTGCCCGTCTGGCTAGCCACAAAGAGCCAACTCCGCCGGATTCTATCTACCCTCCGGACGATGCCGATACGCATGACTTGGCCGTGTTAGGCGAGCTCCTATCGGTCGGACATATCCTGACTCGAACGGGGGATGAAGCCTAGTGCCCAGAATCACCCTAGAAGGATTGACTCCCCTCATGTTCGGGGTTGGCAAACCATTCGAAGCCGCCGCCCCCGGAGCGCTAGACGCGGAAACCCGTGACCTGCCGCTTCCCTCGACGCTTGCCGGCGCTATTCGGAACGAGGTTGCCCGGCAGTTGAGTTGGACCCAATACACCGAAGATCGACGGGACCAACTTAACTCGATTGCTGTTCGGGGGCCGGTTCTTTGCGTGAACGGAGAACTGTGTTTTCCCAGTCCCGCCGACTGTGCGCTGGTTGAAATAGAAGATGTCGTTCACTGTGGGGCTGCCCGCCCCTCCTCGGCAAGTACAACGGCGCTGCTCCCTGACGGAATCGTTGCAACCGCGCTGGGGATGGCTTCGTACGAACCTTCCAAAGCGGCACATCTTCCCTACTGGTCCGTTTCCAGCCTCGTCGACTGGCTAATCGAGCCATCGGCTGTTTTTCGAAACGCAGAAGATGTTTTTGGCCATTCAGTTCCGGTAGAGACTAGAATTCATGTCGCTATCGATAGTCAAACGCGGCGTCATCGAGATGGACACCTATTCTCGACCCAGGGCGCAGTCTACGGACCCATCCTGTCGCCAGAGCGAAGCAAGCCAAGTACCGGGCGAAGGATCGAGGTATTAAATCCGAACGCCACTTCGGCAAGTTCACTATCGGCAACAAGCCAATCTGAATCAGTCATCGCGAGCGAATGGTGTGAGCAATCCTGGTTTGAGCAAGTGGAGTTCGACGTCTTGACTCTGGGCGGATTCCGAGGCCTCGCGAAGACTGCAACCACATCCCCTCGCGGCTGGGAATGCCCAGACGCCGTCCGTAGCAAACTCCAGGGTGCGAAGAGGGTTCGATTGCAGTTGGCGACGCCGGGCGCGTTCGAGGCCGGGTGGAAGCCCAACCTTCAGGCGATTCAGGCTCAAGGCCTACGGCTCAAGCTCGTTTCAGCTTGCGTCGGCAGAAAGCAATCTGGCGCGGGCTGGTTGACTCATGGCGGCCAACCGAGGCCCAATCGCTGGCTTGCACCCGCGGGAAGCGTGTACTTCTATGAGGTTGAAGACGGCGACGCGGGAGGGCTTGCCGATTGGTGGCTACAAAGCGTTGCCGACAACGAACAAGATTGCCGGGACGGTTTCGCGCTTGCCTTGTGGGGAATTTGGGACTATGTCGGAGAAAAATGAATGCAGAATCGTTTGCTTTTAATGAAGACCGTTACGTCGCTGCACGTGGGAACCGGGCGGTCTGGCGGCTACATCGACTTGGAGATTGCAAGAGAGAAAGCTACTGGCTGGCCAGTGGTTCCTGGCTCCAGCGTAAAGGGCGTCTTACGATCAAGTCTCGTCGACACCTACGAGGGCGATGAGAGAAATCGCGAGGTTCTAGACCTATTTGGCGAGGCAGGCGAAGAGTCGCAATCGGGAGCGATCTGTTGCGCCGATCTTCGCACCTTGTTCTTTCCCGTGCAATCTTTCTTTGGATGCTTCGCGTATGTCACATCCCCGCTAGCCGTACGAAGATTTGTGGAGATGGTGGAAATCTGCTCTCCAAACCACAGCGGCGCGCTCGACGCAATCTCCTCGATCCGTCCTTCGGATTCGCAAATCTTTACGAACGCCGAGGCAACCATTGCTTCGACTGTTAGCGGACAGGAGAAGGTCTTTCTCGAAGACCT
>CAZCSP010000024.1:33280-65961 GCA_964501275.1 uncultured Fimbriimonadaceae bacterium | reverse complement strand
CCCAATGCCCAAAGCCCAATGCCCAATGCCCAAAGCCCAAAGCCCAAAGCCCAATGCCCAAAGCCCAAAGCCCAAAGCCCAAGTGCCCAATGCCCAAAGCCCAATGCCAAATGCCACGCCGCCCTCACCCCCGCACCACGATCAACTCCTTAGGCCCATGAACCCCCCGCACCAAAACCCCCTCGATATCCGCCGTCCTGCTCGTGCCGGTGATCACCACGCTGGTCCGATCCGTCAACCGGTCAAAAGCCTCCTCCAAAGTCGCCACGATCTCCTTCACCAACACCACATGGGTTGGAGGAGTCAAGGATGCCAACCGAGCCCGCCCCGTCCCCGCCGACAGAACCACGCTCCCGGTTTCTGCAACGGCAAAGTCGGCCAAGGTAATCCCCACATCCGCCTGCCAGACGTCGGAAGTGGTCGATAGGCCAGGAAGCGGCGGCAAATCGGGGTCGAGGTAGCAAACCCGGCCCGTAAGGTCCAAACCACCAAAATCCCCCATCCCTCCCCCAAGAGACTCCAGCTTCCGTTGGAAAACCTCCCAAAGGTCTTCCCGCTCCTCCAACGGCGAATCGCCCGGACCACCCTCCACCTCCTCTTGAATCTCAAATCTCAAATCTCCAATTCCATCACCCCTGTCACCTCCATCACGCCTTTCACATCCATCATCAAGAACGTGCTTCCCACTTCGCCCTTCCCCTTCAGAAAACTCCAAATTCCCAACTCCAAACTCCAAACTAGAAAACCACTCCCGAAACCCCCTCCCCTCCCGACTCGGCAATTGGTGAAACTCCCCCCACCCCGACTTCATCGGATGCGGCGCGACCTTCGACGCCATCGGCAAAAGAGTCAAACCCATCCGCCACCGACCCGGACTGACCGCCCCGCTTGCATACAGCCCCCACTGCAGAGGGTCCTTCAAAACCCCCGCCCGCGTCGCCTCGTCCCGGAGTTGGAGCAGCATTCGGGGAATCGGAATCTTCACCGGGCAGACCTCTTCACAGGCCCCACAGAGGGTGGAGGCTTTAGCAAGGTGCCCCAACTTCTCGATGCCTTCCAATGCCGGAGCCAGCACCGCCCCCAATGGACCGGAGTAAACGTGCCCGTAGGCATGCCCGCTGGCCTGCCGGTACACCGGGCAGACATTTAGACACGCCCCGCACCGGATGCACCGCAGAATCTCCCGATACGGCCCCTCCATCACCTTCGACCGCCCGTTGTCCAACAGCACCAAATGGACCTCGCGCGGCCCATCTGCCTCATCCTCGCGCCGAGGCCCCGAGATGAGGTGGATGTAGGTTGTTAACTGCTGCCCCGTCGCCGAACCCGCCAACAGCTTCAGGAACAGCGGCAGATCGGCCTCGCGGAGAAGCATCTTCTCGATCCCCATCAGCGCGATGTGAACATCGGGAGCCGTGGTGCTCAGGCGGTTGTTGCCTTCGTTCTCGATCAGCACGATCCGCCCGGTCTCGGCAATCGCAAAATTCACCCCTGAAACCCCGATCTTCGCCTCCCGGAATTTCTGCCGAAGCTTCGCCCGAGCTTGCATCGCCAACTCCTCGGGAACCTCCGTATAAGGCCCAAGCTTCTCCCGAGCAAAAGACTCGGCGATCTCCTTCCGGTTCTTGTGGATGATCGGCGTCACGATATGGCTAGGCGTATCGTGGTCGATCTGCACGACATACTCCCCCAGATCAGTCTCCACCGGCTCATACCCCGCCGCCTCCAGGTGCTGATTGAGATGAATCTCCTCCGTCGCCATCGACTTCGCCTTCACCACAATCCCCCCCTCCGGAGCCGCTTGCTTGCAGAGGCTGAGAATAACCCGATTGGCCTCCTCTGCATCCTTGGCAACGTGGACCTGAATCCCATTACGTCGGCAGTTTTCAACCAGTTGGTCTTGGAGGGCTTGAAGGTTATCAAGCACCTCATCCTTAATCCGAGTCGCCTGAGTCCTCGCGTCCTCCGAATCCGAGAAAGAACCCGCCAAAGCCATCAGCCGAGCCGCGGTCTTCTGAGCCGACGCCGTCCGCACGCTGTCGGTCTTGGCCTGGGGAATTTGGCGGGCAAACTTCTCCACCGGCAGGCGCTTCACTCTGGCAATGCCTCCGCCAATAACTGCAAATAGTGCAGGGTCCGCAAGGGCAACCCCTCCCGCTGGATCAGCCCGTTCAGGTGCATCAGGCACCCCATATCCCCCGACACCAGCACCTCCGCCCCCGCCTCGACCACGTTCCGCAGTTTCTCCTTCCCGATCCCGCTGCTCAGCTTCCCATGAGTCGCCGCAAACGCCCCCCCAAACCCACAGCACTGCTCCGGCTGGCCAAAAGAAACAAGCTCCACATGAGGCAAGGCACCCACCAACCGCTCCTGCTCATCCGTCAAGCCTAGTCCCCGACCATGGCAGGCGCGGTGGAAGGCCACTCTTAGGAGTTTGGAGTTTGGGGTTTGGAGTTTGGGGGCTTCTGAGGGCGGAGGACGGAGGGCGGCTTCATCTGAAATCTCGGATTTTGGATTTTGAATTGCAGAGGTCCCCACCTCACGTCCATCACGTCCATCACCCAGAAACTCCTCCGCACTTCGCACTTCGCACTCCGCACTTTCCGAACTCCGAGTTCCAAACTCCACACTCGAAATTCCAAACTTCACAAGGAACTCTCCAACCTCAAAGCATTGGAGGACGGAAGGGACACCCAGTTGGTGATAGCCTTCGCGGACCATCGCCGTACACGAGCCGCTGGGAGAGACGATGGGGATAGCAGGATCAAAAACGGACAGGCAATGCTCCGCAATCCGCCGCGCCGCTTTCCAATCGCCCGCGTTGAAGGGCGGCTGGCCACAGCAGGTTTGGGCCTCGGGAAAGACGACTTCGCAGCCCGCCGCGCGCAGAACCTTCACCGCCGCGATGCCGACTTCGCCGTAGAAAGCGTCGCAGAGGCAGGTCAGCATCAGTTGGACTTTCATGCCGGCCGATACTCCACAACCCCTGCGCTCCGCTCCACCGCCTGCTCCATCTCCCGCATATCCGCAAAATGCCCCGAGGCCAAAAACTGCATCGCCAGGTTCCCCAAAACGGTCGCCTCCACCGGCCCCGCCAGCACGGGAAGCCCCGAGATGTTGGCGATAGCCTGGCAAAGCGCCGCGCTCTGCGACCCGCCCCCGCCAATCCGAATCGCCCGCACCGGCTTCACTCCAACCCGAGACGCCTCTCCAGGCTGGGCCGCGATGGCCTGGGCCAGCGAGTTGATCGCGACCCCCGCCCACTCTTCGTTCGACTTCGGCCGCCGAGGCAACCGCTTGGCGCACGCCTCCACCATCGAATCCGGATTGAAGAACTCAGGCGCAAACAGATCGATGGCCTCCCCCGTATTCACCGCCGACTGCAGCCAGCCCGGAACCGAATCCGAAACCCGAAGCTCCTCATGCAGTCGATTCAGCACGTAGAACCCAGGAATATTCTTCAAAAACCGAACCCGCCCATCCACCATCCGCTCATTCGTAAAGTTCGCCGCCTCCGCCTCCGGAGTCGCAATCGGCTCCTGCCGAATGAACATCGCCAGCGACCAGGTTCCAACATTAACGTACATCACCTCATCCGACTGCACACCAAACCCAACCAAAGCCGAAGCCGTATCATGGCTTCCCACATGGGCCAGTCGGACTCCCGGAACGATCACCCCGCCCAACTGACCCGGCTTGGAGGGTTGGAGCCTGGGCATGGGCCATTGGGCGATCTGGAAAGCCCGCTCCGACCACCGACAATCGAGGCCCATCAGCTGGGTCGTAGATGATTCGGTTACCTCATGATTTTTCTCTCCAGTCATAAGGAAACCTAATAAATCCGGCAAAATCAAAAACTCCGCCCGAGACGGCAAAGTCGGGTCCTCTTTTTGTCGGGCGTAAAGTTGGCAGATGGTGTTAAACGGCTGATGCTGGATTCCGGTGAGCGCATAGAGTTCGGGCCGGTAGGGCGTAAGTTCCTGAAAGGATCGTTCGTGGGAGAGATCGCGGTAGCAAACCGGGTTCCCGATAAGCTTGCCGTCGAAGTCGATAAACCCATGATCCACCCCCCAGGCATCGATTCCGAGGGTAGATGATTCGAAGTTCGCGGCGGCATAGTCGGCGGCGCTGGTGGCCAACCCCAGCAAGGAACCTAAATCCCACTCCAGACGACCTTTGTTTTCGACTGGCTGGTGAGGCTTCTGATCGACGATCTCAAAGCGAATCGCCCCCTCTTCCAGCCACCCCGCCGCGAACCTCCCCGAAGAAGCCCCCAAGTCCACCGCGACCGCCCCAAACTCACGCTTACCCATCAGGCCCCATTATTGCCTGTTGGGCATTGGGTGTTCGGCGTTGGGCTTTTGGGAACCACGGATTTACGCAGATTAACGCAGATGGACTTTACGGCTAACCTACTTACTGCAGGCTCTCACCCTATGCCATTTTCTGCTGTCCCGCTAAAGGTTCGCGCTAGGGGTTTGGGTTTCTGGGGGGTTGGGGCGTAAGATAGGGATACCTATGGCAAAGTGGCCTTTTTCGCGTTTGGGGCTTTTGGGGTTGGCGGGGTTGCCCTATGTTTTTCTGCTATTCAGCAATTCCCTCGCCACGCCCCCTCAGAAGCAGGCATCCTTGCAGGAAGTCAACCAGATATTCAAAGCCCACTGCAACTCCTGCCATACCGGCAAGCAGTCGGCAGCGGCGCTCGATCTGAGTGCGATTGCTGGGGTTCAGAAGGGTGGGATTTCGGGCAAGCTGGTTGTCCCGGGCAAGCCGGACGACTCTTTGCTCATGAAGCGGGTGCTGGGGCATGGCGGGTTGCCGCGGATGCCGATGGGGTTTGCGCCGCTCACGAGCGCCCAACTCCAGACTCTGCGCACCTGGATCGCCTCCGGCGCTAAGGTGGATGCAGCCGAGAAAGTCCACTGGGCCTATGTTCCCGCCAAGCTTCCGACCGTTCCTGAGCCCAAGTTCAAGGGCTGGACCCGGAATCCCATCGACAACTTTATCCTCGCCCGACTGGAGCGGGGCGCCTTGAGGCCGTCGCCGGAGGCGAGCAAAGAGACTTTGATTCGCCGCGTCACCCTCGACCTCACCGGCCTCCCGCCCACCTTGGAGGAGATCGACGCCTTCTTGGCGGATAAGAGCCCGGATGCTTATGAGAAGGTGGTGGATCGGCTACTGGCCTCGCCCCACTACGGCGAACGGCAGGCGATTGGGTGGCTGGACTTGGCGCGGTATGCCGATACCAACGGCTATGAGAAAGACAACCGCCGAGTAGCCTGGAAGTACCGCGACTGGGTGATCGACGCCTTCAATCAGAACCTGCCTTACGACCAGTTCACCATCGAACAGTTGGCGGGCGACCTGTTGCCGAACCCGACGTTGAATCAGATGATTGCGACCGGGTTCCATCGCAACACGATGCTGAATACCGAGGGCGGGGTGGACCAGTTGGAAGCTCGGTACGAACTGATCAACGACCGCGTGGCCACCACCTCGACGGTTTGGCTGGGGCAGACCGTGCAATGCGCCCGATGCCACGACCACAAGTACGACCCGATCAGCCAGAAGGACTACTTCCGGGTCTATGCGATCTTTGCGAACACGGAGTACTACCCGACCGGGCGGCAGGACATCAGCGAAGAGAAGTACCTGGAGCGCGACATCCCGGCCCCTTCGCCCGAACAACAGGCTTCGATGGACAAGCTCAATCGCGAACTTGCCAGTTATCGAGCCAGCCTTACCAAAGAGTCTGAGGCAACCAGGTCCGAGCGAGAGGCGTGGTTTGAGCGGGCTAAATCAGCCAGGCCCTGGATCGCCTTCACGGCTCAGGCAGAAGCCACGAATGGGATTTCCCTTACTCCCCAGCCAGACGGCGCCTACACCGTCTCTGGTCCCAACAACCAGGGCGTCTTCCGGTTCAAATTCGCCGCTTCCGGCCCGATCCACGCCTTCAAACTGACGGCGTTGCCTGATCCCAAGCTTCCTCAAGGCGGATCCGGACGAGCCACCAGCGGCAACTTCCTTCTCTCCCGAATCAGCCTAAAGGTCGATGGGAAGCCAGTTCCGCTTACCCGTCCCGTCGCCGACTTCGTTCAGCAAGGCTATGAGTTGAACGGGCTCTTCGACGACGCCGGAGACACCGGTTGGGCGGTGCATCCCGAGGTGAAGAAGCCTCACTGGCTCATCGTGCGCCCCGCGACTCCGATTCCCGAGTCTGCTACGGTGGAGTTGGAACTGGCCCACGAGTCGAAGACCTGGCCCGACCACCTTTTGGGCCGGTTCAGTCTGACGACCTCTGGGGAACCGACGGACGGTTTCCAGGTGATTCCCGACTCCATCCGCACAGCCCTGGCGAAGGCCTCTCGGACCGAAGCCGACGAGAAGACGCTGTTGGCGTTCTACCAGGCCAACAACGCGCGCTTTGCTCCTCTTCGAGAGAAGATCGCCAAAGGGGAGGGCGAGGTGAAGGCGCTCCAGCAGGCCATCCCGATGGCGATGGTGATGACGGAGAAGAAGGGGAATGGACCGCTCCAGGCGCCGCTTCATATCCGGGGCGAATACCTGCAAACCGGAGAGATGGTCGCGGCGGGAATCCCCTCGTCGTTTGGGAAGACCAACGCGAAGCGGGTCAACCGAATGGAGCTGGCGAAGTGGCTTGTTTCCCGAGACAACCCGATGACCGCTCGGGTTCAAGTGAACCGGATGTGGGAGCAGTATTTTGGCACGGGCCTGGTGGAGACCAGCGACAACTGGGGCACCCCCGGCACGCCTCCGAGCCACCCCGAACTGCTGGACTGGCTGGCGATCAAGTTTATGGATTCGGGATGGGACATGAAGGCGATGCACCGGCTCATCGTGACAAGCTCCACCTACCGCCAATCCTCTGCCGCTACCAACATGCTCCTCCACCGTGACCCCAGCAATCGCCTTCTGGCTCGCGGTCCCCGCTTCCGGATGGATGCCGAGTTGATTCGAGACTCGGCACTTGCCGCCGCCGGGATGCTGAATCGCGAGATCGGCGGCCCCAGCGTGTATCCGCACCAACCCGACGGCATCTGGAACTCGCCCTACAGCGGAGAGTATTGGATGACCAGCCAGGGCAAGGACCTCCACCGACGCGGCCTCTACACGTTCCTCAAACGCACCGCCCCGTACCCGACGTTTATGAACTTCGATGCTTCCAGCCGCGAGGTCTGTACGGTGCGTCGAGGACGGACGAACACGCCGCTACAAGCGCTGAACCTCCTGAACGATCCGGCGTTCATGGAGGCGGCGCAGGGGCTTGCCCAAAGGGCTTGGGATTCCTCGATTGCCCGATTCCTCGATTCCTCGATTGAAGGGGAAATCGAGGAATCGAGGAATCGAAGAATCGAGGAATTTGCGGTTCGCTTGGCCTTCCGGCTCTGTACAGCCCGGCATCCCAGGCGGGAGGAGTTGGCGCGGCTGATGGCGCTGTACGACTCCCTGCGAGCCAGATATGAGAAGAGTCCGGACGAGGCCAAGAAGCTGGCCCCGACCCCCGAACAGGCCGCCATGGTCATGGTCGCCAACGTCATCCTGAACCTGGATGAGACGATTAACAAGGAGTAAGCCCATGAACCAAGAAGCCATTCTCAAAGAGATCACTCGCCGAACGCTGTTCAAGCAGGTTGGCTACGGGTTGGGCGGCGTGGCCCTCAGCAGTCTGCTGATGGAGAACGCCTTTGCCTTGGCGGACGACTCGGCCCATGTTCAGAAGCCTCACTTCAAGCCCAAGGCGAAGAACGTCATCTTCCTCTTCATGGCGGGCGCTCCTTCTCAATTGGACCTCTTCGAGCCCAAGCCAACCCTGGTGAAATACGACCGCCAAGACTGCCCCGAGGAGCTTCTGAAGGGGGAGCGATTTGCGTTTATCAAGGGGACGCCGAAGCTGTTGGCCTCTCCCTACAAGTTCCATCAGGCCGGGAAGGCGGGCCACTGGGTTTCGGAGCTTCTGCCCCACTTCGACGAGATCGCGGACGACGTGGCGGTGGTCCACACAATGCGGACCACCCAGTTCAACCATGCCCCCGCCCAGCTCTTTATGAATACCGGGTTCCAACAGCCCGGCCGACCGAGCATGGGGTCGTGGCTCACCTATGGCCTGGGTTCGGAGAGCAAGGATCTGCCCGGTTTTGTGGTCCTGCTCTCAGGCGAGAACGCTCCCGATGGCGGAAAGGCCTGCTATGCCAGCGGATTCCTGCCAACGGTGTACCAGGGCGTGGAGTTCCGGTCGGAAGGCGAGCCGGTGCTCTTTGTGAACAACCCGGCGGGGGTCCCTTCAGATGTGCGCCGGGACACGCTCGACGCCATCCGCGACCTGAACCGGATCAAGCACCAGGAGACCCTGGATCCCGAGATCGAGACCCGCATTTCGCAGTACGAGCTCGCCTACCGAATGCAGTCCAGCGTGCCGGAGTTGATGGACCTCTCCAAAGAGTCGAAGGAGACCCACGAGATGTATGGCACCGAGCCCGGCAAGAAGAGCTTCGCCAACAACTGCCTGCTTGCGCGGCGGTTGGTGGAGCGTGGGGTGCGGTTCGTCCAGCTTTATCACCGAGGCTGGGACAACCACGGAACGGGCTCCGGGGACGACATCAAGAACCGCCTGCCCGCCCTCTGCCGAGAGGTCGACAAAGCCGCCGCCGCCCTGGTGAAGGACCTGAAACAGCGCGGTTTGCTCGATGAGACGATCGTGGTCTGGGGCGGCGAGTTTGGGCGGACGCCAATGAACGAAGCCCGGGCGGGCTCGACCTTCCTGGGCCGAGACCACCACGGCCACGCCTTCACCATGTGGATGGCGGGCGGCGGCATCAAGCCTGGGGTGAGCTACGGCAAGACCGACGATCTGGGCTATCGGGCGGTGGAGGACAGCATGAGCGTCCACGACCTCCACGCCACGATCCTCCACCAGCTAGGCATCGACCACACCCGCCTCACCTACCGGTTCCAGGGGCGGCCGTTCAGGCTGACGGATGTGGAGGGCGAGGTGGTTGAGAAGTTGGTGGGGTAGGGGTTGGGGGTTGGGCATTTGGTGTTGGGGGAAATCTGACCAATCTGACAGATCTGACTGATTGGTCAGATTCACCCCCACAAGCCCCATTCCACATTCCACAAGCCACATCAACTCCGATTCGGAGTATAAAGACCTCATGATCACGCCATTCGACTGGCAGGAAGGGATTGGGAACCGGGCGCAGTATATCGAGGGGAAGCTTCGGCATGGGTCGCCGGTGTTGGCGGTTTCGCTGGAGTCAGGCATCCTCATCTACACCCGCCGACGCCAGTCTCGCAAGATTTTCGAAGTTTATGACCGCTTGGGCTTTGCCGCCATTGGGCAACAGTCCGACGTGGAATCCCTGAGGACGGCGGCGGTGGAGTTCGCCCATCAGGAAGGCTACAACCGGAGCGAGCAGGATGTCACGATCCAGCGGGTCGTGACGGCGCTGAGTGGTCCGGTCAAAAAGGCGTTCGCCGACTTCTCCTCCGCGCCCCTGGTCGCGAAATCCGTCTTCGCCGAAGTCAACGCCTCGCCCGAGGAAGACGAGTTCTATGTGCTGGGCTACGACGGAGACTACAGCCGGACGAAGCAGTACGCCATTGTGTCTGGGGTGGACGACTTTATCGCGGAAGCCACCCCGAAGATCGAAGCGATCTCGCCCGAGTCTGATCCGGCCTCGGCGCTGACGGTTTTGGCCGGTATCTGGGAACACCTGACGGATCGAGAGAGCGGAAACGAGGATTTGGAGCCAGAGGCGATGCTGATCGACCGATCAGGGGAGCGGGAAGACCGTTTTCGGATGCTCTTGCCCGAGGGCTGATCCGGCTTTGCGGCTTGTGGCGCTACCGTTTTCGAGAAAGAGCCCTCAAGCCAAATCGCCGCCACCGGTGTAGAATGGGGGGATGAAGTGGCTCTCCGTGGTTCTGCTCTCGCTTGTCACCGCCGTGGCGTTTTCCCAGGCGTGGAAGACGGTCTCCTCCAAGGAGGTTGGGCTCAGTTTCAGCGTTCCGGCCCAGCCCGAGTCCTCTACCCGGACCGACCAAGGGATTCAAACCCGAATGTGGAAGTCAGAGAGCGGCGACACGAACTACGTCGTCTCGGTTTCCTCCATCCCTGGTAAGGTTCCGGCGGGCTTTAGCAAACAGATGTCTGATGGGATCAAAAGCGGATTCCTGAATAGCGTCAATGGGAAAGCCACTTCCGATAAGCCGGCGACCTACTCAGGCATCAAGGGACGCGAGGTCATCTTTACCGCGGGCAACGGCGCCAAAGGCGCTCTGTGGATCATTGACCGAGGCAACCACATCTACACGCTCACGGTCGCCAACCGAAAGGGCGTTTATCAGGCAGCTCAGAAGCGATTCTTCAACTCACTGAAGTTGATGAAGTAAGGGGGCGATCCGAACCCGAGGTAAAAGCTTTTGCGGGGTTGGGTCCAAAACCCGGCCAGCAACGCCTGTCAAAGGAACCTGGAAATCGTGGGGGGAGTAAAAAGACGTAGGCCCCCAAAACGGCTGCCATTCCCATGCGTCACAATCTTATCTGTTCACGGAGGAACTTATGGTCATAACTGCTCTCGTCACCATCGCGGTCTCGCAGGCCGCCGCCAAACCTGCTCCGGCTCCCGCTTTCAGTGTCAAACGCGTTCGCGAGCTTCAGGGCATCCGCCCGCTTGCCTTCGCCCCTTCGCCCACCGGAAGCCAGATCGCGGTCACGCTTGAAGACAAGTCGGTGCGTATCATCGACGCCCAGAACTACAAAACCATCCGCACCTTCCAAGGCCATCCCCAGCCAGCCTATGCGGTGGCCTGGAGCGGCGATGGCGCTTTTCTCGCTACCGGCGATGAATCTGCCCGCATCTTCATCTGGGACGCCCGCACCGGTAAGCAGATCAAGCTGATCTATGGCGACCACCAACGCGGCATCCAAAAGCTGAGCTTCAACGGCCCTCGCACGTTGCTGATGAGTACCGGCAAGGACGACAAGATTCTGGTCTGGAGCGTTCCGGCCTATAAGAAGGTGGGCCAACTGCTTGGCAGCGGCGCCAACCTCTACGGAGGAACCTTCCACCCGATCAACACCGATACCTTCGTCTCCGCGTCCCTCACCGCAACGGCTCGCACCTATCGTCAGACCAGTTCCGGAGTCAAGGTTCAGAGCTTCTTTACCTCTGATCCACAAGGCCAGTTGGACGTCGCCTGGAACAAGGCTGGCACCCAGATCATCACCGGCGAGAAGAGCGGCAACGCCGTCATCTTCGATGCCAAGGCGCTCAAGAAGTACGGCACATTGAAAGGACATATGGATTTTGTGACCAACGTAGCCTTCGCCCCCAGTGGAAAGATCGCCGCCACCGCCTCGCCGGACCGCACCGTCCGCCTATGGGATCCAAAGACCCTGAAGCAGGTGGCGCAGTTGGATGAGCAGAGTGGCATCGGCTCGCCCATTGTGTTTACCGCCGACGGCAAATACATGGCGACGGTCGGCGTCAACGACTATATGCAGATCTATGCCCTGACTCCCGCCCAGTCCGGCGTCGCGCCCGCCCCGGTGAAGGCTCCGGCCAAGGCGCCCGCGAAAAAGGCTCCGGTAAAGAAGAAAGGCTAAATGGTTCCAGAGACATTCGGGCAAGACGGGTACTGCGTCTTGCCCGATATTTTGTCAGCCTCTCTGTGAATTCTGTAGGCGGCGGATGCATTGTGCTGCCGTCTCAACTACAGGCGTTGCGGCGGCACAAACCCGAGGTCCAAGGCACGGAGACTCGGACGTGGACGTCCAGGCTCCTTTAGCCTTCCCTTGGTGGTTTTTAAAGACTCGGCGCCTGAACCCTAAAACCGCAATGCCGAAATGCCGCAACACCGTCACCACGCTAAAATGAGAACGACTTGAAAGGCAAACTGGGCAGCTTTTTACACAATCTCCGACATCGCCCCGCGCGAGAGGCCGACTTGGCGCTGGTCGATCCATGGGAGGTTCGCACCGTCTCGATAAAGCAGGCCGAACGGCTCGGATACCCCACCTATCCCAACCTGCCTTTGCTGGAAAAGCCGACTCATATCCGATCGGAGGACGAGATTTTCGCCCGCATGATGTGCGCCTTCATCGCCTCCGCCTGCGCCTTTGGCGTGGACAAGGGCGAGGGCCAGGATTGGCTGACAAAGGAAGGCTTCGCCGATGCCCTCACCGCTCAAGAGGCAGCCTTTCTGAATGAAGAAAACCCGGACGAATCGTCGTTCCAGAATCGGGTGGAGGCGCTCTACGTCTTGGCCTGGTCCCTGGGCTATGTGCGACGGATGGACTATCACGACCAGAGCGACCAAGACTTCGTCCAACTCTTCCCCAACCTGAGAACCGGCCAAACCGCCACCCTCATGCGAGCCAAATCCAAACCCCGCTCCTCCACCCACCTCTTCCGCCACCTGGACCTAGCCCACTGCCTATCCTGGGCTATCCAAGAGGCCGAAAAACAAAACAAAAAACCTCCCGGAGACCTCCATCCGCAGGTTGTTTTCGAGCGGAAGCGGGCTTTGGAGTGGCTGTTGGGAGAAGCGGATTGGGATAGTATTGAGCCGAGTTTTAATCCTGACCGAACCAAGTAAAGATGCCTTCTGTCTCCAGCCGACGCAGTAAGGACGCAAGTTGATCTTGCCTCGTAATCGGCGCAATCTTCCCTTTTCCAGGTCGCGGAGCGTCGTCTGTTGGCCAACTGTTCCACACCGTAAGCGCGACTGCGGGAGCAATGACCAGCTTGACGAGAATCATGGACCCCATGATGAACCAAAGGGAGTGGCGGCTCACTCGACGTGCAATCGCCTTATCCGGTTGACGGCCTGACCTAAGGGCGGTTCGAATTCCATAGACAAAGCTGGCAACCGGACCGACGGTGAAGAGAACAATCGCAAACCAGGCGATCTCCCCATTCGGAGCGATCTGGAAGGAACGCAGGAACAGATAGCAACCCGCGCTGTGGATGAAGGGCGACAAGAGAACGAAGGCCACGGCAGTCCACAAGGCAGGCGAAACAACCGCCTCACGCAAGATCGATCCAAATCGAGGCGGCCTGTTGGAAGATTCCAGCATCTAAAGGAACATACCTATCGTTTCTTGTTTAGGTTGCAAGGCAAGATCAGTCTACGACTCCTTCTCACTGGGCTCTGGCGCTCTACGGCGCGACTTCATATAGTCGACCACAGACATTGAGATGAGCCCAACAAGTGCGAAGACGAGCAGAATGGAAATGCCGAATCTTGGCTGTCTCAAGACCTCGATCACATAGAAACCGAGGAGGCACCCGATCATGGTAATCGCCATACCAACCAGATAGCCTGGTCGCCTATAGGCATTGAGACGCTTGCCCATCTCGTTCATCGCCTCTACGGTTGTGCCATTCAGTTCGGCTTCCAACGGCTGAAGCTTTTTGAACATGGGTACGAGTGCTACGGTGAAGAGCAAGAGGAGAGCGGCGAACATGCTCTGCCCTCTGGCTGTGCCAAACCAGAGATCGGAGATGAGAGCCAAACGTCCGGCACTGTAGAACCATAGGAAGATGGGGAAATGTAGCCCTATTGCGATGCCCAAGCTCTTCCAAATCGTTGATGTGTAACGTTGCTTTCGTTCCTCAAGAGGCAGCGATTGATCTTGCCCGCGTCGAATCGCAAGGTGAAAGCCGACGAGCAGGGTAGCAAAGGGCCAGCACGCGAAAAAGAGCAAGCCAATCCTGTCCCAAATCTCGATGGCCTCCGATACCTGAACCGCTTCGAATTCAGTCGCATCGAAGTAGACCCAGCGGCTTGTCGAATGCACACGTTCGCCCGTCCCCACCTCTGATGCATGAGTAGGCGTCCGTAGCAGGATGAGGGGCCGATAGCCGTGCCGCCCCAGTTCTTGCCTAAACGCCGGAATGTCCAACTTACTAGAAGCAGAGGTCTTGAAGTACCCAGAGGTGTTATCGTCCGTGTCGAACACCCACAAGCCTTTCTCATTGGCGAACGAAACCGCTAGCTCTTTGCCATAGGCCAACTTCAGCGCTTGATCGATAGCGGCAGACAGTTTTTCCTTGTCTTCCTGGGGAAACCCTAAAGCAAAGAAGTCGAACCTGGTTGGTCCGAGGCTGAAGAAGATGAACGGCGAACCTCGCTTCGGGACGCCGCTTGGCAGTCCCTTATCCGAGGCGAGTTGGAGCATGGAGTCTCTGGACGAGGTGAACAAAGGCTGCTCCGCCTCTTTCATCGAAGCCAGGATCGCAGAGCAAAGGCCAAAGAAGAGCGCACCAAGGTTGCAACTTTCAGAAGCCTCATAAGCAAGATGCTACTTCATCTCCTCGCCTTTCTTTGCTCGAACCCCAAACGATCTTGCAGAAACACGAGGATGCGGTGTTTTCGTAGTTTAGGCGGAGGATCAATCCAGAGGATTTGTTGGCCTTATCACTCGACAAACTCTTTCCAATCGTTGTTCACTTGCATCGAAATGACGGTCGTACAGTTCGAGAGCGAGGTCTAGGCGTTGCTGAGGTGTAAGCGAACGGTAGTACTCCCGATCCGCATGGTCGGCTTCTTCAAAGCTCTTAGAGACTTGGACAACCTTCCTCACGAGTTCATTTTATCTTGGACCGCTGATCTCCAGATCGGCCAAAGCTTGTAGTGGGAAGCGGTTTTCAACTTCAAACTACAAGCCCGCTGTGCCGATCTGGAGATCGGCGGTCCACCGGTCCGTCGCTACTTCATCTCCTCGATGACCGCCTTCTGTTCCTCGCTCAAAGGCACAATCGGCTCACGCACGACTTCCATACCGGACGCTCCCTTGCGCACGATGATGTTCACCTTTCCAAACTCCTCCGACTTGTCGGGATAGTCTTCCCGGAAGTGGCCGCCTCGGCTTTCCTTCCGCTCGATCGCGGCACGGGTGATGGCTTCGCTGATGGTGAGGAGGTTGGGGAGGTCGAGGGCGGTATGCCAGCCGGGGTTGAATTCTCGGTTCCCCACCACGCCAACCTTCCCGGCTCTCTGCCAAAGCGTTTCCAACTCGGGGAGCTGAGCCTGCATTTCTCCCTCTAGTCGAACGATGCCGACGTTGGCCTGCATGGTTCGCTGGAGGTCGTGCTGGACTTTGAAAGCGTTGTCCTCGCCCGAGTCGCGCTCAAAGAGGCCCAGCGCTTCTGCCGCCGTTTGATCCACCTGCGCCTGGTCGTAGCTCACCGCTCCGTTCTTCTTCGCGAACTCAGCCGCAAACTCCCCGGCCCGCTTCCCGAATACCAACAGGTCCGAAAGCGAGTTCCCGCCTAGACGGTTCGCGCCGTGCAGACCAGCCCCACACTCTCCGGCGGCAAAGAGCCCCAGAACCGTGGACATCTGGGTCTCCGCGTCCACCCGGATGCCGCCCATGATGTAGTGGCAGGTCGGCCCGACTTCCATCGCCTCGGTCGTGATATCCACTCCCGCCAATTCCTTGAACTGGTGGTACATGCTGGGGAGCTTCTTCTTGATGTGCTCCTGGGCGGCGGGAATCTTCTCCTTGATCCAGGCGATATCCAGGAAGACCCCGCCATGGGGAGACCCCCGCCCCTCTTTGACCTCGCGATTGATGCAGCGGGCCACGTGGTCGCGGGTGAGGAGTTCGGGAGGACGGTTGGCGTTTTTGTCGCCCGTGACATAGCGCCACCCCTCTTCCTCATCCTTGGCGGTCTGGTTCTTGTAGTTGTCGGGGATGTCGTCGAACATGAAGCGCTTGCCCTCGCTGTTGCGCAAGACCCCGCCCTCGCCGCGCACGCCCTCCGTCACCAAAATCCCCTTTACCGAGGGGGGCCAGACCATGCCCGTCGGGTGGAATTGGACGAACTCCATGTCGATCAGATCAGCCCCGGCATGATAGGCCAACGCCTGCCCATCGCCGGTGTACTCCCAACTGTTGCTGGTGATGGAAAACGCCTTCCCAATGCCCCCGGTCGCCATGACCACGGCTTTGGCTTTGAAAATGGCAAACTGCCCGCGCTCCCGGAAGTAGCCAAACGCCCCAACCACCCTACCGTCGGCTTTGAGGAGGGTGAGAACCGTGCATTCCATGTGGAACTCGATGCCTCGATGGATGCCGTGGTCCTGCAGGGTTCGGATCATCTCCAACCCCGTCCGGTCGCCGACGTGGGCCAAGCGCGGGTAACGATGACCGCCAAAATTGCGCTGGAGAATCTTGCCATCTTTGGTGCGGTCGAAGAGCGCTCCCCAAGCTTCAAGTTCTAGAACTCGGGCCGGAGCCTCTTTGGCATGAATCTCCGCCATCTTGGGGTTGTTCACATACTGCCCGCCCCGCATGGTGTCGGCAAAGTGGACCCGCCAACTGTCGCGGTCGTCGACATTGCCAATCGCGGCGGCAACACCTCCTTCGGCCATCACGGTATGGGCCTTGCCGAGCAGGGACTTGCAGACGACGCCAACAGAGACCCCGGCGGCGGAGGCCTCGATAGCCGCGCGAAGTCCGGCGCCACCGGCGCCGATGACGAGAACGTCGTGTTCGTGGATTCGGTAGTCAGGCGTCATTGCCGGGCACTAGGTTACACGAACTCGGGCAGGAGGTCAATCACCTCATTGCTGTCACGGTATCGGCGATGCCACTTCTTCACCGCTAAGAAACAAGGGCACGAAGGAACGCAAAGTTTGTCGTTGGGCGCTTTGCGCTCCTTCGTGTCCTTGTTTCTTGGCGGTAAAGAAGCCTTCTCCTGGCTCACCTAAATGCGTTTGAACGCGACAACGGCTTCCGCCTGCTCTCGGATCACGCCAGGGTAACCCTCCAGGAAGTAGTCGATCGAATGGTTATGGCGAAGGGTATCCAGAAGAGCCTGAACGGGAACTCGCGTGCCAATGAACCTCACCGCCCCGCTGAGGGTATCGGGAGTGCTCATGAGAACGTCTTGCAGTTCGGTGAGGATATTCACTTCCAACTCTACTCTCATTGTAGAACGGAAATAGTCGCCGTGCTTGAGGCAAGCTTTTCGCGGTCCTCGACGTCGTCGGTGGTTGTGCAGGCTGAAACCGTCAGTTGACAGATAACCTACACTAGATTTGGGATATACTACTAAGTAGGACTGTTCATGAGTGACGCCTACCTCTTCATCGAGGCCATTGATTTCACAAGTAGCATCAAAAGCTATTTTGGAAGCGACGACGCCTATGCAGAGTTCCAAGCGATCCTCGCGGAGCAACCGGACAAAGGCGATGTTATCCCCGGTGCCTCTCCTCTGCGGAAGCTAAGGTGGGGTGACAAGCGACGCGGCATGGGAAAGAGAGGCGGATTGCGGGTGATCTACATCCACATCCCGGATCTCGGAGTCTTGTTTCTGCTGGACGTATACGGCAAGGATGAGGCGGATAACTTGTCAAACGACGAGAAGCAAGAGCTGACAATGTTCGCGAAACAACTTGTGGAAGAGCTAAGAGATAGGAGCAAACGAGGAAAGTTATGAGTGGCAATAATCAGCGAAGTCCCCTAGCCCAGCGGCTAAAGAAGAGTCTAGCCGAAGGGATCGAGTTTGCGCGAGGCGATCTAAGCCTTCAGACCACCGTCGTGCCAGCCGGTCGCCTCTTTACCGGCGAAGAGGTCGTGGCCATTCGCACACGACGCCATATGAGCCAAGCCCAATTCGCGAAGTTGTTGGCTGTGAGTGTGAAGACCCTTCAGAGTTGGGAGCAAGGGGCAAGAAAGCCAAGTAAGCCAACGATGCGGTTGCTTCAGATATTTGATTCACCGGAAGAGTTCCGTTCAATTTTACTGGCTGACTGATTTTCGAAGTTCTGTCGGTCGCTACAAAATTCTCCAGTCCGTCCAGATTCCCATGGCGCACATCCGCACATAAACATCCGCAAACATCACTCCAAAAAGACTCATCCAGGCGAAGAGCATGTGCTTCGTGTTCAGGCCGGAGACGCAACTGTAGCAGGCCAGTTGGGTCTTCTTTTTGGAGAGGCAGTTCTTCTTGCCGCCGATCAGGTGACGGAAGGAGTGGCAAGAGAGGGTGTAGAGGCTGAGGAGGACCGTGTTCAGTAACAGGACGAGCGAACCGACTCCGATGCCAAACTCCACCGGCTGGTTGGGCATAGGCCCCATTCCCGCGGGAGCATAGTTGCCCATCTCTCCCACCGGGAACCAGAAACCTTTCCAGGCGTCGTGGGTGAGGGCCAGCAGGAATAGGAGGGCCACATACAGGAAGTAGCGGTGGACGTTCTGCAGAATCAAGGGAAGGCCGTTCTCCCCGGTGTATTTCTTGCGAGGCTCGCCCACCGCGCAGGCCGGAGGATCGGCCCAGAAGGCTTTGTAGTACGCCCCGCGGTAGTAGTAGCAGGTGAAGCGGAACAGCGCGGGAAATGGCAGGATGATCAACGCAGGGCTGAACGGTAGCCAAGCTGGCCACCATCCCGGCTTTGGACCAAAGATCGAGTGGGGCGAGTTGCCGAAAATCTCTGGCGAATAGAACGGCGATAGGTAATTGCCATGCGTGTAGTTGGCCCCCTGGAACGCCGCCCAAGTCGCGTAGATGAGAAATCCAGACAGCACGACGAAGGTCGCCGCGGGCGTGAGCCACCATGCGTCCTTGCGCGAAGTCTGCCCGAAGCCCCGTCGCCCCGGTCCTGCAAGAGTCTTTGCCATAAGCCTAGCCTTCATCATAAGGGATTCTGGCCAGAGGGGCAAGCTGGGATCGCCGAATTTATTCGGCCAACGCTTGTAGTTGGATGTTGCTTGTAGTGGGAAACGGAGTTTCGGGCTTACTCGTGGATTGCCTCCTTATGACTCCCAACCTGTTCTGGCTACAAGCTTTGGCCGAATGAATTCGGCGATCCCAGGGGGAAATGCAGGTAAATTCGCAAACGTGTCCAAGTCTCTACTTCTCCTCACCGCTGTCGGCGGAGCCACGCTCTCCTGGATGTGCATGCCATCCGCGACTGAAGCCGCCAAGCCGAATGAACAAGGAGGCGGACAGCAGTCTCGCCGCAACGTTACCCAGCTCTATCTGGAGTATTGCGGCAAGTGCCATGGCGAGCGAGGCGAGGGCGGCGGCGGCGGCACCAAGACTCTCCTGACTCGCGACAAGTTTGATCAGAAATGGGACAAGCCGTTCTTCGACGCCACCAAAAACGGCGTGCCCGACATGGGGATGGAAGCCTACGGGCAAACTCTGTCCGATCCTGAGATCTGGGCATTGGTCGTCCACATCCGCGAACTCCAGGGCCGCTACCTGCGAGAAACCGAAGGCGGCCCGAAGCCGACCAACGGGGTTTACAAATCCAAACACCACGACTACCGGATCGAAACTGTGGTGGAAAGTGGTTTGAAGACCCCCTGGGGCATCGACTGGCTTTCCGACGGGCGAATGCTGGTCACCAACCGGTCAGGCTATATGAACGTGGTCAAAGATGGGAAACTTGGTCCGCAGGTTTTGGGCGTCCCCAAGTCGGTTGAGCTGGGACAGGGTGGTCTGATGGACGTAGCCGTTCACCCCAACTACCGATCAAACGGATGGATCTACCTTTCCTATACCGAACCGGCGACCGAAGGTCGAGGGGGTATGACCAAGATTGTTCGCGGCAAACTGAAGTTCGACGGCGACCAGGCGACTTGGACCGATCAGCAGACGATCTGGCAGGCAGAACAGCGGTTCTATTCGGGCGCGGGCATCCACTTTGGCAGCAAGATCGTGTTCGACAAGGATTACGTCTACTTCACGGTCGGAGAGCGTGGTGTAAACGAGCGCGCCCAATTGTTGGAGAACCCCTATGGCAAAGTGATGCGCCTCCACGATGACGGCAAGGTTCCGTCGGACAACCCGTATGTCAATACCGCCAACGCAGAAAAGGCTACTTGGACCTATGGACATCGCAATCCCCAGGGCCTTGCCTTTGATACAGAAGGGCGACTCTGGGACACCGAGCACGGCCCTCGCGGCGGCGATGAACTGAACGAGGTCAAGAAGGGCGCAAACTACGGCTGGCCCCTCGCAGTCTGGAGCATCAACTACAACGACTCACCCTTCCGAACCCCCTGGATGACCGACGGCAAGGCCATCGTCCAACCCGTTTTCCGCTGGCTACCGTCCATCGGCGCAAGCGGCCTGGACACCTATCGCAACGGAGCTTTCGCCAAGTGGAAAGGCGATCTCTTCGCCGGCGGTCTGGTCGGCAACAACCTCGACCGGTTTAAAGTCTCCAAGGGCCAGATGCTGGAGCGGGAGGAGATCGTCTGGGGCATGGGCCGAATCCGCGACGTAGCCTGCGGCCCCGACGGCAACATCTACATCGCCCTCAACGGCCCAGACAGGATCATCCGCATCGTGCCGGCCAACTGAGGCAGTAGGAGTTTTGGCAGGTTTTTGACGATGGGGCTTGTTATAACGGCGTTATGACGCCATAATAACATTGTTATGAGAAAGAAGCTCATCAAGGTCGGAAACAGCGAGGCTCTCATCATGTCCAAGGACATGAAGGCCCACCTTGGCGTTCGAGAGACCGTCAAGGTCACTTACGAGAGCGGGCGAATCGTTCTCAGCCGTCCCACCATGAGCCTGGAAGATGCGGAAGCCTATACCGATGCGAAGTTTCACGACACGTATCGGGAATTGGCTAAGTGACGGGTGTCGTCTTTCTGACCGTCGACCAAGTTGTGGGCCTCCATCGCCATTCGATAGATCGCTACGGAGGTTCCCACGGCCTGCGGGATCTCGGCTTGCTGGAGAGCGCCGTCCTCTTGCCCCAGCAAACGTTCGACGGCGAATACCTCTATCAGGACTTGGAGTCGATGGCAGGTGCGCTTTGGCACAGCTTGGTGATGAATCATCCATTCGTCGACGGCAATAAGCGTATCGGGCTGAGAGCCGCCGACGTTTTTCTGCTTCTCAACGGCTTCCAGATACTGGCCCACCAGTCGCAGTTGGTCAATCTCACCATCCGCATGACTACGGGAGAGGTCTCGAGGGGAGATGTTTTTGAGTTTCTCAGGACTCACGTTGCCCCCGCGCCGTAAAATGTCAGGGTGAAGTTCCTCGCCTTCATCCTTGGCCTCACCGCCCTAGCCGCCAACCAGTCGCCCCCCAAGTTCGACCTGATCGTCCGGGGTGGGCGGGTGGTGGATGGGGCTGGCAATCCTGCCTACTATGCCGATGTCGCCATCCACAAGGGCAAGATCGTGAAGATCGGGCGGAACTTGGGGACCGCCGATCAGGTCCTCGATGCCAAAGGCATGATCGTCAGCCCAGGGTTCATCGACGTCCACACTCACGCCGAGAACGTCACCCGACTGCCTGATGCCGATAACTACGTCCGCATGGGCGTCACCACCATCGTCGTGGGCAACTGCGGCACCTCCGTCCCGAACGTGGCCAACTTCTTCAAAGAGGTGGATCGCAAGACGGCGGTGAATGTGGCGACCCTCATTGGGCACAACACGGTTCGCTCAGCGGCGATGGGCGGCTCTTTCGACCGTCCTCCGACCCCCGCCGAACTCACCCAGATGAAGATGGCGGTGGAGAACGCGATGCGCCAGGGCGCATGCGGCCTCTCCACCGGCCTCATCTACCTTCCCGGAACCTTCGCCAAGACTGATGAAATTGTAGCCCTCGCCAAGATCGCCAACGGCTACGACGGCATCTACGCCACCCACATGCGCAACGAGAGCGACGAGGTGTTGAAGGCGTTGGAAGAGGCGTTCGCCATCGGTCGCGGCTCCGGCATCCGCGTCCAAATCTCCCACCTCAAACTGGGCAAAGCCGGTTGGGGGAACACGGACAAGGTCTTGGAGACTCTGGCCAAAGCCCGACGGGATGGTCTCGATGTGACCCAAGACCAGTACGTCTACACCGCCAGCAGCACCAACCTCACCCAAATGATCCCATCCTGGGCGCGGGAGGGTGGTAGGGAACGCTTCCGCCAACGCCTGAAAGACCCCGCCGTAAAGCAGCGCATGATCGATGAGATGAAGAAGAACCTGGACTTGCGTAAGGATGAGGACTACAGCTACGCGGTGGTCGCCCGAATCGGAAGCAATTCCAGCCTCAACGGCCTCACGGTTCCCCAAGCGACCAAGAAGCTGAAGGGCGACGACTCGCTGGAGAGCCAGATGGAGTTCCTCTTCGAGGTCGAAGCCAGCGGCGGGGCGGCGGGCATCTTTTTCGGCATGAACGAGGACGACATCAAGACTTTCATGCAACTCCCGACCACGATGTTCGCGGCAGATGGCTCCTGCCGAGACTTCGGCAAAGACATGCCCCACCCGAGAAGCTACGGGAACAACGCCCGGGTCCTAAGCCGCTACGTCCGCGAGTTCAAAGCGATCACCCTGGAAGACGCGATCCGCAAAATGACCTCCCTCCCCGCCAACTCCTTCCGCTTCCACGACCGCGGTCTGATCAAGCCCGGAATGGCGGCGGATATCGTCGTCTTCGACCCGGAAAAAGTCCGCGACGCCTCTACCTACGAAGACCCGCACCACTACGCGATTGGGTTCAAGCATGTTGTCGTAAACGGTGTTCCGGTGATCCAGAATGAAAAGAAGATGGGCAAGCGTCCGGGACGGGCATTGAAGCATAGGCAAGGATTAACACAGTGAATTGGAAAGCATTTGTCTGGGTTGGTGGGATTCTGATTTTGTTGCTCGCGCTCGCGACGGTGGGCATCCTTCACCTCCTCGGCAACGCCAGCATTACGATCTCGACCCCAACGCTAACGCTCCATCCAGAGGCGTGGATTCTGGTGGCATTTCCGCTGGTTGGAGTGGGCGTTTATCTCCTGTTCCGCCGTTACCGGCACCCATGATGCCGCCGAAAGCACGGCTTACGATAGGCTACGATGGGTAGATGACCAACGCCGAACTCGCCCAAGAACTCCGGGACCTGCGCGACTTCCTCATCATCGCAGGCTATGAGGAGTCTCACGCCACGCGCTACACCCTGATCGCCCGGAGCATCGAGAAGATGCCCGAGTCGGTTCAAACGCTGAAGAGCGAAGGGCGGCTGGACGAGATTCCGGGCGTGGGCAAGCTCATCAAACTCTACATCAAGGAGTATCTGGAAACCGGCACCTGCTCCAAGCGCCAAGAGTGGGCCAGCCAGGCGCCCGACTCCGTCTTGGAACTGGTTCGCATTCCCGGAGTCGGCGCAAAGACCGCCCGCTTCCTCTTCCAAAACTACGGCGTCCACTCCTTGGAATCGCTCAAGATCGCCATCCAAGAAGACAAATTAGCCCAAGCTCCTGGCATCGGCCCTAAAACTCTAGCCACCATGCGGGAGTTTGCGGAGAACCATACTTAGCAGGCCAATTAGAATCCAGGAGACTGCCCGTAACGCCTTTGTAACGCCCTTATTCTATCCTGTCTACAGCCCGGGCGGGGCTCGATCGCTGCTTCATGAAGGTTCTGCTCTGGGCAAATTCTACAGGTCAATTGAAATCGCTGACGGACTAAACTATCCGGGAACATTCAATAGCCTGCGCCTAACGCCACCTCGCAACTGGTACCCTATTCGGCAATGTCCCTCGTACGCGTCATCCCTCTTGGTGGAGTGGGTGAGATTGGTAAGAATTGCACACTGGTAGAGCAAGGGGATGATATCGTTGTCATCGACTGTGGCCTCTCCTTCCCGACCGAAGAGATGCTGGGGATCGATATCGTTATCCCAGACTTCTCCTACCTGATCGAAAACAAGCATCGGGTGAAGGGAATCTTCATCACCCATGCTCACGAGGATCATGTTGGGGGACTTCCCTACCTATTGCCCCACCTGGACTGTCCGCTCTACCTCACCGAGTTCACCCACGCCCTCTTGAAGAGCAAGCTCGACGAGAAGATTCCGAGCACCAAAGTCAATTACAAGGTATTCAAGCCGGGGGACATCATTGAGGCGGGCGATCTGTCGGTGGAGCCGGTGAGAATCACCCACTCGATCCCGGAGACCTGTTGCATGGCGGTCCGCACCTCCCACGGGATCGTCTTCTTCACCGCCGACTTCAAGTTCGATTTCACCCCGGTCGATAGCAAACTGACCAATATCACCCGCATTGGGGAGTTGGGGCGCGAGGGCGTTCTACTTCTCCTCAGTGATTCGACCAACGTTGAGCGCCCCGGTTGGGGTCCCAGTGAGCGACGGGTGAGCGAGGGGTTGCGAAACGTCTTCTCCCAGGCCCAAGGACGCATCCTCCTCACGACTTTCGCCAGCAATATCCATCGGATGCAGCAGCTCTATGAAACCGCTGCCGAGTACGGACGCAAGGTGGCCGTAGTCGGTCGACGCATGGAGCAGAACATGGATATCTGCGAGCGGATGGGCTATGTGAAGATTCCCAAGGGGACGCGAATCGGTCTGGGCGACATGAAGATGTACCAGGACAACCAGGTCGCCATCCTCACGACAGGAAGTCAGGGCGAACCGATGTCGGCGCTGGTCCAGATGTCGAAGGGCGAGTATGGGCGACTCCAAATCAAGCAGGGGGACACCCTCATCTACAGCGCCCGGCCCATCCCCGGCAACGAAGGGGCCATCTGGCGCACGGTCAACCGCCTGTTCCGCCAAGGCTGCCATGTCGTTTACGACTCGCCCACCCCGATCCACGTCAGCGGCCACGCCTATCAGGAAGAGCTGAAGATGATGATCAACCTGACCCGGCCCTACTACGTGGCCCCGGTCCACGGCGAGCCTCGGCACCAGCATCTCTACAACCAGATCGCGGTCGAGATGGGCTATCCCGAGCACCGCGTCTTCACCCTCTCCGACGGCGACGCGCTCTGCATGGACGACACATCGGCCCATATCGAAGCCGACGCCGTCCCTTATGGAAGGGTCTTGGTGGACAACACCGGAACACCGGGCGTCACCGACGACATTCTGAGGGATCGCTTCAACGTCGCCAACGACGGGATCGTGGTGGTGACGATCGCGCTGGATGTCGAGAAGGGAGAGATCGTTGCCGACCCCGTGATCCAGAGTAAAGGGTTCCACGGACCGGCTGGCTCCCTGGAGAACGCATTCGACCACCTTTGCGATGCGCTACAGAACTTGAGCCGCGACGAATTGAAGGACGTTGGGCGCGTGAAGTCGGATGCAGCGGACGTGGTGAAGCGCGCGATCCAGAAGAAAGCCCAGCGCCGACCGATGGTGTTGCCGGTCGTTATTGAAGTTTAATATGGGTATGGAATTCGAAGTCAGGCTTTACCAAGATGAAGACAATGTCTGGATCGCTGAGATTCCAGTGATCCCCGGTTGCGTGAGCCAAGGGGCGACTGAGGAAGAGGCGATGGCCAACGTGGAAGATGCCCTTAGAGGTTGCTTGGAGGCACGCAAGGCCCACGGGATGCCACCCATCGTCCAGATTAGACACCTAAAGATCTCGGCATAAAAGCATGGGCAAGCTCCCCGTCTGCTCAGGCATGGAGATCAGGAAAGTCTTTGAAAAGCTGGGTTGGGTATTTGACCGCCAAACAGGCAGTCACATGATCTTGGTCAAGGAAGGCGTACCGGTTACACTTTCCGTTCCCAACCACAAAGAGGTGGCGCGCGGAACACTTCGATCTCTGCTAGCCACTGCAGAGGTCTCCGTCGAACGATTTAAGAAGCTTCTTTAGCTTTTCTACCCAAGAACTTCCGCATCGCCCCCAACGTCTCCTCACTGACATGGTGCTCGATCCCTTCCGTGTCCGTCTCCGCCACATCCTCAGGCACTCCAAGGGCGAGCAAGAACTGGAGGACCAGTTCGTGCCTTTCTCGGGAGGTCGCCGCTACCTCTTTGCCTTTCTCCGTCAAGAAGATCGAGCGGTAGGGTTGGGAGGTGACGTAGCCTTCGCGCTGGAGTCTCTGGACCGTTTTGGAAACCGTGACATGGCTCACCCCCAGCCTCTCCGCCAAGTCCACCGCCCGCGCCTCACCGGTTTCGGCGATCAGGGCTTCGATCAGTTCCACGTAGTCTTCCGCGTTCTCACGGCTGTGATCTTCGCGGGTGCGTTGGAATCGGTCGGCGGATGAGGTGTTTAGGGATGGCAATAAATGTCACGCTCCGGCGTCGGTTCGGCATATTGTACTTGCTGGGCGGGTAGGCTTAGGTCAGTCCACGGAAGGGCGAAACGGCAGGGAAGCGATGGGTCAACCCTACATCGGCTACGAAAACGCTGAGGTTCGATACACAGAGTTGGTGTACGGGCTTCGCGGCGCGTCCCTGAGTATCGAGCGGGGCGAGTTCGTTTTCTTCGTTGGTCGCACAGGAGCCGGAAAAAGCACTCTCCTGAAACTCCTGACTCGCGAGGTTCGCAATACCGGGGGGCGCGTGATCTTGAATGGGCGCGACCTCACCGATCTGCCCGATTGGTCCGTTCCTGCGTTGCGCCGGGAGATGGGCATCGTCCCCCAAGACTTCGCCCTCCTTCCCCGCAAGCGGGTTTGGGAGAATGTGGCCTATGCGATGCGGGCGGTGGGGCATAGCCGCCGGGCCGTCCGGCAAAAGGTCCCGGAAATTCTGGAGCAGGTCAAGATCGGACACCGCGCGGACGCCTATCCCCACGAACTCAGCGGCGGGGAACAACAGAGGGTGGCCATTGGCCGCGCCCTCATCAACAATCCACCGCTCCTCCTCGCCGACGAACCCACCGGCAACCTCGACCCCGAGCATTCCCTGGAGATCATGTCTCTTCTGAAAGAGCTGAACACCAAAGGCACCACTATCCTGGTGGCCAGCCACGATATGATGGTGGTCGAGCGGATGGACAAACGGATCGTGACCCTGGAGAGCGGACAGATCGTGAGCGATAGCAAGGGAGGCGAATCCTATGCTTGACCGCATTCAGTTTCTGTTGGGAGAGGGTTTTTTGGCGCTGCGCAGGAATGGCTGGATGACCTTTGCCGCCATCTCCACGGTCGCCGTCGCGCTCTTTCTCATTGGAGGCCTTGCTTATGCCTATGGCTTGGCAAGGAGCGAAACCAACAACATGACCGGCCTCTTTGAGATACGGGCATCGGTCCTGGATGGAACCGGCCAAGCGGAAATCTCTGCCATTGCCAAGGAGCTACGAGCGATTCCGGGGGTCAAGTCCGCAGTCTGGATACCCAGGGACAAGGCCTGGGCCAAGTACCTCGCCGATAACCCCAAGCACCGCGAGTTCGCCGAAGTAGGAAATCCCTATCCGGATATGTTCAAGATCGTGTTGAGCGACCTCGAACAGTCCGACACCATCATTGCCCAGGTCAAGGCCACGAAAGGGATTAAGCAGGACGAGGTCAAGTACATGACCGAGCTTGCCCGCCTCATCCTCGGGGTTCAGGGAATTGTCAGTTGGCTTGGATTCGTTCTCGGCGGAATGCTGTTTGTCACCGCCGGAATTCTGATCTACAATGCGATCCGACTGACCGTCGTTTCTCGGCGACTGGAGATACGCATCATGCAGCTCGTCGGCGCGTCGTTCCTTACGATTCGCATCCCCTTTTACATCGAGGGCTTTGTGCAGGGCGCTCTTGGCGGAGCCATCTCCGTCCTCATCCTCTATGCCGCCCAAGTGATCGTGAACAGTCGTCTGCCTCAGCTTTTCAATAATATCCAGCTGCCCCCCTTCCCTTGGACCCTCTTCTTCGTCGCTCTTCCCCTCTTGGGCGCCATATATGGCCTTATCTGCTCCTTGGTCGCGGTTCGAGCGCCGCTGAGGTACCGATGAAGCGCCTACCGTCTCTCGTGCTTACCCTTGCCCTGCTTCTCATGCCTATCGAGATATCGGCCCAGGCCAAGAAGGGTGGCAAGTCGGTGACGGACATGCAGGGCAACCTGAAGAACATCGAGCAGAAGAAAAACCAGGTGGCGAAGCAGCTGAACCAGACAAAGAAGGCGGTTCGGGTGGTGAGGGGCGACCTGGCTCAAGTGAACAACAGGCTGGACGAGGTCCAAGTGGCCCTGGAAAAGACGACAGACAAGCTCAGCGAGGGACGCAAAGAGCAGAAGACGCTAGGCAGTCGCTTGGAGATCGCCACCAAGGACTTGGCCGACACCAAGGAGAAGGTTCGGCTGCGGTTGCGCTGGTACTACGTTCATGGTCAAGAGTCCAACCTGTCCCTGCTCGTGAACTCCAAGAGTGCGGGCGACCTGGCCACTTGGAAAGACCTGATGGAGCGGGTGGCGGAGAAGGACCGGCAGCTTTTTCAGAAGTACAAAGACTTGCGAGCCGAAATCGCAGGCAAGAAGCAGCGGCAAGATCGGCTCGTCGTGGAGATCAAAGGCCTGGTCGACACCCAGAATCGCCAGAAGGGGCAGCTTAGCGAGGTTAAGGCCGATAAAGAGGCGATCCTTGGCGACCTTCGCAAGAAGCAGACCGAATTACAGAAGGTCCTTAACCAGCTTGAGGCCGACGCCGCCGCGATCGAGGCCCAGATCGAAGCCTATCTGCGCGCCCAAAGGGAAAGTGGGAGGTCGGTGGGGCCGGCGCCAAAAGGCAAATTCTTCCGCCCGTGCAGCGGGCGCATCAGCAGTAGCTTCGGGATGCGATTCCACCCTATCCTGAAGAAGAGTCGCCTCCACGCCGGGGTCGATATTGCTGCCCCCAGCGGCTCTCCCATTTGGGCAGCACAAACCGGGGAGGTTATCGCGGCCCAAAAGATGCGCGGTTACGGCAACGTGGTCATCGTCGACCACGGCGGCGGCATCACCACCACCTACGCCCACTGCTCCCGGTTCTTTGTGAGCAAAGGGCAGAAGGTCCAAAGGGGACAACGAATCGCTAGTGTGGGTGCAACCGGCCTTGCCACTGGCCCCCACCTCCATTTTGAAGTGCGAATCAACGGCAAAGCCGTCAATCCGATGGCTTACTTGTAGGAGCTAGCCCCGCTCATACTCATAGTAGAGCGTCGGTTCGCTATAGGTCAGGCGATCTGTTCGGGCATTATAGTTGACCACCATAGGCTTCATGTTCATCTCAAGGAGCCGCTCCATGGTTTCGCTCTTTGACCCGTCTGACCTTCGGTACTTCACCCGATGCTCTTCCGGCGTCAGATCTTGGAAGTGTGTTGGCGTGAGAGTGATTCGGTCTCCCACCCTGCTCCAACTCCCCGACGTGCCGTTGCCGTTTTCGAGGTAGGTGCCATCCGCATTGAGCTTGATCAAAAACTGCCCAAAGCCTTCGTCAGGGACCATCTTGCCGTTCAAGTCATGGTAGGAGAGGCCGAGCCAAACGCCGTGGATGGGCTTGCGATGAAAAACTCGCACACCCATCCCGATGGCGCATAAGACGACGCCCAGACTGATGATAGCAATAAGTCTGCGTTTGGTGCGGCTTTCCTCCATAGGGACATGATAGCCTCATTTTCTTAAAAAAGCCAAGCTCTATTGCCGCAGTTTGCGGAGCAGTCTCAGAATTTCGATATACAGCCATACCAGGGTGACCATCAAGCCGAAGGCTCCGTACCACTCCATGTACTTGGGCTGTCCGCGCTCCGCCCCTTTCTCGATCATATCGAAGTCGATCACGAAGTTCAGGGACGCGATGGCGGTCGTGAAGAGGGAGATTCCGATCCCGAGCGGAGTCGCATCGTGGATGAACGGCATTCTCCCGCCAAACATCGACATGCCAAACGAAATCAGATACGTCACGCCGATCCCGATGGTGCAGATCGTGATGACCTTGACGAACATCGGCGAGGCCTTGATGATCCCGGTTCGGTAGAGGCCGAGCATGGTGATCATAATCGCGAGGGTGATCATGATGGCTTGGGCCGCAATGCCAGGGTACATCTCGTTGAGAATCTGAGAGACCGACCCAACCAGGCCGCCCACAACAATCGCATGAACCGGAGCCAGAATGGGCGCAAGCTCGTTCTTAAAGGCGATGATGAACGAGAGGACCAACGAGCCGACGAATCCGCCGATCACAAGGGGAAGCGCCAGCCCCTGGTTCGCGGCGACCGCCATCCAGACCATCATCGACGACGCAATCAAGAGAACCGCCAGAATCAACGCCTTGTTGATCGTACCGCTCACCGTCATCATCGACCGCGGGTCTTCCCCGGTCAAGTAGGCATGACGGTTAAAGACCTCCTCAGTGATCGTGGGGTTAGAACTGTTGTAGAAAGACATACCTGTTCAGGATAGTACAAAATTCGGGCAGAAACAACCTGTATTTACAAGGTTCAGGCCGTACAAGTCCTGTCACGACTTGATACGACCTATCGACTAGGCTGCTCAGACCTAGATCACATTCTCCGCACGCAACTGGGGATAGTGGCAGCTCTTGAACTTCTTTCCGCTTCCGCAGGGGCAGGGGTCGTTGCGACCTACTCGCTTCCAGTCGATACCGGTCAGATCGGCGGTCGCCGGTCCACCCTCGCCCGGCCTGGCCGGTGTGATCATGGTCGACGGGATCGCGCCGCCGATACCGCCCACCTGGGCTGGCTCCATCGGATGCTCATCCTCCAGCCGCATCATCATCGGCGCCTCCGCCTCATAGGCCTGGGGCTCCGGCTCACGCTGGACCTGGGCTCGATAGATCATGCGCACCGCTTGATCGCGAATGTTTGTCAGAGTGTGCTGGAACAGATCGAAGGTCTCTCTCTTATAGGCTACCAGCGGATCAACCTGGCCATAGCCTCGCAATCCGATACCTTCACGGATGTATTCCACCATCTGCAAGTGGTTCATCCAGTGGTCGTTAACGGCGCGGAGCATAACCTGCTGCTCGATCATCTTCATGACATCGTCGCTGTTATCTTCGACCTTCTTGGCGTAGGCTTGGAGTGCCAAGCCATTCACATATTCGATCAACTCCGGCCCTGGTTCGTATTGCTCAAGTTCCCCGATCGAGGAGTAATCCACCAGCGGGAAGATTTCGTTCAGGTCTTCGTAAAGCACCTGGTGGTCGTAGACGTTGGTCCCGTCCTCCTCCACCATCCAGGCGTTCTTCACGACATCGCCAACCATCTCCTTGATCTGCTTCTGAAGCTCAGGACGAACCTCCTTTCCAAGCAAAATCTCTCGACGCAGGCCGTAGATGTGCTCGCGCTGGGCGTTGAGAACGTCGTCGTATTCCAGAACGTGTTTTCTGGCCTCGAAGAAGTGGTTCTCGATGCGCTCCTGGGTCTTGGCGATCATCTTGCTGAGGAAGCCCGCGTTGACCTCCTCCATCGGCGGCCAAGCCTTGAGGAGCGGATTCTCCATCATGTTCGCGTTAAAGATCTTCCAGAGGTTGTCCTCTAGCGCCACGAAGAAGCGACTCTCGCCCGGGTCTCCTTGACGTCCCGCACGACCTCGGAGCTGGTTGTCGATCCGTCGTGACTCGTGTCGCTCCGTTCCCAGAATGAACAGGCCTCCCAGAGCTCGAACCTCTTCGGCGGCGGTTCGGCGCTCCTGGTCGTCCAGGGGCAAAGGCGGAGCCGCGCGCTCTTGTCCACCGCGCCGGTAGCTGGCATAAGTATCGCCGTACTCGTCGACACCGTCCTGGGCAACCTCCACGTTGCCGCGGGCCTGCTTCACCAACTCGTCTTCGATGCGTCCACCCAAAAGGATGTCCACGCCTCGGCCCGCCATGTTGGTGGCAATAGTGATCTGTCCCTTACGGCCCGCTTCGGCAATGATAAGCGCCTCCCGCTCGTGGAACTTCGCGTTCAAAACGTTGTGGGGGACGCCGTGCTTAAGGGCCTCCTCCAGATAGCTTCGGTTTTCGGCGGGCAGCTTCCACTGCTCCAGGCACCAGTCGATCCAGTCTCCCTCCAGTACGTTGCCCTTCAGGTCGATCTTCGGCAGGAATGCGGAGAGGGTTGTCTTCTGAATTTCCTGCAAGTCGGTCTCATAGATGGTTTTGGCATCCTTGGCGAGGTCGCCCTTCAGGTCCTTCTTGACCTCGACCCGCTCGCGAAGCCGCTGGGCAATCACCAGCTTCTGAAGCATCTCTCCCGTCAAACGGGCCGAGACTTTCTCAGTCATCTCGATGGAGCGAGTGCCAACCAGAACCGGCTGCTGCTTGGAGTACAGGCGCAAAAGCTCCCAGCCCATTCCCCGGAACTTGGCTTCCAGAGTTTTGTAGATGATGTCTGGCTGGTCCACACGGCTCATCGGGCGGTGGGTGGGGACGCTGACGACATCCAGGCCGTAGATCTTTCGGAACTCGTCCTCTTCCGTCTTGGCCGTACCCGTCATGCCCGCCAGCTTGTTGTAGAGTCGGAACAGGTTTTGGAAGGTGATGGTGGCGACCGTTTGACTTTCCCGTTGGACCGTGACGTTCTCCTTGGCCTCCAACGCCTGGTGCAAGCCGTTGCCATAGCGTCGGCCAAACATCATGCGTCCCGTGTTCTCGTCCACGATCACGACTTCCCCGCTTCGCACGACGTAGTCGATATCCTTGTCAAAGAGCGCATAGGCTTGGACCGCCGCATTCAAGTGGTGGAACATCTTGGGGTCCGAAGCAATGTTGTCGATGCCCAGTTCAACCTCGGCAAAGTCCATTCCTTCCTCGGTCATGGAGGCTGAATGGTTCTTCTTGTCGGCGGTGAAGTGGACATCCAGCTTCATCTTCTTGGCCACTTCGTTCACGACCTTGTAGGTCGAAGTGTCCTCCATCGAGGGGCCGCTGATGATGTGGGGAGTTCGGGCTTCGTCGATGAGGATCGAGTCCACCTCGTCCACGATCGCGTAGTTCAGTTCGCTCATCACCAGTTGCTCTTCGCTGAACGCCATGT
>CAZCSP010000024.1:0-33270 GCA_964501275.1 uncultured Fimbriimonadaceae bacterium | reverse complement strand
CATGTTGTCGCGAAGGTAGTCGAATCCGAACTCATGGTTGGTTCCGTAGGTGATGTCGCAGGAGTAAGCCTCGCGTCGCTCGCAGGGAACCAGGTTCAGGTAGCGCGGGTCCTCGTGGGGAGCGCCGGGGGTGTAGATGTAAGAACCGCCCAGTTCATCGTTGTCCTCACCTTGGCCTTGGATAATGCCCACGGTCAGACCCAGGAAGTGGTAGATCGGTCCCATCCACACCGCGTCACGGCGGGCGAGGTAGTCGTTGACCGTAACCAAGTGGGAACCTCGACCTTCCAGGGCGTTCAGGTAGAGGGGAGCGACGGCGACCAAGGTCTTACCCTCACCCGTCTTCATCTCGGCAATACGACCCTGGTGAAGAACCGCACCGCCAACGAGTTGCACATCGAAGTGGCGCATCCCCAGGGTTCGCTTGGAGACCTCGCGAACGACGGCAAACGCTTCGCCCATCAGATCGTCCAGGGTCTCTCCCTTGGCCAGTCGGTCTTTGAATTCGGCGGTCTTCGCCTTAATTTGGTCGTCGCTGAGAGCCTCGATCTCGGGTTCCAAACCGTTGATCTTGGCGACCAGGGGTTGCAAGAGATCGACGTCTTTCTTGCTGGTGTCGAATAGTTTTCTAAGAAAATTCATGGTTTGATTTTTTAATTGCGGAATGCGGATTTCGGCGCACGCTCAAGCGCACAAAGACCGCGAGGATGACGGGGGGGGTTAGCTGGCTGGGACGAGAGTGCGGCAATTTCCGCAATCCGAAATCCCAAATCCGCAATCAGAAAGGCCCATCGCGGGACCGTTGAGACTCTAGCGAAGGCTCAGGAAGGCGCGGCTCGGGAGTGAGATCAAAGCTGGCTGGCTCCTGCCATTCCTGGAACTTCTTGGACTCGGTTTGATGAGCCGGCGACGGCCCTTGGTCCAAGGTTAAAAGCTGGAACAACGCGTGAGAAAGGTCGGGATCGCCGCTAAGCGCCAAGAGCGACGCCAAGACCGCCGCATCCGCCTTCTCGATGGAACCCGACCGATGGTCCTGAGCCTCCATCCGCCGACTCACCGCCTCCAAAGCTGCCGGCAATCGCCCATCCAAAGCCATCCTCTCAACAGAAGATGGCCCTTGCAGGATCAGCAGGAGCAGGGCGGGCAGGATTGGAAGCATTTGGATGCTAGGAAATATTATAGACGTTTTGCGGCGAATCCCGATTCCAAGCCTAGTCCTGTTGCCTATGGAGGGAGCAAGCCTGAAGCCCGTACCTTTAGCCGATGCGAACTGCTGAAAACTGTGAGCGCATCGAGCGTCGCGCCCTATTCTGAGGGCTCATCCTCGGTCTCTTTGACCTTCTTCTTGCCCCCGGAGACGCTACTGCCAGAGAACAGCGTCACGCCTCGATTGGCGATCATCGAACCTACCAGGCCCATCACAACCAGCATGAGAATCTTGATCAGGACGCCGACGAAGGACTGGCCGGCTTGGCCCAAGTCCAAAGGTTGGTCTTTTTGGATACCGAGGGCATTTTGAGGAGGCGCTGAGAACATCTCGTAAGCAAGCTTGAAGGTGAATGCCAGCAGGCCCACGCCGACCAGGAAGACGATGAGGCCCAAGAGTGAACCGGATATCGATCCTCTCGACTTGAATGGCCCGCCGCCCCGTTGTGTGCCCATATGGAATCAATGCCTCAGACGTGAACAACCGGCTAAAGTGTTCCCGCAAAGGATACCAAGGGCGGGTCTAAAACATCGCTAGCGAAGTCCTGATCGGAGACGGTACCGGTGTCCCGACCGCAGGATCGCCCAGGCCAACGCTCGCACCTCTTCTCGAAGCATTCGAGCGTTGTTGGCCATGCGCTCCATTTGGCGGTTGGCGTTGACGTCGGAAGACCGTTGAGTGTGGGCTTGCACCGCCACCAGTTCTTGGGCCTGAGTTCGAAGAGAACGTCCGAGACGAAGGAGTTTGCGCGCCTTTGCGTTGGGAGGAGCGTCGGACTTCTGGATCGTTTCCAGTTCACGGCGCACCTCGAATTCAGTGAGCATCTAGTTGATAGCCTCCAGTCGACATTGTCTGGTTTGATTGCGAAGCGAACCTCGCGGATGGCGTCATTGCCATGAATGACAATGTACTACTCAAGACGGCGAGAAGGAAGTGTTCGTTCTACTGGTTTTTCTTACGTCTGCAAAATTGCGAGACCAAAAACCAGGTCATCACCGTTCCCCACGTCTCAACCTCTGACCCTCAGATAGGCGTTTATCTTGTCTCGCACCTGCCTTCGTTGCACGTCGGTGGCGGTGGCGCCGAGACCGATAGGCTTTCCGTCGATGTCGTGCAGTTGAACCACTGGGGTTGGGCGCTTCGAGGACTGGTGGTTGGAGACTTGGGCAAGCTGCATTTCGGCGATCTCAGCACTGTCGTCCACCGCCAACTTAAAGACCCGCTCGCTGGTCCATGGTCCAAGGGTCTTGCGGACCGTTAAGTCCCGACCCTCTAGGCGAATGTGCTCCGACGCTCCTGTATTGTAGGCGGCAATCCACATCCCGATTCCGGCGAAGAAGAAGATCGCGTAGAAGGCGAGCAGGAAGAGCGCCGCCCAGCCGAACGCCTTCGCCATTCCGCCGATCATGAAGAAGGCATGGACGGCGGTAAAGGCGTTCCAGCCCAGTCCAAAAATCCCCAATCCGGCGGCGGCGGCTTTGTTCCCCGGAGAGACCTTCATCTCCAGAACCTCGGGAATGGTCGCATTGGTTTCCGCGCCGATCTCCTGCCGGGCCATCCGCTCCGCCAGCTTTTCATTCACCGCCTCCAGATTGGCGATGCCGTCGGGGTCGCCCGGTTTCAGCATGGCGAGCTGCTTACGGTAGTCGGCTTCGATGGAGGCGAGTTGTCCGATGGCCGCCTCAAAGGTGCGGATGAGATCGGGATCAGAGTCTTGGAGGGCGGAGAGCCGAGAACGTAGTGCCCGCCCCTCTTTCTCCAGCCGATCCGAGTCCCGAATCCGCTCCCGAACCTCTCCGTCGGTCAAGACTTCGGAGTGCATCACCAGCGGGGCAAACCGGGCGACCCAGGCGTTCGCCTCGTCTCGAACCTGCTCCGCCTCCACCTCATGAAACTCCGGCATCGATCCTCATTATTGCCGGAGAAAGGCGATTAGGTAGGGGGAGTCGGTTGGGTCCTACTCGCGTAAATCGCACGGAGAGCTATATAATGCGCAATCAGGAACCTATGCGAACTGCCTGCCTTTCCCTCCTGCTGGTCTTTGTCGCCAGCGCCCATGCCATCGATCCGTCCAAGCCGCTGGTTGCCCGCAACCCGGCATTGAGCCAGGATCATATCGTCTTTGAGTTCGGCACCGACATCTGGCTGGTTGGCCGGGAGGGTGGTCGGGCGCGACGACTCACGACTGGGCCAGGCGTGGAGTCCATGCCCAAGTTCTCGCCCGATGGCAAGTGGGTCGCGTTTACAGGCTCCTATGACGGCAACCCCGACGTCTATGTGGTCCCCACTCAGGGAGGAAATCCTAAGCGCCTGACCTATCATCCGGGCGATGACGACGTAGTGGGTTGGACGAACGACGGCAAGTCGATCCTCTTCGCTACGTCGATGGACCAGCCCAACGGCGAATCACGGCTCTACACGGTTCCCGCCAACGGAGGCTGGCCCCAGGCCCTGCCATTGCCCCGCGGCTGGGCTGGAAGCTATTCCCCCGACGGTAGCCGCATCGCCTATATCCCCCACGGCCTGTGGCAGCCCGAGTGGAAGCGGTACAAGGGTGGGCAGACAACCCCGATCTGGCTGGCCCGGCTCAGCGACTCCAAGATCGAGAAGGTCCCCCGCCAGAATTCCAACGACCGGCATCCGATGTGGGTGGGCGACAAGGTTTATTTCATCTCCGACCGTAGTGGGCGGAGCACCCTTTTTGCCTACGACGTTCCCTCAAAGCGCGTCAGCCAACTGCTGGCTCCAGAACCCATCGATATCAAGTCTGCCTCCGATGGCCCAGGCGGAATCGTCTTTGAGCGGATCGGCTCGATCCACCTGTACGACTTCCAAACCAAGTCGGCCAAGAAAGTGCCGATTGAGATATCCGACGAATTGATCGAGGTTCGTCCTCGGTTGGCGAGCGTGGGCAATATGGTGCGCACCGCCGACCTTTCGCCCAGCGGCGTGCGCGTCGCTTTTGAGGCCCGAGGCGACATCTTCACCGTTCCTGTGGACAAAGGCGAGCCCCGCAACCTCACCCAGACTCCCGGCACCGCCGAGCGAAGCCCGATCTGGTCGCCCGATGGAACCAAGATCGCCTACCTGAGCGACGCCAGCGGGAACTACGAGTTGCACATCGTCGACCAAATGGGCAACGCCAAGCCTGAAGTCTACAAACTCACCGAGAAGCCAACTTGGTACCGCCGCATCATCTGGTCGCCCGACTCGAAGAAGATTCTATTCATCGATCAAACTCTCCGCCTCCAGGTTTTCGACCTGCAAACCAAGAAGGCCACCGAAGCAGATCGGGAGCCCTACTACTTCTTCGGCGACGTGATGAACCCGACCTGGTCGCCCGACAGCAAGTGGATCGCTTATGTCAAGCGAGGTCGGAATAAGCTGGGGGCGGTCTATGTGTACAGTCTGGAGACAGGGAAATCGACCCAGGTCACCGACGGCTTGAGCGACGCCAGCTTTGCAACCTTCGACCGAGGGGGCCGCTATCTCTACTTCCTCGCCAGCACCGACGTCGCCCAGGCAATCTCCGTCGGAGGAATGAGCAGCCTGGGCCAGCAGTCCACACGGGGCGCTTATGTCATTGTCCTGCGCAACTCCGATCCCAGCCCTCTCCTTCCCGAGAGCGATGAAGAGAGGGGCGCTCCGACTCCTCCTACTGGGCCGCCTCCCGCGCCGGATACGAGCGTCAAGATCGATTTCGAGGGGATCAGCCAGCGCATCCTCACGGTGCTCAGTCCCAGCAGCTACCAGGGCATCGTCGCGGCGACCTCAGGGAGCTTCCTGACGATTCGCAGCCAGGCGGGAAGCTTGCCGACCCTGTTGCGATACTCTTTCCAGGCGAGGCAAGCCGTGCCAATCGCCCAGGGCGTATTCAGCCTGACGGTCAACCCACGGGGCGACAAGGCACTGATCCAGGGTGCGGGCGGATTCCAAGTGATCTCCTCCAGCGCCCCCGCTCAGCCAGGACAGGGACAGGTTAGCACGGCCAGCATCCAGACGACGGTCGATCCCAAGGCCGAGTGGCGGCAGATGTTCTTTGAGGTCTGGCGCAATATGCGGGACTTCCTCTACGACGCCAACACCCACGGCCTGGATATCGCCAAGGTGATCCAGCGGTATGAGCCCTATCTGGAGAACCTCGCCAGCCGCCAAGACTACAACTACCTGATGCAGGACATGCTCAACGAAGTCAGCGTCGGCCACACCTTCAGCGGCGGGGGCGAGGTGCCTAGGGCAACCTTCGTTCCCGGCGGACTGTTGGGCGCGAACTACAAGATCGAGAACGGGCGCTACCGCTTTGCCAGGGTCTTCAACGGCGAGAACTGGAACCCCGGTCTACGGGCTCCTTTGACCCAGCCGGGCGCCACGGTGAAAGCGGGCGAGTACCTGTTGGCGGTCGAAGGCAAGGAACTGACCGACAGTGAGAACGTTTATGGGATGTTCGAAGGCACCGCGAATCGGCAGGTCCGCATCAAGGTTGGGCCGAATCCCGATGGGACCGGTTCGCGGGAGATCACGGTCGTTCCGGCATCCAGCGAGGTCAATCTGCGCTACATGGCGTGGGTGGAGGATAACCGGCGGAAGGTAGATCAGATGTCGGACGGCCGCATCTCCTACATCTACCTCCCCGATACGGGAGGCGGCGGATTCACCAACTTCAATCGGTACTTCACCGCCCAACTGGACAAGGACGCCGTGCTGATCGACGAGCGGTTCAACGGCGGCGGCGCCCTCTCGGACTACATCATCCAAATCCTCACCCGCCGGGTCCTCGGCATGGGCCACCAGCGCGACCACGAGGATTTCCCCATCCCGAACTTCTCCAACGAAGGTCCCAAGGCGATGCTCATCAACGAGATGGCTGGTTCAGGCGGCGACGCTTTGCCGATGTTCTTTAGAACGGCGAAGGTAGGCCCGCTGATCGGCACCCGAACTTGGGGCGGCCTGGTCGCCGCCGGCTCTGGCGTCCCCCTCATGGGCGGCGGCAACGCCACCGCTCCCCAAGTTGCCATCTACGGTGTCTTTGGACGATGGGAGTCAGAGAACGAAGGCATAGCCCCTGACATCGAAGTCGAGGACGACCCGTTCCTCTGGCGGCAAGGCAAAGACCCTCAGCTAGAGCGAGCGGTAGCATGGCTTCTGGAGGAGTTAAAGAAGAATCCCCCCAAGAAGTACAAACGCCCCGCCTATCCGGTGATGCCCAAGAACGACTCCTTGAGCAAGGGCGGAGGCGAATGAGTTTGGAGTGTGTCGCAGGTGCTTGAGGGGTAGCAAAACTCTCTTACCGCCAAGGAACGAAGAACACGAAGGAACGCAAAGTAGGGCTGAGACCCTCCTTTGCGTTTCTTTGTATCTTTGTTTCTTAGCGGTAAGAAGCAGGCCTGGGCTAGCTACACATCAAACTTGATCCCCTGCGCCAAAGCCGGCTTGTCTCTTCCAAAAAACGTGGTGCTCGTCTGCCTGCGCATATAGGCTTTCCAGGAATCCGAACCTGATTCCCGACCTCCCCCTGTCTCCTTCTCCCCCCCAAACGCCCCGCCGATCTCGGCGCCGCTGGTGCCGATGTTGACGTTCGCAATGCCGCAGTCGCTGTGACGCTTGAAGTATTCGGCTTCTCGAAGGTCGGTGGTCATGATTGCAGAGCTTAGGCCTTGGGGGACGGCGTTGTGGATTTTGAGAGCTTCCTCGATATTTTCGTAGGGGATGAGATACGTTAGGGGAGCGAACGTTTCGGTGGAAACGCCATCGGGTTGATTAGGCAACCGAACGATTGCGGGCTTGGTGTAGAAACCACCATCGCCCACCGTCACCCGCTCCCCCCCAACCACCTCCTCCGCAACCGGGCGGATGGCCTCCAGGGCGGTTTGCATGGCATCGAAAGCCTGCTTGTCGATTAAGGGACCCACCAGGGTTCCGGGCTCCAGCGGATTCCCAACCTTGGAATCTCCGATCTGGCGATAAGCCTTGGTGAGGGTGGCGAAGACCTTATCTACCAAGCTCTGGTGGACGATCACCCGGCGAGTGGAGGTACATCGCTGGCCCGCGGTGCCTACTGAGCCGAAAAGAATGGAGGGGATCGCGACTTCCAGGTCGGCGGAGGGGGTGACGATGATGGCGTTGTTGCCGCCCAACTCCAAGAGCGACCGCCCAAACCTTGCCGCCACCCTCGGTCCAACCACTTTGCCCATGCGGGTGGAGCCGGTGGCGCTGATGAGGGGGATTCGCGGGTCTTCCACCAGTAGGCTCCCCTGCTCCATCGCCCCGATTACCACTTGGCTCAAACCCTCGGGGGCTTCGGGGAAGTCGTTGGCGACCTCGTCGAACAGGGATTGGCAGGCAAGGGCCGTGAGAGGGGTCTTCTCGCTGGGCTTCCAGAGACAGGGGTCGCCGCAGCCGAGGGCGAGAGCCGCGCTCCAGGAACAGACCGCGACCGGGAAGTTGAAGGCGCTGATGATGCCGACCGGTCCCAGGGGGACCCAGTTCTCCTGCATGGTGTGGTTGGGGCGCTCGCTGGCGATGGTGAGGCCGTAGAGTTGGCGGCTGAGGCCAACGGCGAAGTCGCAGATGTCGATCATCTCCTGCACCTCGCCCCGCCCTTCTTCCAGGATCTTCCCGCACTCGATGGTCACCAGTTGCGCCAAATCCTCTTTGCGCTCCCTCAGCTTCTCCCCCAGTCGGCGGACCAACTCTCCCCGACGCGGCGCCGGCACATCCCGCCACTTCTCGAAAGCCCGCACCGAGCGAGCGATCTTCAGGTCGATCTCATACTTGGAATCCACGCGAAGCTTGGCGATCTCAGACCCGTCGATCGGCGACGTCACGGTCAACTTGTCGCCGGAGAAATGGTCCAGATTGGGGATGAGAGAGCGGATGAGCGCGGAGTAAGGTGAACTCATACGCAACGTGTACCCTTTTTTGACCGGAGACCGATGGATTTCCCCTATCCCAAACGAAGCCTGACTGCTCGAGGAGAAAAATGAGTTTGGCTATCGACTGGGTTTGGCTGCGACGGGGCGAGGACCCGATGGTGTATCTGAACGACGTGTATCGCTACGCGATGGCCAAGTTGGGGCATCGCGAAGATGCCGAAGATGTCGCCATCGAAGTCGTTCAAGCCCTGCCAAATCCCTGCCGTCGCCGCGATCTGCGAGTCTATATGCTCGGCATGGCCCGGCGTAAGGTCGCCGACCGTGTACGAAAGCGAAGGCAGACCGAGCCGATTCGCGAAACAGACCTGAAAGGACGCTTCGACCACCAAGCCGATGAGGCCGCCTTTGTGACCTGTGTGATGCAACACCTGAATCCAGAGCATCGCGAGGTCCTCGTTTTGAAGTATGTGGTCGGAATGTCGAGCGCAGAGATCGGGAAGGTTTTAGAGAAGCGGCCAGATGCCATCGACAGCCAAGTCCAACGGGCTCGGGAGGCGTTTGAACGCCACTGGAGCCAGCTCTCGGGCGAAGAGGTGAACCCATGAACGAAGAGAAATTGAAGAACGCGATGAAGACCTACGGAGAGTCGCTGGGAGAATGCCGCAGGCGACCAGCCGTCCGAGTGAGCCGACGATCTCGTCCTATCGCCGCCTTGGCAGTTGGTTGCGTGCTTGTGCTATCCACCGCCGTCCTCATGTGGCCCCGAGACGCGGTGGCAGGCACGCTTAACAAGGTCAGCCAAGCCCTAAAGAACGTTCAGACGATGGAGATTGTGCGGATGATGGAGACGAGTTCGGGGAAGTGGCATAAATTCCACCATCTCTACTACCAGGACGGCGTGTGGGCGCATACGAATCGGAAGGGAACGGGGCTAGAAAGCCACGTCATTATCCGCAATGGGTGGGCTCTGACCAAATACACCCGGCTGAGCCATGCGACGATGGAGGAGGCAGACCCGTACTTCCATGACACGTTGGGCGGGGAGATGTCGATGATCGACTATGCCAAGATGATGATCGACCAAGGCAACGTCAGCGTCGAGCGGACAACGAAGATCGAGCCCCACGCGGACGTGAATGGGCGACCTGCCTATAAGATCGTGATGGAACGCGCCGAGGGCGAATACCGTGCGGAGATCGTCGTGGACCAACAGACAGACTTGCCGATACGGTCCACAACCAAGTTGCGACATACGCCAACTGGGGGCCTTCTGCAGTATCGCGACGAGTTTCAGTTCAACCACACCATCCCCGAGTCAGCGTTCCGCCTCGATTCGGCCGTACCGGTTCTGCGCTTGACTGATGAGCAAAGCAAATTGACGGATAGATGGCAGAAGCCTCTGGGCGAGGCGGATGGAACTGCGGTGAGGGATGCGACGATCACCGCGGATGGGACGATCTGGATTGCCTGCACGAAGCCTTTTTCCGAGGAAGCGGGAACACCCCCTGTCCGGGAGGGAGGGAATACTCCGCCATCGCCATCCCAGGTCCGGACCCGTCCAGATTTGGCGACATTGCCCACCCGACTTGAAACAAGGGAGGGACAACCCTATGCCCGGACCCTGGATATTGTGCCGTCCGCCATTCTTGGAAAGATGAAGAGGTACACATTCAACGGGCAACAGGTGATAGTTGTTGGCTTCTTGCCCCTAAGCCAATCTCAGCCCAAACCCTCGGAAGTTCAGGTGGTTTTTTCGCAGAGGTTGCCCTACAATCCTGGCTTTGGCGAACCCAAAGAACTTATAGAGGCAGATGGCAAGACCCTGTCCTTGACATTACGAAACGAGCCCAAGCTTGATCGCCCAGACTATTTTACGGCGTTGGATCTGGACCACTTTGGATTCCAACTGCCCATCACAATCTGGAACGCTCGCGCCAAGGCTTTAGAAGAGGTGGGGAGAACTTTGGAAGCGGCAAAAGCCTACGAGCAAACAGCGGTGGAGTACCGTAGCTTTGTCAAGTATGTGGGCTACCAACCCCTCTTGGAAGCCGCGCGATGCTATCGAGAACTCGGGATGATGCGCGAGGCCGAGGATCGGGAGAAAGAGGCCGAGGCGCTGAAGACGGGCCGGGAACGGTAAGCGGATCACCTCGACTCGCGAAACCGAGTCGAGGTTCCGGCTATCCTTTGGAAATATGTCCATTGAAGATCAGATTGGTCCTGAATCTGGCGATGCCATGGAGAAGGTCGCAGAAGATTGGATGCTTATCCATGCCGTGGAAGACCACCTGCGACCCTACTTCGGCGAGATTGAGCGCGTCTTTGATCCGGAATCGCCCAAAGTGGTCCACATCGATCTCCACCTATTCGAGGCCACCCCGGAAGATGAGTTTCGGACCTTTGTGACCACCGGTCTGGCCCAACGCCCGATGAACGTTCCCAGCGACGTTGAGAACCCCGAGGAGTATCGGTACGCCGAGCTCCTCCTTCATCTTCCCATCGACTGGCCTCTGGAATGGGGGGTGACCGGTGATCCCTCTCGCTTTTGGCCCGTTGAGGCGCTTAGCGCCCTGGCAGACATTCCGCACTCTCGCGAGTCGTGGATTTGGGGTGGACATACTATGCGGAACAAAGATCTGGAGCCTTACGACACGGACACCGAGCTTTGCGCCGCCATCGTGTGTCCGAGCTTTATGATGCCGGATGAAGCCGAGGTGGTGAAGGTTGAAGACGGCCGGAACGTGGTTCTGCTGACGGTGGCCTTTCTCTACCGGGAAGAGTTCGACTATTGTGCGGCAAATGGTTCCGAAGCGTTTTTTGATCGCGTCGAGGCTTCGGGGCTCAGTCCCTTCGAGTTCTTCGTTCTCGATAAGCGTCGGCCCAATATATGCGCGACGGCATGATCACCTTCATCTCAGGACCGCCCGGCGCGGGGAAGACTTCGCTTTGTCTTGCCTTCTTGACTCAAGTAGAACTTGGCCTCCACCTTCCCGTCGACGACTTGCGGGGTTGGGTGGTGGCGGGGATGTCGGACTCGGTGCCTTGGACCGAAGAGACGGAGCGGCAGTTTCAGATTGCGGAGCGGGCGGCTTGCGCGGTGGCTCGGACGTATGCGGACGCGGGATTCACGGTTGCGATCGACCATTGCCGCAATCCCCAACGCTTGGACGAACTGATCCGGGATGAACTGGAGGGCTATGAGGTGCGCAAGGTGCTTCTTCTCCCCGACCTGGAAACGAATCTGCTAAGGAACGCGACCCGTACCAATAAATCCTTTGATCCCGCCATTCTGGAAAAGACGATCCGTTTCACAAGCGCCGCGTATCGCGAGGGGATTCCAGAGGGCTGGCAAGTGATTGACAACTCTGGGCTAGACATCGCCCAAACCGCGGCTACACTTACACCAAAATAGCAAGCGAAAACTCGTCGCTCGTTTGTGTTTAGAGAACAGTGGTCCACATTCACCTTTTCATGGTGAACCAAGTTACATTTGAATAGGTTTCACCGACTAGAAATAGAGATAGCCGGTTAGACGATGAGCATTTTCACCAAGATATTCCAGATCGCCTCAAAGCCGATCAACGGGATCGAGGCTGAGTTTCTCCTCTTCAAAGAAGCTTTCCTCCTGAAGCCGGATGTCCGGTTCTACGACTATCTCCGTGAGGAGCGGGTGATGAACCTGCTGGCGTGGTTCGACCCATCCAGCGGACATCCTGAAGCTACGGCGTTCATCCGATTGGCAAACGACGCGGGCCGTCGCGGCCTGAATATCTGGAATCAAAAGGGTATCACGATGACCCTTGATGGAGCTCCCAGCGCCTATGGCCAGGAATGCCTTGCTTGCCTCGCGCAGATTCTGGGATTTCCGATTACGGTCTACTTCAAGGAGGATCCTGATGGGGAGTTGATCAAGATGGAGTTCCCTCTAGAGTTGCCGGAGACCTTCGGCGCCGGTTAGCTCACCCTCCCTAGACCAACCGATACGGAAACACCAAGGATCGCTCTGTAGCCTAGACGTCCACGTCCGGGTTTTCGTGCCTGGGACCTCCAGGTCCGAGGGATTTTTGCCGACGCCGTAAAGGTAGTCAGACGGCGGCACAATGCATCCGCCGTCTACAAGTCCAAACCCCTTCCTACCCTAATGCCGGTGCCCGTGCTCGTAGCCTGGGACCTCCAGGTTCGAGGGGTTTTTGCCGACGCCGTAAAGCCGGTAGTCAGACGGCGGCACAATGCATCCGCCGCCTACAGGTCCGAACCCCCTCCTACCCTAATGCCGGTGCCCGTGCTCGTAGTGGTTCAGTAACGGATCGGCTCCGAAGTCCTCTCGCTGATTCCGCCAGACGGTGTGGACGTGGGTGCCGTTGCCTTGGCTATTGTCGTACTCCACGATCAGGTTCTTGCCTTGGATGCGGTAGTAATGCCTGCCTTTCTCCTCGGTCGTTCCCATCCAGGCAAACACCAAATCACCTAGCTCCTCTTCCTGAATCTGCTTCATCCGGCGCGTCTGCTCCTTCTCCGACTGGACCTCGGCGTGAGCGCGGAGGAGGTCGAGGAGGAGCCGCTTTTGGGTTCCGTCCAGTTCGCCATAGGGCAATCCTCGGCGGCCCTCGATAGAGGCTTTCCGGTCGTTGCCGGTGACGATATCGCCGGGCGATCTGGCAGCAATGTGGGCTTTGGCGAGTTGGTCGGGGTTGAGGGTTTCCAGGAGTTTGTAGGCAAGGTCGCGCTCTTTGGCCAGGGGACGCTTGCCCTTGTGCTCCTCGGGATTGGAGCCTAGGAACTGCGGAGTGCTTGCGACCAGTTGACCGTCGCGATAGACAAAAGTGAGCGACAGGTGATGGCCCTCATATCGCCAGGCCCAGGGCTTCGTGTCGCTAGGTTCGCCGAAGAAGGCGAAGGTGTAGAGGCGCTCGTCACGGCCCGGATTGCCGTCTTCCAACTCCTTCAGGATCGGCTCCAACGATCGAATCTCTTCGATCTTTTGATAGCCGATCTTGCTGAGGCTGGACTTCAGAAGGGTGTGCGCGGCGGCCTGTTGCTCGGCATTCATCGCCCCCCAGGGAAGGCCGGGGCGGGAGCGGGGCACGAAGTGCCAGTTGTAGATCTGGTCGGAGTTCGCGGCAAAGACGGCCTTCGCTTTTTGGCTCTGGCCCAGAGTCGCCAAGAAGCCATGCGCCTCTTTGGCAACCGCCAGTCGAGGCGCTTGACCAATAAAAGCGGCAAGGAGAACGACGACGAGAATCAGCTTCACGTCGTCATTCTAGCCGGGATAACTCCCTTCGGTGGTCCTCTGCGGCCCTCAGTGGTTTCATCTCCAGTCAATGAAAAGAACCACCGAAAAACACCGAGGGCCACCGAAAAGATGCCGATAGCTCAGGTTTGCCACCGGAGTTGCAGTCTGTCCGCGACTTGAACCTGTAGCGAATTATCCGGGTTGGCCCTCTTTTAACTCAGCGCTTTCGTCTGCTTATCGGCCATGTTGTGGACGCTCTTGCTAAGGTTGGAAACTGCCGACTCAGCCGAGTCCACCACGGCAACCGCTTTCTCCTTCACCGTATCGACGACCGCCGAGGCCTTCTCTTTGATGTTCTCGCCGACGTTGCCGATGTATTCGGTCGACCGGTCGCCCATCTCCCGTGTCCGGCTCACGACGCTGTTGAACTCGCGCTCACGGTAGGCGGCGTAGAGGATAGTCCCGGCGATTCCGGCGGCCACCCCGACCAGAACAGACGCCAAATGAAGTCCATGGTTAGATTGCTGTTGTTCATACATCTCCCTTCTATAAACTGCGGTTGAGGGAGATCGGGTTCACATGGTCCCAAGCGCCGCCTATCCCGGGTAGCTCATCGCCATCCACCTGCTCTTCTACTCAGACTGTCCGCAATTCTTCGGTGGCCCTCGGTGTTTTCGGTGGTTCTTTACAACTGGCCGGGAATGAAACCACCGAGGACCACAGAGGGCCACCGAAGGGATGCGTCCGATCCCGATAGCTCTGGCTCGACAATGGATATCCAGTCTGCGCACGACTTGCACCTAGGCTTTCTCCTTTGCGCCCTTGGTTTCTTTGTTCCTTTGCGGTAAGAACGCCTGTTGCCAGCTTTGAGATTGGCTCATGCCAGCATCCTGACCTAGTTTTTCCATTTTCCGCTAGGCCAATCTTGACTTTTTTGTACAGATAGCTCAAGATGAAGGGTGACAGTCATTTTAGACAAGCAATCATCATGAACGCCACGGCTAACCAAACCAATTTTGTTGCGATTAACTTCATCGCCTGCAAGGACTACTACCAATCGCGCTTTGAAGAACTGTTCTCGTCGCGCGCCAGGGCGATCGACCGCTTGCCTGGGTTCCTCAATATGGAGGTATTGAAGCCCCAGAAGGAAGGCGAAAGCTATCTGATCGTCAGCCATTGGACGGATGAGCAGAGCTTCAAGAACTGGACGGGGTCGCCAGAGTTCATCGAGGGCCACAAGCGTGGGTTCGAGGACATCAAGCTGGCCAAGGAGCGGGGCGAAGAGCCTCCCATGACCTCCAGCTTTGTGACCTACGAAGTCATCGCTCGCTAGCCTCGACCTCTTCGTGCAGCCGCTTGACCGCTTCCCATAGGCCGGGGTTGGCCTTCTTCGGGATGATCTTGAGGATCTTGGCGGTCTGTTTGTTGTAGCGGCCCAGCTTCTTTCCAACCTTTGCGCGGGTGGCCTCGTTGAGGTTGGAAAGACGGTCGGCGAGTTTGACGGCTTGGGCGCGGGGGGACATCCGCTCGATCTCTTCCAGCAGGAGCTTGGACCGAAGCTCCCAAATCTCATCCTTCGTTAGGCCCTCTCTCTCCTCGTCCGTCGGCTCATAGCGCGTCAGTTCCTGCACCAGCTCACGAACCCCCGTCCCAAACTTCTCCTCGATCTCCTCAAACCGAACGCCTGACTCCTCGACCACGTCGTGGAGGACGGCGGCGCAGAGCATGTCGGGGTCTATGATTTGACCCGTGTATCGGAGGTTGGCTAGCACGTCCAGAGGGTGGGTGATATAAGGAAGCGGAACCTCCCCATCCCGAACTTGACCCCGATGGGCGTGCATGGCGAACCCGATGGCGGATTCCAGGTTGGGCGTCATTTGATATTCAGACTGATTTTCAGCGACTCCTTGATGTTATACAACTCCGTGGCAGTCACATGGCCGAGCGACTCCTTGAGATCGCCTTTGTCCAGGGTGAATATCTGGTTGGCGATAGCCCAACTGATGCGGTCGAGCGCATTCTCCTCGGAAGGCTCGACTTTGGCGTAGGTCGCGCTCTTTTTCTCTTTCGTCGTAAGGGGAACGACGATCACGTTTGGATAGCCGTCAAGTCGATTGAGCGCGTCGGTTTGGATGACGACGATCGGTCGCGGCCCTTCTTGAAGGTGGTTTTGGCGAGGCCCGAAGTCATGGCGAAAAATCTGGCCTTGCTCAATCTTCACGGCTCATCGCCTTTGCTTGGGCTGGCTTCAGATCGGAGATGTCGTTTGCTTCGGTGTCGTCGACAAGGCACAGCAGGCTGGCCTCGATCTCCTGCTCTGCCTCTCTTGCCAACTTCTCTTGCACTGCCTCGATGATGTAGGGAGCCGTCTTCCCCTTTTCTTTGAGCCGCTGAAGGATATCAAGTGGCATCCGAACCGTTAGTTGTCGCGTCATAGCCATACAAATAGTATATACCACATGTGATTCAAGCTGGATGTCAAGTTGAATGGCATTCTGTAATTCGGCATTCAAGCAATCAAGCAATCCAGCATTCAAACACTTCAGCAATCCACAATGAAGCCCATGGCTCGGATTCTCGCGGCGGCTGATATCGGCTCCAACACGGCTCACCTCTTGGTTGCGGCGACGGATGGCGAGATCGTGATGCGGATCGACAACCTGAACGAGTGGATCCCGCTGGGCGAAATCGTGGCCCGCACGGGGGAGATTCCCAAGGAGCAGGCCGACCAACTGGTGGGGGTCATGAAGGAGTTTCGCCGGGTCTCGGTCAGCAAGCGGGCCGACCGGCTTTACGTCTTCGCCACCGAAGCCATGCGTTCGGCGCAAAACCATCAAGCGATCCTGAAGCGGATCAAAACAGAGGCCGGGGTGCAAGTGGAGATCATTGCTCCGGCACGAGAGGCTGAATACAGCTTTTTTGGAGTCCGGCTGGATACCAAGGAGGTGGAGCCGGACCTGATGTTCGAGGTGGGCGGAGGGAGCGCACAGGTTGCCTTGGTGACTGGACAGGAGATTTTGGAGGAGACATCCCTGCGGATGGGCACTGGTCGCGTCATCGCGGAAGCCGGACTGCAACTGCCTTGCCCGCCAGAAGTCAAGAAAGACGCGCTCGCCTACATCCGAAAAACTCTTCAAGGATGTAGTCTGCAAACGGTTGCGTCGCCGCATGTGATCGCCAGTGGAGGGGTGGCGCGGGGGCTGTGGCGGGCGCTGCATCCCGATGGCGAGAAGATTCTGCATCGGGAAGAGCTTCGCTACCTGATCTGGGCTACCGAGAGACTGAATGTGGAGCGGATCACGGAGCGTTTTAATGTTAAGCCTAAACGGGCAGGGACGCTTTTGCCCGGCGCAATGGTGTATTACGAGTTGATGAACCACTTCGAAGCGACCGAGATTATAGTAAGCGAATTTGGCGTGCGCGAAGGAGCGATTCTGCAGATGGCGAGAAACAAGATTAAGGGGCAAAACTTGTGAAATTGGCGGCCACGCCCCAACTGCCCGACGAGAACGTTCTCTACATCAACCGGGAGCTGAGCTGGCTCCAGTTTAATCGACGGGTGCTGGAAGAGGCGGTCAATGAGCAAAATCCGCTCTTGGAACGCCTGAAATTCCTGGCGATTTTTGAATCCAACCTGGACGAGTTCTATATGGTCCGCGTGTCAGGTTTGATCGAGCAGTTTGAAAGCGGCATTTTGGAGCAATCGCCGGATGGGATGAGTCCCAATGAGCAGTTGGCGATCATCAGTCAAGCCGCCAAACCTCTGCGACAGGAGGCCAGCAACGTCTTTGAAAAACAGCTTAGGCCGGCCTTAGAAAAAACGGGCATTAGCATTCGAAGCTACTCAGACCTGACTTCCAAGCAAAGAAAGGAGTTGGAGACCTTCTTTGCGAAAGAGGTCTTCCCCCTTTGCACCCCCCTCATGCTCTATCCTGCGGTGAGCGTACCGTTTATCTCAAACCGTTCCCTGAACCTGGTTGTGGAGCTAAGCGGGGACAACGCCGAGGTCAAATTGGCCAGGGTCAAGGTGCCGACCGTCGTCCCCCGCGCCGTGCGGCTGCCGGGGCGGAAGCATGAGTACATCCTGCTGGAGGAGGTGATCGCGCACAACCTCAAGTATCTGTTCCCCGGTGTGAAGGTGTTAGCCTCACACATTTTCCGGGTGGTTCGAGATGCGGACGTGGAGATTCGTCAACTGGAAGCCGCCGACCTGATCGCCTCGATCGAGGAGACGCTCAAACTGCGGCGGTTTGGCGACCCCGTGTTGTTGGAGGCGTCAGGGACCATGCCCAAGCGGATTCGAAAGCTTTTGATGAGCATCTTGAATCTGGATGAAGACGACGTGTTCGTGGTGGATGGACTCATCGGGATGGATGTCTTTTGGCAACTGGCCCGCATCGACCGCCCGGCCCTCCGATTCCCTGCCCACCACCCTTACATGAATGAAGAGTTGGCCACCAGTGACTCGATCTTCGAGGCGATGGCTTCGCGCGACCTGTTGGTCCATCATCCCTTCGACTCCTTCCGCACGGTAGAGACGTTTGTGGACTCCTCCGCGACCGACCCGAACGTCATCGGGATTAAGCAGACGCTATACCGCGTGGGGAGTGAATCGCCGATCGTCGAATCCCTGCTGGATGCCGCCGAGAACGGGAAGCAGGTTGCGGCGATGGTGGAGCTCAAGGCCCGGTTCGACGAGAGCAACAACCTGGTCTGGGCGCGGACTCTGGAGCAGGCGGGGGTCCACGTCACCTATGGCTTCGCCGAGATGAAGACCCACTGCAAGCTGTGCCTGATCGTGCGGCGGGAACGGTCGGGAATTCGAAGCTATGCGCATATCGGGACCGGTAACTACAACCCGGCAACAGCTCGGCTCTATACCGACTTGGGGCTATTCACCAAAGACCCGGCAATCACGCAAGACATTTCCGAGTTGTTTAACTACCTCACCGGCTTCAGCAAACAGACTGAGTATCGCAAGCTACTAGTAGCCCCGATCAACCTCAGGGAGGGGATCATTGCGCGAATCGAGCGAGAGATCCAGGCGCACAAAAAGCATGGCGATGGGCGGATTATCATCAAGTTAAATTCGCTGGTCGATCCCGAGGCCATCGACGCCCTCTACGCCGCCAGCCAGGCGGGCGTCCGGGTAGACCTGATTATCCGCGGCATTTGCTGCCTGCGCCCCGGGGTGCCGGGGATGAGCGACAACATCCGCGTGATCTCCATCGTGGGCCGGTTCTTGGAGCATAGCCGCGTGTTCTACTTCCAGAACCATGGCCAACCGGACGTGCTGATCGGCTCTGCCGACCTGATGCGGCGCAACCTGGATCGACGAATCGAGGTCCTCTGCCCGGTTGAGCATCCCTTGCTTATCGCCCACATCCGCGACCACATTTTGCTGAACTGCCTGCGGGACAATGTGAAGGTCTGGGTTCTGGATGCCAAAGGCGACTATCACCAACCCAAGCGCAAAGCCTCCGACCCCGCCTTCGACTCCCAGGCGTTCCTCATGCGAGAGCCTTCCACCAAGGTGTTGCGAGAAATGGGAGCCCGGGACTAATTCGCGCTCCCCCAGCACCCGCCGTTTTAGACTTTGGCGAACATAACGACAGGGTATTGAGTGGGGAGCCACGCCTTAGTCGCCGTACTCGGCCCAACTGTTGGGCGTCTCCCCGACCCTCACCCGCTCCAGCCGGACTGAACCAGAGGGGATGCGGTAGGTTTCACTTTCAAAGCCTTTGGCCAGTACATCTGCGACGAAGTCATAGATGCGGTTGGCCAACACCTCGGTGGTGGGATCGACGCCCTCGAAGACGACCGTGGATCCGGGGTAGACACGCTCCATGTCGGCGCGCAGCGGGTCGGCGGAGTTGAGGGCCATGGCGTGGTCGAACTGGTCGATGAACGCCTCCAGCGCCAGCTTCAGGGCCTTGAAGTCCACCACCATATCGTTTGCGTCCAGCGTTTCGGAGGAGACCACGATCTCGATGCGGCGGGTGTGCCCATGGGGGAATCGGCAAGCCTCGGGGTGCTTGCTGAGCATATGGCCGGATTCGACCGTGAAGGCGCGACAGACTCGGTAGCGGGGCACCTACTCAGTGTATCTGGTTCGGCTATGATGGGATTGGGTATGACTCGGCGAGGATTTTTGGCAGGGGTGGCAGCGACGGTGGCGTTTCGCGATACCGCTTGGGCGCAACTCCAACAAGCCTCCCCCAAAGGAGCGGGGCCGGAGGATGAGGCGTTTTGGACCGACCTGAGGAAGCAGTTCATTTTCCACGACCGGATGACCTCCTTCAACCATGTCGGCCTCGCGCCCCCGCCCAAGTCCGTCTATGAGGAGCAGGAGCGACAACTGCGGCGGGCGGCGACCATCCCAACCCAGATCATCTGGCGGGAGCAGATTCGGGAGATCGACGAGGTGCGAAAGCGGCTTGCGCCGCTGATCGGAGCCAAACCAGAGGAGACCGCGCTCACCTACAATGCCACCTACGGCCTCCAGACTGGCATTTTGGGCTGGCCGTTGCAAAAGGGGGATGCGATTGTCACCACTAGCCACGACTACTCTCGCGCCTTCACGGCAATTAAGCAAAGGGTGCGGCGGGATGGGGTGAAGTTGGTTGAGATTCCCGTCCAATCCCCTCCCGCTTCCAAGGATCAAATCTTGAAGTCCTGGGAGGATGCCCTGACGCCCGAGGTCAAACTGGCCGTTTTCTGCACCGTCACTTTCCTCAATGGCCTGATTCTGCCAGTCGCCGAGATCGCGGAGATGTGCCGGGAGCGGGGGGTGGCGGTGCTGCTGGATGGGGCGCAGTCGATTGCCCTTCTGCCGACGGAATTGGATAAGTGGCGGCCCGAGATGTACACCGCCTGCCTCCACAAGTGGCTCATGGCCCCCATCGCGACGGGCGTCTTCGCGGTGCGACGGGGCGCGATCAAAAAGGTGTGGCCGCTCTCTCCCGCCGATGAGACGCTGGACGAGGACATCACGAAGTTTGAGCAGGTAGGGACCCGACCGCTTGCGCCCATTTTGGCGATCCACCAGGCCCTGGATTTTCACGAATGGCTGGGTATGGATTTGAAGTTCACACGGCTCCAGTACCTGCGGGAGCGGATTTGGAAGGGGGTGGAGGCGGAGCAGGGAGTCATCAATTACGGAAGTCTGGACCCCAAGACGGCTTGCGCGATGCTGGCGATTGGGTTCAAGGGGAAATCGGCGGTCGACGCGGCGTCCTGGCTGGCGACCAAGCACGGCTTCCACGTCACCACCACCCTCAGAGCCGGAATCGACGCCATCCGCATCTCGCCCAACGTTTTCACGTCGTTGGAGGAAGCAGATCGTTTGGCGAAGGCTGTGCGGGAATATGCCAGAGGTGGATAGGGTATGTGTAAATCAAGCGTTTACACAACCGCTGTGGCACGGCGTCATGGTGAGCGAGAGCGGCCCCAGCGCTTTACTTTTGCAGAGTGCCCTATGCCGCGAAGTCGAACGACCTCACCAGGTTGTAGGTGGGGCTGAGGTTACGAGTAGGTGAGGTCCTTCGACTGGCGACAAGCACTGGCTCCCCATAAAACCTCTTCTGGCTCGCTCAGGATGACGCCGTGGCAAGCTGCTGAATCCCCATAAAAGCTCTTACGCGTAAGACAACGCTCCGCCTTGGTAGTACCACTCGATCCGGCGCACGACCTCTTCGACGGTGATCATGTCCATGCACCTGGGTAAATCCTCGACTACATCCACGCAGAGGGCTTCGGGGCGGTCTTTCTCGTCGCCGTCGCCCAAAGGGAGGGTGCGGGACTTCCAGCAGCCGCCGTTGTCGCAGCACTTGAGCGCACCGACAGTGTGGATGAACTGGTGATGAGGGTATTCCACCCACTGGGGAGGCTCCCTACCACCCGCAACTACGACGCAGGCTCGATTCCTCGGCATTCCTGGTCGCGTCTCGATGGCGGCGGCAAGGTGCATCAGGAGGCTCACCGAACTGAGGGCTCCCTGGGCATGGTACATCAGGCAGATGAGTTGCCGAAGGCTGGTTGCTCCACGCAGGTCGATGGCGCCCTTCAGCGCCGGATGGTGGTGATGGGCTTCGCCTACCTGGACGAACTCGATCCGATCCCGAAAATGATCGACCACCGCCTGGTACCGCTCCTGGCTCCACCACTTGATCGTGTAGTCCATCTTGCCGCCCGCTGTCACCAGCCAAAAGGGGCGGGTGCGTTGGTCGGCATCGAAGCCCTCAAACCAAGCCTTCTCTTCCTCGGAGATATGGATGTCGCCCTTAAACGCGGTCGGTTTGATCTCCACTCCCAGTTTGGCGCCCAGGTCCTGAATGAAGCCATGGATGAAGTGGTAGGGTAGCTGGTTGCTCTGGTGGATGAGAGGGTAGTTGCACTGGATGAACTCAACATCGGGCTCGCTCTCGTCAAGCGGAGTGATGTAGGGATTGTGCAGCCAGATGTCGGGACACGGAGTTCGAACGTCGGTGACGAACTGACCGGGGTGATTCAGATGCAAATCTCGGACAGCCGCCGACAACATCACGATGTCGCCTGGCGACTGCCAATTCTTGAGCACCAGCTTGCGCATCTCGTTGGAGGCGGCTAGATGGGAATTCCTGAGGATGAACTGCTGGAACTGGAGCTTGATGAGCTGGAGGAACTCGATGAGCTGGAGCTGGACGAATTCGATCCGCCTCCGCCTGTGCCGCCGCAACCCGCAAGCGCCGCACCCGCAGCTACCAAAACCCCTCCTGAGAGAGCAAGCAAAAATGTACGTCGATCCATGCCGTTTGCAGACTGATCCTTTTCCTGAGCCATCGATTCTCCTCTAAAGGGGTTTGAGATTCCCCTGCTTAAATGTAATGCATCCCCGCGTTCCTTGTCAACTCATGGTCGATGCCCCCACGAGAATATCCCCGAATGCAGGATACGCTCAGGTTGAATCGCAGGATACGCCTGGGTTGAATAGAGAAACGGCCCGGCGCCATGTTCTGTGGGAAGGGATGGCCCGGGCCCGGCCGCGAAGAACAGCAAATCCCGCGGCAATGATTATCGTATGATGCCTTTTGCCCAGATGGTACTGAGGGGAATGCCAGATTGTTGGGATGATTGCGTGATGGAGGTGATATCGTGAATTCGTGATGAGTTGGATGTTGGGCGGGATCAACGTCGGTGCGACATAGCAAGACTCCTATCACCCCCATCACCCATTCACGAACTCACGTCCATCACGAAATCACGCTAATCACGTGCCATCCCAATACCGAAATGCCTACCGCCGCAACCCATTTCTAAAAACCTGCGTTACCCTGTTCCTATGAGATCGCGACCGTTTATTCCTGGTGGGCGTGGGGGGCTGCTTGTTTTGGCAGCCGCCGCGGTACCTCTCGTGCTGTCCCGTTGTAAGCCGTTGGCGAAGAAGGTCGGCGAGAAGATGGTGCAGTGGGGCGAGAAGATTCAGAAAGACGCGGATAGGCCGGATTCAACCACGGTCGAAGAAACGTCGTCCAATGCGGATGTGAATACCAGCGCAGAAGAGACTCTCCAATCGGCATCGCCTACCGGCAAGGAAGAGGTCAAGGAGCAGATCGCGGCGGAGACCGCCAAGAAGAAGACTCCCCCCAAACCCAAAGCCGCAACGGTGAAGAAGGCCGCCCCCAAAGCCAAGCCTGGCGCTTCTCCCAACCCCAAAAAACCGACAAAGAAAACCTGAAGAGTGAACCTTCTATAGACAATGATGCGACAATAGTTTATGCTGTTGCCATCCATTGCCTTTCTTGCCCTTAGCATTGGAGTAACCCAAGGGGACGACCCCAATTTGGAAAAACGTTGGTTCTCCAACGTCTTTGGCCCGGAGCGGACAGCAGGGGTTTTTGATGGCAAGATCACCCGTGTTTCTATTCACCAGCCAGGGTTCACGATGGGCGAGCGCCCCGGCTTGGAGCTTGTGGAGGCGAAGATTCCATCAGACGATTGGAGCAGACGATTCCGTGCGGCGCTGCTCGATGTGCGGCATCACGAGTGGCAAATCCGGTTCACCAACCCATTCAAAGCCGATGTCGCCGTGCGTTTCTGGACGGCGACCCAGGTTTGCGATGTCCAAATCAGCTTGGCAACAGACGAAATTCGGTGGTGGTCCGATCATGAAGGCCACTCCCGGAAACAGAGCATCCGCCCAGGGAGAGAGGCGTTGATAAAGCTGTTGTCGGAGGTCTTCCCCAATCTTCGCGGACGGCTAAAGGAGCGTTCTGAACTGGTCGTAGACGAACGGTTTGACAGCTATGACTTTGAGCGCAGTCAGCAGGATGCACGGAAGCGGAAAGCAGGCCTGTGGGGCGCCCTCCCGCATGAGTGGATCGAGATTTTGTCCGCGCCAGATCGCGTCGACGCCCTAAGGCTCGTTGGCGACTTGAGAACCCCGGCCGGTAAGCCAATCCAGGCCTCGAAGGCCTGGGCTCGCTCCTTCTTCCAAGCGATGGACAATCGAGACAACATCCAGTGGGGATTTCGGAATAGATGCGGCTTTCGACCGGATGTATCGCTCAACTTTGAACAAGGGGCTCAAACGTTGACCGTTCAGCTTTGCTTCGGTTGCAACGATCTGATGGTGATCGACGACGGGCATCCTCAAGCGAGTAGGAAGATAAACTTTGCACCGGGTCGCCCGGTCTTTCTCACTCTCACGCGTCGGCTGTTTCCTAAGGATGAAGAACTTGCCAACTTGCCCCTGAACGCTCGTGGCTACCCAATCGCCGCCAGATAGGCGCCGGTCAACTCAGCCAGCCTCTCGATGCCCATTCGGTGGATAATCTCGTAGCCGTGGGTGTTCTCCATCGGGATGCCGAGGGTGATGGGGCGGGCGCAGAGGCCGTGGGATGCGGCGCAACTGGCGTCGCTACCGCCCCGGCTCAACGCCTGGAACTGCACGTCCAACCCTAGGTTCACCAGGATGTCCAGGTCTCGGGGGTCGGTGGCGGCGAAGCTGTCGTTGGCCCAGATCGCGGGGGTCTCGGCAAGCTGGATCGGGGCATCGGGGACGATGGGGGACAATTCCAGGGCGACGCAGAACTCGGGCCGCATCCCCTGCATCAGATACAAGGCCCCATGCCCGCCGACCTCTTCGCTAACCGTCGCGGCGAAGAGTATGGGCGCCTTGGGCGGGTTGTCTTTGAGGGATTCCAGCAGTATCAGCCACGCCGCCAAGTCCGCCCGATCATCCAGGAAATAGCCTGAGACGAACTCCCCGACTTTGGTCAACTGCCGTCGAGATCGGGCCATCGCGACCCTGGTTCCTGGCTTGACCCCCAGCCGCTGGAGCGCCTCAGGCTCCCGTCCAGTGAAGACCTTCACGTCCCGCCACTCCAGACCGCGGGCGCGGCTTCGCACCATCGTCGCCGCCGAGTCCTCGGTGTGAACCGACCCCAGCGACACGATGCCGGGGAGGGCGCTGTTCGCCATGATCTCCACCGGCGTTTCGCCCCACTTGCTGGGGCTCAGGCCTCCCAGCGCGGCAACTTGTAGGGCTCCGTCGCGGTAGATGGCGGTGGCCATCAGGGCGAGTTCGTCCAGGTGGGCGGTCACCACGATGTTGGGCGTCCCGGCGGGGCCTACGGGAACCAGGACGTTGCCCTTGGCATCCTGCGAGGCGGAGTAGCCCAGTTCCTCGACCTTCTCCATGACGAGGCTTGCCAGTTCGCCCTCCTGACCTGGGGGCGCGGGGACGTTCACCAACTCCTGAAGCAAGTCGATCGATTGGGACATGCGCCTATTATTCCACCCGCTCGACTTTCACTTTGGCCGAAGTGGGCGTGCCGGGGAGCTTCCGGTGGATGACGATGCCGTCTCGCTCCCGCTCATCCTGGTGCTCCTCGCCCGGATTCACCGGAGGTCCGTGGTAGATCGTCTCCCTTGGAATCTCCGCCAGCAGCTTTCCTTCCTGGTCAAAAACCTGAACCGTTCCGAAGAGGCGGGCGACCGGTTTCTTGGTGAGGTTGGTCCATTTGACCAGCACGACCGGTCGCAGATCGGGACCGTTTCGCTTGGCAAAATCCAGCTTGACTTCATCGATCCGTATCCCCTCTGCCGATGGCTGTTTTTGATCCTGGTCCTTGTTGTCCTCGACTGGGGGAGGCGGCTGGCTTCCTGAATCGGGTCGAGAGGAGCCGCCAGGCCCAGCCCCTTGCCCCGAAACCGACGAACTCGCACCGCCCAGACCGGAGAGGAGGGTCCCCAGCCCCCAGAGGATCGCGGCGATCGCCAAGGCGACGAGGAAGACCAAGAGGATCATCCAGATGTACTTCAGGCACCCCGACAGGTCGATGTTCGGCAGGGCGCATCCGGGACCGTCGGCTCCTCCGACGTTCTGGTACAGCGTCCCTTCGGCCCCCGAACGTTCTCCCCGCCGCCCCTTCGCCCCTCTCTCGCCTCGGGAGAATTCCTTAGCGGGACCTGAGGGAGCCTGACCAGGAACGGAGTCGAGAACCGCTTCCACCCGAAAGACCTCCCCGCCAATCCGCACTTCGTCCCCGCTGGAGACAGGCCTCGCCTGGGTGATCCGGGCGCCGTTGAGGAAGGTGCCGTTCCGGCTGCCCAAGTCCTCCACCATCGGCAGCCCTTGAATCCACGCGAATCGGGCGTGTTGGCGACTGACGGCGGCATCATTGGGAAGCGAGATAGAGCAATCGGCGGCGCGGCCAACCGTGACCTCGCCCAACAACCCAAACGCCTGCCCAACCTTCGAGCCCGCGATTCCCAGAATTCTCAGCGCCATCTAATGGAGAGGATACGGTTTTCCGGCATTGCGGCACTACGGCGTTTCGGTGTTTCGGTGAGGGACTTGCAAAAATCGTAAATGAGCCCAGTTGGGGCAGTTGCGTTCCGAGCCCCCTTGAGGGGGTTGGGGGTGTGGCCAGGTTCCCCGTTTGTATTCAAAGAGCCCAAACCACGGGGGATCAACCCTACAATCGGAGAACTGAGCGCCACCCCCAACCCCCTCAAGGGGGCTTGGATCGCGAATTTTGCAAGTCCCTAACCCTATTTCCGCAATGCTGGTATGCCGATCTGCCGCAACGCCGTCCCAATCCAGCAATCCCACAACCCCGCAATCTACAATGAACCTATGCCCGTTGGTAGGTTTCTTTTGTGCCTTCACTCGCACATGCCCTATGTTCTCAGCCACGGCAAGAGTCCGCATGGTACGGACTGGATTAATGAATCCACGGCGGAGTGCTACCTTCCCATTCTCCATGCGCTCGACCGCCTGGAGAAAGAGGGGATTCGGCCTCGGTGGACGATCAATATCACGCCGATCCTGGCTGAGCAGCTAGAGGACGCCACGTTCAAGGACGAGTTTGAGGACTATTGCCAGGCCAAGATCGACGCGGCGATCGAGGACCAGCGCAAGTTTGAGAAGGAAGGGCCGCTGTGGATGCAGGGGCTAGCGGCGTTTTGGCAACGACAGTACACCCAGGCGCTGGTGGAGTTCAAACATCGCTGGGGGCGAAGCATTGTGGAGGGATTCCGCTACTTTCAGGATGGCGGCTCCATCGAGATCATCACCTGCGGCGCGACCCACGGCTATATGCCTCTGCTGGGGACCGACGAAAGCTGCTCGGCCCAGATCAAGCTGGGAGTGGAGACCTACAAGAAGCACTTCGGCAAGCAGCCCCGAGGAATTTGGCTTCCCGAATGCGCCTATCGGCCCCGCTACGACTGGAAGTCGCCGGTTGGCCAGAACGAGGTTTCGTGGCCACGGAAGGGGGTGGAGGAGTATCTGGCGGAGAACGACCTGGAGTACTTCTTTGTGGACTCCCACATGATTCGGGGCGGGGAGCCGTTGGGGACCTACGCCGCCAACTTCCCCCAACTGGCCGAACTCTTTGCCCGGAGCAAGAAGAACTTCCAGGAGCAGATCGGCTACCGAAGCGAGTACGAGCATTACGAACTTCCGAACGGCGTGACCTGCATGTCCCGCGACCCGCAGACCACCGTCAAGGTCTGGTCGGGCGAGTCGGGGTATCCGGGCGACGAGTACTATCTGGAGTTCCATAAGCAGCTTTATCCGGGGCGGCATCGCTATTGGCGGATCAGCCAGCAGAAGCACGACCTGGGGCAGAAACAGCCTTACGATCCCTACATGGCCTTTGAGCGCATCCAGGGCCACGCGGAGGATATGGTGCGGACCATCAAGGGTGCCTTGGCCCACTACCGAGGGGTCTCGGATCGGACCGGAACCCTCGTTGCGATGTACGACACCGAGCTCTTCGGCCACTGGTGGTGGGAGGGGCCGGAATTCCTCTATGAGACCGCCAAGATCATGCACCACGACCCCGAAATCGAGTGCGTTTCGGGGGGCGACCTCTTGGACCAGGAGCCGGCCCGCCACTCCATCACCCTCCCCGAAGGTTCCTGGGGCGAGGGCGGCTACCACTACATCTGGCTGAACGACGGCAATATGTGGACCTGGGAGAAGCTCTATCCTTGCCAGCGGAGGATGCGCCAGCTTGTGCGGGACCATGGGGATGAGGGCCCGGCCAAGGAGATTCTACGGCAAGCCGGTCGGGAGTTGCTTCTGGCGGAGGCCAGCGACTGGCAGTTCCTCATCTCCACTTTCTCGGCCCGAGACTACGCGGAAGTTCGGTTCACCGACCATATCGACCGCTTCACTCGGTTGGCGGAAATGTCAGAGAGAGTGGCGGGGGGCGGAACTCTCACCCCTGATGAAGAGGTTTTCCTAAAGGACTGCCAGCAGAAAGACGCCGCCTTCGCCGACCTGGACGTGAACATTTGGGCGCCGCTGGACGTCAGCCGTCCAAGTCCTATCTTGAATAGACAGTAAACTTTGAAGCATTGAAACCCCTACTCCTTCTCCCCCTTCTCGTTGCGCCCGCCCTTTCACTTGCCCAAAAGCCAAGCGACTGGCGCAAGTCGACGGTGAAGCCGCTGGACTTTGCCAAGCGTATGGACACCGCATTGTTGAACTTGAAAGACGCGGTGGGCGAAGCGAGCTACACCTGTATATTCTTCGATACCAGCATGGGACAGGCCCAACTGGCCTATCGAATCCGCGACCGGAAGACTTTTCGTGTGGAGATGGTGAAAATCGCCGAAGGCACCACGTACCCGATGAGCAACCAGACGATCATCGGCAACAACGGGAAACTGACGATGCTTTCGCAAACCACTGGATTCAAGCCTATCAAGCCTGGCGTCGATCCTAAGTTTGTGCCCTCCAACATCAGCGCGGTCTCGGCTTGGCCGAAGCACTTTCAGCAGTCGATGTTCCAGTCGTACATTACCGGAAAAGGAGCATTCGTACCGCTTGTCCAGGGGCTCCTCAAAGGGGATGGCGGCTTCGAGGTCAGGATGGAAACGCGCACCATGATGGGCAACGGGCGCAGCGTTCCCCAGATTCGCCTCTTTGCCACCCGGACGGCAGCCGCCGCCAAAAAGCTAGGGGCGGCCACGATCGAGATCATCGCGGCGAGCAATATGTGGATTCCCCTACAGGTGCGAGTGGACCTCACCAACTTGAAGGGTCAGAAAGCCAAGTATGACTGGTCCTGCATTTGGAAAGGTCCTTTCCGCCACGATAACAAGTGGTTCACACTGCCCAAGTAAACTGCATTCGTGTCCACCGACAACCTCACTTTCCCGATCCGCAGCGACAAGCTGTCCATGACCGCTTCGGTTCGGGAGCATCTCTTGAGCCGCAAAACCGAGTTCCAGCAGATCGACATTCTGGACACCGATGCCTTTGGGCGGGTTCTGCTTTTGGATAACCACATCCAGCTCACGGAACTCGATGAGCATGCCTACCATGAGGCTCTGGTCCAGATTCCGCTGCTCTCGATGGACCAGCCCCGGTCGGCCTTGGTGATCGGCGGGGGGGATGGCGGCGTTCTGCGCGAACTGGCGAAGCATCCAAGCATCGAGCATGTGGATATGGTGGAGATCGACGCGGGGGTGATCGAGGCCAGCCGGGAGTTTTTGCCGGGAGTCAGCGACGGCGCGTTCGACGATCCTCGGATGCACATCCACGTGGCCGACGCTTTTCCGTTCGTCAAGCAGACGCAACGCAAGTACGACCTCATCGTGGCCGACTCCACCGACACCTATGAGGAAGAGGATGGCGCGCTGAGCGAGATGCTGTTTACCGACGAGTTCTACCGCGACTGCTCTAACGTCCTGGCAGAGACCGGGATTCTGGTCACCCAGGCGGACAACTTGCTCTTCTGCCCCTATTCGCTGGAGAGCATCCAGGCCATGTTCGCGCGGGTGTTCCCCAAGACGGGAAGCTACCAGGCGATCATCCCGAGTTTTGGCGGATTCTCGGGGTACTGCTGGGCCAGCAAAGGCGCGGAAGTGGTGCCCCGGGTCCCAGTGGAGAAGGCGGCGGATTTGAACTTGCGCTACCTGAACGAGGCCACCTGGTCCTATGCTTTTGCAAAACTCGCCTTCTGATCACCGCACTTTTGCAGGCGATCTTCGTCAACGCGTTATTGAACGTGCCCTCGTGCCGGCAGGCACAGATCAATCCTAGGAGACTATTAAGTGAATTTCAAATCAATTCTCGTTGTCGCGGCCCTCGTTGTTGGCGGGTCTGCACTGGCGCAAAGCGGCGGTGCGAAGTCGGGCGGAGCCAAGAGCGGCCAAGCCGGTCCTCGACAGGGCGGCCCCGGCCCTGGCGGACAGTTCCGAATGCAGACTCCTGAGCAGCGCGTCGAACGACTCTCCACAGAGCTCAAGCTGACCGCCGACCAGAAGAAGAAGATTCTCGCTCTCTACAAGGCCAACGCTCCCAAGCAGAAGGCCCTGATGGACGACACGAAGATGACTCGCGAGCAGAAGATGAAAGCTTTCGAGAAGATGCGCGACGAGAACACCAAGAAGCTCAATGCCATCCTGACCAAAGATCAGCAGAAGAAGTATGCCGAGATGCGCGATCGACGCCGCGGACCGGGCGGTCCTGGCCAGGGCCGCACTGGTGGACCTGCAGCCGGGGGCACCAAGGCGGGCGGAGCGAAGTCCGGCGGCAAGACCAAGGGCTAGTATAAGAGACACCGTAAATGCAAAAAGGGCCAGGGCAAAGCCTGGCCCTTTTTGCGGCGCCGGCTTCTTACCATTACGGCGTCACAGAACTCAGCGGTCCGTGTTGGCTCTACAAAGTATCCACGGTTGTGCCGAAACGCCGCAACGCCGTTCCCCTGCGGTAGCATGAACGCCGATGAACGCCTCGCAAGAGATCGATATTCTGATTCGGGCCAAGTATCCCATTCTCTACATCGTCAGTTGGGAAGAGCGGCGGGTGGAAGAGACGCTTCAGAAGGTTTGCAAAAACCTCAACCGCACCCTTCACACCTGGTCCATCACCCAGGGGATGAAGCCGAATGTGAACCGGACCAGCGGCCCCGCCAAGCCCACTTCCCTGCCCGGTGAATTGGAAGCCCTGGCGCTCATCCATGAATCAGCCGATTTCACCGTCTTCCTCCTCAAAGACTTCCACCCCTACATGCGGGACAACCGGGTGGTTCGACTCCTCCGCGACCTGGCCTTGCGCCTACGCGGCAAAGCCCAGACCCTCATCATCATGGGTCCCTCGCTGAGCCTGCCGACCGATCTGGAGAAAGATGTGACCGTGGTCGACTTTGCACTGCCGTTGGCGGATGAAATCGAGGCGAAGTTGGAAGAGGTGACGAGCGCGGTGAAGGACAACCCGAACGTCGATACGAAGTTGGAGCCACTGGCCCGCGAGATCATCGTGAAGTCTGCCCAAGGGCTGACAATGGACGAGATCGAGTCCGTCTTTGCGCGCAGCCTGGTGGAGAAGAAGGCGTTCGACGTGGAGGTGGTTCTTGAAGAGAAGAAGCAGATTATCCGCAAGAGCGGCCTCTTGGAGTACTACCCGGCTCAAAACAAGATGTCCGACGTCGGCGGGATGGACCTTTTGAAGGAATGGCTCCAAAAGCGCACCAACAGTTTCACCGACAAGGCCCGCGAGTTCGGCATCCCCGCCCCCAAGGGCGTCCTGATCCTGGGCGTCCAGGGTTGCGGAAAGTCTCTGATCGCAAAGGCGATCGCCGCCCACTGGGCGTTGCCCATGCTCAAGCTGGACGTAGGCCGCATCTTTGGCTCTCTGGTTGGGCAGAGCGAGGAGAACATCCGCAAGGCGATCAAGGTCGCCGAGTCGGTCGCGCCCTGTATCCTATGGGCGGATGAGATCGAAAAGGGATTTGCCGGAGCCTCCGGGGCGTCCGTATCCGACTCAGGAACCACCGCCCGCGTCTTCGCCACCTTCCTTACCTGGATGCAGGAAAAAACGGCCGCCGTCTTCCTCATCGCCACCGCCAACAACGTCTCCCAACTCCCCCCGGAGATGCTCCGCAAGGGCCGGTTCGACGAGATATTCTTCGTGGACCTGCCCGACAAGTCGGAAAGAAAGGACATCTTCACTATCCACCTGAAAAAGCGGGGACGGGACTTGAAGAAGTTCAAACTGAACGAACTCGCCGAGATCACTAAAGGCTTTAGCGGCGCCGAGATCGAGCAGGTGATCGTCGGAGCCCTGTTTGTGGCCTTTGATGCGGGTCGCGAACTCACTCACAAGGACGTGGTGGACGAAGCGAAGGTGGTGGTTCCTTTGAGTCGGATGATGGAAGAGGACATCGCGGAGATTAGGGAGTGGGCGAGAATGCGAACCCGCCCGGCCAGCAAGCACGACGGGGACTGAAACTTTCCCGTTTGGTAGCCGTCATTCAAGTTGAGATCCGATGGCCACTTTACTTTGTTTACTGGCATTGAGCCTCAGCCAAGAGCCCTCTCAGGTTGATCCAACACCTGCCTATCGAATCCTTGACCAGTTGGGGTTGAAACGGAAATCCGACTCACCCAGGCTCCTATCCTATCGAGAGACAAACTATGTCTACTTGAGCAAGGAGTACGGATTTGCAAACCACTCCGTATCGCTGAGAGCCGACGACTCCCTGTTTTCCTACCGCTGGGATCCGCCTCACCAGATTTCGACTGAGCGTCAGTTCAAGCCGCAAGTTATTCCCGACCAAAAACTGCTTCAGTCGGCGAAGCGAATCGTCAAAGCGATGTGGCCGAAAACGGATTTTGTATTTGGTCAAATGGTTGAAAACCGAGATGACCAGCGTCCTTCGCGATCTGTCATGTTCTGGCCCAAGCTACGAGGATTCCAAGTCGATGACGCCCACAGCGGTTGGATGGACATGGACAGCATTGGAGGCGAACTTAGCTCTTTGCTCGCACCAGACACACCGCTTCCACCCACTTCTGTAGAGCATCGCGTAACGCCAGACCAAGCCGAGAGCAAAATCCTGTGGCACCTTGTCGAAAAGTATCAAGCCAGTTTCCTCTTGAACCCCGACCGCCTGGCTCTGCGGGTCTATTCGGAATCCGAAGTTTCCTATCAACAACCCAGCCGCTTGGTGTATGCCAGCGACATATACTCCATTTACTACGAACGTGAAGAGGCTCGGTACACGTACAGCAACTGGCACAACACCAAGATCGATCCCTTGACCGGAGCTCTTGTGGTAGACCGGCGGGCCTTTCCAGGCGGGAGGGGGTTCGTCGAGGAAACCCTTCCAACCCTCTCCGAAGAACGTTTCCGAGCGATCATTTGGAACCACGACCGAAGACTCAATCTCCGCAATGCCAAGTTTACGAAGCTCTTCCCACTCGATACGCCTCCCAAGATCGCGAGCTCTAGACAAATTCTGCTTGTTGGTCAGAAACTCACTATTCTGCTTCGGTACCTTCCTGATTCAGAAGACCTGCTTCTGAGACATGGGATCCAGTGGTACAAGGTCACGCCAGATTCGCAGATGAGCAAAGCCATGAAGACAGCCTTCAAAGACGCACCGGAGAACTAGACTAGCCGACCCGAAGGGTGTAGCCGTGGGCAGGGACCCGCGCAATCGAGTTGTAGATAG
>CAZCSP010000023.1:0-67178 GCA_964501275.1 uncultured Fimbriimonadaceae bacterium | reverse complement strand
AATTCAAAAGGCTCTCGCAAAGACGCAAAGTCCGCAAAGATTCGCAAGGCAACGAACACCATGCAACACCACCGAACCATCCGGGGTCTACAGGTTTTAATCTCCATCACCTCCATCACGAATCATCCTCCCAGTACACCTCCGTCTACCATCTTGATGTAAACTAACTCCCATGTCGCAGGATCGGATTGTGGTGGTGGGGGCTCGGGAGAATAACCTGAAGAATGTCACCGTGGAGATTCCTCGGGACAAGCTGGTGGTGATTACGGGGCTCTCTGGATCGGGCAAATCCAGCCTGGCCTTCGACACCATCTACGCCGAAGGCCAGCGGCGGTATGTGGAGTCGCTCAGCGCCTATGCCCGGCAGTTCCTGGGACAGATGGATAAGCCGGACGTAGACCACATCGACGGCCTCTCGCCTGCCATCTCCATCGACCAGAAGAGCGCCAGTAAAAACCCGCGCTCGACCGTGGGCACCGTTACCGAGATCTACGACTACTTGCGCCTTCTCTATGCCCGAGTCGGCGTCCCCTATTGCCCGAACGGCCACGGCCCAATCGAGCGGCAGTCCACCGACCAGATCGTGGATGCGGCGAAGAGTTTGCCAGAGGGGACCAAGCTTCAGATTCTGGCCCCGGTGGTTCGGGGGCGGAAGGGCGAGTACAAGAGCGTTTTGCAGGACATCAACAAGGCGGGCTACGTGCGCGTCCGGGTGGATGGCGAGATGTACGAGGTCACCGACGACATCCCGATGGACCGCTACAAACAGCACACCATCGAGGTCGTGGTCGATCGCATCGTGACGAAAGAGGGCCTGGAGAGACGCCTCACCGACTCGATCGAAGCCGCTCTGAAGATGGGAAGCGGCTTGGTGACGCTGGCATTCGAGGAGCCGGGGGGAGAGGCCAAGGAACTCCTCTTCTCCGAGTCCTACTCCTGCGCCGAATGCGGCTTTTCGATGACCGAGTTGGAGCCGAGGATGTTCTCCTTCAACTCCCCCTACGGTGCCTGCCCCGACTGCACTGGCCTAGGCACCAAGACCGAGTTCGATATCGACCTGGTCTGCCCCGACTTCACGAAGCCGCTTCGGGATGGGGCGATTGTGCCGTTCGTGTACAAGTCGGGCGAGGTCAAGGATTGGTGGCCGGAGATGTTGGACGCGGTGGGCCGAGCCTGCGGATTCGACTCCTCACTTCCCGTCAACCAGATTCCCGAGGAGGGGTTAGAGGCGGTTTGGCGTGGCTTGAAGGAGCCGATCCAGGTGGTGATGAAGTATGGCAAGACCGAGCGAACCTTCCAGTCGCAATGGGACGGGGTCATCGCCTCCCTTCGCAAGCGGTATGAGAACACCGAGAGCGAGTGGGTGAAGAACGATTTGGAGCAATACATGTCCACCAAGCCCTGCCCGACTTGCAAAGGGCGACGGCTGAAGCCGGAGTCATTGAGCGTGATGGTGGCGAAGCGGGACGTCTCGGAGATCACCAATCTGGCGGTGGACGACGCGCTGGCCTTCTTCCAGGGGCTTTCCAATAAGCTGACCAAGCGGCAACTGGCCATCGGCGAGCGGATCGTCAAGGAGATTCTGGAACGGCTTGCTTTCCTGGAGAATGTCGGCCTCGGCTACTTGACTCTCGACCGGAACGCAAGAACTTTGGCAGGCGGCGAGGCTCAGCGGATTCGGCTGGCAACCCAGATCGGGTCGGGGCTGATGGGGTGTCTCTACATCCTGGATGAGCCTTCCATCGGCCTTCACCAGCGCGACAACCGCAAGCTGATCGAGACCCTCACCCGCCTTCGGAACCTGGGCAATACGGTCCTGGTGGTGGAACACGACGAAGAAACCATGCTCGCCGCCGACCACCTGATCGAACTGGGTCCGGGAGCGGGAGAGCATGGCGGGAAAGTAGTTGCCGAGGGAACGCCAGCGGAGTTCCTCAAAACCGACTGCACCACAGCCCGGTACCTCAACGGCAAGGATCAGATCGAGATTCCAAAGGAGCGACGCCAACCGAAGACGGCTGTGCCGGTTTGAATCGGAAGTCGGAAAACGGAAATCGGTAGACCGCAATAGCTGGGTGGCATCAAGGGGTTAAGCTCGCCACAGGTTTCGATGTTGGGGATTTCACAAAAGCGAGGATAATGTTTCCAGACGAGATGCAAACCTTGCGTTTTCTGTGTACTGCGACGCTTCTGGTAGGTTTCCTGGCAACAGCGCTCTCTTGCAGTGGGCCGCATGTGCAAGAAACCATAGCGTCTGTTCTTGTCACCTCCCGCACGATGGTTGGCGTTCTGCTGATTCAGGGCGTTTTTTCGTGGCTGCTGCGCCGTCGGGCCGGGGTTGGCATTGGGCATCCGGCACTGTTTGGTTTGTTGTTGGCTATTAATCCTGGCATTTGGAGCAACCCCTACGCAGGAGATTGCGGAGCAACTATGTTCAGCGGGGCTACGTTGTTTCTGATCGTGGGAACGGCAGCGACACTGGCGCAAGTCCGCGCTTACTTACGGTGGCGTCAGAACCGGTTCGCCTCAATACCGTAGCGCCATCCTCCAAGCAATCCAGCAACCAAGCAATCCACAATTCAAGGATGCACGCAAGCGAGGTTTGGGAGGGGCGGGGGGTTGGCCCGGTCTTGGCTCGGGTTGCGCTCGCGCCCTTTTCCCTGCTCTATGGGGTGGGGTGGGAGGTTTATCTGGGCATCTATCGCCTCGGCCTCAAGCGGGCCAAGCATCCTCATTCGCCGATCCTGTGCGTGGGAAACCTGGTCTCGGGGGGGAGCGGGAAGACGCCGGTGGTGCTTCATCTCGTTGATGTTCTGAGAGGGATGGGATACAAGGTCGCGGTCTCTAGTAGCGGCTACGGCAGTCCTCGATCCGAAGCCGCGACCGTCGCTCCCGATGGGCCGCTCGATGCCAGAGAGTGGGGCGACGAGGCTGCTCTGTTCAGGTGGCGGCATCCCGATCTGCCTTTGATCGTCGGTCGTAGGCGAGTGCTGGCGGCAGAGCTTTGCGCCAAGGCCTACCCCGACCACATTCTCCTGATGGACGACGGCTTCCAGCACCTGCCCCTCCGCAAAGACCTGAGCATCCTTCTTGATCCCAAGGAACCCAAGAACCGCCTCTGCCTGCCCGCCGGACCCTATCGGGAGCCCAGGTGGAATCGGCGGCGGGCGGACTTGGTTTTGCCGGGAGATTTCCGGGTTGAGGAATCGTCGCGGGGGCTATTGACCCCAGATAACACCCTCTCGTCAACTCCCGAAAGAGCCGCCTTGCTATGCGCGCTCGGACAGCCGGAGAAGGTGGTTCGTTCGCTAGAGGCTTTGGGCTGCAAGGTTCGGGACCGGTTCCTCATGCCCGACCACGATCCGCTGAGCGGGGGTACCCTGATTCAAAGCCTGCCGACGAATATCCCGACGGTGGTAACAGCCAAGGATTGGGTGAAGTTGAAGAACCGCCCCGACGTCGGCGAGAGGCAACTCCTCATCCTGGACCACGGCGCAACCATAGAGCCCGCCGCCGAATTTAAAGCCTGGCTGAAATCCAAACTCAATGGCATCCAAGAAGAAGCGAATCATCCTCGATAAAGCCAGCACCGTCGCCTTCTCGTTTGGGCAGCGGGCCTTCATGTCAGGTTCTTTGGACCGGGCGGAAAAACGAGGCGAACGCCTAGCGATGGTTCTTTACAAACTGGACAAGAAGCATCGGGAGCGCACCAAAGCAAACCTGGCTCTCGCCTTTCCCGAATGGTCCCCGGAGAAGCGCGAGGAGACGGCGCGGGAGGTCTACCTGCACTTTGGGCGGGTGACCGCCGACGTGATGCGCACGCCCTTGAGAACGGTGGAGGAGGTGAACTCGGCGGAGGTGGTTGGCCGGGAGAACTTGGAGCAGGCCTATGCGCTGGGAAAAGGCGTTCTGATCGTGACCGCCCACTATGGCAACTGGGAGCGGTTTGCCCACTGGTTCACGGTGAACGGCTACACCCTGAATGTGGTTGCCCGCGACGCTAACCAGGGGGCGGTGACCCAGAAGATCAACGCGATTCGGGCTCAGGCGGGGGCCGAAGTGATGTCGCGGGGCAATGCGGCGCGGGCGATCCTTGGCAAGCTCAAGACCGGAGATCTCGTGGGCATCCTGAACGACCAGAACAACGGCGACTGCTTCGTGCCCTTCTTTGGCCACCCCTGCGGGACCGCGCTGGGGCCAGCGGTCATGCATCTGCGGACCGGGGCACCTATCATCCCGTGTTACTTCACTCGGCTCGGGCCTGGGCAGTATCGGGCGGAGTTCCATGAGGCGGTGGATGGCGAGGGCTTCGACCGAGACCAGATTCGGATCACGGCACGGATCAACGAGGTCTTGGAAAGCCAAATCCGCAAGCATCCCGAGCAGTGGCTATGGCTCCACGATCGATGGAAGAGCGCCCGCAAAGCCGGCCTTTTTGTATGAACCCCTCGTTCCTCATCGTCCGCTTTTCGGCCATCGGCGACTGCGTGATGGCAAGCTATGTAGCAACCGCTATACGTTCTGCGTTGCCCCAAGCAGTTATTACCTGGGCGGTAGAGAGCAGGTGCATGGCGATGCTGGATCGAGAGCGGCTGTTAAATCGGGTGGTGGATTTCCCCCGCGACCGCTGGCACAAAGCGCGTTGGTCGCCAGGAGTCTGGAGGGAGCAACTGGGGAAGTTTGCCGAGTTGCGGAAGGAGCGATACGACTTCGGGATGGACTTACAGGGCCATTCTAAAACGGCGATCTGCCTGCGGATTGCCCGGCCTACGCGGCGTATCTCAGCGTTCGCCACCGACACCCTGGCCAAACGGCTCAACCCCCTATTGGCTGGCGACCCGGATGCCAAACACCGAGTCGAGAGGATGATGGATGCGGCGCGGACATTTGGGGACTTTACAGTTCCCGAGAGGCCCATCATGCCAGAGCCGTTGCCTCCAGCGACCCTGGGACTCCCTGAGGGAAAGCCCATCGGCACAATTTCGACGGGCGCAGGCGCGGCGATCAAGCAGTACCCGGCTTCCCAATGGGCCGAGGTTGCGGAAGGATTGATGGCCCGGGGCTTTGAAGTGGTTCTGCTGGGTGCGGTCCCCGATCCACGAGTTCAGGTTGTCGGTGCGGTGAATAAGGTGGCCCAATGGAACCTAACCGAGACCCTTTCTGCGGTGGCCCACTCCGCCATCCACCTTGCTGCCGACACCGGGACCGGGCACATGGCGGCAGCATTCGGAGTACCCTTTGTATCGGTGTTTGGCCCGACCGATCCAAAACTCTATCGCCCCTACTCTGACCGGGGGACGGTTTTGCGCCGCTCGGAGAACCCTGGCGACGTGCCCCCTTCGGAAATCCTGGCGGCGGTGGAGGGGCTCCTTGGCTGAGCGATTCCTTATCAGCCGTCTGTCGTCTCTTGGCGACGTCGTCTGCTCCCTGCCCGCCGCCGGAGCGCTCAAGAAGGCGTTTCCAGAGTCGGAAGTCGTGTGGGCCGTCGATCCCCGCTTTGCCGGAATTGCGCGGAGTTGCCGCCACATCGACCAGGTCCTGGAGGTCAAGCCGAAACTGAAGCCTGACACCTGGCCCGTGATCGAGGGAGAGTTCGACGCCGCACTGGATTTGCAGGGGCTGCTGAAAAGCGGGCTTGTTTTGAAGGGAGCCCAGGCGAAGGCGAAGGTCGGCTACCATTGGCAACGGGAGGGGGCTTGGCTTTTTAGCGAACGCGTGATCCCCGACCCTTCCTCGCTTCACGTGGTGGATCAGTATGTGGATGTGGCCCGAGCGGTCGGCGGAGAGGCGGATGTGGCGGATTTTGGACTCGTTCCGGGTGAGGATGCATTGGAATCTATCCGGGCTAAGCTAGGCGACCTGGGGTCGTTTGTTGTGATGAACGGTGGGGCCGGGTGGGTCACCAAGCGTTGGCCTCCTGCGCACTTCGCCAAACTGGTCGATCTACTTGCCCAGCAAGGCGTGAAGTCCGTCCTGATCGGGGGGGCGACGGCGGATGACAAGCAGGTTGGAGAGGAGATCGCTAGCCGATCGCAGGCCAAACCGAAGGTTCTCATAGGAGGAACCTCTATCGCCGAACTCGTCGCTCTTCTCAGCCTCGCCAAGGCTCATGTAGCGGGCGACACTGGAAGTTCCCACTTGGCCGCTGGGCTTGGCATCCCCGCCATCGGGCTTTACTCCATCACCAAGCCCGTCCGCTCCTGCCCCTATGGCCAGATCGACCGGTGCCACTACGACGCCCGAGGTCTGTCCTATATCAAACCCGAGTCCGTCTATACAACCTTGATGGAGGCGATGGCGTGAACCTTGAAGCGGCTCTTCAGTTAAGGCAGGGGCGGCGGTTGGTCTTTACCAATGGAGTCTTCGATATCCTGCACGCGGGCCATGTTTCCTCCCTTCGCCAAGCCCGCGAACTGGGCGACATGCTGATCGTCGGCGTGAACTCGGATGAATCGGTCAGGCGGCTGGGCAAAGGGCCGAACCGGCCTGTGAATCCCTGGGAGGATCGGATCGCCGTTTTGGAGGCGCTCAGGTGCGTAAACGGGGCCATTGCCTTCGACGAAGATACGCCTGAAGCTTTGATCGCCATCTTGAAGCCAGAGGTCCATGTCAAGGGCGGCGACTATCGGGCGGAGGATTTGCCGGAGACGAAGATCGTGAGGGGTTATGGCGGCGAGGTCGTGATCTTGCCGTTTCTGGAGGGGCGCTCGACGACCGGAATCTTGAAGAGGCTCGGAGAAGAGTGACCGCCTTCGACCTCGATCCGAACCAAAAGTGGCTCTTCTGCATGACCCACCCCGACGACGAGATCGCGATCTGTGCCTGGATTCGGCGGCTTACACAGGCAGGTGCGGAGGTCCACATTAATTGGACCCATAGCAACCCAACCCGGGCGCAAGAAGCCCGTATAGTATCCGCTATACTAGGCGTCCCGGACTCGAATCTCAGCTTTATGGAGGCAACGGACGGGGTGGTGTGCGATCAGATGGCGGACCTGAGACCACAATTCCAAGCGTTGGTCGACCGCACCCAACCCGATCGCATCTGTTGCACCGCTTTCGAGCAAGGCCACTTGGACCATGACGCGACCAACTGGCTGGTTCACCAAGCGTTCGACGGCCCAGTTTTAGAGGTCCCCCTTTACCATCCCTACACCCGGCGGCTTCAGCGAATGAACGTCTTCCCCACCCCGGACAACCAGCAAGCTCTCGCCTTGGAACCGGAAGAGTGGCAGTTGAAACTCCAAGTTGCCAAGAGCTACCGTAGCCAGAACATCTGGTCGGTGCTGTGGTGGTACGAGGCCTGGCAGACCGTTCGGTTCAAGCCGGTCGAGCTACGGAAGCGGGAGTTGATGCGACTCCAAACCCATCGCGACTTCGCCACGCCCAACCTCCCTCCGCGCCTGAGAGCCGAAGTTGAGGCGAGCGCCCCATGGCAGCGATGGCTGGCGGCACTCGACCGGGCAAATATGCCACCCTAGAGATCGATGTTCAAGCGCCTGATGCAGTCCTTCGACCGAATGATGGGTCGGGGCGTGATCGACGACCAGTTCTACGACGAGTTGGAGCAGGCGCTTCTGGAGGCGGACACCAATGTCACCACCGCCAGCCAAATCCTGGAAGAGCTTCGAAAGGCCGTCCGAGAGGAGAAGATCACCGAGCCCGGCGCGATGAAGGCGCGGCTACAGAAGGCGATCGCCGACCGATTCCGCCAACAGGGGCCAGCAGGCCTGATCGTCAGCGACGAGCCGCCGACGGTCTTCCTCTTCGTCGGAGTCAATGGCGTAGGCAAAACGACGACGATCGCCAAGGTGGCCCACCTCCTCAAGCGCCGAGGCTTTTCCGTCCTCCTCGCCGCCGGAGACACCTTCCGCGCCGCCGCCATCGAGCAGTTGGAAATTTGGGCGCAGAGGATTGGCGTGGAGATCGTACGCAACCAACCCGGCTCAGACTCCAGCGCGGTTATCTTTGACGCTATAACGGCCGCTAAAGCGAGAGGAATCCAGTTCGTTTTGGCAGATACGGCTGGTCGCCAGCACAGCAAGGAGAACCTGATGAGCGAATTGCAAAAGGTCTCTCGGGTGGCCGTGAAGGCTCTTGGTCGGAAGCCGGACGAGGTCTTGCTGGTTTTGGACGCCAACACCGGTCAGAACGCCATCCGCCAAGCCGAAGAGTTCACCAAGACCGCCGGAGTCACCGGCCTGGTTTTGACCAAACTGGATGGAACCGCCCGAGGCGGCGCGCTGATCGGAGTCTATGACCGCCTGAAGGTTCCGGTGAAACTGCTCGGGGTGGGCGAGAAAGTTGAAGACCTGAAAGATTTCAAACCCGACCAATTTGCGGCGAGTTTGTTTGACTAGGCCTCGCGCCGTAGCCTGGACATCCAGGCTACGGGGCGAGGCCTGTGCCGATGACGACTTCGGCAGTCGTGGTGGTTTGACCGGCCTGATAGGCCTTGTTGAGCAACGCTAACGCCTCGGATTTGGCTTCTTCGAATTCGGCAGGGAGAAGAGAATCGAAGACGGCACGGAACGCGGCGGCGGTTTCGTAGAGGTAGCTCCAAAGTTCATCGGGGGGGCCAGGCCAGCTCATGGAGGCTAGTTGGCGATCTTCCCGGACCTCGCCAAAACCCGCCGCCTTCAACTCCGCCGCCAGTCTCCCGGGCGGGCTGAAACGGAAGGGTGTGGGAGCGTCAGGAGGAGGAGGAGGGATGTGGGACCGGGCCAGGAAGGGGAAGACGCAGTTGGCGAAAAAGGTCCCCTGCTCTGGCATTCCCCATGTGAGCAGCGCCACCTTGCCCCCCGGAACCAAGACGCGTCGGATCTCCGCCAAAGCCTGGGAGATCGGCACAAAATACATCGCGCCCAGGCGAGAGGTTACGACGTCGAAGGTGCGATCAGGAAACGGGAGTTGGCAGGCCTCGGCTTGAATGGCCGCCAAGTTGGCGATGCCCGCCCGGCAAGCGGAAGCGGCGATGGCTTGAACGAATTCGAGAGAGATCTCCACCGCCGAAACCTGTCCTGCCGGCCCGACCTCCCGCGCAATAGTCAAAGCGGACTCCCCCAAGCCAGAGGCCACATCGAGTACTCGCAGTCCCGACAAAGGTGAGACGGAGTGGATCAAGAGGTCGGTCAGGGCCTGATGATGGATCGTCGCTTTGTCGCCCCACTTCAGCCAGGCGGCGATGATCGAAGCGTCGGTCCACTCCGCCCATGCCTGACGACGAAAACTCCCCCCTTCTCCACTCTCGGACTGGGTTCCTCGGTCCATGTTAAACATGGATGATAGGAGGATCAGAGGTCCTGAAGCCCCTAACTATGGTTAGGGAATTCAGAAGCCAGCTTGATCGCGGCGTCTGTCGTACAATAGCGCTATGGAGCAAAACCGCGATGAGATCGTCATTGACGGGTTGGTTTGGATCAATCCCGAGCGTTCCGGTGGAGCGCCATGCTTCTACGGCACGCGAGTTCCGATTAAGAACCTGTTCGACTATATATCAGGCACGGAAGGGCTTGAGGGATTCTTGGAAGGCTATCCAAGTGTGACGGGGGAGCAAGCCCAGGGAGTCTTGCGACGAGCTGAGGGTTTGCTACTCGCGGCATACTCAGACAGAGCCGCCGCGTGACTCGCCGTATCCTTCTGGATGAGAACATCAACGTCAAAGTTTAGACGTTGCTTACCGGTTTCGAAGCCTACACCGTCTACGACTATGGAGTAGACCAACTGGTGAACGGCGAACTGCTCGCATTTGCACGTGAGAATGTCGATATCTTTCTCACCTATGATCGAGGAATTCCATTTCAACACAACCACAGAGATCAATCGCTGATCGTGGTCGTTATGGCAACCCGGTCAACAGAGCTGAAGTACGTTGAACAACTCCTTCCGAGTCTCGCTGAGTTATTAGCAGAAGCCCGTCCAGGCTTAGTTGCAACCCTAAGTCTGGACGGAGTTATCGTGCATCAGACACCGTGATCGATGCCCTCGTCTGACACGGCATACTGCGCCATCAAGTCGGGATCAAGGCGGGGGCTCCTCTCCCTCGCCTTGACTGCATCTTCATAAGTCATCGTGGGGTTGCTCCACTTCAGGCCCTTGGCATCTAGGATGATGTCGAAGAACCGGATGTTCTTAGTGATGCCCGCCACCTGCTCGCTTCCGGGGCCAACGGCCGTGACCATCACGTGGTCGCAGGTGTGGTTGCCGCTGGTCCAGGTGACCTTGGTGTGGTTGCCAAGGATCATGGCGAGGGTGGCGTTCGTGCTTCCGTGGAAAATCGACGGTTTGAACGGAGAATTGCCCGCCCGGGCCGCCACGATCACGTCAGCCTCTTCGTCCGACAAGCCGATGCCGAGTCGATCCCGCACCACATCCTGCACCAGAGACCGGGTAGGAGAGGAGCCGATGGCCGAAATGACCTTCTCATGGCTGGACTTGATGCCGGACAAGAGTTTGAGACCGCCTGTGCTTGCCCCATAGCCCGAACCCGCGCCGTTGAGCGATGGCCCGCCGGTGGCGTGGTCGGCGGTGATAATCACAAGCGTCTCCTTGTCCTGCAGGGCAAATTCGACCGCCACTTTCACTGCCTCCTCAAACGCGATCTGGTCATAGACCATCGCGCCGAAGTCGTTGCCATGGGCGGCGTGGTCTACTTTGCCGCCTTCGATCTGGAGCAGAAATCCTTTGGGAGACCCCTTCAAATTATCCAATGCCACCCGCACCGTCTCGGCAAGGGTCGGCGTGGATTTCATCAGTTCCGGGCTGTTCATATGATCGACGGTGTACGGTCGATGACTGTCGCTAAAGATGCCAAGAAGCTTGCCCCCTTTGAGGGTGAAGAGTTCATCGCGGGTTCGGGCGATCTTATAGCCCGCCTTGGCGAAATCGGCATACAGGTCGCGCTTATCCTTTCGCTTTTCGGCGGAGAAATTGTTATTTCCGCCGCCAAAGAGAACATCCACTTCAGCGGCCAGATACTTTTCCGCAATCAAAGGTTCCAAGCCGCGGTCTACGCAGTTCACCGCAAACCCTGCGGGAGTGGCGTGGGTGATGGTGGTGGTGGTGACCAGGCCCCGACGAACCCCCGCTTCCTTCATGATCGAATCAAGCGTTCTCAGTTCCGTACCGTCGGGATAAACGTTCACCTGGCCATTCCAAATGCGCCTTCCACAACCCCAAGTGGAACTGGCGGCGGAGGAGTCGGTCACCACGGAGTTCAGCGACCGGGTCTCCTGGAGGCCATTGGTGGCGTACTCCTCGTTCATCAGGGTCTGCCAATAAGAAGGCTTGCCCTCGGTGATCTGCCGGAAGTAGTCGGCCATGGAGAGGGTTTGGATGGCGAGGCCGTCGGACACGCAGAAGATGATGTTCTTAGGCTTCTTCGCTCCTTTCTTGGGAGGGCGGTCGAAGGAGACGTTGCCAAGGGCGGAGGCGGCGAGACCGGCGGCGCCGACGCCAAGAAGGGTGCGTCGTGAAATGCTCATGCCCCTAAGCCTATCCGATTTCTCTATCCAGATTCCGCCGTGGCCATCTCCGTTAACCAAATCTTCTCACGAAGCATGGTCCGACCCATGAGGGTAAGGGAGTAGCCTTTGCCGTAGCCGTCGCGGGGGTTGTCGCTGTTGGTGCGGCGGGGGCCGGGGCGCAGGTAGCCCTTGTTGCAGAGCGACCAGGCTGCGTCCATATACAGCCCCTCCAACTCCACAATCTCGGGACAGTGCCCCTCGCTCTCAATCCGCTGGTACTCCACGATCTCCATCAGCCACGGGAGATAGAGATCGAAATCGAACGACTTCTCCACGATGCGCCGCTCCTTTTGGGCCAGGTTCTCCACGATGAAATCCAGGATGTAGTCCTCCGCATCCTGAAGGCTCTTCGCCAGTCTTCCTCGACAGTCGTCAAACATAGTGGTTCGCTCCTACCTATAGCTTAATACGAAACTTCGCGGCTGTCTATGAGGGGGTTTTCTTCAGCCGATCCATGTACTGCTCGCGGAACTTGCGGACCTTGGGCTCGATGATGGCGGCGCAGTATCCGGCGTTCATCCGAGCGCGCTCCGCCGGAGTGGCTTGCTCGTATTTGGCGAAGTAGTTCTGGTGATATTCCTCGGCCCTGGTGTAGTTCTTCAGAGGCTCGATCGTGGTGACCACCGGATTCTTGTAGACCGACTTCATCTCCGCCTTGATCTTCTCGGCTCGTTGCTTTTCCTCTTCGTTTGAGTAGAAGACGACGGACCGGTATTGGGTGCCCGAGTCTGGCCCCTGACGGTTGAGTGTGGTCGGGTCGTGGGTCAGGAAGAAGACGCGGAGGAGGTCCTCGGCAGAGACGACTTTGGAATCGAAGAACACCTTCACCACCTCGGCATGGCCGGTATTGCCTCGCAGGACTTGCTCATAGGTGGGGTTAGGCCTCGCTCCACCCGCATACCCGCTCTCCACCGCATAGACCCCTTTGAGGTCTTCAAGAATGGCTTCGACGCACCAAAAACAGCCTCCGCCAACGACCAGGGTTGTGGCGTCTTTGGGCACCGGTGCGTCTTTGATGGGGGCTTGGGTGGCTTGGGCAATGGTTGGGGCACAACCCAACAGTGCCGACCCAACCAGGGCAAGTCCGAGAAGTGCGTTCCAAAGTCTCATGAATCCTTGACCTCCGTATGATCACGAAGTCGTTATAGGTCGGTAAAGTTCCCTAAATCGCTGGGTTCCCCGCAAACGCAACTGCGGCGCGCAAGTGATCCACCGTGAGGGAAGGAAACGCTCGGAGCAGTTCCTCAAAGCTATCGCCTTCAGCGATGCTGGCCAAAACCGTCCTCAACAGCACACGCGTCCCCTTGAACACGGCTTCGCCGCCAGAAATCTTGGGGTCCTGGGTGAAGTAATCGCTTGGATTCATCATCTTCTATTGACTGAATTGTACAACGTCTCCTTGCGAACTGAAAGAAGGATCTGTCGGCTCCATCGGAGAATCTATGACGTACAATGCAGGTGCGGGATGTGATCAAGCTTATTGAGAAGGATGGGTGGGTTCATGTGCGCACGACTGGAAGCCACCGACACTATAAGCATGAGATCAAGGTTGGCATCGTGACCGTGCCGGGCCATCCATCCGATGACCTGGCCCCTGGAACGCTCAAGAGCATCTTGCGGCAGGCTGGATTGAAAGAATAACGATGAAGCGAGAATATGCGGTCGTATATGAATGGGCGGGAAGCAACTTCTCGGCCTACGTGCCGGATCTTCCCGGTTGCGTCAGCACAGGCAAGACGCTAGATGATGTTGAGAGAAGCATCAAGGAAGCGATCACCGGCCACCTCAAGACCATGATCGAATTCGGGGAGTCGGTCCCAGAGCCCAGAACGGTCGTTGGAAGCGTGGAGATCGCCGCCTAGTTTTTGGGGAATAGCTTAAGCGACATTAGGAAGTCGCCGTAAGGTGCATAAAAAACTCATGAGAAGCCGCCGACCACCAGGAATTGGGCGTCTTTGGGAATAGCCGCATCCTTGATCTGGATGGGCGCGGCTTCAGCGACAGTCGGGGCGCAGCCGGAGATGGCGGCGGCGAAGGTGGCAAGTCCAAGAAGGGTTTTCCAGAGGATCATGTCTTTTCTTTACTCCGTGTGTTTGAAAACCTCTGAGTTGAAGTTGAGTTCCATACAGACAATTTTGCCCTATGACGTTTCGTTCCACAATGAGGATGTGGCGGGTCGTTGCGCAACGGATGATGAGATAGAACGCTTGCTTGCTGAGATTGAGTGCGCGTTTCGAGGTGTGATGAAAGGGGTTTCCTGGAACGAACTTAGAGTCATAGATGGCTATGGCACATCTGAGGAGCGTCGGGCCGCCAGAGCCCTCGATAAGGATAAGACTTGGCAAGACGTGGCAAACGATCCCCTTTGGAACCCTGACCACGATGGATGGTCATTCTTCGACCCTCATGGATTCCGTTACTATGCAGCAGCCGCTATGACAAAGGCTCTTCGGGAGCGTAACCACGAGTTGGGTTACTTCGAATTCACTTTTGATCGCACAGGCCACTACTGGTCGGAGTTCAGCGAAGACCAGTTCATTGCCACCGCCAACTTCGTGCTTGCCATGAGCCGAATGACGGGTGAGAGATTTGGGCGCTGTCGCTGGCGGGAAATTTACGAGAAGCACTGGCAGAAGCGGCATTCCATTCTCCTCCAAGACCGCAAGGCTCAAGTTAGAAAGCAAGGGAAGTAGGCTGGGTCAAATTCCAGGGTCAGCATATCCTCGCCTAGCTGGATCACCGGGCTAGATCAGGCGGTCATACTCTGCGTGCGTGCCAATCCAATACCAAGTGAAGCCTTCGTCCGATTCCATAGCAAGGGCGCGATAGTCCATCCCCACCCGAACCGACCAATCGAGGCCTAGCTTTTTGAAGTGCAGCGATGGATGCTTAGGGTCGGATTTCAACAGTTCGAAATTCTTATCAGCCAAGACGCGAATTTCTTGCGGGAGCGCATTGTAGCCCTCCCAAAAACGGGGCGTTGTGAAGTGACTAGCACCCATTTCTAGAGTTTCTTTAGCTGACCATTGGCTCTAGCCTGAAGGGCTTCATTGCGTAAATCGTCCAGCTTGCCAGAAAGAGAGTCAGCCTCAATCTGGGCATCCCACATGGAATGCCGGTATTCGTTGAACCACGAGGCGAATCGCGCCAGTTCTGAGGAGTTCAACTTCTGCACCTCCTGCTCAAGTCGTTGGATGTCGCTAGCCATGTTGATAACCCTATCTACGCAAGACTTTAAGATATTATGGCGATTCGCGGCAAAGTATTCACCGGGCGATAACACATCAGATATACTAGTGTCCACATGTCTTCGCCCGGCTGGATCGTCCTGCGTGGGGCTCGTGGGAATAATCTGAAGAACGTCGATGTGGCCATTCCGGTCGGCCTATTCACCTGCGTCACCGGCGTCTCCGGGAGCGGGAAATCCACGCTTATCCAGGACACGCTCTTCCCCCGACTGATGTTCGAGATGCACGGGACGCGCACCGTGTGGTCGCCTCACGACGCCATCGAAGGGCTCGATGTCTTCGACAAGGTGATCGACATCGACCAATCCCCGATCGGCCGCACCCCCCGCTCCAACCCCGCCACCTACACCGGAACCTTCGATATGATCCGGGAGCTATTTGCCATGACGCCGGACGCCAAGATTCGGGGTTACAAGAACGGGCGATTCAGTTTCAACGTGAAAGGCGGGCGGTGCGAGGCTTGCCGGGGGGATGGGATCATCAAGATCGAGATGCACTTCCTGCCCGACGTGTACGTCCCCTGCGAGGTCTGTAAAGGCAAGCGCTACAACCGCGAGACGCTGGAGGTCAAATACAAGGGCAAGAACATCAGCGAGGTCTTGGAGATGACCATCGAGGAAGCCTGCGAGTTCTTCAAGCCGATCCCCAAGATTTATCGGAAGCTGGAGACTCTGGAGCAGGTCGGCCTCGGCTACGTTCGCATGGGCCAGCCCGCCACCACGCTCTCGGGAGGCGAGGCGCAGAGAATCAAACTCGCCGCCGAACTCAGCAAACGCTCCACTGGCCGCACCATCTACATCCTCGACGAGCCCACCACCGGACTGCACTTCGAGGACGTAAAGCGCCTCCTGGCGGTCTTGCACAAGCTGGTGGAGCAGGGCAACACCGTGCTGGTCATCGAGCACAACCTGGACGTCATCAAAACCGCCGACTGGCTCATCGACATGGGGCCGGAGGGCGGCAACGGAGGCGGGAATGTGGTGGTAACGGGGACGCCGGAAGATGTGGCGGCGTATGCCTATCGCTCAGAATTCCAAATTCCAAACTCCAAACTCCAAACTTCCCATACCGGGCGGTTCCTAAAGGAGATTTTCGAACGAGTCGGCCACCCCTATCGGGAGGAGAAGGCCGCAGTGCTGATGGCGGCGGAAAAGCGGAAGAGCTATGGCTCGAAGCGGAAAGTCGTCGTCCCTGGATGATTCGTCGGATATCCCGCCGACTGGGGAGGGACATGCAATCGGGATGCACGGGGCGTTGGCTGTGTTTGGGAACGACAGAAACCTCTATCCCCCGCGAAACCAACCGGCGGTGCCGATCTGGGGATCGGCGGTCCATGGGCCAAACTCAAGGACCACCGCCCGATCCGGCGTGCATCCTTGCCTTTATCCTGTCGTGGCGATTCAAGGTTTCAAGACCCGTCGTATGTTTCCTCCTATACTCTATTAGTGATTGCAGTGAAGAAGTGGTTCTGTATCGCCATTGCCGCTGGTTTGCACGGGGCATATCAAGCCTCAGAGGGCCTAACCCCGGAAATGAGGCAAAAGCTCCTCGCAAAATCACAGGCGGTCGCGAAATCGCTCAAGTGGGCACGGGTTCAGGATGCCCGGATCACGCAGAGCAAGCTATCGGGAGGCGTCAGACTCTATGGCGTAACCTGGCAAGGAGGTACGATTTACTTCACCGAATCCCTACAGCCGCGTATCTGCACCATCGGGCAAAATCGGAGTCGATGGGATTCCCCGGCACGATTGCCTTTACCAAACTTAACCACCCAAGCCAAGTCCCGGGTGCAAGCGGTGGCAAAGCAAGTTTGCCGAGACCTTGGCCTGGGTCCGGTGGCATCGTTTAAGGAAATCAAAGCCGCCAGGTCGAGGGATGGGGGAGTTATTCCGGTTTTCAGGGTCTCATGTCGGATGCAGGTGGACTCCAAGATTCCGATCTATAGTCTCTCTGAACCTATAACCGACATCGAGATCGGTGCTGACGGCTATGTAGTTTCTAGCTTGACGGCGGCATTGCCAACGACGGTTAAGCCACTTACTAAGCCCGAAGACCTGGGCGCCGCCAAGCAGGCAATTGCCTCATACATAAGAAAGACATTTGGTAAGAGTTTGAATGTTGCCGACGTGAAGGTGACGCTGGAACTTGTAGATTGGCCCGAGGGAGACTATCAAAAACCCGAAGTAAAGCGTCTCTACGCTGAACGAAGAGTTCTCATTCCGATCTACGTGTTTCGCACGACGAGCCTTCCCGTTGAAGAAATCTGGTTCGATGCGAACAAGATGACATACCTCGCTAGCAGAGAGAAGCCTTCGATGTGATCAAGTAGACACTCTGGACCGTAGCTGCATCTGACCCTGCCGCTGCCATAGGGGCTGAGGGATGGAGGCCAGCTTCCCCAATACCAACCGGCGGTGCCGATCTGGAGATCGGCGGTCCATTGGTCCTTTCTCAGCTTTGTCCCAACGCCTGATCCGCCGCTCGCTTGATCCGACTTCTCCGATCCTTGATGCCTTGCGCCTTTCGGAACACCGCCTCGCTTCCCGCCTTGTCCCAAGTCGCCAGCGCGTTGATCGCTCCGACCACCACTTGGATGGGAGCCTGGTCGTTGACTAAGGTTTTGAACCGGGTAACGGTCGCCTCATCCTTGGGCAGACGTGATAGGGCGGAGACGGCTTGGGCTTGGCGGTCCATGTTGGGGTGGTTCAACTGGCCCATCCAAAAGCCGCGCAACTCGGGCTTGTTCAGGTTAATCAGCGGCGTCAACTGGCGGAAGACGGGCTGTTCCAGGCTCCGATCCTTGGCGATCAAATCCGTGACAAGCCGAACATTCGCATCAGAAGGGTCACGAAGCAACATCGTCATCGCCTGTTGCCGATAGGGCGCGTTGGTCGAGTGCTGGAGGATGACCGGAAGCTCCTCGGCCGCCCAGTTGAAAGTTGGAATCTCGCGCAAGAAGTCGTGGTCGGGGTCCAAGAGGACCGCCTTGGGCTTGGCCGGGAGAGCGAACTCGAACGTCTCCTCCACCTTGGAAAGGGTGAGCGGCAGGCTCTTGAACGCCGCGCCATCCGAGTATCCGATCTTGGTCGGGATTTCGTAGATCGGGGTCCCAGCGGAGGTGTCCTGGGTTTGCTTCACATTCACCCGCAACTTGCCCGCCTCATAGGTCCAGGAGTAGTTGATGACCGGGTGCCCCGGCGCATCGATCCATTGCGCCCAGAACGGTTCTACGTTGATGCCCGTGGAATCGACAAATGCACGCCGAAGCTGGGCGCTCTCCACCGGAGAATGCCGCCACTTGGTCAGGTAATGGTTGAGGCCCGCATAGAACGCCTCATCCCCCAACTGGCGACGAAGCGTATGCAGAATCACGCTCCCCTTGGGATAGGCGTGGGAGTCGAATACGTCGTCCAGACCCGCATAAAGCCGCGTGCTGAGGGGTCGCTTGTACCGACGAGCCTCGGCGAAGTAGGAGCGGCTGTTGTCGTCGATTTCCCACTGATAGGCCGCCAGTCCGCGACTGTGTTCAGCGTACGCGGCGTCCATATAGGTGGCAAAACTCTCGTTCAGCCAGATATCCCCCCAATGGGCGCAGGTCACCAGGTCGCCAAACCACTGGTGGGCCAGCTCATGCGCGTTGAGGCTGGCCATTCGGCGGAAACCGTCGCGAGCCTCGCTCAGGTTGCCCTCGCCAAGGATGGTGGCGCTTACGTTCTCCATGCCGCCGCCAAAGTTGTACATCGCCGCCTGGGCGTACTTGGGCCAGGGATACTTCACGCCAAGAGTCTTGGAGAAGAAGCTCAGCATATCCTTGGTATCGCCAAACGAGTTGTCGATCAGGTAGCCAGAGCCTCGGGGCACGGCGTAGATCAGGTCGATCCCTTCCCACTTGTCGGTCTTGATGTCCAACGGGCCACCATAGATCGCCAGCAGATAGGTGGCGTGGGGCTGGTCCATCTTCCAGTGATAGGTCTTCCGCTTCTTGTCCGCGCTTTCCTTGGTAGAGACCAGAACACCGTTGCCAATCACATCCCAATCTGCTTGCACGGTGGTGCGGGTTTCGCTCGTGGCGAGGTCGTTCGGGTAGTCCCAGGTGGGTGCCCACTCGCAGTTGTAGTCGGTCTCGCCCTGAGTCCAGAAGCCGACGCGATTCGGCTCACCGTCTCTGGGCGCAATCCAATGGAACCCGCCCCCGCCCGAGCCAAAACCCCCACCCCGGCTGTTCTTCGCCGAATACGCGATCTCCACCGTGAACTGCTTGCCTTTGGCAAGGGCGCCGGTTTTGATAAACAGGTGCTTGCCGTCGCGCCGATATTGGGCAACTACCCCATTCACCTTCACCGAACTCACTTCCAAACTCGTCCCCGCAAAGAGCATGATCTCGGAGAGGCCGTTGCGCAAGGGAGAAAGGGTGTTGACCGACTTGCCCGTAAAGGAACGGTTGGGGTAGTCCAGGTCGAGGTCCACCGCCACATGCAACAGGTCGCAGGTGCGGTCCGGAGCGTACTGAACCTTGGCCTGGGGAGGCGAGAAGGGGTTTCTCTGGGCAATGCCCACCGACACCGTCGCGATCAAAAGCGTGTAACAAAGCGCCCGGAAGCTCATGAATGTGAAACTACCTCATGAGAGGGCGTTTCGGTTTTCTGGGAAAGCCCCACAAAGCCGCCAACCCAGCAATCAAGCATTCTAGCAATCGAAAATCCCAAAAATCATTGGTTGACAAAACCCGTTCTCCCGCCCTATATAGATGGGGATGCTCGGAAATCGGAAGTCGGAAACCGAGTCGGTCTTCAGATCGTCGCCTCAATCGAGGAATCGAGGTAACCACTCTGCGTCTTTCTGCTGCCCTCTGTGTCTTCTGTGGTTCAAACATCCTGAAGCCATCCGCGGAAATCTGCGTACATCTGTGGTTCCCTTGCAAGGTAGCCCCCTCGTTGTCCAGCCGTCGTTGTGGCAAAACTAAACCCCTTGGTACGGTGAAGAAACCGCAATGCCGAAACGCCGAAAAACCGTCCCATGTGTGACTTGCAGGAAAAAAAGCACGAAAACCCCGGTTCAGTTGAACCTGCGCCAACTACAGATTTTTGAACCTGAGTTTGGTCGCGTTTTTCGAAAATTTGAACCTAAGAATCCGTAGCTGAAAAACCGTCGTTCAGGGCAAGAAAACTCTTCTGTTGAGCCAACGCCGCGCCCCGTTGCCCGACCGCGCTCCCAGCCTCGGCAAAGTCCACGGGAGCAAGGGCCACTTCCTGGCCGATTTTGAGGCGCGGGACCAGGTGAAGATCGGCTTCGATCACGGTTCCCAGGCGGGGATAACCTCCGATAATGGGGCCGTCGGGACCGATGACGATCAGTTCTCCGCCAGGAGTCTGCTGGATCGCCCCCACGCAACAGGGCTCGCTGGGACGCTCAGGCTGGTTGTTAGGAGGCAAACCCTCTAAACGAACCCCCGCCCGACTAAAGGCTCTGGAGACGGTAAGCGAGGGAACGTTAAAGGACCCATCCGTAGGAAGAAAACGAAGCGAAGCGGGCCGCTCGGGATGCCAGTCGAGCTTGGCGGGGGGAAGGGGACGACTGAGAAACGCCAGACACGCGCAATGAGCCTGAACCCGCACGGCATCGCCCTTGCATACAGGCAACCGACCGGCGAGCGGATGCACGATGCCGTTCACGTCAACCCGCCCATCGATTCCAACGATGGCAAAGGTTCCATCTGCTTCAACCTCAAACTCCGCCGTGCCCTGCAGAATCTCAAAGACCTCGCTCTCGAAGGGCAGGTCGAGCAGAGCGCGCACAAACCCGGCGGCCTCAGTATCCCAAGGGCCGTTGGGTGGGACGCCGAACCTTCTCTGCGGCACCCGGCAAGGCCCCCGCCAACCGCCCACGCCCAGCACGCGCTCGACGCGCAGACTCAATGACCGACCTCGTAGCCATGGTCGATGAGGGTTTTGTAAACCATCTCTGCGAACTCCAGACAATTCGGGGTGTCGCCATGCAGGCAGATGGAATCCACCTGGTCGGCGAGCCTCAGAACTTGGGCCTTGACTTGGTCGGGGTCTTCCAGAACAGCGCCGGATTCGGAGCGGGGAACGAGGGTGCCGTTGGAGCGGTAAGCCCGGTCAGCGAATCCTTCTCTAATAAACTGCACATTGCAGTAGCTCGCTATCCACTCGTGGTTCGTGTGCGGAAGTCCCATGAGGGGTGTATGTAAGATGACTGAGGGTGTTTCCTCCGTAAACGAGGCACAGCGATATCGCCGAGATGATTCCACTAGGAGGGCGACTTCAGCCGCCGCTATGTTCTCCGCGTACAGCAGTTTCGCAATCGGATCATAGCTACTCCCCTGCGAAACAGTCTCGGTCACCGTATCCCAGCCTCGGCGCAAGGGCTTGGCAGACTCATTGTAAAGCGTCCCGTGGGGCTTTAGGTAGTCGAACTCAAGCTCAAAAAACACTACGATTTGGCAATCCTCATCCGAGTCCAGCCCGTTCTCGGGACGAGCTCCCCTGCCCATTGTCTTTCGATCCGCATAGCCAGGGTGAGCCCCTTTGCGAATTCCTCGATCCACGCAGTGCCAGTAAGTCCACTCGGTCAGTTCACGGTCGCCAGCATGGAAGCCCAAGCAGATGTTCGCCGAGGTAGCAAACTGGAGCAACTCTCGATCATAGGGAAACCCTTCCCCAATATCCACATTCAGATCGATCCTCTTCACAGCCGCTCCCCCTCCCGACGAGCAAACTCAGCCTCATCGATCCGCACAAACCGCACCCGATCTCCCGCCTCAATCGGGAAGTAGCCGTCCGTCACGTCCACCAAAGTCAACGGACACCGACCAATCAGGTTCCAACCCCCAGGAGTCGCCAAAGGATAAACCGCCGTCTGCCGCCCGGTTATCCCTACTGATCCAGATTCCACACGGGGTCGCGGCGAACTAAAGCGAGGAAGCGAGGCAATGCGGTCGTCCAGGTAGCCGAGGTAAGCGAAGCCAGGTGAGAACCCGACTGCGTAACATCGGTACTCGGTTTCCAGATGTCGAGAGACTAACTCCTCGGCTGTCATCTCAAGAGTCTCAGCCGCGTCGTCCAGATCGGCACCGAGTTCGTAACAGACGGGAACCTCAATGAGCTTGGGTTTGGGAGAACTGGAGGGGTTGCTTTGAGCTAACTCTGAGAAAACCCAATCCGGCACAGCACCTAAATCGACGACTGGCTGACTGAAGTAAAGCCCCACCGTCTCATAACTCGCCACCGCCTCCTCAAGCACGGCGTGATCCTGAGCGAGCCATATCCGTTCCGTAGATGTGCCGATTGCTTCTTGCGAGTCGAAGGACCTCACCCGCTTGTCCCTGGAGCGGTTTAGCTCTCTAGCCAAAACAAACGCCTCGCAAGGCAAATCCCGAAGAATCACCGCCCTTTCCCCAAGCCGTTCGACGCGCATATCCGCAAGGATACGCTCTATCGGCTATCATTTCGGGCACAACATGAGTTTGGACATCCCCGTTACGCTTTCCCCAGATGCCACCCTGCCCGCCTACCAGACCGAGCATTCGGCGGGGATGGACCTTCGCTCGACGGTCGATGTCGCCTTGACGCCAGGGGAACGCAAACTGGTCCCGACTGGCCTGCGGATGGCGATCCCGGAAGGATACGAAGGCCAAGTCCGCCCGAGATCGGGGCTGGCGCTGAAGCATGGGATCGGGATGGTCAATGCTCCGGGAACCATCGACAGCGATTATCGCGGGGAAATCGGAGTTTTGTTGATCAATTTAGGCCAAGAGACAGTCACATTTCAAAAGGGCGAGCGAATTGCCCAGCTCGTGATCTGTCCCATCGCAAGGGCACGACTCTTGCCGATGGAGGAACTGGAGCAGACGGTGAGAGGAGCCGGAGGATTTGGCAGCACAGGGAAAGAGTGACGCGATGATATGCGACCGATGCTTCGCCTCGGTAAAAGAGGGTTCCGAGTTCTGCCCGGAATGCGGGGCTCCCATAGGCTCCAGCCCCGCCGAAGGCAGCGATGCTGAGATCTACACCGAGCTGGCCCGAGCCAACTTGTTGCGGATGCGCGGAGACTATGCCACCGCGATGGAGCAATGCCGGGCGATCCTCCGCAGATTTCCCAACAACGTCTCCGCCAACCAACTCCTGGGCGATCTCTGTCACGAAAGCGGCGATCTGGAGCAGGCCAAAGAGTGGTATGAGCTGGCTCTGGATATTGCCCCAAGCCATGCCCAGATTCAGAAGAAGCTGAAGGACGTGCGGGAAAGGCTGGAGCACGCCGAGACCCAGGGGCTGGTGGAACAGCTTGGCTTGCCCCCCTCCAAGCCCAAGAACGGGCTGATGGCGGCGGGCCTCGCGGTTCTGGTGATCGCCGTCGGAGCGGTTGCCTACGTGGTCGGGACCAATAAGCCGGTAAACGAGGCAGGTCCCAAGCTGTCCATGAGCCAGGCTCCTCCGACGACTCCCCAGACCAACTCCAACCCTCCTGAGCAAACCAATCCGCCCGTCTCTACCCCCGCCCCATCCCAAGGCACCGGCGAAGAGACTGCCTTGGTTCAACTGGTTGCGCAAAGGAGCATCCATGGGGCGAAGTTGGCGGGCTTGGTCATCGACCCCCGAACCTCGCACCTGACCCTCACTTATCTGGTTGCCAACGGCGAGGATCGGAAAGCCATCGGCGCGGAACTCGCGGCGACCACCTTTGACAACGCCCCCAGCATCCGCCTCATTACCATTCGCGCCATCGAAAGTGGAAGCGTAGTCTACGCCGCCGATGCTCGCCGCGAAGCCTATGAGGAGACAAAGGCCGAGGCTTGGAGGCATGAGAACGGGGACGATGCCTCCGTCATCGCAAGGCATATGCTGACCCAAGAGTGGCCCGCACCGGAGTCAAGCGTCCCGCCCGTTAACACGGGAGAGGGTGAGACCGGGCCATAATGGGCGGTCATGCGTCTTACGGTCCAACTCTACACCCTTCGACAACCCCTCGCCGACGACCTCCACGGAACCCTCAAAGCCGTGAAGGACATGGGCCTTGAATATGTGGAGCTTGCCGGAATGCAGGGACTAACCCCGGTCGAACTTAAGAAGGTATTGGACGACCTCGGTCTAAAGGTCAGCGCGGGCCATTGGGGTCTGGATGCGGTCAAGGACACCGACCAAGTCTGCGAGGACGCCCATACGCTCGGAACCAAGCACGTCGTCCTTCCATGGATCGGCGAGGAGGTCTATGCCGGAGGTTGGGTGGAGTTTGGCAAAGAGCTAGAGCCGGTCGCCCGAGCGATGGATGACCGGGGAATCGCCTTCGGCTACCACAACCACGCGTTCGAATTCCCCGATCGCGGCGTCTCCACCTTTGCCCAGATGTGGGAAGAGACGGAAGACATCTTGAAAGCCCAACTTGATCTGGGTTGGATCTCAGTCGCAGGAGAGGATCCGGTGGCCTGGCTCAACAAACTCGGCAAGCGCGCGCCCCTCGTCCATCTGAAGGACTTCTCGGGCAACAAGGAAAGTCACGACGCCGAGGCGGGCAAAGGAGTGATCGACTGGGATTCGGTGCTGACGGCATGTGACGCCAACGGCGTCGAATTCGGAGCGATCGAGATGGATCACACCCCCGACGAGCCGATCACATCGGTTCGCCGCAGCGTGGAGTTCTTCCAGAGCAAAGGTCTGCTCTAGGCCGCTTCTCTAGCCTCGACCGACCCCATCTCCTCGAAGTGGCTGATGGCGGCTTCGAGAATATTTTGGTAGATATCGAACTCAAAGCTCGACGGACTCATCGCTTCTTGGAGTTCCTTCACCTTGCGTACCGCCCTGCAAATATGGGTCGCAACCTCACGGGCCAGACACGCCTCTGTTGGGTTGAGTTGGGGCGGCTCAACTTGGGAAAGCAGCAGCTTGCTCTGTACTCCTAACTCATACTCCTCGTAGGCAGACTCCACCTTGCAGAGAATTCGCCACAGGATCGTCATCACAATCCGATCACTCGGCGGTTCGCTGTTCGTGGCCTCCAGGTGGCTCTGTTTCAGGTCGGATCGGATACGCATACGTATCTGCTGATCGGCGTACCACTCCTTCAGAACGGGCACGAACGCCTCCGATTGATGCCGGTGTTCGAACGCCAAGATCGCGATGGAGTCGACGATCTCACTGACGGCCACCCATGCGATCTCCACATCCTCTCGACTTTCACACCCGATAAGAGCTGCGACCCGCTCGACCTCGGCAAGCCAAAAGGCATGGTCGGCGGCTTCACGAATCAGTTTGGACAGGGGTTTCAAAACAAAACCTCCAGTAATTCAAGACATGGGCGGGCCATCACTGGGAATAAATTCTTGGTTACACTCAACCAAAATGGCTGTTCAAAATTGCGCAATGTGGAGCAGGAACCATCGTTCGTGGTTTACAGATTCTTCAACGCCTCTTCGTAGCTGAAGAAGGTTCGCATTTCTCGAACGTAGTCGTCCCATACTTGAGTGGGACCAAGGCCGCCTACGTCGGCGAGCGTCACCGGGCAGGAAAGGGGGAAAACCGTCTGCCACTTTTCCAGCTCGCCCGGGATCCTCATCTCATCCCGCTCGCCCCAAAGGATCAGGGCAGGAATCTCCTTTAGAAAGGACCTGCGACGCCAGAGCGATTCAAACCAGTCGGCCTCTCCGATCAGGCCCGACGCCATTGCGTACGGCCCTTCCCTTTCCTTCGTGTTTTCAAATGGCATCAGGAACTGGTCCAGCATATTGCGCGGCATCATGTGCGCATCCGACAGGAGAGGCGGCATAAAGAATCTCGGCGAAGCGCGGAGATTATGGTAGTAGAAGCGGTTGATCTTGTTGGTGTAAATCTTGGCGAGGCGTTGGGCGCGGAAGGAGCTGGTTTGAGACCACATCCAAGAGTTGGAGATAACCACATCCCGCACCCGGTCTCGGTTCAGCAGCAGCCACTCAATGCCGATCGGCCCACCGTAGTCGTGGAGGTAGAGGGTGATGTCTCGCAAATCAAGGTGCTGGATTAGAGCATCCAGCCGTCGGACGTGGCCCAGACCGGAATAGTCGATCTTCGCAGGCTTATCAGAAAGGCCAAACCCGAGCATATCGGGAGCAATACAGCGGTATTCGTCCCGGAGTTCCAGGATGATATCCCGGTAGAGGTAGGACCAGGTGAGGTTTCCATGCAGAAAGAGAATCGGCCGCCCCTCGCCTTCGTCGAGGTAGCTCATCCGACCGTCGATTGTGTCGAACGTATGAACCGTGAACGGATATTCCTTTCGATTCAGCCAGCGAGGGATCATGGGACGCCTATCCTAGTTTACGAGGAATCGGCGTCCTTTGGCGCACTTCCTACTTGAGCCGGTCCGCATCCTTGGTATTTTCCCACGGGAAGGCCTCATGGCCGAAGTGACCGTTCTGTGCGGTCATGTGGTAGTTCCAGCCACCTGGATTGGGCGCCGGCAGGTTCGCCTTGCCCTCGGAGACCAGCTTTGCCAAACCGGGCGACAGGGCTTGAGCGCTAGGCCGCAGAAGTCCCAGAAACTCGATGATTCCCGAGGGGGTCAGATCGTAAGCCTCTTGAACTCGGCGGGAAATCTCGTTGGGATCCACCGTATGCGTACCGAACGTCTCCACGTTCACCGCAACGGGCTCGGCAACGCCGATGGCGTAGGCGAGTTGAACCACGCACCGATCCGCCAGACCCGCCGCGACCACGTTCTTAGCGATGTATCGCGCCATGTAGGCCGCCGACCGGTCCACCTTGGTGGGATCCTTGCCGGAGAACGCGCCCCCGCCATGAGGGGCCATGCCGCCGTAGGTGTCGACGATGATCTTTCGACCCGTCACGCCCGTGTCGCCCTGGGGACCGCCGATTACGAATTTGCCGGTTGGGTTGATATGGAGAATTGGGTCGCCATCGACGTACTCGGAAAACTTGGCCAGCACCGGGTTGATGATGCGCTCCCGCACCGTTGCCTTGACTTCCTCAAGCAGGAGCCCCTCGGCGTGCTGGTGGGAGAGGACGACGGTGTTGACGCGACGGGGCTTGCCGTCTTCGCCGTACTCCACCGAGACTTGGCTCTTCGCGTCAGGCAGCAGTCGGGGATTCTTGTGCTCAGGGTCCATCTCGCGCCGGACCTTGACCGATTGGGCGGTAAGGGCGTGGGAGATGGCGAGTGGCAGAGGCATCAACTCCGGGGTCTCGCGGGTTGCGTAGCCAAACATCATGCCCTGGTCGCCCGCACCGATCTTCTTGGCGGAGTTGGTCGAACTGTCGACGCCGAGCGCGATGTCGGGGCTTTGCTCCTGGATGGCGACCATCACGCCGCAGGTGCGCCCGTCGAAGCCGTAGTCGGTGTGGACGTACCCGGTGTTGGCGATCGTCTCGCGAACCACTTCGGCGACGTCTACATAACCTTCGGTACGGACTTCGCCCGCCACTACCGCCAAGCCTCGGGTCAAGAGGGTCTCGATGGCGACTCGGGTCGATCCGGCGTGGTTCTTGTCCTCTAGAGCCAGGAAGGTGTCGAGCAAGGCGTCGGAAATTTGGTCGGCAAGCTTGTCAGGGTGGCCTACGCTGACGCTTTCGGAAGTGTAGATTCTCATTGGTCCGAGGGAAGATGGTACCCGTCAGGTTCGGCGGGGTTTGGGAAATCTCGGTTAAGGCGTTGATTGTTTGCTGAAACGGGGTTTGAAATTTGGTTTATTTGCGAGGAGAGGGTGAATCATCTGATCATCTGGCGTATCGGACATATCTGACGAATCTGTCCTATCTGACCATCCGACAGTCGGACTGTCCGACTGTTATCCCAACGGCTCCACGTAGGGGTAGCTGCCCAGGATCACGGTTTCCAGCGCGTACCCTTTGAGCGTCTCGATCGCCCGTTGGAGGGGCGCGTCGCTTCGGTGTCCGGAGCAGTCGCAATAGAAGATGTACTCAAACGTCGCGCGTTGGGCGGGGCGGGACTCGATCATCATGAGGTTGACGCCTTCGATGTCGAACGCCCCCAAAGCTCGATAGAGTTCGCCAGGGCGGTTCTTCAGGTTGAACATCAGCGAAGTCTTATCGTTGCCAGTCTTGGCAGGCTCGTTGTAGCCGATGACCAAGAAGCGGGTGCGGTTGCCGGGGCTGTCCTGGAGGTTCTCCACCAAGATAGGAATGCCGACCGTCTCCGAACCCAGCCGGTTGCCGATGGCCGCGCCGGTCGGGTCTTCCAAGGCTCGCTCGGCGGCCCGAGCGGTGGGGACAGTCTCCACAATCTTGGCCTTCGGCAGGTTCGCTTTGAGCCAGTTCTTGCATTGCTGGGAGGGCTGGGGGCCTGCATAGACCGTCTCGATCTGGTCCAAGGATGGGGCGGTGGTCATCAGGTGGTGTTGGATGGGGACGTACAGTTCCGCGCAAATCTTGACGTTGGTCTGGGGAAAGAGGTCGAGGGTCTCGGGGACGACTCCCGCCACCGAGTTCTCGACCGGTACCACCCCATAGTCCGCCTTGCCATGCTCCACCGCTCGAAACACGTCGGAGATAGAGTCCTGCGCCTCAAAGGTAGTACTGGTGCCAAAGGTCTGGATCGCGGCGACATGGGTGAAGGTTCCGGGTGGCCCCCAATAGGCGGCGATGAGCGGCTTCTCGGCGGCGCGGGCGGCACTGATAATCTCGCGGAATATCCCCACTAGCTGCCTGCTCTGCAAAGGACCGGGATTCGACTCTTCTAGTCGCTGATAGATTTGTCGCTCCCGCTCGGGGGTGAAGTAAGGTCGCTGATCGCGGCCCTTGACCCGACCCACTTCTTGGGCCAGGGAGGCGCGGGCGTTGAGGAGATCCACCAACTGTCGGTCGATGGCATCGATGTCCTTGCGGATTTCGTCTAAAGGGCGTGTAGGTTCGTCGCTCATGAGTGGATTCAGGCGAGCCGCGACGTTGAGGCTCCTGGAACCATTATGGCTTTTCGCAAGTTTCCGGGTTTCAAAGCACTTTCTGCCTATCTGCGGGTTTGTTTCCGTTCGTATCAAGGCTAAAATTCGCTATTGAGTAATTACCGTTGAAGGAGTTCTATCAAGAGTTCATCGAACAGTTCGTGTCCGACCCCGTGCGCAATGCGGTCGACATCCTGATCGTGGCTTACATCTTCTATCGGCTGTTCATGCTGATTCGAGGTTCACGCGCTTGGCGAATTGTATTGGGCATCGCCGGTTTCGTGTTGCTCTTGTTCGTCAGCGGAAAGCTGGAGCTGTTCGCCCTCAACTGGCTCTTGGACAAGGCCACGATCTTGGGCCCTGTTGCCTTGGTTATCCTGTTTCTTCCCGAACTGAGACAGGCCATCGAGGGCTTGAGCCCGTTGAGGCTGGGCAAGCTTGAAATCACGCCGAAGTTCTCCTCTTCCACCCTGAAAACCGAGGCGCGGACGGTGGAGGAGTTGGTGGCGGCGGTTACCGAACTGGCTACCGAGAGCACCGGAGCGTTGATCGTCATCGAACGCGGTGCGCCTCTGGACGAGATTGCGAACAACGGAGTGATCGTGAACGCGCGAGTCAGCGCTCCCTTGATCGGGTCCATTTTTTATGAAGGAAACCCGCTGCACGATGGAGCGGTGATTATTCGGGGGGACATGATCGTGGCGGCGGCCTGCCGATTGCCGCTGAGCGACTCCAACCGCCTCAGCCAGAACGTTCACATGCGCCACCGTGCAGGTCTGGGCGTGACCGAGCAACTGGACTGCATTGCGATCATCGTAAGCGAAGAGCGGGCAACGATTAGCTATGCAAAGGAAGGTCGGTTGCGGAAGTTGGCGAATGCCCATGAACTGCGTGACTTCCTCAATCGAGAGTTGCGCGAAGAAGATGGCGCGGGAGCGACGGACCGCCCACGGCGGCGCCTGATTCGGCGGGGAGAATCGGTCTGATGTTCGATATTCGTCGAGTGAACTTTCCGATCCTGCTCCTCAGCTTCGCTCTTTCCGTCCTCCTCTGGACGCATGTGAAGAACTCTATCGCTCCCATAGACGCAAAAGGGGGGATCTTCACTTTCGATCTGAATCTGGAGATTCGCAATCCGCCGGAGGGCATGATCATTGTGGGGGACGTGCCAAAGGTCGTCACTTTCCACGCATCAGGCACACCTGAACAGCAGATGAAGATCAACAGGGCTTACCTCAGCGCCTATATAGATTTGTCGGAGCAACCCAGCGACGGCAGGTACTTGGTTCGTTTGGAAGCCCCCACCGAATATGAAGTCGAATGGAATCCCAAAAATATGAGGATTCCTATCACCTTGGATCGAGAGATAACACGGCGTATCAACGTCGATGTGGAGGCCATCGGGTCCTTCAAGCTTCAGGACTACCGATACGACGGAGCCACCAGCGACCCCGCGACGATCACGATCTCAGGAGCAAGCTCCCTGGTCAACAGGGTCAAGCGGGTGCGGGCCTACCTGAACCTGACGACATTGGAGACCAACAACTCGCAAACTACCAAGTTGGAACCGCTCGATGACAAGGATTCGCCAGTCTCAAACGTCTCGATGAGCACGGATACCGTGACGGTAAGAGCGTTCGTGGCGCCTCGTCCGCCCCGCCGCTCGCTCTTGATCCAGCCCGTTTGGAACGGAACGCCTGAGTTCGGCACCACGATCACCGATTATGAGTTCACCCCAGCCCAGATCAGCGTGGAAGGGCCGGCAGATGTGCTCGCGAACCTGGCGGTCATCAATACCAAACCCATCAATATCGACGGTATGCGGGAAACGACTACGATTGCGGTGGAGTTGGACCTGCCCGACGGGATCCGCCTTACCAAACCCGAGACCGTCTCCGTCAAGGTCTTCGTGAAAAGCTCCGGTCCACCTCCGCCAAACAATCCATGATCGAGATTCGCACGATCCAGCAGACAGAGGCCGCTCCCTTCTTACGCCTTCTATGCGAAGTCTTTGATTTGGACTACGACCGGGCCAACGGGATTTTTCTGAACGAGCCTATGTTCGATCTTCGCCGTAAATGGGCTCTATTCGACGCAGGTGAGATGGTCTCAATCCTCACGACCGTGCCCTTGGAGTTTGGTTGGGGAAGGGCGATCGGCATCGCCGGAGTAGCGACGAAGGTCTCCCGCCAAAGGCAGGGTTTGGCGGAGCAACTGCTCAGGGTGGTATTGGATCAGTCAGAAAGCCAAGGAGAGTCAACCGCCTGGCTATTCGCTCGGGAACAGGGACTGTATGCCCGATGCGGCTTCCAGGTAATGGACGAGGTCGTGCAGGGCCCATTGGAGAGCGAGACCGACGACAGCCTCAAGGATATGTGGGGCTTTCCCGAAATCCAGAAAGCCTACGACGCATGGTCGGTTCAGGATCCCGCGAGACTAAGGCGAGACGAGAAACGCTGGAAGTATTGGAAGTGGAACCTGAGGATATGCACTCCTTTTGAGGACGGCTATATCTGCCATGAGGGTAAACATGTCCGGGAGTGCGTGGTCAGTCGGCGATCCCGCCCATGGCGGTTCCCATCCGAGTCGGAATGGATGGGGCTGAGGTCCATGTCAGAGCGTCTGGCCCTGCCCATATCCGAGCCTATCCCCGAACTCTATCTCATGGGCCGCAACGCCCCCGGCCTGCCGCAGATGTTCATGACCGATCAGTTTTGAGGCGTGGCGTCTGTTTCAAAACGTCAGTGGTTGCACACAACCAGTGAGGTTTTGAAACCACAATACTTAGACACGAGTTGCCCCTACTCCCTCCGCTTCGCCATCTGGGGACCAAACCATTTTTGGTTTGCTTCCATCTCCAACTCGAGTCCCAACTCTTGATATAGCCTGATCGCCTCCGACTCGAAGTGGAAGGTCCCAGCAACCTCGCCCTGCCAAATGTTCTCAACTACCCAGGAAGGCACCGGGAGGAAGACGATGCGTTCGGGTGGAGTGAGTTTTACCACCAGGATGGTCGAGGTGGTCTTGGGGTCGGGAAAGATGAATTCGACGTAGATGGAGTTCGCTTCATAGCGGGTCGCCCCCACCAGCGGATCGCCCTTTACCTTGCCTTCGCGAAGAACCGCCTCATCAAACTCACCCTCGCTCGGAGGAAGCCCCTTCTTCAGGTCTTCAAAGAGGGCCATCTTCTTGGCGGCAGAGTAGGCGTTGAGGGTCATGGAGTAATGATGGCATCGGACGGCATTGCGGTGTTTCGGTTTTACGGCGTAGGGTTATGTCGGTTTGGCCGCAATGCCGTAGCACCGAAACACCGAAACGCCGCCCCCAAATGCCCAACACCAAACACCCGCCCCAGGTACACTCCAGGCATTCCGTGGGAGTCCTGATGAAGGACGCCTGCACCACAGGTGAAACAGATTGAGAAAGAACATCAAGAAGAACGCGCATTCGCCGCGTTATGTCGAACTGGCCAAGACCGTCGACAAGGACGCTCTGCTAGAGATTAACGCCGCGATCGAGTTGGTCAAGAAGACCGCCAGCGCCAAGTTTGTCGAGAGCGTGGACCTCGCCATCCGACTCGGCATCGACCCCCGAAAGAGCGACCAGAACGTTCGGGGATTGACCAACCTTCCCCATGGCACTGGCAAGGTGAAGAAGGTTGCGGTTTTGGCCAAGGGCGACTTGGCCAAGGAAGCAGAAGCGGCGGGAGCCGATGTGGTCGGGGATGAGGATTTGATCAAGCGAATCCAGACCGGCGACAAGGACCTCAAGTTCGACGTGATCCTCGCCACCGAAGAGATGGCCCCCCAGATTGGAAAGATCGGAAAGGCCCTCGGCCCCAAGACTCCCAACAAGCGAAACGGAACCGTGACCAACAATATCGGCACTGCCGTCAAGGAGATCAAGGCCGCCACTCGCGTGGAGTACCGAACCGATAAAGCGGGCGTGGTCCACATGAGCATCGGCAAAGTGAACTTCACTGACGAGCAGCTTCTGGAGAACTTCAAAGCCGGTTTTGGCGCGGTACTGAAGGCCAAGCCGAGTTCAGCAAAGGGCAAGTACGTTCAGTCCCTCACCCTCAGTGCCACCATGGGCCCCGGCGTCCCCCTAGACACCGCCTTGGCATCAAAGATCGCGGGTTAACCAGCCTAAACAGGCCCGAGAATTTTTACTCTCGGGCCTGTTATTAGCGATAGAGGTCAAGTCGTGCACAGACAGCATCTCCACCGTAGAATGTAAGAAATCGGAGTCATCCGCCGTTAAATGCCGCGTCCCTCTGCGTCTTGGCGACTTTGCGTGAAAAAGCGGTTACTCTTTGGCCTGCTTCCCTCGCGCCTCCCAGGGCATGAAGCATGGGATGCGGCGCAAATCCCCGTAGTCCTTGGCTTCCAGGCAAGCCTTGGCGTCCCGTTTGCGCTTTTTGATCTCCAGGAACCGCAGGGCGGCTTCGCGCAGTTCTGGCGAGACCTCCGTTTCCGCTGGGTGATGGTTCACCCACTCGGTAATCAACCCTTCTATGGAGCCGAGCGGGGTGGTGTTGTAGGGGCGATAGCGGTCAAGAAGCTCGTGAATGTTCTGGACAAGCTCCATCTCGTGGCCAAGCGCCACGTGGGCAACGGCTTCGTGCCAAATGAGACTATCGTCGTCCACGTCAGGATGAGATGTTCTACCAATCAGAGTGCGGCCGATCTTCGCCAGCCTTAGCGCCTCTTCCCAGTCGTCCTTCTCATGGAGCGGTCCCCACCCGCCTTTCTCTCCAAACAGACCCCAGCCGGCGGTGATAATGAGCTTGGCGTCGTCCAGGTCTCCGACCGGCTGGCCGTCTTTCCAGGTCTGCTCATAGAGCGGTTCCCACTTGCGAATCCGTTCCTCAAGGGTCCAAGGCACCACCCGGAAGACCAAGTCGTCCCATGCTTCATAGATCGGGGTCGGTGGTTTTCTTGCCATGGTGGGGATAGGATTGCTCGATCACCTGAGCCAACTGGCCATAGGATATCCCTGGCTCGATCTCTTTAGCCAGGTCTGCCCGCTTGATGAGAGTCAAAGCGGTTCTCGCCAGTTCAGCCAAGGAATCGGGAACGGTAGCTTGCGCATCTCGATAGTGGCAAAACCCTTCAATCGCTTGCTTAACCACATGAGGGCCAACGCCTTCGGTTTCCATCACCTTCGCTAGAGTTGAGATCGCGGTTTCTTCTTCGCCAAGCATGAATTCAGACCAAGCTCTCATGCACCAAATGTCGTGGTGGAAGTAAGGATCTATATCCGGATCGTCTGGCGAAAGCCGTTCGACAAGCTGAAAGCCGTCCTGCCATTTGTTCTGCTCGGCATAGAGAGTCCAGCCCAGGGAGGTGACGCACCAGGCATCGGCCCTCTGAACCCAGACTCCATCCTGATAGCAAAGGTCATAGATGACCCGCCACCTGGCAAAGCGCTCCTCAAGTGGTCGTTCCCGATCCACTGAGACTAGCCGCTCCCACTCCTTGAAAACCTCCGAAGGTCCCTTCCTGGCCATGATGCTATCCCTCCACCACCGCCCCGTGCGACTGCGCAAAAGCGATCGCGTGGGCGAGGTCGATCTTGGCTTTGACGATGGATGTCTGCCGGAGATCGACGCCGTGGAGGTCGGCTCCGCGCAGGTCGGCGGCGTTTAGCTTGGCTTGGGCGAGGATCGCGCGGCTGAAGTCGGTCTGGCGAAGGATCGCCTCCGAAAAGTCGGTCCCGTAGAGATCGGCTGCGATGAACTTGGTCTGGGAGAGATCGAGGCTCTGCAGGTCCTGCATTCTGAGGCTGGAGAAGGAGAAGTCGGAGGCCTCTACTTGGATGCTACGAAGATCAGTGCCGCCAAATTGGCAAGCGATCAGCCGAGTCCCTTCGATCCTTGCGGCAAAGAAAGAGGCGTCGGTGAAGTTGCAGCCGGTAAACACGCACCCGCGCAACTTGGCGTCGGCAAAGTTGGCGCGGGTGAAGTCGCACTCCTCAAAGTGGGACGCCTGGAGTCGGGCCGAATCCAGGCTTGCCGACGTAAACGAGCATCGCTCGAACCGGGACGCTTGAATGACCTCGCCCGTCAGAAGTTCGCCATGGAAAGACTGCCCGCTAACCTGCACCTCTTGCCAAGTTGGCATGAGGCCAGTGTACTTAGAAACCACAACGGCACAGAGAACGTTGTGTCTCTGTACCGTTGTGGTTAAAGGAAACTACTCGTCGGCAAACGGATCGTATTCGTCGGCGGCGGGTGCGGTGGTTACGGCAGCCGTTGTGGCGGCTGGTCGGGGGGCGCCTCCGCCTCCACCTTGATCGTCGCGAGGACGATCCAAACCTTGGACACTGGTGGCTACCACCTCAACGACTTCGCGATTGCTTCCATCGCTTCCGGTGAACTTCCGAGCCTGGAGCCGTCCCTCGATCGCAACCAGGCGACCTTTGGTCAAATAGTTGACCACATAGTCGGCGCTTTTTTCCCAGGCTACGATGTTGAAGAAGTCGGCATCAGGCGATCCGTCTTGCGGTTTGACGCGTTTGTTGACGGCGATCGAGAACGAACAGACGTTCTTTCCCGTGGTGGTGGTGCGGAGCTCGGGGTCTCGTGTGAGGCGGCCGATGAGAACGACGCTATTGACCATTTCAGTCCTCTAGTTTATAGATTCGGTGGCGGATGATGTCGTCGTTGATGCGCATCAGACGACCCAGTTCGGCAGGAAGCTCGGCGGGGGCTTCAAAGTGCATCAGGATGTAGTTGCCCTCTTTGTAGCCGTCGATCTCGTAGGCCAGCTTGCGCTTATCCCACTTCCCGGCTTTCTCAACGGTGCCACCCTGCTTTTCGACCACTCCCTTGAAATGGTCCGAAATCTTGCCGACCTCGCCATCGTTGAGATCGGGCTTGACAATGTAAAACGCTTCGTATTTCTTACTCATATTTGCTCACTATGGGCTTTGGTTCCACAGGCGAAAGACTCCGCTAGGGAACAGCGAGCCGGTTAAGGCGAACGAAGAGGATACCAGATCAAGCCAGAGTCGGATAGTCTTCATAGCCTGCATGGTCGTATAGTCGGATTGCTGTACCACTGTGCAAGCTGGTGGAGTAGGAACGTTCGGCCTAGATCAGGCGGAATCGACCATCCGACTATTGGACTATCCGACCATAATCCTCTCATGACCCCATCGCCGCTCACCCGTCCCGTTTCGACCCTGATGCGGGCGACGTTTCAGGTGGGGGTGGAGCAGACGTTGGGGTTTGCGGCGCGGAGGCTCCGCGAGAACTCGGCGGGAATCCTGCCCGTTGTAGACGACACAACGCTCAAAGGCGTGGTCACGGAACGCTCTCTGGCCCAGGCCCTGGGCGATGGGGCTCTGGAGAACGATGGGATTGAAGCGGCGTTTGCAGCGGAGATGCCGGTGGTCAGACTCTATGAGTCCGGGGCGGAGGCTCTTCGCATCTTCGACCGGCTGAACGTCGGGGCTCTCGTGGTGGTGGACGACGACTATCGGGTGGTGGGCATTCTGCGGGCTTCCGACCTGCTCGACCCCCCAAGCGTTGTCAACCGCCCCGCGATGATCGGCGGAATGGCGACCCCCTTTGGCGTCTATCTGACCACGGGTTCCCTCTCGGCGGGACCGCAGGGGTTGGCATTGGTAGCCACTGGGGCCTTGTTGATGACCATGCTCAGCGCGGCGACCGTCCCCGTCGTGTACTTCCACGAGTGGCTGCTGGCGATGGGAGGTCCGTTTGCAGTAGTTAACCCGTTGACCTCGGTTCTGCAATTCGGCCTCTTCGCCCTCGGCTTCCGGCTGCTCCCTATTTCTGGAGTCCATGCCGCTGAGCATATGGTGGTCCACACGATCGAGCGCGGAGAAGAGTTGATCCCCAGTGTGGTCAAACGGATGCCCCGAGTCCATCCTCGGTGCGGGACCAACCTGGCGGTCGGCGCGGGAATCTACACCAGCATTGCCCTAGCACCTTGGCCAACGGATAACTACTGGAAGCTGATTTTCGCGTTGGTCGTAACGATCCTCTTCTGGCGAAGAGTTGGCGCCCTTGTCCAGTACTGGATCACCACCCGTCCCCCGACCGACCGCCAGATCGAAATGGGGATCCGTTCGGGAAAGGAGCTTTTAGAGAAGCACAGCCATTCCAGGCGGGTTCACGTCAGCATTCCCCTGCGGCTTTGGAACAGTGGGCTCTTCCACGTGATGACAGGAAGCCTGCTGATAGCGGGCCTATTGGCGGCCATTTCTGCCTACACGCCGATCAAGCTTCCCATTTAGCGGGTAAGATTGTCTGTCCAATCCGATGTATAACCTCTATGTCGCTTTTATCGTCCTCGGCGTGATCGTCGCCGTGCTGTTCTCCGCACTGGTGTTCCTCACCGGCAAGGGCGATGCGATGTCCGGTGGCAGCGGCGTTCGCACCACTTTTAAGGGAAAGGCGGGCTTCGACGACTTCATGTCCAAGATGACTCTCTACCTTGGCATCGGATTCATGGCGTTGATGCTCATCATCGACGTACTCGGCCACCGAGCCATCTCCGCTCTCCCAAAGTAGCATAGGCATTCTGCCTCTGTGCGTCCCACGGTCTTCTAGGTCGTGGACGATCAGTAGATTGCAACTTACAGCCCGGCCGTAAAGTATCCGGGGGTTACCGTGGCCCACCCTAAACTCCAAACTCTACTTGGACTGGGGGCTGAACTTGGGAGTCATGTAGTTTCCGCTGTTCGAGACCTTGGTCTCGGCGCTTCCGTCCTTACCGATTTTATAGATTCCGCGCTCCGCCCCCGCCCGCTTGATATAGATCAACATCTCGCCGTTGGGATGCCAGGAAAGTTCGTAAATCTGCCCCGAAACCACTGCCGTTCCCCCCTGCACCCCGCCGGGTTGAAGCGGCATCACGGCTAAGCCTGCAGGCACGAAACTGGTTCCATCGTAGGTTCCCGTCGTCGTGGCGATTTGGCTGCCGTCCGGGTTCACCGCGGGTGGACCAAACGCCAGTTTGTCATCCTGGCTAACGGCAATCGCCACCATGGCGTCCGTCCCTTTGATAGATGGATCGATCATGAAGATGCCGTGAACAAAGGGCTTGACCACTTTTCCGTCCTTAATGCTCTCGTCAGGGATTTTGTCCAGATCGGGGAATTGGAAGTTGAGGATGGTAAAGACTAAGTTGCCCGTCTTGGAATCTACATCCATGTCGATCCTTTCCCCGCCAAAAATGGCTCTCGGCATAAGTTCGGACGCATCGGTGGCGCTGACCCTCTGAATAATGAGCACTTCGCCCTCATCCCGCTTCATGATGGCGGCGATATATCCCTGGTTCTTGAGCCACCGTGCCGTGCGGAAGGCGTTGCCGTACCGCTTGTAGATCGCATCGAACTGTCCCGAACTGCCCGACTCTTCGTCGGCCCCCGCCGTAACCCCTCGGGCAGGAGGCAGCAACTGCTGAGTCGTCGCTTTGCGGACGTTGAAGTCGAGCACAAAACCGCCCTGGGTGATAAGCGCCGTTTCCCCCGCTAACTTGATGGCGGCAGCGTCGGAAGGATCGGCATACTCAAAGCTTGGGTCGAACTTGCTGAGCGTGCCGGTGCTTCTCTGATCCACCTTCTGGGTACCGGGATTCCAGCGGAAGATGTGGTAGGCGCTCTCCCCCCGATCACTGGAGAAGAAGATGCGGTTGCCGTCGGGCCGCCACACCAGGTCACGGTCCATCTTGCCAGGCTCGTAGTCCGGGCTCGCCACCTTGGTTCCGGCGGAATCGAACAGCACCGCCTGCTGCCCATCGTCCAGGATTTCGATCGCCGCAATCATCCCATTGGAGTCGATCGTGCCGCTGTCCGGGTCTTCTCGCCAATCCAGCACATACCGGATACCCACGAAGATGGCGGCTACCGACATGAGTAGGAAGAAGGTGCGAAGCAACAGCTTCTGAACGATTTTAGGTTGTTTCTGCTCCATAGGGACACTAAACAAGGCGGTCGCCCGGCTTGAGGCGCATACCGTTTGCGAAATCTCTGCCAGACATTCTCTTTTTACCTTCCGGCTGGACTTCGAGGAGGATCAGGCTGCCTGTTCCGAAAGCAACTTCACAGCCCTCGCCGGTAGAAATCACAACGCCAGAGGCCCCCTTGCCAGTGCCCAACTTCGCTCGGCTGATTTTGAGGGTAGCCGCCCGTTCCCCTAAAACGCCCTCGTTTTGGGGGTATCCAATCTTCAGGTAGGCGCCGGGTGCGGGGGTGAAAGCGCGGAATTTGGCATACTCTCTCTCCGCGTCTCCCTCCACTTGGAGTTCGCACTCCGCCTTTTCGATCTTGGGGGCCAGCGTCATCTGGGCGGCGTCTTGCGGGGTTCTCGGATAGTCTCCGGCGATAATCCGGGGCATCCAATCCACCGCCATCTCAGCGGCGAGAATCGCCAGCCGGTCCTGCAACTCGCCGTAGGTCTCGTCCGGCCCGATGGGAGTCCGCTCGATGGCGATCACATCCCCCGAATCCATCCCCTTGTCCATTTGCATGAGGGTCACCCCGGTTTCGGGCTCCAAGTTCTGGATGGCCCGCTGGATCGGGGCCGCGCCGCGATACTTGGGCAGGATGGAGCCATGCAGGTTAATCCCTCCCCGCTTGGCCGAGTCGAGCATCCGCTGGCTCAGAATCTGCCCATAGCTCGCCACTACCAAGGCGTCGGGTCGCATGGTCTCCAACTTCTCCACAAACTCGGGAGCACGGCTTCTCTCCGGGGTCTCCACTGGTATCCCAAGCTGGGTCGCAATCTCCTTGGCGGGCGAAAGGTGCATCTTCATCCCCCGCCCACTTGGCCGGTCCGGCTGGGTCACCACCAAGACGACATCGTCCCGTAACGCCCGCAAAGCGGGGAGACAGAAAGAACCAGTGCCGAAGAAGATGAGGCGCATGGGAAGGAAATGAGGGATGAAGAGAATTAGGGAAAGCGGAAAGGAGGAAAATTACGTAGTCGGTTCCTCATGAGTTCATCTTGGGTTTGCCTTATTCCCTCCATGCCTCATTCCCTACCCCTTAGTCCACCGCCTCCTCTCGATCAGGGTGCGACCAGTGGAGGGTGGCGGGGTCTACTTTGTCGATGAAGAGGATGCCATCCAGATGGTCGATCTCGTGCTGGGCGACTCGTGCATGCATCCCTTCCAACTCATAGCGAAACGTGCGGCCTCGGGTGTCCTGGGCTTCGATCTCCACATACTCGGCCCGCTTCACATCTCCATAGAGGCCGGGGATGGAGAGGCAACCCTCCTGCCCAATCTGCTCCCCTTGCGCCTTGACGATCACCGGGTTGATCATAGCGACGGGACGCATCCCCTCGGGGGCCATCACGAAAATCCGGCTTCCAACGCCCACTTGCGGAGCCGCCAACCCGACGCCGTTCGCCCGCTTCATGATGCGGATCATGTCTTCCGCCAGCAAGGCATGCTTCCGGGCGATTTTTCCAACGGCCTCCGCCTTCTGCCGCAGGACCGGAGCGGGGATTTTCACGACGGGCCGCTGCCTGCTCTGCGCGTACAGGTACTTGAACTCGTCCGGGACGACGATCTCCATATGCCTAGATTATGGCAGGACAAGTGGCATGGGCAGCCTGCCCATGCGTCCCATGACCTGTTAGGTCATGGATGGTTTGCAGCTACCACCACTCGCTCAATGCCCGCCAAGTCGGGAATCACCCGGTCCACCAACCATCCATGAGCCATCAGAAGTTCCGTCACCGGCCCAGCCTGCCCCCGCCCCACCTCTACCGCCAACTTACCGCCTTGCAACAGGAACCTCGCCGCCTCCTGAGCCAACCGCTCATAGAACTCCAGCCCAGTAGGGCCGGAGAAGAGGGCGGACGCGGGTTCGTGCCCCTGCACTTCCGGCATCAGCTTTTCGGCGTCGGCGATATAGGGGGGGTTAGAGACGATCTGCTCGAATCGGATGTCAGGGAAGCTCTGGAAAAGGTCGGACTCGATAAATCGCACCTCGGCTTGATGTGTCTCCGCATTCCGACGAGCGATCTTCAGGGCGGCGGGCGAGATGTCGGAGGCCCAGACCTCGACCTCGGGACGCTCCAATTTCAAACTGACCGCAAGGCATCCGCTACCTGTCCCCAAATCCAAGACTGGCCCCCGGCCCACGGTATCCAGGGCTGCCTCCAGCAATACCTCGGTCTCTTGCCGAGGGATCAAAACCCCCGACGCCACCCCAAATCGCCGCCCATAGAACTCCCGCCAACCTAGGATATAGGCCAAGGGCTCCCGACTTTCACGCCTCTGGAGGAGAGTCTCCGCCGCAAGCTCATTGATCTCTGCCTCAGGGTGGGCAACGATCCAGGTTCTATCCACCCTGAAGACGTGGGAGGCAAGCATTTGGGCTTCCAATCGCGACGAATCGATTCCGGCCTGGGCAAGGCGGTCTGTGGCTTGTTGGAGCCAATCGTGGAGGTTCAAAAGGAGCCTCCCCCTGCGAGGAACGTGTAGGGGGAGGGCAGGGTGGGGGTTCTCCCGCAGAGCGTTTGTAGCAAGTACAAGTAACCCAAGACCGGGACGGTCTTGAAAACCATGGGCGGGACGCCCATGCCACAGGGGAAGGGAAGGGTAGGGGTCGCAAGCCGAGTGTTTGCTGCAAATATAAGCAAACCATGACCTGGCAGGTCACGGGACGCATGGGCAGGCTGCCCATGACACTTACACCTCATACTTCGCCAGCTTCTGCCGCATCTCAGCCACCAACTCGGCCTCCACATAGATGCCGTCCTCCCGATATTCCACCTTGTGAACCCTTCCAAAGTCGTAGCAGTCTTGCACCACGCTGGGCTCGGAATAGGGCACGAGGGCTTTGACCCAGCCTAGCAGGCTTTGAACTTGCTTGCGGATGGCGAGGAGGAGGTCTTCCATGCCTTTGCCGGTGGCGGCGCTGATGGCGACCGAGTTGGGCCATTCGGCGACCAGTTCGGTGGCCAAGTGAGGATTCTCGACGGCGTCGATCTTGTTGAAGACCGTGAGGATAGGCTTGTCCCCTGCGTCAAGCTGCTCCAAAGTCTCGATCACCGCGTCCCGCTGAATCTCCCAGGCGGGGGTGCTGATGTCGATCACATGGATGATGAAGTCGGCGTGGGTCGCTTCCTCCAACGTGGACCGGAAGGCGGCGACCAGATGGGTAGGCAGGTTGCGGATGAAGCCGACGGTGTCCGTCAGGAAAAGCGCATACCCGTCAGGCAGGTCCACCTTTCGGGTCGTAGGGTCCAAGGTTGCGAACGGCATCGCATCCACCAGCACGTCGGTTCCCGCCAGACGGTTCATGAGCGTGGACTTCCCGGCGCTCGTGTAACCCACGATGGAAGCGAAAGGAAAGGGGTACTTGCGGCGACTGGCGCGTTGTTGGTCTCGAACCCGCTTGACGTCCTCGATCTCGTGCTTCAGCTTCGATATCTTGTCGCGCACCATCCGCCGGTCGGACTCAAGCTTGGTCTCACCAGGGCCGCGCATTCCGATGCCGCCCTTTTGACGCTCAAACTTGGTGTAGACCGACATGAGCTTGGGCATCATGTAGGTGAGTTGGGCCAACTCCACCTGAAGCATGCCCTCCTTGGTGCGGGCGCGTCCGGCAAAGATGTCGAGGATCAACTGGGTGCGGTCGATCACCTTCCGCTCGAACGCCTTCTCCAAGTTGCGCTGCTGCATCCCGCTGACTTCACCGTCGATCAGGACCAGGTCGGCGTCCAACTCCTTGGCCAGAGCCCCGATTTCCTCCACCTTGCCGGTGCCCACGTAGGTTCCCTTGTAGGGGCGGTCCAGGCGTTGGCGAATAACGGCCAGGGGCTCCACCCCTGCCGCTTCGCACAACCCCTCCAGTTCGTTCTCTACGATCGTATCCTCGTCCTCGTCCTGATTGACGACAACGAGAACTGCCTTCTCTATTTCTGGTTCCAGCGTTTCTAGACCTTTGGACATCCGTTCCTATCATGAACGACAAAGCGCGTTGTAGTCGCGAAAAGGTCCCTCTGTAGGCGGGGGATGTATTGTGCCCCCGCAATTCCGGCTGGATCGGCAAGAGGGCGGCGGCACAATACATCCCCCGCCTACAGAAGCGGCGATCCCTAGAACTTCAGGATGTTGTAAGTCGCGGTGATCTGGAGTCCGCCGAAGTCGAAGTCGTCCACTTTGGAGAACCACACATACTTTGCCGCAAGCCGGAACTTGTCGCCAACAAAAAAGCCCACTTCAGCATCCGCGCTGAATCCGCCGCGCTTGGTGGAGAACCTCTCCGAAGTATCAGGATGGTTGATGCTATAGTCGAAATAGGCAACTCCCGCACCGAACCGCACATACGGTCGGAAGTGGTCTTCAGGTGAGCCAAAGACGCGGCCCACCGACGCCGTCACCGGCGCGGCGAAGAACTTGTTGCCGTCCTTTTGACCCGTGATAAAGTCGAAGTCCACCGTCAGACGCCACTTGTCTGCCTGCCGGGAGAAGTCGTCGAACGAAATGCCGAAGACGAAGATCGACGACCCGAAAACATCGCGGACAAGGGAGCCGGTGGGAACGTAGAGCCCCGCCTTGATCCCAAGGTTATTCCGCGCCTTCTCAGGCTTTTGATCGTTGCTTTGGGCGGATACCGTTGCCGCCATCAATGCCGAGGCAACCCCGAGGGCCGCCAGTTTTCGAATTGCCATTCCGTTCTCCTTCTCGTCCAACCGACTGCGGACTGCATGGAAGTTACCTTAACCGCCCACAAAAACGTATCCATCGTAAATCGCCGACAAATTCTTGACGACCCCGGCGACGGCGGCGTCGAAGAGGATCCGGCCCTTGTCGGCAGTCGCATAGCTGGCGTAGCCAAGGGATCCCTGCTCGGTGATCTCGTCGAAGTGGTGGACCAAGCCTTGGATGGGTGGATCGCACGCCAGGCCGTCATCCCGAATCTTGTCCTTGCGCACCAGGTCCGGTCGAAGGTGCATCATCAGGCTGGCTTCGGCTTCGCAGGCGTGGCGAATGGTCTTCGTGAGGCCCTCCAAAACATGGGCGGCTTCCTGCTCACAGAAGGTGTAGTAACCGCTATGCCCGAAAACCAGGTTGGGACATTGGGCCTTCAGCTTTCGCATCGCGATCCCATTCGGCTCGGCATTTCCCCCGTGCCCGTTCAAAAGGAAGAACCGCTGGAATCCATGGTGGATCAATGAACCAACCACGTCCTGAATATGGGCGATGTAGGTTTCAAAAGACGCCGTGAGCGACCCGGCAAACGCCATATGATGGGCGCTGGCCCCCAGCCACAAAGTTGGAACCAGGAGGACCTTGTCCGGGATGACTGCCTCCGCGGCCGCGGCCACCCCGGTCGCCAAGATTGAATCCGTGAAAAGCGGCAGGTGGGGGCCATGCTGTTCCAAGGACCCGGTTGGGATGACCACGACGACCTTCTTCGATAGGGCATCGACTTCCGGCCAGGTCATGTCGGCGAGTTTCATGGCTAGGCGTTGGGATACAGGTTGCGGATCATGGTCTTCACCACGGTCTTCAGGTTCTTGTCGTGGATCATCATCTCCTGAACCTTCTGGTAGCCGTGCATCATCGAGGTGTGGTCTCGGTTGCCAAACTGGGAGCCAATGTGCTTCCAAGAGTCGCCTGTGATCTCCCGTGTCATGTAGACCGCCACGTGGCGAGCCTCGACGATGGGAGCCTTGCGCGAGGTGCCTAAAATATCTTCAACCGGAATCTTGAACTGCTTGCTAACGGTGCCGATGATCTCCGAGACCGCCGGCTTCTCTAGAGTTCCCTTGTAGTACTTCTCTACCATCGCCTGGGCCAAGGAGAGTTCCAGCGGGCGCTCTTCCAGGCTCGCTTGCACCGTGAGCTTGGTCAGCGCTCCCTCTAGCTGTCTGATGTTGCCGGGAACGTTCTCTGCCAGATAGAAAGCAACCTCGTGCAGAAGGTCCAGTCTTTCATGAGCCGCCTTGCTCTGAATGATCGCGCACCGCGTCTCGGTGTCGGGCATCTGGATATCGGCCACCAGGCCCGCCTCGAACCGGGAGCGGAGCCGCTCGTCCATCATGTGCAGTTCGCGGGGAGCCCGGTCGGAGCAGATGACGATCTGCTTGCCAAGCGAGTACAGGTGGTTGAACGTGTGGAAGACCTCCTCTTGGGTCTTGTCCTTCCCGGCGATGAACTGGATGTCGTCGATCAGCCACAAGTTCACACTTCGCAACCCGCGGCGGAAACTATCGACCCGGTTGGTCTGGAGCGCTCCCACGAACTCCTCGGCGAACTGCTGAGCCGTTACATAGGCTAGGTTGAATTTGGGATGCGTCGCCAAGACTTCGCGGGCGATGGCATGGAGCAGGTGGGTCTTGCCTAGTCCGCTGGGACCGCAGATGAAAAGCGGGTTATAGCGCGATCCGGGCTCGGAGGCCACCGCCCGCGCTCCGGCATGGGCCATGCGGTTGCTTTGCCCCACTACAAAGGATTCGAAGGTGTAGCGAGCGTTAGGTCGGAAGTCGCTCTTCTCCACTACTGGCGCAGCGACCATCGGTTCGGTCGCCTTGGTCGTCGGTTTCTCCCGGGCTTCCCAAACCAGCGCCACGCGAAGCGGCCTACCGATCTCGTCGGAAAGAAAAGCCTCCAACATCGTCAGACAACGGGCGTTGACCCACTCTTGGACAAACTGGCCGGGGGCGCTGATCGTGGCGCACTCCTCGGTGAGGGCGACGGGCTTTAACGGGCGGATAAATCGTTCGAACGACTGGCTGGGCAGGGTTGCGCCGATTCTCTTGGTGACTTGGGTCCATGCGGTTCGGAGTTGAATATGGTCATCGGAGTCCTCTAAAGAATACTGGTCGTTCATTGCTGCCTGCAAAGGGCCAAATTGGCCGCGGGGAATGGGATTATACACACGGTTGACGGCATTGGACCAGGACGACGGAACCATTTTATGGGCGCCTGTCGGCGTGTATCGCTCACTGATTCCCATTGAGACCTATTCAATATGATTTTCCGCGATTTTTCGATGATAATCTCATCTTCCAAGTACAAACACTCCATCTTATACACAGGTGTCTACTCCCTTGGCCCGAGTAGGGTTAACTAGCGGTTAATGGCTCAAGAAAGGGTGCTTGGAGTCCTGGCTGGGACTGATATCAGTGCCGAAACGACGGCGGTCTGGGCGAGGTCGGCGGACATCGTTGTGGCAGCGGATGGAGCCGCCAACCGTCTGCTTGCCTCCGGCATCGTCCCGACCACCATCATCGGCGACTTGGACTCTTTGGACCCGGTGGTCGAACGCTCCAGTCTGCCCATCGAGGAGGATTTGGACCAGGAGACCACCGACTGCGACAAACTCCTGATCCATGTGCGCCGCCGGTATGCGCAATCCCAGTTCTCCCTCATCGGTCTGGAGGGGGACCGGTTCGACCATGTGCTCTCCTCTCTGCAGAGCACGGCCAGGCTGTACCCCACCTGCCGCCTGGTGTTGCGAGATGGGCTGGCGTGGTTCGTGCGGCCCGGCTTTCCAGTCCAGGTTGCATCCAGCGTCGGCCACACCGTCTCCCTCATCCCCATCCTTCCCTGCACTGGCGTGGCGATGGAGGGGGTGCAGTGGTCTCCCAAAGCCGAACTCTCTCCCCTCGGAGCGACGAGCATCTCCAACATCGCCGCGGGGAAGACGGTCGTAGCCCAGCTTCAAGAGGGTCTGGCTCTGCTGGTCCAGCAGACTGCATCCGGGTTACCCATTTGGGACTGAACGAATCAGGCCGTTGCCTCGGTCTCTCTTTCGAAAGCAGATCGCCGATTAAATTGGTATTCTTTCGGCAATTGCCGGAGGGCATCGACGCGTAGGAGTTTTGGAATGGCAGACGATCAGAATGTGGCAGTTTCGGTTGAAGAAGAAGAGTTGACCCCGGATACGGCGGTTGTGGAAGACGAGCCGATAGAGGAAGTTGCCGACCAGGCTGAGGTTACCGGCGCGGTTCTCATTATCAAGCGCGGCGGAGTCGAGACCGACGACCGCTTCCCCTTCCAGCCCCCCGCCATCATCGGCCGTTTCGATCCCGCCGTAGGCCCTATCGACGTCGATCTGGGCTCGATCGCCGAGGGCGTCTACGTCTCCCGCAAGCACGCCAAGATCACCCTGGAAGACGGCGTCTGGAAGATCACCGACTTAGGCTCCGCCAACGGCACCTTCCTACTCCGCTCGGATTTTGAAAGGGTCGAAGAAGCTGAACTCACGGACGGAGACGAAATCGCCCTCGGCAACGCAAGGCTCGTCTTCAAGCTAGGCGAATAAAGGCGGAAGGACTGATGGTCTGATGGACCGCCGATCTCCAGATCGGCACCGCAAACTTGTAGCACATCATGAGGCGTGTCCCTGCATAGACACCTTCCACCTAGAACTTCGCACTTAGCACCTTCTCCACGATCTCCGACTTCCGAAAGCCCTACGCAGCCGATGCCGCATCAGGATCAGGTGTCGGAGCGACGACAACCCAGGATCGGACCACCTCTACCAGAGCCAACAGAATCGTCAGCAACATCGGTCCTGCCATGACCCCGATGGGGCCGATCAAGAGGACGCCGCCCAGGATGCTAAAGAAGATCGCCAGAGGGTGCAGGTTGGTTCTGCCGCCAATCAGGAAGGGCTTAAGGATATTGTCGATCTGGCTCACGATGCCAAATCCAACGACCAGAATGACGATCCCCTCGTTTGTTTTCCCCTGAGACATTGCCAGTAAAGCCACGGGAATGTAGATCACCGGCGTACCCAGCAGGGGGATGATCGCCATGATCGCGCAGGCGACGCCGAGAAGCAGAGAGTTTGGAATACCGACGATCAGGAAAGTCAGTCCCATGATGGCGCCTTGAATCAACGCCACCAATACCGTTCCGATAAACACCGCCCGAATCGTCTCCGCCACCCGCTCCAGGATTTCGATGGTCTTCTCATGCGGGAGGGGAACCAAGTCGCAGGTGGGTTTGAGCAGGCTCTTGCCGTCTCGCAGCATGAAGAACATGGTCAAGAGGGCGATGACGATGGTGAGGATGGTGAATCCGGCCTGACCGGCAAACTTGGCAATGGGAGCCCTCAGCGCCTGGGAAAGCTCCTCTTGGTGGGTCATCACATACTCCTTCACGCTGAAGGTCCCGCCAACCTGGTCCACAAAGGGTTGGATGGCTTGGTCTGCTTGTGTAAGGATCGACTCGAAGGCAGGTCTCCCAGCTTCGCCCGCCAACGTGGTGGAAATACCCCCGACCTGGGCGAAGAGGCCAAGCCCGATAATAGCCAGGGGGATCATGACAATGAGGATCGTCATGGCCACCGTCGCCAAACTTGCCGCCGTCTCGGCCCGATCCCCGTTCAGAAGCTTGGTTTTGCCCCACCGGTTGCGGAAGCGCCGGTAGAAGGGGAACATCAGCACGGTCAGCACTCCGGCCCAGAGCAGGGCGGGCACAAACGGGAGCAGGATCGCAATACATCCAAAGAGAACCGCGCCCGCGATGACCCAAAACGCGGCCATGCGATACCGTTGAGCAAAGTGGTCGGTAGCCATTGCCAACGTTTTACGCTATTTTGCGCCGTTGGTTGCGAGAAAAATGTGCCAGTGGTGGGCCGGCTGGGACTCGAACCCAGGACCCACGGCTTAAAAGGCCGTTGCTCTAACCGACTGAGCTACCAGCCCACTGGAGTCGCATATGGTACCTGACGGGACGGAGTTGCGGCATAGCGGTTTTAGGGCTTTGGGGGGCTGCGGGCGTGATGGAGGTGAGGTTGTCTTGCAGAAAAAATCTACGACCTAATACATGATTCATCTATTCACCTTCTTCACCAATTCACGGCCTCACGATCTCCCGATTCACCTCCATCACGCCATCACCCCCAATCCCGTCTGCGGGTACCCTTCACCCCATGCCAGTCGATCCCTTGACCTACAAAGACTCCGGAGTGAATATCGATGAAGCCCAGCGGACGCTCCGGACGATGGTGGGGGGGATTCAGTCGACATACACGGGGAATGTGATCTCGGGGGTGGGAGGCTTTGGGTCCCTTTTCCGAGCGACTTTTGAGGACATCGCGAACCCGATCCTGGTTAGTTCAATCGACGGCGTCGGCACTAAGACCAAGGTCGCGGCGATGGCGGGCAAGCATGGCGGATTGGGGCACGATATCGTGAACCACTGCGTCAACGACATCCTCTGTCAAGGCGCGAAGCCGCTGTTCTTCCTCGATTACTACGGCTGTTCTCGCTTGGAGGGGTTGGTCTTCGAAGAGATTCTCCAGGGGCTGATCGAGGCTTGCGCCAACGTAGGAGCCTCGCTGGTGGGAGGCGAAACGGCGGAGATGCCGGGGGTCTATCATGATGGCGAGGTCGACCTGGTCGGCTCGATCGTTGGGATCGTGGATTACGAAAAGCGTCTTCCCCGAGGCAAGATGAGCCCCGGCGACGTGGTGATCGGTTTGATGAGCGACGGCCTACACACCAATGGCTACTCCCTGGCGCGGCGAGCGTTGTTCGAGTTTGGCGGCCTGTCCGTTCGTGACGAGGTTCCGGGAACGGGCGAATCTATTGGAGACGTTCTGCTAAAACCCCACCGGTGCTACTTCAACTCGGTCTATCCGGTGATCCAGCAGTCCGACGGCGTCTATGCGGTAGCTCACGTGACCGGCGGCGGACTGAACGACAACCTGCCCCGCGTCATGCCCTCCGACGTGCGCGCCGTGATTGAGCGGCGAGCCTGGAACGTTCCCCCCATCTTCACCCTGATCCAGGCTCTGGGCAATGTTCCCGACCACGAGATGTTCCGGGCCTTCAATATGGGCATCGGAATGGTCCTTTTCTGCGACCGGTTCAAAGCCCCAGGAATCGTTCAGTTCCTGAACGAAGCGGGAGAGCAGGCCCTGATTATCGGCGAGATTCAGAACGGCTCGCAAGATGTCCAGATCGTCTAACCGCAAACCTCACGCCGCAATGCCAAAAGGCCCCAATGCCGTAAAACCGCCCCTCGGTAACAATCCAGCTTGGATGTTGCGTAACCACGTTTGTTAGAGGTGGGTTATGAAAAAACGCGTCATCTGCGCGAGCGTAGGGGCGTTCACGCTGATCGAACTCTTGGTGGTCATCGCGATAATTGCGATCCTCGCCGCGATTCTGTTTCCGGCCTTTGCTCAGGCCAAGAATGCGGCGAAGGGGGCGGTCTGCATCAGCAACATGAAACAGTTCGCCGCCGCGTCCATCATCTACGTCTCGGACTACGACGGCATCTGGTACCCGCTGGCCCGCTATGAGCCGATGCCAGGTTTTTCGGACCAGATCTCTTGGGTGGGCTACGACAACAACAACGGTCCCTTGAACGCGGGATACCCAGGGCGGGTAGATCGACCGGCGGAGAACCCGATCCGACCCGGGATGATCGATCCCTATCTGAAAAACCACGACGTCAAGAAGTGTCCCAACAAACCGGGAAGCACTCAGACCGCGCTTGCCGCCAACGGGTTTTCTCCCCACCACGGCTCGGCCTACTACACCACCAATCCCAACGCCCAAGGTCGGGAGTACGGGCCGGGCTCCAAGTCTCAGGCCCTGGTGAATGGGGTTTTCGACTACACCGGAGCGTCGGAGTCCGAGGTGGAGGAAACCGCCGCCACCCTGGCCGCCTGGGAGCATGATGCCCATGTGCCCCTCTGCAACTTCCTCCAACCACAGGACTGGCTGAACGGTCCGCCGAACACCCAGGAGTTGAAGGACCACTTCAATCTTCTGCACACCAGCGGAACGAACACCTTCTGGGTGGACGGCCACGCCAAGAGGATTGGCTACGGAGCGCTCAAACGCCCGTGGTTCTCGGTGAACAAGAGCATCTACTAAGTCGTCGCAGGTGGTTGAAAGAGAGCTTGAAACGCGACGGATCAGCTACGGATTCTCAGGTTCAAATTTTCAAAAAACGCGACCGAACTCAGGTTCAAAAATCCGTAGCTGGCTCAAGTTCAAATGAACCGGGATTTTCGCGCTTTTTTTGCTGCAAGTCATACATGGAGCGGGTGTTCGGCGTTTCGGCATTGCGGTTTTGGGTGTTGGATGCTTGCTTCCAAGTCTGCGTTGCCGAACTGTTTCAAACCACCAAGTCACCAAGGCACGAAGGGGGCCGTAGGCTTCTACCACAACGGCACGACGTCACAACGAGGGACAACGGCGAGACGGCGGCAAAATGCATCCGCCGCCTACAGGTTTCCGATTTTCTTGCTCCTTACTTATATAGGGCTGAGAAGTGGATTTTGTCAACCATTGATTTTTTAGGGGGCGATTGTAGAGTGCTCGATTGCCGGTTTCTGTTGCACTATCTCGCAGGAAACCGGCGTCTCGGCACCGAACCAATAAGCCGTGCCGATTCCTGATTCGTTGCTGCCTACCCTGGAGGCCCTGCTTGACCGTCTGGTTCCCAGAGACCAAGACCCCGGCGCGGTGGAGTTGGGAGCCGTGGCGTTTATCCAGGAACGGGTGGCCCAAGACCCAGTTCTACTTCCAATCTACACGCAAGGTCTGCAAAAGTTGGCGGATCGGGGCTTCGCCCCTCTCGACGCGACTCGTCAAGACGACCTCCTCAAAACCTGGGACCCGGAGTTCGTCGCCTTGGCCGCGACCCACGCCATCGAGGCGGTCTACACCCATCCCGAGGGGTTGCGGATCGCGGGCTTTCAGGTGACGGCTTGAGCAAGTGGGATGCGATTGTGATCGGGGCCGGGGCGGGCGGCGGGGTGGCGGCCTATGTTCTGGCAAAGGCGGGCAAGAAGGTGCTGCTGGTCGAGCGGGGGCGGTGGCTCTCCTATGCCGACGAGCGACGAGACCACCTGCGCAACCACCGCCTGAGCCGCTATGGGCACAACACCGGGCCCGACGGGGAGGGCAATCCCAGGGTGGCGGTGGACTCGTCGGGGCGTCGGCGGATTGTGAACCCGATCGAGGGCGGATACAGCAACAACGCCTCATGCGTCGGCAGCGGGACTCTGGTCTATGGCGGGCAGGCGTGGCGATTCCATCCGTTAGATTTCCGAATGGCCTCGACCTACGGGGTTCCCAAGGGCAGTTCGCTGGTCGATTGGCCGATCTCCTACGACGACCTTGCGCCCTACTATGAGCTTGCCGAGTGGGAGTTGGGGGTCGCGGGAGGCAAGCCTGCGCCGCAGATGCCGGAGCGTCGCGACTATCCGATGCCTGGCCACCGGATAACCCGCAAGGGCGCGATTCTGCGGGAGGCGGCATCCCAGATGGGCTGGGCGACGCAGGATGTGCCGTTGCTTATCAATAGCATCGAGCGAGATGGACGGGCGGCTTGCGCCAACTGCCAGCATTGTGTTGGGTTCGCCTGCCCGACGGATGCCAAGAACGGGACCCAGAATACGGTCATCCCCAAAGCCATCGCCACTGGCAACTGCGAGGTCTGGGCGGAGTCGATGGTGCATCGGCTGGTTGTGCGCGGCGGACGAGTGGCGGGAGTAGAGATCGAGCGGGATGGGCAGGTGAGCTTGGAGACGGCGGAGACGGTCTTTCTGGCCTGCGGGGCGATTGAGACGGCCCGGCTCCTCCTCAACTCCGCCACGCCGGAGGAGCCTCGTGGGATCGGGAATAAACATGACCAAGTGGGCCGCCACCTGCAGGGCCACTACTACGCCCACGCCTACGGAACCTATCCCGAGCCAATCTGGGATGGGATCGGGCCGGGGGCGACGACGGCGACGCTGGAGTTCAGCCACGGAAACGACGGGATTGTGGGCGGCGGAATGCTGGCGGACGACTTCGTGATGCTACCCATCGTCTTCGCCAAATCCTGGCGACCTCGCCACATTCCCGCCTGGGGCCAGGCCCACAGGGATTGGATGCGCGACGGCTACCAGCGTTCGATCATCGCGATGGGGCCAGTGCAGGAGATTCCGTCGCCGGATGCTCGGGTGGAGGTCGATCCCGATGTTCTTGATCGGCATGGGTTGCCGGTGGCCAGACTCAGTGGCGTTGCCCACCCGGAGACGTTGCGAGTCACCGAGTACATGCAGGCCAGGGCACGGCAGTGGCTCTTGGCCGCAGGGGCGCTGGATGTCGCGAGCAACCCGCCATCGCTCTACCTCTCGGCTGGGCAGCATCAGGCTGGCACCTGCCGGATGGGGGATGACCCATCGAGATCAGTGGTCGATCCGACTTGTCGGGTCTGGGGGCATGAGAATTTGTTTGTGGCCGACAGCTCGGTCCATCCCACCAACGGCGGCTTTAACCCGGTGTTGACCATCATGGCGAACGCGTGGCGGACGGCGGGGTGGGCGGTGGGCGGATGATCTGGTTTTTATCTGACTGATCGGACTTATCTGACGAATCGGACTGATAAGTCAGATAGGACAGATAGGTCTGATAAAGCCGTAATGCCGAAACCACGCCACCTTCGGAAACGTCCTTCCCCTAAGCGGCAACGGATTTATGTCCATTATCGACGCAGGGATCGGCGCGAGGTATCGCATTCGGGTCCGCAATCCTAGCAGGGTTCGGCGGAAGGCGCGAGAGTGTCATCATGGAAGGATGCGTCGCCGCGCCCCCAAACGGGTGGCCCTTTTCCCCACCGAACGACTGGAACTGGTCGAGGGGATGCGCGGTGTGGCGGCGCTTTATGTGGTTCTGAGCCACTTCGTCAACATGGTAGACCCCCGGCTACTGGAGGGCAAGAGCACTTCCCCGCCTTGGCTCCAGAACCTGATGGCCCCGTTTACCCATGGGCACCTGGCGGTTGCGGCGTTTATCGTCCTCTCCGGTTTCTGCCTCCAAATCTCACTTTTGAACGGCAAGGACGGCCGCATCCACGACCTGAAGCGGTTCTTCCAACGCCGGGCCTGGCGCATCCTGCCCGCCTATTATGCCTGTCTGGCGCTGTCAGTAGGGGTCTGCATCTGGGTAACCCAATATCAGAAGGGCCTGCCGTTCACCCAGTATGTGCCCGTCACCAATGAGAACCTGCTTGCGCATGTGTTCCTGGTCCACAATCTGTCACCCGAGTGGATGTACAAGATCAACGGGGTCCTGTGGAGCATCGCCATCGAGGCCCAGCTTTACTTGGTTTTCCCGTTTTTTGTGTGGCTGTTGTTCCGAGTCGGGCGGATGGGCTTGGTGGGGGTTGGATCGCTGTTCGCCTATCTCGTCTTGACCCTGCTTCCGGTCGCCACAAAGCTCTATCCCTGGTACGTGCCGCTGTTCTGTGTCGGGATGGCGGCGGCTCACTTTGCCTACCGCCCGAACCTGCGACTCGGTATCCAGACTCGATTCGCCTCGATCATCTTCTTGGCGGCTCTCGTCGGCGTGGGCTATACCGCGGGGTTGAAGTCGATCATCCCCAGCGATCTCTTTGCCGGGGTTTCGGTGGCCTGCCTGGTCTATTTGGGAGCAGTGGCACCTTGGCTCCGACTGCCGGGAACGTTCGGCTGGCGTCCTTTGATCAAATTGGGAGCTTTCTCGTACAGCTTGTATTTGATGCACCACCCGATCCTGCAAGTGCTCTTCGTTAATCGCCCAGCCTGGGCACAGGGGGATGCGATGGAGATGCTGTTCTGCATGGCCGTCGCCCTGCCAATCATCCTGCTCGGCACTTGGCTGTTCAGTCTGGCCTTCGAGCGGCCGTTTATCTCAAAGAAGGCCGGAAAGCGACAGACAGATCGAGCCGATGAATACACCCCGGTTGGGTTGCCGTTGAGGACTCTGGGCGCGACGCCTACCTATGCAGCGGTGATGTTGGAAGAAGCGGAAACGGTGCGAGTGTAATTTTGGTTGGTACTTCTAAGTTCAAAGTCAAGTCCCGCCCACGTTACGATGCCGTCTTTGAGGCACCCTGAACGCTGAAACTTCTCTCAGAGAACGGCAGGCTGGAGTCCACTCCACGCGCTGCATTCGTCCGTAGTCAGGAGCCTTGTAACTCCTCGACTCACGACAAGCAAGCTCCTTGGGCAAAAAGGTGTGCTTACTCAGTAGTTTGTCAAGCTTCATTTGTCGTCTTTTCGGGTTGTTGGCTCTGGTCAACCCTGGCAAACGCCCTCCAAATATCCCCTACCCTGAAAGGGTTGCACCGATACAGGCTTTTAGAGTGCAGCCCCGTTGGGGCTCAGGGGAACCGGGTGGCCAGTACCAGGGTGGCGGCTTCGCCTGACCCTTCGCTGTCGAGTATGACGCCTTCGGCGTGGAGAAGCGCTTTCAAGCCTCGCCCCAAAACGATGATATCAATAACATGACAAATGAAGGTTGACAGCCTACTCAGGATGACGCCGTTCAAGCCTGAAACTTGAAACAAGCGCGTTTATGCAAATACACTGAAGGGCCTCGTGCCCCAAGGTGCAAAAACTGCCAAGAGAAGGAGATGTGGTCGGGATGACTGGATTCGAACCAGCGACCTCTGCGTCCCGAACGCAGCGCTCTACCAAGCTGAGCCACATCCCGCGATAAGGCCCTCATTCTACCCTGCCTTAACCTTCCTCGCCAAAAGCCCCAGCATTTGCTCGATTTGCTGAACATTTGACCTTTTCTCACGGTAAGTTCTCCTATCATGCACCCGACTTTGGCTCGGATTACAGTGTGGTGTCTGGCGTGTTCCCTCATAGGGATGGCGGCGGCGCAGGACACCCTTACTCTCGATGAAGCTTTGCGCCTCGCTCGCCTGAACAACGGAAACATCAAAGCGGCGGCCTATGATGTGAGGGCGGCGGGGGCTCGGGTGAATCAGGCTCGCGCGGCTTTCTACCCTACGATCACCCCGTTCGTTGAGTACAACAACCGCCGTTCAACGACGGATACCTCCCTTGGAAACGCCATCTCGAAGTTCGACGGTTTCACGACCGGGGTCAACGCCAGTTGGAACATCCTGGACGGCGGACAGAGGGAGTTCAGCCTGCTGTCTTCTCGACGAAGCGAGGATGCCCTGAGGTTCGACGCCATCCAGACCCTGCGCCGAACGCTCGCGACGGTCCATCAGCAGTATTACGAAGCCCTCCGCGCCCAGGAACTTCTGCGGGTGACCCAGTCCCAGGTAGACCGCACCCAGAAGATCTACGACCAAGCGGAGTTTGGCGCGAGGCCGGAGATCGGATCGGTCGCTCGCAAGGATGTCTTTCAGGCTCGGGCGGATCTGCTCAACGCCAAGGTGGAACTGCTAAGGGTCAGACGTCTGACCGCTACCACTTTGAGCGACCTCAAGGCGACCATCGGTTGGGACCGCCGCGACGATCTACCGACCCTTGGAAAAGTCGGCGAGCCGACTGAGTTCATCCCGCCGGAGGCGAGAGACAAGGTGGTCGCAGATGGTCTGCGAGACAGGGCGGACCTTCAAGCGACGAGAAGGAGGATCGACTCCCAGCGCTACGCGGCGAAGAGGGCGGATCGGGATGCTGGGTTCAGCTTCGATCTCGATCTCAACTACTCCCGCAACTTCAGTCCGAACGAGAACGACAATCGGAACCTGACCCTGCTGGTGACCTATCCGCTGTTCGACGGAGGCCGACTTCGGGAAATTGCCAGAGAGCAGAAGCTCAACCTACAGGCATCCGAAGCGGCACTGGTGCAGACCGAGCGGCAGGCCGAGGCGGAGATCGAGTCCGCTTATGCCCAGTACGTTCAGAACATCGAGCGAGTGAATGCGTCCAAGCAAGCGTTGGAAGCGGCCCAGGTGAACTACGACGCGGCGATTGCGGCCCAGCGCGAAGGGGCGAACGATGTGATAGATGTCCTGACGGCGCAGGTCAGCCTTGTGACCGCGGAGTCAAACTACATCGAAGCGACGTATGACTACTTTGTGTCGGATGTGAATCTACGGTTGGTAACCGGGAAAGCCATCCCTGGCGAGCTAGAGCAATAGATGGCTAAGACGTATTGGATTGTAGGCATATTGGCGGTTGCCGCAGGCGGCTATTGGTTCTTCACCAAAGACGCCAATGCGGGGGCGGGCGACATTGAGTACCGCTACTCCAAAGTCGAAAAGGGCGAACTGGTTCGCTCGATCTCGGCGACAGGGGCGTTGGTCGCCAATACGCAGGTCGATATCAAATCGAAGGCGGGAGGCGAGATTGTCCGTCTGGCGGTGGACGAGGGATCGTTTGTCAAGAAAGGCGACCTGATTGCGGTCATCGATCCCAAAGACACCCGCGCTTCGTATGAGCAGTCAGCCGCCGACTTGACTTCTGCCCAGGCAAGGGCCAAGCAGGCGGAGGCCAGTCAGCGGTTGCAGGAAGCGAACAGCCGGACCGGAATCGCCGACGCAGAGGCGGCTTTGGCGCAGGCCAGGCTTCGTCTGGAAAGGGCGAAACTCGAATCAACCCGGACCCCAGTGCTGGTGGACGCCGCCATCCGAACCGCCGAAGCCGCACATAAGGAGGCGATTCAGGAAAAACGTAGGTTGGAGACGGTGACTATTCCCCAACGGAGACGCAACGCTCAGGGCACCCACGACCGCACCAAGGCCGACTATGAGGTCGCCAAGGCGAATTTCGACCGGCAGACCCGATTGCTGGAGCAGGGCTTCACCACCCAGGCCGTGGTGGACCAGGCCCGAGGCACACAGGAGTCGGCCCGCTCCGCCTATCTCCTCGCCCAGACGGAGCTACAGAACCTGGAGAAGGACTTGGCGGTCGAGGTGGCCTCGGCCGATGCGTCCATCGCCAGGGCAAAGGCCCAACTCGACCAGGCAAAGGCGGGAGCTTCGGATGCGGATATCCAGCGCCGCAATGTTCTGGAAGCGGAAAAGGCGGTCAGCATCGCGGCGATCAACTTGCAACAGGCCAAAGATGCTGTGATCAACAACCAGATTCGGAGCGAAGAATCACGGGCAGCTCAAGCCTCCACGGTGCGCAGTCGAGTCTCGGTGGAGAACGCCAAGGTTCAACTGGACAGCACGACCGTTGTGGCTCCGCGCGATGGCGTGGTGACGACCAAGTATCTCGAAGAAGGCACCATTATCCCTCCCGGTACCAGCACCTTTGCCCAGGGCACCAGCATTGTCCAGTTGAGCGATGTGACCACCATGTATGTAGAGTGCGCGGTAGTTGAAGCCGACATCGCCCAAGTCCGCGAAGGACAGCGCGTCCGGATCTTGACCGAAGCCTTCAAGGGGGTCCGAGTAGACGGGGTGGTCGATCGGGTGAACCCGGCGGCAGCGACCGAGAGCAACATTACGGCTGTCAAGGTTCGGGTCAAGGTTTTGCCGGGAGCCAAGGTCCAACTCCTGCCGGGAATGACGGCAACCTGCGAATTCCTCACCTTGGAAAAGAAGGACGTGCTCATCGTCCCTAGCCAAGCGGTGAAACACGATGGCGACAAGACTTATGTCGAAGTCAAATCCGACGACCCCAAGAAACCATTTCCCCGAAGCGTTGAAGTCAAGGTCGGTGAAGTGGGCAACGACGGTACCGAAATCTTGGAGGGCCTGAAGGAAGGCGACGAGGTCGTCACGGCGACAATCGACCTTGCGGCATTGAGAGAGACTCAGCGTAAGATGCAGGAAGCCCAGGAGGGTGGCGGCTTGGCCGGTGGACAAGGCCAGCGGAATACTCAGCAGAGACAAGGCCAGCCGAGGGCGGGAGCCAGTTTGCAGATGGGTTCGGGCGGGGGTGGAGGCGGCAGATGAAACTCGGCGACTCCTTCCAATCCGCTCTCCGCGCGATCACCGCGAATAAGCTTCGGTCGGCTTTGACCATGCTGGGCGTCATCATTGGCGTAGGCTCGGTCATTGCGATGATCGGGATCGGCGAGGGGACGAAGAAGCAGTCACTGGACAACATCTCCAAAATGGGCTCCAATATGCTCACTGTGATGCCTGATTGGCGGCGCGGTGGGCAGAGTATGGGAAGCACGGCTCCGCCGACCCTCAAGGAAGAGGATGTTAACGACATTCGAAACCAAGTGCCTCTGATCGAGGAGATCACCGGCGTGGTCAGCGGCAACCGCCCTGTTATCTACGGCGGTAAAAGCACCCAAACCAGCATCACCGGCGGGATGCCCGAAATAGCCATCATTCGCAACGCTACACAGATGGCCCAGGGGAGTTGGTTCACCTACGAGGACAACCAACTCCAGACTCAAAAAGCGGTTCTCGGCTATCAGGTGTACGACGACCTGTTCCAGGGGGAGAACGCGGTGGGGGCGACGATTCGAATTGGAAGCCAGAATTACGAAGTCGTGGGGGTGATCCAGTTCAAGGGCGGTTCGGGTTGGCGCAATCCGGACGATCAAGTCTATATCCCGCTCGACACCGCCCGCAAGAAGCTTCTCGGCAAGACCAATATCGACCAGATCAACATCATGGCCCGCAATACGGAACTGATGCCCATCACCCAGATCATGGTGGAAGAGGTTCTGAACCGGAAGCGGCGCAATGCTGCGGGCGAGTCCTTGTTCCGAGTCTTCAACCAGGGCGAGATGATCCAGCAAATGGAAGAGCAGACGGCTCTCTTGGGGGCGCTCCTTGCCGGAATCGCTTCGGTGTCGCTCCTAGTGGGCGGGATTGGGATTATGAACATCATGCTCGTCTCGGTCACCGAGCGCACCCGCGAGATCGGCTTGAGAAAGGCGATTGGGGCCAAGCGCGAAGGCATCCTGACCCAGTTCCTTTTGGAGAGCGTGGTCATGTGCCTGCTCGGCGGAGCGCTGGGAATCTTGTTTGGATCGGTCGGAGTGATCGGGGTGGCAAAACTCTTCAAGGTGCCGCCGATTATCAACACCACCTCCATCACCACCGCGTTCTTCTTCTCGGCGGCGGTCGGCGTCTTCTTCGGCCTCTATCCCGCCATGCGGGCCAGTAGGCTGGAGCCGATCCAGGCCTTGCGCTACGAATAATGTCGGGTTCGCGTCGGCTGGGATCAGACTACGAGGACCAGGCCGCCGACTACCTTCTCGCCAAAGGCTTCACCATCGTTACACGTCGCTTCAAAGCTCGGCGGGGCGAATTGGACCTGGTGGCTTTGGATGGGGACCTGCTGGTGTTTGTCGAGGTCAAGCAACGGAAAGTGGGCTACCTGCCCGAGGAAGCGATTGGACGCCAGAAAATCGACCGGCTCTATACGGCGGCAAGGGAGTATCTGGCAGCGACGGATCAGCGGGAACGCGAGTTCCGCTTCGACGTTGTGGCGATTGCCGGGGAAGAGGTTCGCCATCACCAAGATGTGTTCAAAGACTTCGCGGACCTGGAGCCATCGTCCGAAGAAGACGACTCCGAGCCCTATACCTGACAGCATGGAGGTTGCGAAACGGGGCTCGTGAGAATTCCCAACTCCCGCCTCATCTCCACTTCGTCCTGATGCGAGATGTAGAGCAGGATCTGGAAGCCCTTTTCCATCCGGCGGAGTACATAGCTGACGTCGAACTCGATCACCTGGTCGCCGGTTTTTTCGAACTGGGCGTTCCATTGGACCTTGACCAGAAGGTGAAACGCGTCGAGTTCCGTCGCGTCAACCCGGCCCGGCTTCATCCCGATCAGCCCGGTCCGGCGCTGGCCGTCAGCGACTTGGCTAAAAGCCGCCGCCATCTCCTCGGCCCCGCGCAGACAACCGACAAAGCTGGGGGTTGAGGCGACGGCGAAGTCGCCATAGAAGCCAAGCGTCCTCTCCGGATCAAAAGCGGACTCGCCGTAGTCAGTGAAAAAGGCGTTGAGGTCGTTCATCTCCTTCATTTGACGATTCTGGGCGTAGGAAGGCCACGAGAGAAACGTATAGAACCCTGATAAGATAATACGCGAAGGAGCTCACTAAGCTTCTAGAGCAAAACGGTTGGCTCCTTGTTCGGCATGGCAAGGGCGGGCATCGGCTCTATGGCAAAGGAGAAGAACGGATATCGGTTCCTTTTCATGGCAACAGAGATATTGCCAAAGGGACTCTAAGCGCGATTCTCAAGAAGGCAGGATTGAAATGACGGAAACCTATCAAATCATTCTCATCGCCGAAGATGAAGGCGGCTACTCCGTTTTTGTTCCTGACATCGACGGTTGCTTTACTCAGGGAGACACCATTGAGGATGCGCTCTCAAATGCGAAAGATGCGATCGAGATGATGCTCGAAGACTTGCGTGAGCGCGGACTACCCACCCCCGCACCCACTGCCCAAGTCCTCAACGTCCAGGTAAAAATTCCAGCCTGATGGCCTACCCATAAATCTTCGGCCCCTTCCGCCAGTCCTTGTCCTGGTCATGCCCCATCTGTTTGACTCTGGGCCGACGTTCCCGCAACCGAACAGATTCCATCCCCAAGTAGTACCCCTGCGACAGTGGATTCTTGCCGACACACTCCAGGAACAGGGTGTATTCGCCGGGATCGGGCCAGAAATCCAATAGATGGAATTCCCGATTCAGGATGTCCTTTGAGTAGAAGTCCATCGGCCCGCCCAGTTTCACCGCATCCTGAGGAATGCCATCGGGTCGGAAGCGAGGCGGGGTTGGGGCCAGGTAGGCCTGATAGGTGCCGAAGTCGTAGGATGTGGTCATGTTGAGGAGCAACCGAAGCGGCTCTTTCTCCGTTACCTTGAACGGGACCGCAAACCAAGCCCCTTTCCCCTCCGGCATGAACAGAACCTGATCGCCGTCGTAGAGTGGAAGTCGCTGGCTTTGAGCTGGGGCGGAGCCTTTGGCGTACCGATCCCGGGCGTAGGCGACCGTTCGCTCCAGGTTCGGCAACTTGCGTTCAGCCGGAGCCCGCGCCGCAAATGTCGAGCGACCGGTCTGGTACCAAAAGGCCACGCTGGAGTAGTCGTCCTCCCGCTCGTTCCAACTCGTGCTCTTGTAGTCCTTGTTCTCATCGGGCGAAATCCAGCCCCAATGCTCAAAGGTCACCTTGATGCCCTTCTGGAAAACGATGGGATCGGTGATGTGCCAGCGGTAGGCGCTGGTATGGCCCCCGACAATGCCCCATTGGTCGAAGTATGGCGTCCCGAAATAAGGAGTGCTGGTGGTCTTGAGGCCCCAGGCGCTGAGGAAGTAGTCCTCGGTTCCCGTGCCCCAGATCGAGGGCTTGGCTTCGCCGTCGATGTAAATCTTTTCATCCCCCTCGCCAAACCACGATGGGCTGCGCGACCGGACCGACATAACCGTGCCCACATAATGCCCCTTGCCCTGAGTTTCCAAGACCACGTAGTCCTTCCCATTCTCCACCGGGTACTCCTGCCGATATTGCGCGTGGAAGTAGGGCGTGTCCTTGGCGACCGGCTTCTGAATCCAGTCGATGTTGTAGTAGAGCAGGTTGATGCTCTTGTCGCTCTGGTTGACGATCTCGACCTTCGCCGACTTGCGGAACGGCATGTGCCAGAAGCAGTTGTAGGAATCGGCGTCTTCCACCACCACCGGGATGCTGACTACCGAACTGCGCTTGCCGAAGGCGTTGGCGAAGAAGTCGCCTACTGGAGCCTCGACCGCAGGCTTGGAGTCGCCATCCCAGTAGATTCTCAGCAACATCTCCTGGTGGTTGGCGGAGCCCTGCTTCGCCCAATCTTGGGGCTCGGGGCCAAGGAAGGTCATCCAGATATGGGTGATTACGCCCGGTCCCTTCACATCCATCAAGGTATGGGTGGCGCCGGGAGCCACGCGGAAGTTGTCCCAGTTGCTCCCCTCTTCACCATCGCCTTTTGGAGGAGCCTTCGGGTCGTACTTCTTGTCCGGCCCTTCGCGGCGGGTAGAGGTCTCCCGCTTGCTCACGCCTTGCTGGGGGTTGGTGAGATCGGCGAGCGACCCCGATTGCCCCGAAGCGCCAAAAGTCAAAGCAGCGGCCAAGATGAAAGACGTCATGCCCTAGAGGTTCGCGGACTCATCGCCCAATCCCTTCTTAATGGCCTGTATGTAAATTCAAACTTGTAGAACGGCGTCATGGTGAGCGAGAGCGGCCCGAGCGTTTTGTTTAGTAGAGCGTTCTATGCCGCGAAGTCGAACCACCTCACCAGGTTGTAGGTTGGGATGAGACTACAGACGGGTGAGGTCCTTCGACTCGCGACGGGCAAGAGGGCTAGCTACAAACCTCTTCTGGCTCGCTCAGGATGACGCCGTTCTGAAGCAAGAACGAATCTACACTCAAGCTCTAAGAGTTGGCGGCTTTGCCGGGTTCTGCGCTTGGCAGGGTGGAGATTACGGTGAAGAATCGGTTGGCGATGGCGTGGGCTCGCATCTTCATGTTTGCGGCGACCCGGCCTTGGAAACTCTCATCGACGGTCTCGACGAAAAGTTCCAGCCATCTCTCAAAGTGGACCTGGAGCAAAGGGGACTTTTCGTGGAGCTGGATGTGGAGCAGCATCGGGTGACGGTGATGCCTTTGGTAGTTTCCCGCGCCGAGCAAGAGGGAGTCCCAGAAGTCGCCGATCACGGGCAGATGTTCGTCCAAGTCCAGTTTGGCAACCTCGGTGAAGAGGTAGCCGATGGTCTCGTCGCTCATCGCCCGCGAGTAAAAGCTCCTCATGAGCACGTCGATGTCATCCCGCGTCTGAATGTCGCGCATCCAAATCCAGAATATCCGGTCCCGAGGCCTTATAATAGGCCACGATGCTCTGTGCCGCACTGCTTTTCGCTGCTCAATCTCCGCCGTTCATAGATCGGACCGCGGAGTTGGGATTGACCTTGGATACCAACGCCGCCTGTTGGGTGGACATCGACAACGACGGCTGGCCCGATCTGATTGCGGGCGGGGCGGTTTGGCGGAATGAGAAGGGGGAGCGGTTTGTGAAGCTCGCGGAGGTCGGAAGCTGCGTAGCAGCGGACTTCGACAACGACGGCTACGCCGATCTGTTCTCCTGGTCGCAGATGAAGCTCTATCGGAACGACAAAGGCAAGGGCTTTACCGAGGTTCCTTTGCCCGAAGAGGCGAAAACCAGTTCACGGGGCGCCTGTTGGGGGGATTGGGACGGCGACGGGTTTGTCGATCTGTATATCGGCGGCTATGAGAACTGGGAAACCCAGACCACCTATCCCAGTTTGATCCTGATGAATGAGAAGGGCAAGTCGTTGCGGATGGCAAGGTCGGAGGCGAAGTTCCGAACGCGCGGCGTCACGGCTTGCGACTATGACGAGGATGGCGACCTGGATATCTACACTTCCAACTACCGCCTCCAGCCCAACCAGCTTTGGCGGAACGACGGGAAGGGCGTTTTCCAGGATGTTGCGGCTGACACGGGAACCATCGCGACTTCAGCGGGGTTTGGTGGGGGGCACTCCATCGGGGCGGCCTGGGGGGATTTCGATGAGGATGGCCAGATCGACCTCTTTGCCGGAAACTTCGCCCACGTGGACAATCGCGGCGACCAGCCAAAGTCTCGCTTCCTGAGGAATCTGGGCAAGGTGGGCGGGTTCAAGTTTGAGGACAAGGGGCCGTGCGGCGTGTTCTATCAGGAATCCTACGCGACTCCAGCGGCGGCGGACTTCGACAACGACGGGCGCTTGGACCTGTTCTTCACCACCGTCTACGCCACGGCTTCGTTTGGTCGGAAGAACTACCCGGTTCTCTACCGCAACCTAGGCCGCTTCCAATTCATCGACGCCACCGAGAAGTCCGGCCTGGCCCAGTTGCCCGCGACCTACCAGGCGGCGTGGGCGGATTTCGACCGAGACGGTCGGATCGACCTGGTAGCCGGAGGAAAGCTGTTCCAAAACCACGGGCCAATTGGCAATTGGCTCAGAGTACGGCTAATCGGGGATGGGAAGCGGGTGAGTCGCTCGGCCATTGGAGTCCAAGTCAGGATCAAGATCGGCCTACAAACCTTCACCCGACAGGTGGAAGCCGGTACGGGGGAGGGGAACCAAAACGACCTGACCCTCCACTTCGGACTCGGGGAGCACAAGGACCGGGTGGACTTGGACATCTTGTGGCCAGACGGCAAACGACAGACTATGCGGAGGGTTCAGCCCAATCGGACAATGGATGTGAAGCGATGATTCCCTTCTCAAACCGTGCGCTGAACGTTAAGATGTAAGGGTGGCTGTAGGGTCGAGTTTCCGAGAACTCCTGTATCTGAAGGCGTTGGACGCAGCGGGAGTGGGGGTTTGGGAGTGGGACATCGTCTCAAACGAGCTCCTGTGGTCGGACGAGCACTTCCGCCTGTTCGGATACGAGCCCAATGCGTTCGTGCCCACCTACGAGTGCTGGGAGTCGATGATCCATCCCGACGATCTGGATCATGCCCGCGCGGCCGTCCGTCGGGCGATTGAGGAGAAGGTGGACTATTTCATCGACTATCGCGTGCTGATGCCGGACGCATCCACCCGATGGTTCCAGGGAAGAGGTCGGGTGGAGTATCGCGATGATCAGCCGGTCGTGATGTATGGCACCGTCATGGATGTGACGGCCCAAGCGGCGAAGAACCTGGCCAGCGAGCAGGCTTTTGACACCTATCGCCTCGCCCTCAACGCGGGCAACCTCGCCGTCTTTCACTACGACATCCAAACCGGCCATCTGGATTGGTCGGACAGCCACTTCCGGCTCTTTGGCTACGAAGAGCGATTCAAACCCGAGGGCCGACACTGGACCGACCGCATCCATCCCGATGACCGCCACGTCGTCGTGAAGTCCTATGAACAGCATGTCGGCAAGATCGACGAGCTGAAGGTCGAGTATCGAATCGTATGGCCCGACGGAAGCATCCACTGGATCGAGAACCGGACGCGAAGCTACAAGGGAACCGACGGCAACCCCAGTCGCCTGTTCGGCGTCGCCATCGACATTACGGACCAAAAGGTCTCCGAGCAGGAGCAGCAGCGAACCCAGGAAAAGATGAAGCTGGCCATGGAGGCTGGGCGGATGGCAGTGTTTGAATACGACTATCAAACAAACGAAGTCTATTGGTCGGATGAGAACTACGCCATGTTTGGCTACCAAAAGCCGGTGAAGCCCACCTATGAAGCCTGGTGGGACCGGGTACATCCAGAGGATAAGACCCGGATGCGGGCTGCGAATGTGGAGGCGATGGCCCAACGAACTCCGTTTGTGATGGAGTACCGCTTGATCTGGCCCGATGGGACGATCCACTGGCTGGAGAGTCGCGCCAAGTTTGAGTTCCTACCGAACGGGAAGCCCAAGCGACTCTACGGTGTGACCATCGATATCGACGGGAGGAAGCGACGCGAACTGGCCCTGGAGCAGAGCCAGGCCACCTTGAGCCTGGCGATGGAAGCAAGTCGCCTCGGCGTCTACTGGACGGACTACCAGACCGATACGGTCACTCTTTCCGACCGAGCCTGCGAGCTTTTGGGGTTCGATAAAGGCGCCCCCGTTGGCATCGAGGAGTTTCGCGCCCGCTACCACCCGGAAGATGTGGCATCCATCACCCAGATTCGCCTATCCAGCCGTCCCGACGACCCGACGTACCAGGTTCAATGCCGGTTCATGGCCAAAAATGGGGAATACCGGTGGGTGGAAACAAGAGGCCGCTACCGATACAACGAGTTGGGAGAACGGATCCAACTGATGGCGGTCGTCATGGACATCGACGACCAGAAGCGCGCTGAAAATGCGGTGAGGGACAGCGAACAGCGGTTTAGGATCATGGCCGACCAGTCGCCGGTGATGATCTATGTGGTGGACCAAGAGTTCCAGACCACCTATGTCAATCCTACTTGGTGCGAATTCACCGGTCTTACCGCGGAAGAGTGCCATGGGCGAAAGTGGGAACGTCTGATCCATCCCGACGATCTGCCCCCTCTCCTGGTGCCCGAGGCGTACTCGACCGAGGAGCCGTTCCGAAGAGAGTATCGCCTTCGACGCCACGATGGGCAGTATCGGTGGTGCGTGTCGTTGGCCGCGCCCCGAATGTCGGCCGATGGCGAGTTCATGGGTCGAATCGGCACCATCTACGACATCCATGAGGCGAGGATGGCTCAGGAAGAGTTGGAACAGAGCGTGCAGGCCCGCACTGAGGAGTTGATGGTCGCAAACAAAGAGATGGAGGGGTTCACCTACACCGTTGCCCACGACCTGCGAACGCCTCTTCGCGCTATCACTTCCAACAGCCGCATCCTCCTGGAAGATTACCTGGAGGCGCTACCCCGCGACGCCCAACAGATGCTCCATCGCCAAGCCGACGCCGCCACTCGGATGGGGAGGCTGATCGACGACCTGCTCCAATACAGCCGAATCGGGCGGGGCGAACTTCAACGCGTAGCCTGCGATCTGGGCCAAATCGCCGACGCCGCCATGCAGGAGGCGGTGGCAGAAGAGGAGGTGGAACTGGAGTTCGCCAAGCATGGGGACCTCACCGCGACCTGCGACCCGCGGCTCATGCAGATGGTCCTCGCCAACCTCTTTTCCAACGCCATCAAGTTCCGAGACCAAGAACGGCCCCTCGCCATCTCCCTGAGCACAGAGATACATGACGGCGAGAAACGCTTTGTGGTCGCCGACAACGGGATCGGGTTCGACCAGCAATACGTCGGGAAGATATTCCTGCCCTTCGAAAGACTGGTCCGCAACGACGAATACCCCGGCACCGGCATTGGCCTGGCCAACGTCGCCCGCATCATCCGTCGGCATGAGGGGAGGGTTTGGGCAGAGGGGGCTTTGGGAGA
>CAZCSP010000022.1:0-67568 GCA_964501275.1 uncultured Fimbriimonadaceae bacterium | reverse complement strand
AATGGACTTGAAGAGAACTGCAAAATACGCACTCACTCTCGTTCTCGGCGCCGGTCTGGTCATCCCAGCCATCGCCCAGGACAACTTCCCCGACGTTCCCGAGAACCACTGGGCTTATCGCGAGCTCGCACGACTGAAGGCCGAAGGCCTTCTCGTGGGTTATCCGGACGGACTTTTCCGAGGCGGCCGCCCCGCTTCCCGCTACGAGATGGCGGTCGCCATCCACGCGGCCTGGTCGAACCTGAAGGGCATCACCGATGGCCTGAAGGGCCAGATCGACGACATCATGAAGACCTTGGAAGGCGGCACCGTCACCAAGGCCGACATCGACAGCCTGAAGGCGGCGCTGGACGCGCTGACCAACCAGGTGAAGGTCAACTCCGACGACATCGCTTCCCTGAAGCGGCTGATCGACGAGTTCCGTGGCGAACTCCAGAAGCTCGGCGCTGATGTCGAGCAGATGAAGCGAGATATCGCCAGCCTGGACAAGCGAGTTACCGCGCTTGAGAAGTCCAAGCTTCCGTTCGACGTCCACGGCGACCTCAACCTCGTGGCTCTCGGCGGATACTCCGGCAAGGACGATGAGTTCGGTCTCACCGTCGATGGCCGCCCGACCGGCTTTGGCCGCGGCGACTACAGCGGTGATCGCGTTGGCGTGACCCGAGACCTGACGATCCTCCACGAGGGCGCTCTGGATCTTAAGTCCAACAACGAGACCGGTCCCAAGTTCCGAGCCACGTTCGTGTTCGGCAACATGCTGGGTTCGGGCGGATTCTTCAACGGGTACGGTCCTTCTGGCAACGGCTTCGGTAACCAGTCGACGGTCAACTCGTTCGAGCCCTTCGGCGAGGCTGAGTCAACCTGGTATGCCCAGCGCTTCTATGTGGACTTCGACACTTCGGTCGCTTCCCTGGGCTTCAACGCCAAGGTCGGCCGAGTCGGCTACAAGATCAGCCCGATGATCTTCCAGCGCCCCGACAACACCCCGTACTTCAAGAACGATCGGTGGGACGACGGCGAGTGGATGTTCGACGGCGCGATCCTCGGGTTCAACTTCGGCTCGGCCAAGTTGAACGTCTTCGGCGGCCGCAACAGCAGCCGACTGGCCACCAATGGCGACGAGATTCAGCCGATGTTCGCGGGGCGCGAAAGCGCTTGGTTCTTCCCGATTGGGGAGTCGCTCACCGACCTTGTGATCGACCAGAGCCTGGGCGCCCACGTTTGGCTGCCTCTCGGCGACAAGGGCCACATCAATCTGGCCTACCTGTGGCTGGACAGCAACCAGGTTGCCAATAACGGTAGCTCCACCTTCGACATGTTCAACCGTGTCGTGGTCTACGGAGGCGACGCCAAGTACCAGTTCGGCAACCTCGCCCTTTCTGGCGGCTATGCCAAGAGCGACCTCAACTACAACAACTCGAGTGTTGTGGACGAGGATAACTCGGCTTGGTGGCTCGGTCTGAAGTACGGTGGCAAGAACGACAAGTGGGGCATCGGCGGCGGCTACAAGTCGATCGATCCTCTCTACGCTGCTCCCGGTGCATGGGGCCGCATCGGCACCTACTGGAATCCAGTGGACCTCGAAGGCTTCCATGTGGATGCCTGGCTGAAGCTCAGCGACAACCTCAAGATCACCGGTCACGGTAAGTTCATGAAGGGTCGCGACACCGACTCCTCCGTTCTGACGAAGGACGATAAGGTCACCAGCTACAAGATCGGAGTCGACTATGCGCTGTCCTCGAACAGCAGTGTCATGCTCAGCTACGAGAACAACCAGTGGGACTTTGAGGGCGGGTCTGAGCCCCGGCAGTCCTGGTACACCCTCGGCTTCAACTTCGGTCTGTCTGATAAGGCGAATCTGCGCCTCTTCTGGCAGGTTTCCGACGCCGATGCCGACGGTTCCGGCGCCTTCAGCTTCTTTAACCAGGAGCGAGCAAGAGGCGGCCTTATCGGCACCCAGCTTAGCGTCAAGTTCTAAACAAACTTAAACGCAAAGCCGAAAAGCCCCGACTTCCCAAAGGAGTCGGGGCTTTGTAGTTTGGAGTTTGGAAGGGTGAACAGACCGCTGGACCGCCGATCTCCAGATCGGCGCGGCCAACTTGTATTGAAGCTCCTTTGCGTCTACAGATGCGCCTCCTCCTAATTCTAAACTCCAAACCCCAAACTCCAAACTTACAAACCCCTGGCTCCCCGGAAGGTAACCTAACGCCCTTCCATGATCATCACGATGCAGGTCGGGGCTACGCCCGAACAGATTGAGGCGGTGGCCTCGGCTATCCGACAGATCGGGGCAAGCCCTTTGGTCCTGCCTGGCGAAGACCGCACGGCCATCGGAGTCCCCGCCGCCCTTTCCAGCGACCAGCGCGAGACTTTGGAGGCGGTAGTTGGGGCTCTGGAGGGGGTCAACAAGATCACCCAGACCTCGCGCCCCTACAAACTGGCCTCCACCGAATTCCACCGCGAGAAGACGATTGTCGACGTGAAGGGCGTGAAGATCGGACACGGGCATTTCGTGGTGATGGGCGGGCCTTGCTCGGTGGAGAGCCTGGAGCAATTTCGGGATGCGGCGCGGATCGTGAAGGAGTCGGGCGGGACCATCCTGCGGGGTGGAGCCTTCAAGCCGCGCACGTCGCCTTACTCGTTCCAAGGTCTTCAGGAAGAGGGCTTGCGGATCATGCGGGAAGTGGGCGACGAGTTTGGCTTGGTCACGATCTCGGAGGTAATGAGCGGAGACATGGTGCCGCTGGTCGCGAAGTATGTGGACATCCTGCAGATCGGCGCGAGGTCGATGCAGAACTTCCCCCTCCTTATTGAGGCCGGTCGCAGCGGCAAGCCGGTCTTCCTGAAGCGGGGGCCGAGCGCCACAATCGACGAATTTTTGCTGGCGGCGGAGTATGTCCTGAGCCAGGACAATCCCAATGTGATCCTCTGCGAACGGGGCGTGATGCCCATCGACCGCGCCTACACCCGCAACACGCTCGATCTATCGGTGGTGCCGGTGCTGAAGGAGTATTCCCACCTGCCCGTCATCGTCGATCCATCGCACGGGACCGGAGTGGCGCGCTATGTGGCCCCGATGGCAAAGGCGGCTTTGGTGGTGGGAGCAGACGGAGTGATGATCGAGATGCATCCCAACCCCAAGAAGGCCCTCAGCGATGGCTCCCAGGCTCTGACGCCCGAACAGTATATTTCTTTGATGGAAGATTTGCGGCGGTTGAGCGGGCTTTTGTAGCGAACGCGTGGCTTCTACGCAAGCTGGCGGAGCCAATCTGGAGATCGGCGGTCCGTCGGAGTTTCAGACGGCAAGTTCAAACCGCTCATCGGCCGCAATCTGGTACTTCTCGCGCTGCTCCGCGCTCAGGGTTCTCCACGTCAAGAACTGCTTACGGAGGTTGGCGAGGAAGCGGCCGTTGACGGTCACCCAGTTGTCGGCTTCTCCCGCCGTGCGGGTCAAGATTAACTCCAAAACATAGACTCCCGGCGCGCTTCCCGGCTCGGCTCGCAACACCAAATCCTGCGACACGCCCAGGTCGTAGGGGGCCAGCCAGGCGGTGGATTTCACGAAGTAACGCTCCCCTTCCGCCCAGATAGAGGTCTCGCTGGTCACAAAGTCGCCGATGGTGTACCCCTCATAGGCTTGGAGCCATTCGCCCAGGAACTCTGTCAGGGGCGCGGCTTCCGAGGCAGACACGCTGAAGGGCAGAGGCAGTCGCCACTCGTCGCCCTCCGGCTCGGTTTCGTAGTTCTTCTCGGCTTGCGCAGGGGCGGCGATCTGGCTGGCCTTTCGAGCGGGATAGATGGTGCTGGCGATGACTGTGCCCATCACCAGACCCGCCGACAATACCGCCGAACTAGAGGAGAAGTTGAGGAACAGGTTGGGCAGGGCCCCGGTGGCGACGATGATCTTGGCGGCTAACTGGGCCATGAAATACCCAAAAACCGCCCCCAGCACTCCATAGACCAGCGACTCGGCGAAGAACAGCATGGAGATGTGGTTGGGGGCGAGGCCGATGCTACTGAAAATGGAAATCTCCTTGGTGCGCTCATAGACGCTGGCGATCATGGTGTTCAGCACAAACACGGCGGCGATGGCGAGTTGGATCAGCACCAATCCCAGCCCGCTCCCCTTGGTGGCTTGGAGGATGCTGAACTGCCGGACTTCGATGTCGTTCGTCCGGGGGTCCTGTACCGAGGCGTAGAGGTTCAGCCGCAGGCGGGGCATGAGCCGATCCAAAGCCTTGCGAGTCTGAGAAGGCTCTTTAAAGGACACGGCAACGCTTCGGATGTCTGCGCCGGTGGCGAGGGATGTCTCCGCCGGAACCAAGAAACAGGCTCCGGGGTCGAGGCGGAGGAAACTACGAAACGCCTGGTTTCCGGTTCCCGAGTCGGTTTGGAGTTGGCGGGAGAGGCTGAAGTCGGGAGCCAGAATCCCGTCGCCGTCCAAGTCCTGAATCCCCCGCAGGTAGCCCGAGTCGATGATGCCGATCACCCGGTAGGCGTTGCCGCCGAAGGTCACTGTGGCCTTGCCCACGTCGGTGGGCTCGATCTTCAGCGTTTCCGCCAGCAGTTGAGGCAGGATCATCACCCGCCCATCTCCCGGCTGGAACCAGCGACCCCCTGGCAAGAGGCCCTCCTGGGGACGAGTGACGCTGGCCTCGGCCGGATCAAACCCGATCATCGCGCGAACCTCCGCTACTCGCGACGCCCTTTGCAAGCTGAGGACACCGCTGTCGCCGATGTCTGCGCCGTAGTAGGTCGTCCTCCGAACCACCTCGCCCTGGCCGATGAACTCGTTCGATATTTGCCGATAAGTGGCGCTCTGCAAAGGGTCCAGGCCCGGATTGCGGATCAGCATCCCGGAGTAGCGGGCGGGGTTCTCAGAGGGCAGTTCGTTGATCTGGAGGTCGGGGACGATGGAGGTGAAGCTGAGAACGATGAACGTCATCACGACCAGCGTCAGGGTCGTGAGGAACGTGCGGGCTTTCCGGCGTCGCATATTGGAGACGCCCAAGTTGAAAGCCGCCATCGCCACGCTGCCCCGCCGGATGTCCACCTCGTGCACCCCGCTCTCCAACTGCTTGAGGGTCTTCAGGGAACTCTCGAACTTGCCCAGGATAAACATCATTACCAACAGGCTTAGTGACCCCATCACAAAGGCGATGAAGATCATCATCGGGTTTTTCACGATCTCGAAGGCGGGGTGGATCAGGCGGAGCAGGATGAAGGAGGCGATGAAGACCCCGATGGCCGTGCCCAACTGCTTGGTCAGCGAGCGATGAGCAAAGAAAAGGCGCTCGATGAAGTAGCTGAACGGGATGATGAGGAACAGGTAGAAGAGAACCCCGTTCACCACATCGCCGGTCGTCTTGGCGACGACCGGGTGGGCTCGAAGCGCATAGCCCCAGGCGGCCCGACTGTGCCGATCTGCCGACGCCCAGTCCTTGGCGGCCTTGGCGGCTTCCGCCAACTCGATCTCCGCCCGAGCCTGGTCTTGAAGCTCCTTAATGCCGGGGCTTATGATGCGGTACTTGGCAAACTCCCCCATTCGAGCGTCGTTCACCGCCACGATGTCCTTGGCGGTGTTCACGGCGGGATCAAGGAACCTGCCGCTCAGCGCCAGCCCTGACCGATCCCCTGGTTCCGCTTCTCCACCTGGCATCAAGTACCCGGTGCCCGCTTCGTCCTGGGGCGTGGAGTTGGAGAGGATCAGCCGGTACTCCCCCATTCCCGAGCCAAACAGAATCTTGAACCGCTCGCCCGGCGGCATAAAGAGGCAGGCGGTGTCGTCGACCTCGCTGCTTAACCGCATATCCTCGAAGGAGACGAAGAAGCCGAAGAATTGGGGGTCGCCGTTGGTTTTGGCGTCCATGATGAACCCGCCCCGGAACGTTCGCAGATCCTGGGGATCGACCAGGGAGTAGAAGTCCACCGAACGGCATTTGAAGACGACGATTGGGGCGGTACGGTGGGTGGTCTTCAGTTGGAAAACAGTGTCGTAGGCTTCCGCCCCCGTTACGCCAAAGTCCACCGCCGCGTCGATATCGCCGGTTTCTGGATCGAGGCGGAAGGCGGAGAGGAAGGTGGAATACCTTTCGTCGGGCTGCCAATAGGAGTTGATCAGCGCGAGGCCAGGGAACCGATATCGCGCGTCCTTCTCATCCACCTTTTGGATCAGGGTTCCCCGAACGCCCATCATCGTCTTCTGGGGTCCGGTGGAGACGGCCAGGGCGTCGGTTACCGGCACATCGGGAACGAAGCTTTTGGCGGGGTCGTAGACAGCGACGACGCCATCGACCGTCGCGAAGCCTCCGGTCAGGCGCATTGCGGAAGGTTCCCGCACCTCCAGCGGCACCTTGTGGTCCGAGTTGCCGCCGGGCTGGGTGGTGTCGTTGAACGCATGGTGGAGCATCGCGTTCAGCGTCTTGGTCTGGGTGGCCAGGTTCTCGAAGTTGACCTTATCCACCGTATCGAACGGCGTATCCACCCGATCCCGCGCGTCCTCGATAGTGGCAAAGGTGATGGCGTTGTAGCCGCCCAGGAGCATGGGTTCGCAGTCAAACGCGAATCGACCCGGAATGTTGTTCTTCCAGGTGCGGTTGTCGGATTGGTTGATGGAGTCAGTCAGAACCATCCGGGCCGAAGGGGCCTTCATCACCGGGGCCAGGACGTCGGCATGCTTGCGGAGGATGCGGCTGAAGTTGATGACCGGATCGCGAACCTCGTCCCGATACTCGTAGTACCAACCCCGCCCGTAGGTGCCGATGGTGGGGCTCCCCGAGGTGAAGTCGATGTTTGCGGCGAGAAGGAGCGGCTGTTTGTCGCCGTTCAGCCGCCGGTCGATAAATTCCCGGACTCCCTGCAAGCCCAGCATATGGGCTCCCGACAGCATGAAGGTTACGGGCCGTCGCCCCGGCTTCTCTGACCACAGCCGCGCGGTCTCCAAAAAAGCGGCGATGGAGGTAGAGGTCTCGGCCCCAGGCGCTAGTGCGGGGACCACACTGGAGGCGTCGGCGTTGGCCGTGACCAAAACGCGCTCCCCTTCCACTGTGTTATCCGTGCCGGCCAGGTCGGCAAACAGGTTCCGGCTCTCGGTCTTGATCCAGTTTTGGGCGCACTTCAAACGCACATTCCTTTGGGCGAAAGCGGCCTGAAGGACTGGCTCGGCCTGATCCAATGGAAGATAAAACCGAGGAAAGCTCAGGGGCACGTTTCCGTACTTCAGTTCCGCCTCCGAGCGTGTTGAGGCTTTGGGTTCCAAGAGGATGACCGCCGCCGCCCCGAGTCGAGCCGCATTCCGCCAGCGGGTCCCAGAGTTGAACTCTAACACCACAATGGCTCCCTGAAGGTCCTTGCCGTTGAACTCCTCCAACGTTCCGTAGCCGCCGTAGAGGATCGGCCCGGTCACGTCGCAGGTCGAAGTGCGAACCAGGTTGGGCCAGATCGGATAGAGTTCGACTTCTTCGCCGCCTAAGTTAAGTCGTCCTCTGGAGTCCACATCTGGAACAGTGACTTGGAAGGTCTCGTAGCGAATGTTTTGGAGGCCGAGCTTGCGGAGGCGCTCCTCTACAAACTCAAAAGTCTGCTTCTCCCCCTTGCTTCCGGTCACCCGATTGCCGATCTGGGCGATCTGGGCCAGATCAGCCTGAAGTCGCTTGGCGTCAACCCGGTCGATCAGGCTTTTGTAAGTCGCCTGGATATTCCGAGCCGTCTCCCGCTCTGCCTCCGATGGGGCGCGTGAACAGGCAAAGACGCATAAGAGCAGGGCAACCAGCGTCAGAACGCGCAAAGCCGTCGACACAATCCTAGAATACGCCCTTACGAGTGAATTTACTTGAGGAACTTGTCAGGACACCCCAACTAACCGATCGGCAAACCTTCGGTCGGAGTGTCTCTTTCCATCAGCATCCCGACCGCCTTCAACGGTGCGACGTGTCCGTGGATGACGCTTTCGATAGCGGCAAACACGGGCATTTCGATGTCATACCGACGCGCCAAAATCTGCACCGACTCGCTTGTGGAGACGCCCTCCACCACCTGCCCAACCTCTTTCAAAGCCTCTTCCAACGTCTTGCCTTGACCCAGCAGTTTCCCGGCCCGATAGTTGCGGCTCAAATTGCTCGATGCTGTGGCAAAGAGGTCGCCTACTCCCGCAATCCCCAAGAACGTCTCCAACCGGGCATCCATCTTCAGGCCCAGCCCGATCATCTCCTTCAAGCCCCGGGCCAGGAACGCGCCTTTGGTGTTATCCCCGAAGCCCAAGCCGTCCGACATCCCCGCGCCAACGGCAATGACGTTTTTGAGCGCTCCCGCCAGCTCCACGCCGGTCACGTCGTCGCTCTTGTAGACCCGGAACGTGCGGCAGTTGAAGGCGGCCCGGATCCGTTCGGCCACCACGTCCTCCTTACAGGCGGCAATCGCGGCGGTCGGGATGCCACGCACGATCTCCACCGCCAGGTTCGGTCCGCTCAAGGCTCCGATCAGCGCGTTGGGCCGAACCTCCGCCACCACATCGCTCACCATCTTTGCCGTCCCGGTCTCCAATCCTTTGGCCGCAACGACGATGAGCGGATGCTCTCCGCTCACCTCATGGACCACCTGCCGAACTGCACTGGAGGGCACGGCGACGACCGTCATTTCGACCGGCTCCAGGTGTTCGTGAAGCAGATCATAGCCGACGTTATCGGGCAGGACGAATCCGGGAAGGTATTTGAGATTCTCTCGGGTAGATCGGAGGATCGCGATCTCCTCCGCGTCCCTCCCCAACAAGGTCACTTCATGCCCGTTCCGGGCCAGTAAAAGGGCTAAAGCGGTCCCCCAACTCCCCGACCCCAGGACGGCAACGTTCATATGGCAACCAGTCGACTCTGCGGCATGGGCTTAAGTCTAGTCGGTGAGGTCGGGTGGTGGCAAGTTTTTGACGTTTGTCTGGTTCACAACGTGCCAGCTAATACCTGCCACCTAAACGCCAAAACGCTAGTCGCCAATCACCGCGCTGCCCAAGCTAAGCCCATCACCCGCCACAATAAGGGACGATGGCTTCGCATCCCGACTTCCTTCCCACCGGCCAGCCTACGGTAGGACATCGCCGGTCCTTTGGCTCCCTTCCGGACGACCAGAAGTTAGGCGTGGGCGTGATCGGATTGCATGAGGGACACACATTACTGGTTGCCTTGCGAGCGTCAGGCCTATGTCGGGCGGTAGGAGGATGCGACTTGAGCGACGTCAAGCGAGCCGAAGCCCAAGCCGCCGTCCCTGGCCTGTTCGTCACCGACGACTACGATCAGCTTTTGGCTCGCGAGGACGTGCAGATCGTCGCCATCTATACGCCTGACAACTTCCACGCCGAGCATATCGAGCGGGCATTCAAGGCTGGGAAGCACGTCGTCTGCACCAAGCCGCTGATCAACGACCCGCTGGATGCCGACCGCTTGAGGGAGGCAGCCCGTCGCTCCGGCAAGCGTTTGCAAGTCGGTCAATCCACCCGATTCTACGAGCCGTTCCAGCGTCAGCGCGAGCTGTTTGAGGCAGGGCATTTTGGGGAGGCCGAGGTGGTGGACGCTCACTACAACCACCGCATGGACTGGTACTACGAGAAGTCGCCCTGGACTATCGAGGACACCCACTGGGCCTATCTCGGCCTAAGCCACCCTGTCGATCTGATTCGCTGGTATCTGGGGCCAATCCGGGAAGTTCATGCGGTTGGAACCATCACCGAGTTGGGCGCGAAGTATGGTGCCAAAACCCCAGATGCGATCTGCGTAAACCTGGTCGCCGAGAACGGCCGCATCGGGCGGGTCCTCGGCAACTACGGCTTCCACGAACTCCCCCGCGCCCGCGCCTTGATCGAGTGTTTCCTGATGGGCTCCAAGGGAACGTCCCTCGCCCGCTATCCCGACCTCCGATTCACCTACCACGACGCCAACGGAGTCGAGATAGAGGAGGACTATCACCACGCCATGTCCGGCTACCACTTCCGGCATGAACTGAAGGGGATGCACTACGGAGAGTTTTGCAACTACACCGACTACTTTGCCGCCAAACTCCTCTCCGGAGAACCCAACTCTCCTGACCTCGAAGAAGGTCTTGCCAGCATCCAGGTGATGCGAGCCATCGTGGAGTCGCTGGAAACCGGCAAGTCGGTGCAAATCGAAGTTTAGGCAACCCTACCTATACATCGGTCCATAGTTGGCGCATGCCCGATAGTCGGCTCCCACAGGGTCCAGACCTGCCCCAAACCGATGCCACACCGCGGGACGATACACCTGCTCAAACGCTACGTTGTGCATATCCACCGGGATGCGCAGCATGGAGGCCAGGGTGATGAGGTCGGCGCCGATGTGGCCAATCGAGATCGCTCCGTGGTTGGCTCCCCAATGCGCCATGACCGTGTAGGCATCCTTGAACGCCCCGTCGTTCCCATCGCATCGCGGTTCAAACCAGGTGGTGGGCCAGGTGGGGCTGGTGCGTTCGTCGAGCGTCTGATGGACGTCGGCGGGTAGGTTTACGGCGTGGCCTTCGGCGATCTGCAGAGCCGGGCCCAGGCCGCGAACCAGGTTGATGCGGAACATGGTGATCGGGATGCGGCCCTTGGTGGTGAAGTCGGTGGACCAGCCTCCGGAGGGGAAATAGCCGAGGTCGCTGGCGCACCAGAGCGTGTCGTCCAGACAGGCTCCCGCATCCTCGGGCGTGATGTCCCACCAGGGCTTGATGGTCGGGCGGCCATTCTCGTCCTTCATCGAGGCGGTGAAATCGAGGGGGGAAGGACCGGAGTTGATGAGGTGCAAAACCGGGTTCTCGGCCTTGCCCGTCACGCGGTTGATTGCCTTGGAACTCCAATAGGTGCGCACGTCGCTGAACATCTGGGCCGTCCCCGTCAGCAAGTGCCCCAGAAGCATGGAGGCCCCATTCAGCGAGTCGTTCTCGGTCGCGACCATGAACGGCTGGCGGACGCCATTCCAGTCGAACGACGTGCAAAGGATCGCCTCCATGAAGTCGCCGTTGGGGAAGTGGTCGGTCCATTGTCGCTGGCCCTGGAATCCGCCCGCGATGGCGTCGTGCCCTTCGGCCTGCTCCTTGTAGCCCATCTCCGCCAGCTTGGGGTTGCCGATCATCAGGTCGCGGGCGATGAGGGCCATCTTGACGCTCGTCTCCCAGTCCTCGTCCTTCTGCTCCCGAGTTCGGGGGTTGGCGTTCCAGTCCTTGCCCTCATTGCAGTTGGCGCGTACCCAGGCGAGCGCCTTGGCGAACTCCTCCTGGTCGAAAATCCCCTTGCGGATGCGCCCGGCGAACTCTGACATATCGATGGTCTCCACCCGCATCCCGAGGTAGCTCTCAAAGAACTCATGGTCCACAATCGACCCCGCGATCCCCATCGAGACCCCGCCCATCGCCATATAGCTCTTGCCCCGCATACTCGCAACAGCGAGGCCGGATTTGGCGAACCTCAAGATCTTTTCGGCAACATCAGTCGGAATGGAGGCGTCGCCCAGGTCTTGCACATCCCGCCCATAGATGCCAAAGCAGGGCAAACCCTTTTGCGCATGGCCCGAGAGCGTGGCCGCCAGATAGACCGCGCCGGGCCGGTCGGTGCCGTTGAATCCCCAGATCGCCTTGGGCCGGAGCGGGTTCATGTCCATGGTCTCGCTGCCATAGCACCAGCAGGGGGTGACCGTCAGAGAAACCCCGACGCCTTCCCGCGCAAATTTCTCCTCACACTTCGCCGCCTCGCTCGCCCCGCCAATACAGGTGTCGGCGATCACGACCTCGATAGGCAACCCGCAGGAGTGGCGCAGATTCTTCTGGATCAGGTCTCGCGCGGACTCCGCCAAAGCCATCGTGAAGCCCTCCAGAGACTCCCTCACGCCTCCATATCGGCCGTCGATAGTGGGTCGGATGCCGATTTTGGGGAGAGAGCCGCGCAGGCGGTTGAGGGGGGCGTTGAGGTTCAGCGATGAGAGGTCTGCCATGACAAACAGGTTTTACCCTTTGACCTTGGCGACCATAGGCGCTGAGCAAAACTTGCAGATAAACCATCTGCGAACATCTGCGGCCATCTGTGGTTTCTCTCGCCCCAGACCCCGTCCGCCAACTCTGTCAAAATAGAATCCGACGGTCGCGCGATGTGGGTGTTGCCCAGTGGGTGCGAGCCGGAGAACAATATGAGTGAGCAAGTACTAGACAAGAGCACCGAGCTGCTTGAGCAATTCGCCAATCGCGAGTACGAACACGGCTGGTCTGCCGACATCGAATCCGACACCCTTCCCATCGGCCTTAACGAAGGCGTCGTCCGCGCCATCTCCGCCAAGAAGAACGAGCCGCAGTGGCTGCTCGACTGGCGTCTGAAAGCATACAAGCACTTCCTCACCATGAAGGAGCCAGCCTGGCCCAACGTCCAGTACCAGCCCGTCGATCTCCAGTCCATCAGCTACTACTCGGCCCCCAAGAAAAAGCCGATCCTTAACTCCCTGGAAGACGCCGACCCCGAAATCCTGCGCACCTTCCAAAAGCTGGGCATCCCGGTCGAAGAGCAGAAGGTTCTCCTGAACGTGAAGGGAGCCGCCGCATCAGCCGCCGATGCCAGAAACGGTGCCCCCCTCAGTGGGGTTGCGGTGGACGCTGTCATCGACTCCGTCTCCGTCGTCACCACTTTCAAAGAGAAGCTGAAGGAACTTGGCATCCTCTTTATGAGCATCCAAGAGGCGGTGCAGGAGCATCCCGAACTGGTCCAGAAGTATCTCGGCTCGGTGGTTCCTTATAGCGACAACTACTACGCCACCCTGAACAGCGCAGTCTTCTCCGATGGCTCGTTCGTGTATGTGCCCAAGGGAGTCCGTTGCCCGATGGAGCTGAGCACCTACTTTCGCATCAACGCCGAGAACACCGGCCAGTTCGAGCGGACACTCATCATCGCCGAGGAAGGCGCCTATGTGAGCTACCTGGAAGGTTGCACCGCCCCGATGCGCGACGAAAACCAGCTTCACGCGGCGGTGGTCGAACTGATCGCGGCGGGCGACGACGCCACCATCAAGTACAGCACCGTCCAAAACTGGTACCCCGGCGACCCCAAGACCGGCAAGGGCGGCATCTTCAACTTCGTCACCAAGCGCGCCATGGCCGCTGGCAACCGCTCCAAGGTCACCTGGACCCAAGTAGAAACCGGCTCCGCCATCACCTGGAAATACCCCAGCGTCATCCTGAAAGGCGATGATACAGTGGGCGAGTTCTACTCAGTAGCCCTGACTGCTAACAAGCAACAGGCTGACACCGGCACCAAGATGATCCACATCGGGAAACGATCAAAGTCCACCATCGTGGCCAAAGGCATCTCGGCGGGTAACGGCCAAAACACCTATCGAGGCTTGGTCAAAGTCAACCCTGGCGCAGACGGAGCCAGAAACTACTCCCAATGCGACTCCATGCTCATGGGCGACCGCTGCGGAGCCCACACCTTCCCCTACATCGAGGTGAAGAACCCAACTGCGATCGTAGAGCATGAGGCTTCTACCTCGAAGATCGGAGAAGACCAAATCTTCTACTGCAACCAACGAGGCATCCCCACCGAGGACGCCGTCAACATGATCGTCTCCGGTTTCTGCAAGGATGTCTTCCGGGAGTTGCCCATGGAGTTTGCCGTCGAGGCGCAGAAGCTGTTGGGGGTGAGCTTGGAGGGGTCGGTGGGATAGGACATGATGGTGGATAATGTAGGTATGCAACGCATCCACGCCGACCCCAAAATCTGTAGTGGCAAGCCGGTAATCATGGGCACCCGAATCATGGTGCGCAACATCCTGAGCATGCTGAAAGCCGGGAAAACGATTGACGAGGTGTTGAAGTCTTATCCCGGGATTACCAAGGAAGACGTCGATGCGGCCGTTGACTATGCCATCGAGTTAGTGGACGAAGTGAGGCTTCTGCCTCGTGCCAGTTAAGACCTCAGTAATTCTGCTCGATCAAAACATTCCGCATGAGACCACAGAGTGGTTGCGAGCCAAATTGCCGGATGCCGAAGTCAACCATGCCTTCGACTTGGGGCTAGCGACGTGGGACGACCATGCCATATTCGAGTTTGCCCAGCAACGTCAGGCCCTCATCATCACTTATGACGAAGACTTTGCCGACCAACGGCTGTTCCCCGTTGGGAGCCACTTTGGCATCGTTCGACTACGGGTTGAGCCCACTACCAGCGAAGAGACGATTTCCGCATTGTCCAGGCTGTTTACTTTGTACGAACCTGTCGAGATTCATGGCAGACTTACTATCGTTCAGCGAAGTCGAATTCGGATCATTCCTGATTGAAAGGTTGCTACCCCTCCAACCCATCCCGCCACGGCAACCATGCGCGGTAGTGGGGCGGCAACTCGGATTGGTCTGTGGGGGCCAGCGGTGTGGTACGGACGCCCCGCCGGAGTGTTCTATGTTCAAATCATGAGCCGGACGCTCCTTCCGTGGTTCGGGAAGGATGTATCCCGGGAGTTGTCGATAGAATTTTCTATGTAGGCTTGCAGGCTAGAAGGTGAGAGTAAAATTAAGGTGTGCAACAGCGAGATCAAGGGCGGTGGTATCGAGTTGCCAGTATGGCCGTAGCCATTGTCGCTTTTGCCTGTTTAATCGGGTGGATTGCCGGAAAGCCGCTGATGGGTTACGCGCAGCTTTTGTTGCTACCTGTGATGATCTACCTCGAAAGCAAGGGTAGGAGTAGGTAAGATCCCGCGCCGCTACGCCCTCAACCGATCCCGCCAAGGCAGCCAGGCGCGGTAGTACGACGGCAACTCCTTGGGTGAGTTCCGTCAACCGCTGACCTTGCCCACTTGGGTGCCCAAAGGCTGGAAATGAGGTATCAGTCTCCTATGGGAAGATGGCTCACCCTTCTGACAACGGCTTTAGTTACCGCCGGCACGGCGTCCGCACAGCCGATGCGGACGCTCTACCGAAGCCTCGAAGAGATGGCGCTCTCGGGACCGCAACTCATCGGTACTCCGATCCGAATCCAACCGCCAGTGACTGGCGGCGAGCAAATCAAAGTGTCTGTGGTGTTCCGCGACTGGCGTCCGCTCGGTTCAGGCGGCGGCGACTATCCCGAGATTGGCGCGTTCCTCAGCGTAGACAAAGCCAAGGTTGAAGGGTGGATTGCGAGTAAGAGCAGGATACTTGTGCTACGCGGAGGCTCTTGGATCAACCTGAGCGACCCAAAGACCAAGATTTTCGATGCGAATCTTAATCGCGTCGTAGATGAGAACGAACTGGTGCGCCGTATGCAGCAGACCTATTGGGATCATCCAGAAATCGAGCAGGTGAGAACGTTCGTTCGCAAGCTATTCGATGACGAAGCCAAGCGAATGGGCGTTGACGGTACCGATCCCTCACTCTTGGTCCCATATGACAGAAACGTTGAAAAGTGGGCGATCAGCAACCTCGCCAGCAAGGATTGGGAGAGACGATGGCATGGAGTCAATGCGCTTACGCGGTTTAAGTCAAAAGGCAACGTCGAGCGTTTGCGCAAACTGCTCTCCGACCCTCATTCGGTTTTACAGGGAGAAGTGCTGACCTATCCAATTAGAAAGAGCGCGGCTTCGGTCTTAGCACGCTGGGGCGAAGACGCTGCCAATGGTAAACCGTGAGCCGCTTTGGGATTGCGGCGATCCTAAAAGGGCTGATCCTGATGGGCTGCCAGTCGGCACAGAAAGCCCCCGTTCCAGACCTCGCCCAAAGCCACGTTAGCGGTAACACGCCAAGCGCTCTCGATCGGGCTAGGGCTTGTTGGGGGAGTCGGAGTTTGCCGTCGAAGCGCAGAAGTTGTTGGGAGTGAGCTTGGAGAAATCGGTCGGTTAGTACCTTCTAAGCTCAACCGTGTTACAATAGAAGACGGGTAATCACATGATGAACTCGATCTACCTGCTCTTCGTGTTAGCTGCGCCATCTTCTCTTCAGGAGACCCCGTCCCCGGGGCCTCAGGACATTCCTCTCCGACGCGCCCAGGAAGTTGCCCAAGCATTCGCGGACAAGGCTGGATTCAAGGTCAAGGTCGCCTCGCTTCCCAGTCAGTTTGTTGTCGGAGAACCCTCTAGCAAGAACGGATATCCCTCTGTGGACGAACGGAGGTGGTACCTGGGCGGATCTGAGACTCAATTCACTGTGGGCGCTCGGAGTGGACGACTTACCGCATTCCGGCGGGGAAATCGAATGGATGCCAGCCGTACTGTCGATGAACTAGGTCCCCACGCGACCAGTCGAGCCACATTGACACAGCACGCCGAGCGAGTCGCCCGCCAGCTCGGAGTTTTCAAGCCGGTGAGGATTCGACTCGGTGGAATATGGGACGACGCGGGACGTCCTCAGTCGCGCAGGCCTTCCTATGTCGTTTTCATGGGCATGAGGCGTCAAGTTCAAATGAGCTTCCATCCGAAAGATGGCGACCTGCTGGTCTACATCGACCACGCCGATGCTCCACGCATTTCGCCGCATCAGGCCCTAAAACCCGCCCATAGCGATGTTTCTGGCAAGGCGGCAGTGCTGGCGGTATCGAAACTACGCCAAGCTCTCAATTTAGCCTCGATTCAGGATGAAGACTCGTTCGCCACGTTGTGGAAGTTTCCGCAGGCTCGTGGTGAGAAGTCATGGCATATCGATCATCCGAATTGCATCGCCGAAGTTGACTCTACGAACGGAAAGGTGTTGAGTATGAGACACATCTCGGAGGAGAGAGCCTTTAAGAAGGGAGATCGCCCGTTCGTCTCTTCCGCGTCGCAAGCAGAACGTCACCTCCGTGGCATTGTCGGTCAAGTCGGAGTTCCTCCTTCGGCGAAGGCAAATGTGAGGATCACCAATGAACTGGTTTCCAGAATCGGCTGGGTTGGCCAGATTGAGGGAACGTTCACTTGGGCGAGCGGAATCTGCACCATCGTTTGCGACTTGCGGCGCGGCGAGTTGCTCAGCATCGTCTTTTTCAAGCCAGGAAGACCCGCCCGAGAGGGGTCGCCGCTTTCTTCAGGTTGATTCTATCCTTGGGCTATTATCTTACGATCCCGATTCATCGGGACGTCCTTGAATCTCTCTTGCCAGCGACGTAGACGAGCGCGGCCCCATCGTCAGCGGCTTCTGCAAGGATGTGTTGATGGAGTTCGTCGTCGAGTCGCAGAAGTTGTTGGGCGTCAGTTTGGAAGGCTCGGTAGGCTGATCTAAGCAGGTGGGTTGACTAGCCCTCATCGATTTCCGATCATGTCCGGGGGGACATTGGAGCGTCCGCAAACTTCTTATATTTGCCCATCAGCGTTCCAATGCCAACAACCATTGGAAACACGAGTTGCTGGATAAATTTAGGAATCTCATCCATTTCAAACTCCCTTCGATACTTCCGCACCAGGAAAGCGGACTCAAACAAATCTGGGCGTGGTTGCCCACTCTTTTTCTGAGCTTGAAAGATGCCTCCAAGGAAATATTCAATGCTTTCAGGAGGAGAGATATATCCAGTGCAGTGAAGCACGGTTTCGCCGGCATTCCAGAAGCGGTGAATGACACCGGCCGCAAAGACCACGGTCTCACCGGCTTCAGCGAACTTGAGACCCTCGCCTTTACGCTCATAGCCAAGCCTCCCTTCGATAACCGTCATGATCTCTTCCTGAAAGAAGTGGACGTGCATCGGAGGGCCTACCTTCGGCTGGGTGAAACTCTCTACTTCGAGTGCATCACCATCGGGCCTAGCCACTCTCTGTAAGAACGTTATCCTTTCGCCTTGCCCGTTGTCGATTGTGTGGGGGTATGTGAACTGCATTTGTCTCCACCCAACGACGTCAAGACCATAGGGGTTTGTCTCGCGTCGGCCCTATCGTCCCAAATAGAACCGTTTTCCGCTACTCGCCTTATATCAAGTAGCGCTATGAACATCCTCCCCATCCTCGCCCTTACTCTCAGCCAAGCCCAACCCACTTCCATCCCCTACAGGGGAGGCACCGTCAAGCTGGAAAGGCTCGCTGCGCTGGAGTTCCCTTGGGGGATCGCCAGCCTGCCCGATGGACGCACCCTCATCACCGAGAAGCCCGGGCGACTGAGAATCTTTGAGAACGGCCAACTCTCTGCCCCGGTTACGGGAGTGCCAAAGGTGGTATTCCATGAGCAGGGCGGCCTGTTGGATGTGGAGCGCGACCCCAACTTTGCCCAAAACCAGTTGGTCTACCTCTACTTTGTGGAGGCCGCATCCCGCCAGACCGGCGCCAAGGATCCCTGGGACCCCAGGCTCGGAACGAAGCCAAAGACCATCGACAGCACCCTCAAAGGCGGCGCGGTGGCTCGGGGCAAACTGGTTGGCAACACCTTTCAAGACGTCAAAGTCATCTGGCGGCAAACTCCCAAGACGATCGGTCGAGGCCACTTCGGCGGTCGGCTCATCTTTGATTCCGCAGGCCGCCTCTACATCCTCTCCGGCGACCGCCAGCGATTCACCCCCGCGCAAAACATGGGCGGAAACCTGGGCAAAGTGGTCCGCATCAACCGGGACGGCTCCATCCCCACCGACAACCCCTGGCCAGGCCGCGATCTCTGGTCTATCGGGCATCGGAACCCCTTGGGCGGAGCCTTCGATCCCGCCACCAACCGACTCTGGATCAACGAGATGGGACCCCTCGGCGGCGACGAACTGAACGCGATTTCGGCCAAGCGCAACTACGGATGGCCGACGGTGAGCAACGGCGTCAACTACAACCGCACGCCCATCCCCAACCACACCGCCCGGCCCGAGTTCGCCAAACCCACCCTCACCTGGACCCCTGTCATCTCGCCCTCCGGCATGATCTTCTATTCGGGCGACGAGTTCCCTGCCTGGAAAGGCCAAGCCCTCATCGGCGGGCTATCCTCCACCGCGCTGATCCGCGTGAGCATCCGTAACGGCGTGGCCAAGGAAGAAGAACGAATCAACCTCCGCCGCCGAATCCGAGACGTCCACCAAGCCGAGGACGGCTCCATCTGGCTCTTGGTCGACGCCAAGCAAGGCGGCCTGCTGAGGATGTCGAATCAGTAGGAGGGAAGGAAATGGCTGGATCCTAGCCCCCTTGAGGGGGTTGGGGGTGCGGCCAGGTTCCCCATTTGTATCGAAGGAGCGCAGACCAAGGTGGATGGGCACCCTACAAGTGGAGAACTATGCGCCCCCCCCAACCCCCCAGGGGGCTCGGATCGCGAAACTTGCTATTGCCAGCACTCGTCCGCCTTCTTGGTCTCTCAACTTCACCTGAGGTAAAATTGAACCTAGCGGAAACAGTGCCATGCCACAGAATCAGCGCCTTGAAGTGCGGAGAATCGATGCCGGAACCGAGGACTTTGACTTGGAGTTTTGGCAAGCCCAAGGCCCGACCGCCATCTTTAAAGCTGCTTGGGAGTTGGTAGAGACGGCGTGGGTCGTCAAGGGGAGGTCCAGGGATGAACTCCGACTTCAACGAGTGGCCTGGATAGTTCACCTGAGGTAAAATTGAACCTAGCGATGGCTACGCGAAAAGTTGAAATCACCTGGTACAAGGACTTAGAGCGGGCGAGCCGGGACATCGTTCGCGAGACGCGGGCGCTCACCCCGGACCAGCGCGTCGAGGAAGTGTTTCGACTGATGGAACTGGTGGCCGGGTGGAAGAGACATGGACGACTTGATCGAACTGCTCGGTTTGTTGAAGTCGTATGACGTTCGGTTCCTCATCATCGGCGCACACGCCTTGGGCTTTCACGGCTTCACACGCGCTACGAAGGACGTCGATATATGGGTGGATCGTGATTTCGCAAATGCGGAAAAGCTAGCCAAGGCTCTTGCGGAGTTTGGCGCGAGTATCGGTGAAGAAGGCGTCAACCGATTCAGCCAATCATCCAACGAAATGATCCGGCTGGGAGTGCCGCCCAATATGGTGGATATCCTCAACTTTGCCGGTGCAGAGGACTTTGAAGAAGTGTGGACCGGGAGCGTCGAAGGAAATCTCTGGGGCGTCACGGTCCACTATCCTTCCAAGACGGCCCTGATCGCGATGAAACGCACCGCTGGTCGTCCCCAGGACCTGGCCGATATCCAGCGGCTAGAAGGCAACTAACCCCCCAACTCCCGGCAACTCCGCGCCGTCCCAATGCTCATCCGCCTTCCCATCCTTGAACCGCCACATATCGAACCAGGTTGTGGTGTACGCTTTGCCCGCCGAATCTTTCAGCTCCCGCACCGTCGCCACTGACACCAGATCGCCCTCCGCCACCACCGAGACCACCTTCGTCTTCCACTCATGAGCCTTCGGAATCGGTTTCTTGGGGAATCCTGAGAAGAACTTCATCACCGCATCCAGCCCCGACGGCACGCCTGGATGATGCTGGATGTACCGCTTCGTCAGGTACTTGGGAGCCTGGTCCCAATGCCCCGCCTCCAACAGGTCCCGAACGATGCGCATCGTAACCTGCTTGTTCCGGTGCAGCTTGGGGTCTCGACTGGTAAACAGCGCCTCCGGATTCTTCACCCCCACCACCGGTGCATGCTGCCCCAGCCCAATCGAAGCCGCCAAGGTCGCGACCAGAAGCAAGATCGTTCGCAAGTTCATGGCCCGTTATACTTGAGATTCAAGCCAGTGACCCCAACGCCTGCCAGAAACGTCCAATAGTCGATGCTCGCCGCTCTCGCCATCATCGTTGCTCTGCCTGCCCAATACCAAAGCGCCTTAATCTGCAAAGTGCCTGCGCAGTACATGAGAAGCTATGTCCAGTGCTCGGTTCTTACCGATCAGGGAACGGTGGCTGGCTATACTTGCGATACTGTCGGCCACCATGGCGAGACGTTCATGGGGAAGCCGTTCGTTTGGAGCAAAGGCAAATTGCACCAACTCACATTAGGCCCCAAAGCCGAGTTCGGCCATGTGTTCGATGGCAACGACCGGCTCCTGGTGGGCAGTGTTGACATCGACCATCGGTCCCACCCGGCTACGTGGACGCCCGATCCTGCACTCGGGTGGGCCAAAGCCAAACTGAAAGTCCTCACCACTCTGGAAGGCGAAGCCACTCATGTTGGCCCCGACGGCACCATCTGGGTGCAGAATAAAAACGAGGTGATTGGTTGCTTCCAAGGAGGCAAGTGGCAAAAAGTCTCGATGGGACCGTTCAATCTGGAAGGCTTCGATGCCCAGAGCAATCTGTACGGGAACCAGGTTGGAGGCGTCCACTTTGGAGGCCGCCCCGCTGATACCAAGCCTGGCCGATATGTCGGGAACACTTGGGAAGCGTTCAAGGTAGAGCGAGCCGACCCAAATGTCCACATCGACCACCGTCTGCTTGCCGTCAACTCAAGCGGTGTGGCGGTGGGCAATTGCGACAACCAGGCGGCGATCTGGAAGAACGGCCAACTCTCGTTTCCTTTGGGCCGAACGAAGCGCTGGAGCCGAGCCTACGACATCAACGACAGCGGTATGGTCATCGGGGAGTACGCAGTAAAGGATGTGGATAGCTCAATGCCCTACCTCTGGGAAAAGGGCCAAGTTCAGAACCTTTCCACTTTGGTGTCAAGCATCTCCGCAGCGGAGGCCACCAAGATCAACAATCGCGGCGATATCGCCGTGGTTGGATACGTCAAGGCTTCCGCGCACCTCTATCTGCTGACGCGGAAGTGACAGCAAACATCACCCATAAGTAGCCTGGACCTCCAGATCCTGGTCTCCGTGGCCTGGACATTCCTGTTCGAGCGCAGCTTGCAGTCGGCGATTGCTAGGAGGCCAGAGATTCAAAGCCATCGGCGATTCCTAGATTCCTCGGATCTGGAGGTCCAAGGCACGGAGACCAGGACGTGGACGTCCAAGCTACCGTAATGATAACCAACCACCGTCGGATCGCACATTCTTTAGAGTTCAACAAGTCCACCGAAGGGGATGAGCCTATCGAAAACCAGGTTGCCTCTGACAAGCCCTCAATCACCCAGGCTACGGATCACGTCCTTACGCTCGCAACACCTCGGCGACCCCAAATCTGGCGGTTCAGCTTTAGGCTTTGCAACTTGCTCACCGCATTGCGGTGAACTGTATGTGCAGAGCTGTTCATAGGCGGCAAACATCATCAACAGTTGAAACCAGTCTTTGATCGCCAACAGACTTTTGGGACTTTAGACCCACCATGTTGCATTAGGATTCTTTCATGGGCTAGGGTCCTATCAACTCTCTCAAGTAGCGAGTAATCTTATTGGTACACTTACTTTCAACGAGAAGGTTGAGCGATGTTGAAAAATATCCGTTACGGAGCCATAAGTCTTTTGGGCACAGTGGTTTCCGCCATTGGTTTGCTGGGCCTGGCTTACAGTCCAGCTCATGCCGACACGAATGAGCCAAATGGAGTTGAGCCTGTTCCGTGGGGTTGCAACATTCACTGCAATGAGGACCCGTGGTGCGGAGACTTTCCACTGGCGACCAAATACTACGAATCGCATTCCATTTATATTTGCGACTGGGGCACCTATGGGTGCAACAACAACAAGCCTGCCAAGCAGTGTCATCCATGGTGGTGGAAAAACCAATCTGACCCTTGTGATGCTGACCATGTGATCGCACCGAGACACGATGATCTCAAGGACACGTGTAAATAATGTTGCGACCCTTTGCAATAGTTGCTTTTGTATTGCTTGGTTGCTCTGTCCTCGGGCAGAGCAACCTGACTGTTGACGATATCATCGCCAAGACATCTTGGATGAAGAGCAAGGCGTCTATGGCAAGGGCAACATTTATCGAAAAGACGGTCGAGCGTAATCAAGGGGAGACTACTAACTATGAAGTTCAGATTGATTGGGCCGTTTCGGGTTCAAAAACGTATAGAAAGGAGATGGCTCGCAAGGTAAACGCTAAAGAGTCTTTAAGCTACAGCACCTCAATCTTTGATGGTGAAAACTCCATTAGCTTGCTAGAAACTAAACAGAAGGACGGCACCATAGAGCGTCAAGTGTCCAAGGCACCAATAGCAGTACGCGTTACGGATATATTCTCGGGTTGTTATAAGATTCACGATCTGCTTTTGCCCGATGCACTGGCTAGCAAAAAGTACAATCTTGTCAGTAGCGACTCGGAGGGGATTTGCTTCGATGGGCCGTATCAAGCGCAGCAACGAATACGTTTTTGGCTATCCCCGGAAAATGGTTATCTTGTCAAAAGGCAGGAGATTTATGGCGACAAGAATTTTGCGCAAACTCAGGTGGTTGAGAAGTTTGGAAAAGTTGACGGCATAGATTATCCACTTTCTGGAAAAATGACCGTTTTCTTTGAGGGTTCAACGCTTCCAACGATTAGCACCATTACAACGGTTGCAAGTTATTCGAATGAGTCTGTGTCAGAAAAACTATTCCAAGTAGAGGAAGCTGGCAGTGTGGTTACTGACAGTATCTCCAAGGAAATATATACTGTAGATACAAAGGGAAAGAATAGAATTGGCAATACAGTCGCCCATGATTCTCGTGGTGGCCCGCCGATCGGTGGAAGCCCTTATGGTATGGCACTATTGACTGGTTTTTCTTTGTTGATGGTGGGGTTTGGCTTGCGTATTCGATCAAAAATTGCCCGAGGTTCTGATGAGCGTAAACCTCATTTGTAAGTTAGTGATCAGCTTGGTCTTTGGGGCTGCAGCGCTACTAAAAATGGGAGATATCCATCAGTTGCGCTTGAGTGTCCATGCATCTGGTTTGATTCCACTTAATTGGGTGCCGACAGTTGCCGTGATCGTCATTGTTTTGGAGTTTTTTGCGGCGATACTCATCTTGCTTCCCAAGGTATCGTTTGTTGGGGCATGGGTGGCGAGCCTGCTTTCCGCCCTTTTCTTGGGTTATTCATTTTGGCGGATGTATTACGGGATCACCGTTCCGTGCCAGTGTTTTGGTCCTGTTCTAACGATGTCACCAGCTATTAGCTCTTTGCTTTCAGTAGGTTTGCTGGTTAGTTGCATTGAAGTGCTATATAGGCTGAACCGAGACAGCGCGGTTTTGACTTGATCTAGCCTAGATGAATTGTAGCCAGGTGTTCATGAACCGTCCATTCCTTGGTGAAGAGTAGCCTGGACCTGGAGGTAGGCTACAGTAGCGCCGAAGAACGAAGCGTGGAGGCTGTTTCTTCCCCTATAGCGGCAACGACTCCTCGCCCTGATAGGCTTTGGTGCGCTCCTCCACGGTAAACGTTTCCCGTGCGCCCGTCTTCATCGCCCGGACGAGATCGGAGCTTGCCTTGTGCGCTGAGCGAACTTCGTGGACGCTTACCCCGTAGGTGAGCGACCGGCCGGCGTCGATCCCGATCCGTCCTGCCTCCAGGATCGCGTCCTGGTTGGCGCCAAGGAAGATGAACCGCCAGCCCTCCGACTCCTGCTTCCGGATCAGGCGGGCGACTTCGGCGTCCGTGACCCGGACGCTCGAGTTCTCCTGGCCGTCCGTGACGATGACGAAGAGCTTCAGCCAATCTCGATGCTCCCGTGATCGCCGGGCGGCCTGGGAGAGGGCCGCTCCAATGGCGTCGTAAAGCGGCGTACCTACCAGCCTCCAAGGAATACGGCCTGATCGTCCACGACGGTGGTACGTCCTACGTCGCCATCCGCTTCTGCCCCTGGTGTGGCGTGCGCCTGAGCTACTCTTGACAGGTTCAAGTCGTGTGCAGGTTAGCCAGCGAGACCGGCCGCATCCCTTCGGTGGTTCTTTCAAATGGCCGGAGAAAAACCAGCGAAGGATTGCCGAACGCCTGAGCGAATCATCATGCTCCGGGCAAGGCCGCCTATCGTCCCGTCCTCAAAAGGCGGCGTTTCAACGCAGCCAAGCCGATGGCCAGGCCTAAAAGCGTCGCTGGTTCGGGAACGGGATCGAGGGCCATCCCGGTGGCGTCGCGATGCGGCCCGGCGCTGACAAAGGTGGTCGAGGCGTCTAACAGCGACACCGTGTAGAAGTGCCGATGGAACCAAGTCATGGCGTGGAGGTTGCCGGAGGCGTCGAAGTCGATGTCGCTGATATAGCTGAAGCTGTCCGAATGGCTCATCGATCCCACCAGCGTGGCGGTGGAACTGAAGGCGGTTACGTGATACAGGAAGTCTGTGTTGAGGCCCGTGTTGGCACTCAGATAGATGTCGCCCGTGGAAGCCTGGTGAGCCACCCCGGTCACCACCGCGCTATTGGGGATAGAGATAGTCTGGGTGTAGGTAACGGCGCTGTTGAGCAAATCGAAGAAGAACAGCACGCTGGAGGCGTTGGAGTAGCCCCAAAGCCCACTATTCGCCCAGTCCAGGTCGCCAATCTGGGTCATCTGGGTTGGCCCGGCTGGGAATGGCCCGGATAGATTCCAAATGACACCGCCGGGATCGGCGCTGTACAAATCTCCGGTTGGGGAGATTGCCAGGCTGTCGGAGAAAAAGGGAGCGTTTCCAAATGGCGAGTCGGCGTTGATGGCCACATCCACCGTTTCGATAGAGGCGTTCCCGTTGAGAACATAGGCTGTCGGAGCGCCGAAAGCGAATGGGCAAGAGGCAATAATGATCCAAGTAGATAAGAGTCTCATGCGATTACTCGGGTAAGTATAAGAGCGTTTTTAATACTCTCAAAACATAAACGCGATTTCCAGTAAATCTTGCAGGTCTAGGATCGCTTGTCTTCGATGGTGGTCTGGTTTCCGTCGTTGTCCACGATGGTCAGGCGATAGGTCCCGGAACCGCCAACCCGGTTCCGCACCCATTCCAGGGGCCACATCGCGCTCTTGGGAGGATCGGCCTGGGAGTAGGACCGCCAGACGGCGGGGCGGTCGTCGCTTTCCGCCGAGATCACGCGAACGCCTCGAGGCGCTCTGAACCAGACTTCGGTCCCCTCGATCTTTACCGTCGGGCCGCCGCCACGCTCAACCTCGCGCTTGTCGGCCTGTAGCCACCGGCTCCAATTTAGACGCGCCGCAAACTGAGGGTCCCAATAGGCGATCTCGTTGGGGGCGAATGTCCGGTTCGGCTCGGTGAGCATGAACCGGCGATTGAAATGGTCGAACCCGCGCGACATGATGCAGAAGCGGTCGGCGGTGTGGGGTAGGCCGAGGGTGTGGCCCAATTCGTGGAGGGTTGCGCCATAGGCCGTCGCCACATTTGCCCAAGCCGTGCCTCGATTGCCGCTGTCCTCAAACCGAACCGCCGGATCGACCCTGGCCGCGTCGGAGAACGCAGGGACCAGTTCGGCGAGGGACGAGGGCCAAAAGTCCATGCTCCCGGTCCCAAACGCCGCCAACGCTCCGCCGCCCAGCGCGAAGTGGGAGGAGGCCTTTTTCGTCTTGGGATCGTAGTCGGTCGTGGAGAGCAAAGCCACCCACTTCGAAGTCGCCTCAGGCGTCACCGATTTGAGTTGGTTGTAGATGTAGAACCAGGTGTCGTTGGCCGACATGGCATGGAGTTCGGTGGTCGTCTTCTCCAGCCGCACATCCCGAATCTTCGCCATCCCCTTCTCGTCGAAGTCCAGCGCAAAGGTCTTCCGCCCATAGCCCTGCTCGTTCATCGCCTCGGCGGTGAAGCACTGCATGAGCTTCAGCATCAGGTCGAACTTCTCCTTGGACTGCTGTGGGCGGTTGGGATAGGTGGTGTAGTGCCGCCCGGTTCCATCCTTGCTGATCAGCCAGATCGGCACGACTTTGTGGTCGTTGGTGGGCGGTTTGAAGGAAAGGCGAATCCGCCTCGCGCCCCCTTGCCCATCCACCGTCACCGAGTTCTGCCCTGGTTTCAACTCCACCAAGGCGATGTATTTGCCTTCCACGACCGGAAAGCTAACGTCATTCGCCTTCACACTGGCTCCCTCCGCCGTCCCCCTCAGCATGGCCAAAGGGTAGCGAAGTTCGGTGCCGTCGGAGATGTTGTCGATCGTGATGGGAGCGGCGGAAAGTGCAAAGAGAGCAAGAAGCATTACAGGTCAAGACGGAAGTCGGAGGCCATTTATTCCAACAGGTTTGGAGCGGAGGGTTTTGTTTATGACTTGTCCAGCCGCGCCGCAAGCGTATCCAGCCGAGTGAAGTCCTCTCGCTCGTAGGAGCAAGTTCGATCCTGAAATTGCTCACGCGAGACTTCCTTGCCAGCCCGAAAACGAACGAGGTCAACCACATCCAAAGTCGTGCAGCCGCCAACGGGTTTGTTTCGATAGAACCGAAACAGGTTGTCCAGGCCGGAGGCTTCGGAGTGGGTCAGGCGAAGCTTGCCAAGGCTGATCTTCTCATCCTCGTTGGTTTTCTGGTTGAACTTGAAGTGAAAGACCTCGGCTTCCAGAGGCTGGCCCCGTCGGAAGCTGAAGACGTACCGACTCGACGAGAAGCAGCCCGAGCTTCGGTAGTCCACTTCCCAGACCTCATCCTTGGGCAAGTCCACAAACGCCGGCGCCTTCTGGCCCACAAAACCAACCAGCGCCGCCAGACTCAAAAATCCAATCGTCCCAATGATCGATCTCGCCATGCTTACAGCATTAGTGGCGCGAGAATCGAAATCGGTTCTGTGAATTGCTGGATTCTTGGGGGGCCTCGCAGGGTTTCAAAGCACTCTTACACGCAAAGTCGCGAAGACGCAAAGGGGCGCAAAGGTTCAACCGCCGAGCTTTGTGCCTTTGTGCCTTGGTGGTTGGAAGCGGAGGCGTCGGGCTTTGGAGATCTTCTGTACCAGACCCCCGAGCGCCGCAATGCCGAAACGCCAAACGCCGTCTCCAACCATTTAATGTCAAACTAATAGCCACCCATGCTCGAACTCAAGCACTTCATCGGCGGCGAATTCACAACGGGAGGCGATGGTCTTCTGAACTCCATCAATCCGGCCCAGCCTTCCCAAGTTTTAGGGCAAGCTTATCAGGGAACCAGGGTCCAGGTCGATTTAGCAGCGCAGAAGGCGGGCGAGGCGCAGGGGGCTTGGCGGAAGGAGACTGGCCCTGCCCGATCCGCTTTGCTCCACGCTTGGGGCGATAAGATCGCGGCTCGGCAGGAGGAGTTGGCTCAGGCCGTTGCGACCGAAGTCGGCAAGCCGATCGGTGAGGCTCGGGGTGAAGTCCAGCGTTGCGTGGCGATACTGCGCTACTACGCTGGGGAAGCCATCCGTCCGGTGGGTGAGGTAATCCCCAGCCTGACTCCGGGAGCGTTGCAGTACTCACTGCAAGAGCCGCTCGGCGTAGTGGGTCTCATCACCCCCTGGAATTTCCCCCTCGCGATTCCCCTGTGGAAGGCAGCCCCAGCCTTGGCAGTGGGCAACGCGGTCATTCTGAAGCCATCCGAACACAGCCCCTGGTGCGCTCAGCTTTTGGCGGAGACGGCTTTGGAGGCCGGAGTCGGGGCCCAGTTCCAGGTGGTTCAAGGGGCGGGTTCGGCAGGGAAGGCGCTGGTCGAGCATCCGATGGTGAAGGCGATCAGCTTCACCGGCTCGGATCGAACCGGAAGCGCGATCTCGGTGGCCTGTGCCCAGATCAACAAGAAGTTCCAGACCGAGATGGGGGGCAAAAATGTCGCCATCATCCTCGCCGACGCCGACCTCGGCCAAGCCGCCAACCTGGTGGCAGGGGGCGCGATGCGGTTTGCCGGGCAGAAATGTACCGCCACCAGCCGGGTGATCGTGGATTCCAAAGTGAAAGGCGCGTTTGTGGACGAACTGAAAAAGGCCATCGACGCCCTGCCCGTTGGTTCGCCATTGGAGGCCGCCACCGCCATCGGTCCGGTCATCTCTAGGGAGTCCCAGACCCGCATCGCCAGCTCTTTGAACGGCGGCGAGAGAATCTATGAGGGCGCGACGCTTAATGAGGGGTTCTTTGTCGCGCCGATGGTGGTGGGCGGGATCGACGAGAACCACGACTTGGCCCAAAACGAACTCTTCGGCCCGGTGCTCACTCTCTTGGAGGCCGACTCTTTCGACCAGGCCATCCAAATTGCCAATAACACTCGATTCGGCCTCTCCGCCTCCCTCTGCACCCGCGACCTCAGCGCGGCTCTGAAGTACATCGACCAGATTCAGGCGGGCATGGTGAGGGTCAATGCCGATACGACCGGTGTCGATCCCCACGCTCCGTTCGGAGGCTACAAAGGCTCCAGCTCTGGTACACGGGAGCAAGGCGAAGTCGCCAAGGAGTTCTACACCCAGATCAAGACGGTACAGATCAACCCCTAAGCCACCGACCAGGACCGCACGCAGGATGCGTGCGGTCCTGGTGACATTTCTATAGGCTCCAGCCGGGTTTGTAGGTGGGCTTGATCAGGTCGTCGAACTCGTCGGTGCCCTTCACCTTCATCCGCCTGGCGTCCCACTCCAGTCTTGGGCCGTTGGCCCAGATCGCCAGGTTGCCTAGGAGAACGGTTTCGGTCAGAGGCCCCGCGTAGTCCACCATATTCGAGCCCGCTGGCTTGCCACCTTGGGCGGCGCGGACAAACTCGGCCATGTGTCCTGGCGAGACTTCCACTTCGATAGGCGGCATCTCTCCGCCATCGACCAGTTGGAAGTCCGTCCCGTACTCGTTCGGGCTGAAGATAGTGCCCTTTTCGCAGACGATGATTTGGCCATTGCCGCCATAGTTCTTACCCGGAGCCAGGGCTGGGTCAGGCTTCTTGCCGCCATCGTACCAATGGAGCTTGAGAGGCGCGCGGCCGCCACGCTGGCCGAACTCATAGTGGACGATCGACCAGGATGGGAAGCTGTCCTTGTTATGACCGCTGGTCTCCGCCTGGACCGCAATTGGGTCCCGCAGGTCCAGGGCCATGAAGGACATATTCATCACGTGGCAGCCCATGTCGCCGAGCGCGCCCGTGCCAAAGTCCCACCAGCCGCGCCAGGCGAACGGGTGGTAGCCGTCGGCGAATGGTCGATCCTTGGCCGGACCAAGCCAAACTTCAAAATCAACTGGCTTGGGCGTTGGTTTGGGATCTTTGCGCTCAATCCCTTGAGGCCAATAGGCGGCCGCCCGGTCAGTCCACAGGTGGATCTCCTTCACCGCGCCAAAGGTCCCCGCCTTGATAAGCGCTGCCGCCTTGCGGAGGTTGGTGCTGGAGGTGCTCTGGTTGCCCATTTGGGTGGCGACCTTTTTCTCCCTCGCGATGCGGGCCAGTTGGCGGGCTTCCCAGATGGTCCGGGTCAGCGGCTTTTCGCAGTAGCAGTGCAGACCCAGCTTCATCGCCATTGCGGAGGCGATGGCGTGATGATGGTCGGGGGTGCTGACCACCACGGCATCCAAGTCTCCCCGCATCGACTCCAGCATTTCGCGGTAGTCCGTAAAGGTGCTCGCCCGAGGATGCTCCAGCATTCCTTTGGAGCGCTCGCGGGCGTCCGTATCACAGATGGCGACGATGTCGCCAAAGTTGGCGGCTTCCTGCATCCCGCTCCAGCCCTTGCCGCCGCACCCGATAATGCCAAATCGAAGGCGGTTCGACTTGATGGAGCTCTTCTGCGGAGCTCCTGCCGCGCTCGCCTGCCCCACTGCAAGACCAACCACCGCGGCCGCAGAGCCGCGCAAAACATCACGTCTAGAAATCTCTTTTCCCATGTAAACCCTCGCGGGCCAGTATATCGCCAAGGGACAAGGTCGAAACAGACGGCCTTGGGTTTTTTTAAGACAAGTTTAGGTTGAGACGGCAGCACCTGAGCTTGGACAGTTCCTTCGCATGGTGGGATCTACCGCTCTCAGGAACCTTTTGGGAAAAAATGAAGTTCTACAAGTATCCCGAAGGGGAGTAGCGCTTCACATCGCGATGTGAAGGGTGGGAAACGTCAGTACGCCGCAAGGCCGGGCCCACCTTAAACGCGAGACCTTCACCGCAATCTTGGCGGTGGAGGCACTGGTTCTCCGATTCCCGCCCCTGACCGACGACGGAGGACTCTCTTGCGTTTATGTGAAAGGAGCCGGACATGGAGCTAGCCGGCGTATCGATCGGAATTTGGGGCCTGTTCTTGGCCTTTGTTTTAGGCATGCTCGCCTTGGACCTTGGCGTTTTTCACCGCAAGGCCCATGTAGTCCAGATGAAAGAAGCCCTTATCTGGAGTGGCGTCTGGATTGGTTTGGCCATGGTGTTCAACCTGGGACTGTACCTGCTCTGGGACAAAATCCAACCGGACTCCAGCTATTCCCCGCAGCAAGCAGGTTTGGCGTTCCTTACCGGCTACGTCGTGGAGAAGGCCCTGAGCGTGGACAACATCTTCGTCTTCCTCATGGTCTTCTCCTACTTCCAGGTTCCCGCCCAATATCAGCATCGCGTCTTGTTTTGGGGCATTATCGGTGCGCTTGTTTTCCGAGCGGCGTTTATTGCGGCGGGGGCATCGCTGCTTCAAACGTTTGCTTGGACGGTCCTCATCTTCGGCGGCTTCCTCATCGTGACCGGTATCAAGATGGTTTGGCTGAAGGATAAGAAGATCGACCCGGAGAGAAACCCAGTGGTACGCTTGTTCCGCAAGTTGATGCCCGTCACGGAGACCTACCAGGGCCAAAGCTTCTTCACCCGGATCAACGGCAAGCTATGGGCAACGCCCCTGCTGGTCACACTGATCTTCGTCGAGTTCACCGACATCATCTTCGCCGTCGATTCGATTCCCGCAATCTTCGCCATCACCAAGAACCCGTTCATCGTGTTCACCTCGAACGTATTCGCGATCCTCGGCCTACGCGCTCTGTTCTTTGCGCTCGCGGGCCTGATGCAGCTCTTCCACTACCTTGGCTACGCCCTGGCGGGCATCCTGGTTTTTGTGGGTGGGAAGATGGTCTGGACCTACTACCAGCACACCTGGGGAGGCGACCCCGACTATAAGTTCCCGATTGGACTATCGCTGTCGATCATCATCGGTTTCCTCATCACCGCGATCGTCATCTCGGCCCTTAAGCCGCCGAAGAATCAGCACACTCTGGGGGCGTAGGTAGGAACGGGGTTTCGGCGTTACGGCATTGCGGCATTACAGGGTGGTGGGATTACTGATTACAGTTTCAAATCGTGTGCAAACTGCGTTTTAACCTTCGGAGTCGAGCCACTGGGTTTGCCGCGTCCCATTCAGTGGCCCTCTGTGCTTTTCGGTGGTTCTTTCAATTGGGCGGAGGATGAAACCACCGAGGGCCGCAGAGGACCACCGAAGAATGGCCGACCACCTGGTCATGAATAATCCGGGCCAGGTGATTTCCCGTGACGCCGAAAACCGCTATGCCGTAAAGCCAAGAGAGACTTGTGCAATCCGCGATCCAGGCCCCCTTGAGGGGGCTCGGATCGCACCTGTCTACAATTTTTGCAAGTCCCTCACCGCAATGCCACAACCCCGTCATTCGCCAGCCCGACTATGTTTCCCGTCCACCAACCGCTGGACATCCGGTCCCTTTCGGGCCGCGACCAACCGCTCCCGGAAGTCGTTGAAGGGGCACACCGAGCGCAATCCCAGCACCTGAACGACCTCCACCGCCGTCTGATAGTTGTGGGGGTTTACTTTGCCATCTAGGCACTTGCGACCTTCTTTATCCCAACGATGACAATCTCGACAGTCCAAAACGGCACCCGATAGGAGTGATCTTATGGCAAGCCCTTATCTGCTCCTATGTCTATCAGTGTATCCGCAAACGGTAGACAAACCAAGCCTGAACTACTTCCAGGAGAACTTTATCGTCCGCGTCGGGGCAAAGCGGGAGACAGTTCCGCTGACGCTCCCGAAAGAGCGTCCGGTCTTGTCGGTAAGTTTCCGCAAGGATAAAAACTACGCAGTTTGGGACGACCGGGGACTGACGATCCGGATTGGGAACGAGGCCAAAAGCACTCGTCTGGAGGACATCGCTACCTCGCCCAAAGTCTTTGAGAGGGACGAGATTCTCAAGACTGCGGAGTTGATTGAGAAGAAGCAAAGAACGAAGGGAGCGACCGCGCTCTCCGGGGCCAAGCGGGTGGGCAGCCTGGTCTTCTTTCTTGCCCGTTGGGAAGAGAAGGACGGCAAGCCTTGGCTGGAGGCTCTGGTCTCGGTCGACCTAACCGAGAAGACTTTCCACCCCAAGTTCCTGGCCCGCCTCCCAGGGCTCACCTTGGCGGACAACAAGATCGACGACCGGCTGTTCATCCTGTCCGAAAAGCTGAGCGCGGTCGCGAGGAAGGGCGAACAGTGGGGGGTGACATCGTTCAACGCTGAATCCGGTGAGTTCGAGTTCCGGGAGGTCGGGCGGAAGTTGGAGTCCTACCAGCCGATCTCCGCCCGCATCGGAGCATTTGTAGAGCGGACGGACTACGGCGCCCGGGTCGGCGGTCGAGTGGATTTGAACACCCTCGCTCGGACGAATCTGGTGGAAGGCAAAGGCACTCTCAAGTTCGCCGACACCAGCGAACCCCTCATCGCCCTGCTCTCCCGAGGCAATAACGTGCGATTGCTGAATACGGATACCGGAGCGGAGTTGGAACTGCTCAGTTCCGTCGCCATGCGCCGCACCCCTCTCGGCTTGGTCGTCTGGTCGCCATTCGACAAACCCAGACGAGCCTGGCTGTACAGCTTCGACCGTTGGAGCCCGTTGGCAGAGTGGACGGGGGGTTAGTGTTGCCTGTTAAATGTGGCTTGTGGAATGTAGATAGCTAGATTACAAGCCACATTCCACAGGCCACAAGACACACCCTAAGCTGCTTTCTTCGCCGTCGCCTCGATCTGGGCGGCGGGTTGCATGACGAGCGACTTGAGCAGTTCATTGCCGTTTCGACCATCCTTGGGCGCGCTGCCTTGGCCGATCTCTACCGAGACGGGGCCGTTGGAGACGAACCGACCCGACATCCAACCACAGGCCTTGTCGACCAGTCGCTGGCGAACCACGTTCACTCCGTGGCCGGTCGAGGGCAGGATCACGGCAAAGCCGGTGGTGCCGTAGCGGGCGACCACATCCAGGCGACGGACGTTGTTCCTTAGGAACTCGGCGGCGTCGGCAAGGAAGTCCACCACCGAAGCCTCGCCATAGAACTGGCGCATCGTCTCCAGCCCCTTGAAATTCACCACCACGACCGAAGTCGTCAGTTCCTGGGCCGAGGCGCGGTGCAGCTCTTCCTCCAGACGAGTTCGGAAATAAGACTCGGTGTAAGCTCCGGTAACTCCGTCGATGACATCGTAGTCCATGGTCTCGGACTGGCGCTTCAGCAGCCGATCCTTCTCCTCTTCCGCGCTCAGGATCTTGCGCAGCTTGGCGAGGGACTGGCGGAGGATGTGGGAGACGTAGTTGCAGGAGATGCCGAGCTTGTTGGCGATTTCGGTCTGACTCATGGCATCGAAGTGGAAGTGCAGGAGCACCTGCCGCTCCAGGTCACGAAGCTGCTTCATGGCATGCTCCAGGACCACGCGATCCTCCACGCTTAGCTGCTCGGGGCAGAAGGCGGAGGAGTCCAGCTTTTCGCCTTCGGTATCGCCATCGTCGTCGTTCTGGCCCGCTGCATCCAGGGAAGCCACGCGGAGCATCTCCTGAGTTTGGAAGACCTCTTGGACGGCGGTCTCGCTGACGCCCAGTTCCTCGGCGATCTCCCGATTGGTAGGGGTTCGTCCCAGTGATTGGGTAAGGACGGAGACCGAGCGGTTCACCTTGTGCCGAAGCTCTTGGAGCCAGGCCGGGTGCCGAATCGTTTGGGATCGGTCCCGCAGGTAGTGCTTGATCTCGCCCGCAACCAGATAGGTCGCATAGGTATTGAAGCGCACTCCCGCCTCCGGATCGAACTTTGAGAGAGCGTTCAGGAGGCCGATAAATCCCACCTGAACGAGATCCTCAAACGGCTCGATTCCGCTAAAGCGCCGAGCGATCCGCTCTACCAAGTTCGCATACTGGACCATGATCAGATCCTTCAGGTCGGGCCGCGGGTCTCGTAGATACCGCAGGACCATCCCCTCTGAGTCTTGATGCAATCCTAATGATTCAGACATTCCTCACTCCGTGATACATACTCTTTCCGGCTTATCCCAACCGGTTTTAACTTGCCCTCGTCCATCCTGGAATCGGGTGCTTTGCGGGGCATTAGGCTATGGGCTTTAGGTTTTTGGTTTCCCTAGCACCCAAAGCCCAACGCCTAATACCGTTCCTTACTTCACGCTGTTAACCAACTTGAAGATCGGGGTCATGATTGAGATCGCGATGAAGCCGACTACCACGCCAAGGAAGATGATCAGCATCGGTTCAATCATGGAGGTTAGACCCTTAACCGTGGCCTCGACCTCTTGGTCATAGAAGTCGCCGACCTTGGTCAACATCTCCGAGAGTCGTCCCGACTCTTCGCCGATGTCGATCATGGTGGTGACCATGTTCGGGAACAAGCCCGATTGGAAAAACGGCTGCGAAAGCTTTTGACCCTCTTTGATACTCGTTCGGGTGTTGTCGATGGCTTCGGTCAACACCGCGTTGCCCAAAGTTTCGCCGACGATCTCCAGGCTTCTCAGCATGGGGACGCCCGAGTTGATGAGGGTGCCGAAGGTTCGGGAGAACCGCGCGATGCTCATCTTGAGGTTCAGCTCACCGACCACCGGGATTTTCAGTTTCAGGTAGTCGATTTTGTAGCGCCCTTTCGGCGTCTTGCCCCAGGCTTTCAGGCCAAAGATGATGCCGCCGATCAGGAGCAGGATGAGCCACCAGAACTTCTGCATGAAGTCGCCCATGCTGAAGAGGGCGGCGGTGACGGGCGGCAGCTCCACGTCCATGCCGTTGAAAATCTCTTTGAACTTCGGCAGAACGAAGCTGAACAGGACGAACAGCATCAACTGGGAGAAGATCAAGACGAGCACAGGGTACATCATCGCGCCTTTGATTTTTCCGCGAATCTCCGCTTCGTACTCCAGGAAGCCCGCCAGGCGGTCGAGGATCTTATCCAAGATACCGCCGATCTCCGCCGCTCGAATCATGTTGATGTAGAGCTTGCTGAAGACATGGGGATGTTTGAGCATGGCTTCGTTGAGCGCCATACCGCTCTTTACATCCTGGGTGACGGTGATGATCGCCTCCTTCATCACCGGGTCCTTCATCTGGCCGCCGAGGATGTCCAGGCAGCGCAGGATTGGGATACCGGCGTCGATCATGGTGGCGAACTGTCGCGAGAAGACCACAATGCTCTTCGGCTTCAGTTTCTTCCTGCCAACCGAGATGCCTCCCGTACGGGCGGCCTTGCTAGCCTTCTTGATGTCGGTGCAGTGCATCGACTGGTCGCGCAGCTTGGAAAGAACCAACTGCTCGTTGTCCGCCTCCATGACGGCGCGAACCGTTCGGCCGGATGCGTCTATGGCCGTGTAAGCAAAATGCGGCATCGAATGAATCCTCCGTGTTCCGCGCGCCTATCCATATGCGCGCTTCCGACAAGAAGATTCTCGGTCCGACCCTTCCATATTCCAACGAAGATTTACAGGTATTTGGGCATTTTTTTCCTCTTGAACCTGAGAACCTAAAAAGCTGCTTGAGGTTTCCCTGGAAAGCTGAAGCGGATTGTGAGCCTTTGCCTCCTTGCCTATTCAGAGAGAGGCCTAAACAGGGTTCCCTGGTGCCTGCGCTTCAAAAAGCAGGTTGGTGTTTTCCAAACTAGGTGTAGAATAGAAGTCTATTGTGCATTCGCCGAGGAGAGGAGTTAACGCGCCTCCACACGGTTTGCATCTTTTGGAGGAACATGAGAAACCTACTACCGTTTGCTGTTTTGGCCATTCTCGCCGTACAGGCCAGCGCTCAGTCGTTCACGGACAGCTTTGATAATGCGACCTACGGCGGAACCCTGGACGCTGCCGGTAATACTGCCGGAGGGGACGACGTGACCAGCGTGGTTACTTGGCGGGCGTTGAATTTGAGCTCACAGTTGGGAACCACCGGCTGGTTTGACCTCGACCCGAGCGTTTTTCCCGACAGTCCCACTAACTCTGGAGAGGGAGCCATCGGTGCCAACTACAACAACACGGCTGGCGGGCTCATCAACAACTGGCTGCTGTCGCCCACGCTCACCTTCAACAATGGAGATGTTATCTCCTTCTATACTCGAACCCCAACGGGCACTATGTGGGCCGACCGCCTGCGCTTGATGCTCAGTTTGAATGGGAGTTCAGGTGACGTAGCCGACTTCACCACGACTTTGCTGTCGGTAAATGAAGGGTTGGTTGTTGCCAACTATCCACAGAATTGGACGCAGTTTTCGGCGACCATTTCAGGACTCAGCGGAGCCACTTCGGGTCGGTTTGCGTTTAACTACAACGTACCCGATGCTGGCCCGACAGGCACCAACTCGAACTTTATCGGCATCGACGATGTGAGCTACGATGCTGTTCCCGAGCCTGCCACCATGGCGGCTCTGGCGATGGGAACCCTGGCTCTCCTCCGCCGACGCAAGAAAGCCGCCTAAGGCTTCCTTAGCTTCCAACAAGAAACGGGCTCTCTTCGCGAGAGCCCGTTTTTGTTGCCTGTGTCGCAGGTTCCCCACGTCAAATCCAGCAAATCTGCCTGCGAGAAAACGTGTGGTGACGGCCGGGAAGTGTGGAATAGGGGTTCTAGGCTTTGAGGCGTGTGATGAAGGATATTAGCAACAACGAAAACTTGCCGAATACGAATTGGACTGGGAACAGAGAGTGGCAGCCGGAGGTGCAGGCCCTGAGCCTGGTTCCCAAGAGCGCGGCTTTCGCCGCAAGACTTGTACCTGTGAGACTTGAAGACCGGAAGTTGGTTTGTCTCGGGTATGAGCCGATCGATCTCGGCCGAGTCGCCCAGTTCCAAGCGCAGGTTTGTCGCGAGGTATCGCTTGTCTGCGCTCCAAGGAGCGAGGTTGAAAAACTGCTCGCCGAGTGCTATGGGCCAGTCGAACTCCTGGGCCATGCCGATCTGGTGGAGTCGGTTTCTGCCCGCAAGCCCCACCTGAGAATCGCCGAAGACGAGGAGCCGCGAGGCCGCTTCAACCAGGGGTCGATGAAGGTTTACGCCGTCACCAGCGGCAAAGGCGGAGTGGGCAAGTCGTCCGTCACCGCCAATTTGGCCTTGACCCTCGCCAAGCGGGGTTATAAGGTAGGTGTCATCGACTGCGACTTCGGCCTCTCCAATATGCACGTCATGCTCGGAGTGAAGCCCAAGTTCAACCTGACCGACGTGGTCACCGGCAAGACGCCAATGCTGGATGCCTTTGAGCAGGTTCCGGGTGGGATGTTCCTCTTGGCCGGAGCCCCCGGTGCCGCCGACTTCGCCGACCTCAACTATCAGGCCCTGCAAAAGGCCAACGCCGGCTTCAGCCAATTGGATTCGGCCTTCGATTTCCTCTTTCTCGACACCGCCGCAGGGATTCACGATGGTGTGCTATCCCTGCTTATGGCGGCGGATGAGACGCTGCTGGTCATGACCCCCGACCCCGCATCCATTCTCGATGCTTACGTCACCGGGCAGGCCCTCCTGCAGAAGCGGCCAGAGGCAAAGGTCAAGTGCATCGTGAACCAGGCGACCAACGAGACCGACGCCAAGCTGATCTTCGCCAAGTTCCAAACCTTCGTCGGGATGTACTCGGCGGGGAACGCGGAGTTCCTGGGCAAGATATCGGCTGACGGTTCAGCCCAGCAAGCCACCCGGAATCGGACCCCTTATGTGATGTCTGCTCCCAACTGCCAAGCGGCAAAGGACATTGACGCTTTGGCCTGTAGGCTGGCAAACATCCCACTGCCTACCAGCGTCCACGCGGGCATCCTTGAGCGATGGTTCGGCAAGATTAAAGCGGCGTAAGGAAAAGTGTAAGCTCGACCCCATACAAGCAAGTGTATGGGGCGCTCGTTTTTTTAGTGAACACCAAACATCGCAACTAGCCCGGATTATTCGCGATGAGTTCAAATCGCTTGCAGGCTGCATGTTTTGGGTTGGGCCGCGTGCCCTTCGGTGGCCCTCTGTGTCTTCTGTGGTTCTTTTAATTGGAAGCTGATGAAACCACCGAGGACCGCAGAGCACTACAGAAGAGTTGCTCATATTCGACTAGAAGTTGGCGTTGAACGATAGGCTAATGATTATGCTTGCTTGAATACTCATAGCCAATGCTCACACCTTCTCCAGTATAGGTCGCACTTGAGTCTGTTTTCCTGAACCGAACAGCTATCTGCTTCTGTTCGTTTGGTTGCAAGCTGACCTCAGTCAGAGGCATGGAATCGATTAGCGAAAATGAAGGAACTTCTACATCTGTAATGGTTATAGTCTCAGGAGATTGACCTCCATTAAGCAAAATCAAGCTCAAACTGCAATCATATCCTGTGCAAACCATCTCATCTAGCGACACGTCGGCGTGTGAATCTAGTTCGCCACGGACGATGCCCTTTGGGACGCTAGTGGTTGACGACCGACAAGACACTGCGAATAGACAAACCATACACAATAAGGCGAATTTCGGGACGATACTTAACGACGGCATTGCACTACGCATTTTCGATGGAGCCTTTACCACGAATGGCATCTATCGTCAATGATCCTTCTTGCTGGCAATCATACCTTGGCGGCGACACAGTCCAAGACAGTCGGAGCTTGAGGTGATAGAACAACAGGTCGATGTAGAAGTCCTCGCCTCCCACATCGAGGTGATACTGGTTGCCAACAAACGCGAATCCTGCGCCTAACTCCAAGAGGAACTTGCGGATGTGGGCAATGAGAGCATCCTCAATCTCCCGCTCCTCGGCGTCTTTCTGAAGGGTGAGGAACTCAAAGTTATAGGGGTCCTTGGTGATCTGCTGCGCCAGATCGGACAGCGGAGCGGGAAGCGTCCGCTCGAAGTTTGAGATGGCCTTGCCTTCACGGGCGTAGAGATTGCTTGCGATATGGAGTCCAAGCACATTGCGACTCCACCCATACTCGACCGCCCTCTGGGCGTACCAGAGGCGGTTTTCGAAGCTATTCAGCTTGTCTAGAAGGATAAGGTTATGCCCCCAGGGCAATTTTCCAACAGCCTGTTGGAAAATTTGATCTTCGGTCCATGCCTCCGCAAAGGTGCACATATATCGCAGGTTTGCAGGGAAAACCCCTTCATTTCAGGGAATTCGCTTCGAAGGTCGGTGGCGAGACGTTCCACCACCTTCGTTCCCCAGCCCTGAGCTTGCTGAGCGGCAAGTATCTGCCTCCCGATGTTCCAGTACAGAGTCACCAACTCGCGGTTAACGGCAACCGCCGCTCGTACTTGGGCGGATCGGATACGAGTTTTGAGTTCCTCTAGAAAGGGGCCGTATTCGCTAGGGATTGGGAGAACCTTGTCGTCCATCACGCTTGAGGATACTTTTGCAACAGCCTGTTGCAAAACCGTCCGATCATATCGGACGATCCCATTTTTACAGACACTTTTAGGAGTGTGTCCAGCCTCAGAACCGTAGTATCGGCGGAAATTGACGCGAACTGCTGAAAGCTGTGAGTGAGATCAGGCGTCGCCGCAACAACCTACCCAACCGACTCTTTCGACTTCGCCGCCCGCTCCCAAAGCTCGACCGTCCGCACATCCCGGCGACGGCGATCCATGGCTTGACCGATCTTGATCGAGAGGATTTCGTAGACGTCGATGCCGGGGGCGTTCTTTTCGATGTAGTCGAAAGCTCCGCGCCGCATACATTCAACGGCGTTCGCCACATTCCCATAGGCGGTCATCACGATGACTTCGGCAAAGAGGTCGCGGGTGAAGGCGGCGTGCAGGACTTGGAGACCCGAGTCGGGATTGTCCATGCTCATATCGGTGACGATGACGTCATAGGGCTTGGGGCAATCCATGATCTTGCCGATGCCTTCTGAAGCGCTGCCCGCCGTCTCGACAATAAATCCGTCCCGCTCCAATCGACGTTTTACCGCCACGACCACGGCTTCTTCATCATCGATAACAAGCACCCTACACATTAGGATTAAGTATAGCTGGCCTGGAACCCTTCACGGGCCGTCTGGCGGGGCTCATCTAGCTTAATTCAAAGGCCGTCACCGTATTGGAGTAGGTTCCCGCATAGATTCGCTTACCCTCCGCCGCCGGCGAGGCGAGGAAGTGGCCGATCGGCAGCCGGGTCTGGGCAATGATCCGGCCCGTCTGGTCGTCGGCAACCGTCAGCAACGAACCCACCGAGCCAATCGCCACGAACCCGTCTCCCAAAGCGGGCGAGGAATCGTAGATCACCGAGCGCGACCGCGCTACCCAAATCTCCGAGCCATCGACGGCCGAGACGCACCGGAACTCGCCCAGGTCCCCCAATCCGCCCGCATAAACTTTGCCGTCCCGAACCCTGGGTGAGGAGTGCCCGTACTTGTCGGCTCGACTGCTTACCATCCAAAGCTGCTCACCCGAAGCCGCGTCGAAGCAGAAGAGTCCGTTACCGTTGGCGGGAACGTAGAGTCTGCCATCCGCCAATGCCGGACCGCCGATCGCGGGCGAGAAGGCGAAGGTTCGGGGGAAACAGGGCTGCCGCCACTTCATCTGCCCCGTCTGGACGTCTACCGCATAAACATGGCTGTCCCAAGCTCCGATGTAGAACTGCTTACCGTCCGTCACGGCGTGGGTCTGGGCAAAGGCGGTGTTGCTGGGGGGCATGGCGTAGGCCCACTTGGTCCGCCCCGTGGCTCGGTCGAAGGCGTGGAACTTCCCATCCCCGCTGGCGACGCACACCGTATCCCCCGCCACCGCAGCCGAAGCGTAGACCGGCCCTTCCGTCTTGGCTCGCCAAACCTCTTTGCCGTCGGCCAGGCGAAGCGCATAGAAGTTCGCGTCCGCACTTCCCACAAACACCAGATCGCCATCGATCACCGGGGAAGAGTGGCAATACCGGCCCGTCTTGGTAGTCCACAGAACCCGCCCCGACCTCTTATCCAGCGCATTGACCGAGCCATCCATACAGGAGACCAGGAGGCGGTCTCCCGCGATCTTCACATGGGACATCACCCCGCCCGAGAGTTCGGTCTGCCAGATTTTAGCGAGGCCATCCGTCGGGGTTTCGACACGATAGGTGCCCTGCCGCCCCGATTTGGGTTCTCGAAGTTCCACTAGCTGCTCCCCACTGGCCCGACCCAAGAGCAGGGAGAGGGAAGGCGCCTCGGCGGCGGGCAGCCACTTGGCATAGCTCACCCGAATCTCCGCCCCATCGGCAACCGCGCGCTCAAACGCCTCGGAGACGGGGATGGAGCCCGTGGCCCAGATCGGACGCTTGGCGGGTTGAGCCTTAAGGGGGACTGTGGTGAGGAGTGTAGGCGTGGTTTGCTGCGTGGTGCGTCGGGAAAGCCGAACTTCGCCTTTGAGAAAATCCACCTCCACCTTCTGCCACGAGCCCTGGTACAGCCCCTTGTTCATCGTGTTAGCGATGCCATCCCAGTTCCAAAGCAGGTCGCTGTGGCCGTGGCCGTTCAGGATCAGCTTGATGTTGTAGGGCTCCAAGATGCGCCGAAGCGGCTCCTCGTTGTCGATCATCACCGCATCGCGGCCAACCCAGTGGTGAGTGGCGATAAAGACGGGATCGACTCGCCCGATGCCTTTCAACTTGGCTTCCAGCCACCTGAGTTGCTCCGCCTCATAGTGACCCCAGTAGCTAAGCGGAACCGTGCTGTCCAGGACGAAGAAGTGGCAACCCTGATGCTGGAAATACCCAAATGGCTCGCCCAGCCTCTCCTTGAAAATCTTCACGCCCTGCGGCGACCAGCGCACGTCGTGGTTCCCGGCGGTGTCGTAGACCTTGACGCCGAACTCCTTGACCAGCATCTGGTAGTTGTCGAATTCGCCCGCCCAGCCATAGTCGGTGACGTCGCCGCCGTTGATGGCGAAGGCGGGATTGAACGCCTTGATCTCCCGCAGCATCGCCCGATTCTCCTCGATGTTGGCTTGGAGGCGGACGTGGGTATCGCTGAAATAGTCGAAGGCAAAGCTGCGGTCGTCGGCAAAGGCTCCGGCGTAGCGCGCAAAGGGAGCAAGGCCAGCGGCGGCCCCCACTTTCAAAACATCTCGGCGGGTGATCTGACTCATAGCGAAACCTCGGAAAGCCCCGTTTGGGGAGTAAAAAGATCGTTCCCGAACGCCCAAGTGCGCCGAACTCCCTTCCAGTTTACGCCAGATCGCCCGAGAATTCACTTTCCTTCATCGCCGCTGGCCTCTCTACTTGAGTCTGCATTAAGACATGCTGCCCCGATTCGCTGGAATCCGTGAACGCTCGCATCACTTCCAGAACATGAAGCGCAAGATCGCCGCTGGCCCGGTTGGGGCGGCCTTCTTGGATGGCGTGAGCGATATCCAGAACCCCGACTCCCCGGCTGTTCTCCGCAAATCCGTGCTCGAAACCGACCGGCTGCCACTCCGCATCCCCTCTCATCCGAGTCTGCACCGCATCGCCGAAGGAGTTAGGGTCGCCGACGAGCATTGAACCCTCGGAACCGTGGATGATGAGGGGCGCAACGTTGCCATGCCAGACATCGAAGCTCTGCACCACCATCCCGATGGCCCCTGAGGCGAACTCCATCGAGCCGGTGATATGGGTCGGGGTTTCCACTTCCACCACCTTGCCGCTCTTCGGCTGGCTGGTGATGGTCCGGGTCGGGAAGGTGGCCCGCGAGATGCCCGCCACCCGCTTCACCCCGCCCATCAAGTTGACCAAAGCCGTGATGTAATAAGGCCCCATATCCAGCATCGGCCCGCCGCCCTTCTGGTAGTAAAACTCGGGCGAGGGATGCCAGCTTTCATGGCCATGGCACTGCATATGGGCCTCGCAAGCCACCGGCTCCCCAATCGCGCCCTGGTCGATCAACTTGCGGCAAGTCTGGATTCCGGCGCCCATGAAAGTATCCGGCGCACACCCCAACCGGACGCCCTTCGCCCGCGCCTTCTCCACCAATTGCAACCCGTCCTCAAGCGAGATCGTCAGCGGCTTCTCATTGTAAACATGCTTCCCCGCCTCCACCGCCGCATGGGCCACACTGGCGTGGGCGCTCGGGATCGTGAGGTTGAGTACAAGATCGACCTCAGGATGGGCCAGCAGGTCTTTGGTGGACAAGGCATAAGGAATCCCATACTGCTCCGCCGTCGCCCGAGCCCGGTCCTCATCTAGGTCGCTACAGGCGATCACCTGCGTCGATCGGTAGCGAGAGAGGTTCTGGATGTAAATGCCGCAGATATTGCCGCAACCAACGACGCCGACTCGAAGGGGATTTGCCATCGCGCGGGATTTTACATCGTCTGCCCGTATAACAGACGATGACCTCACTTCTCCGAGTCAACGATTAGCTTCAGGACGTCCACGGGCATCATCACCCTCATTCCCTGAATGGGTGCGTCCATCAAGTGGGCAAAGTCGGCTGTGTTCCCGGTGATGAGGTAGTGGCACTTGGCTCCCAGGGCCGCCTCTAGCACAGGCCGATCTTTCGCGTTTATCTCAACCTCCTCAGCCTCCAAGGATTCTTGTGTTATCTCGACGGATGCAAGGAGTTTTTCAAATCTTGCCAAGGCCTGAGGTCTTTTCTTAACCAGATTACGCCGTGCTTCATCCAACACATAATCTGATGCCACCAAGTGAAGGTTGTTCATCCCCCAGAACGCGCTCAGTGCGCTCAGTTCGCTGTAGGCGGCGGAGAATAGGACGTTAGCGTCCACGAAGACCCGAATCATGCCTGCTTTCGATGAGGTACTGAGTCCGGGTCGATGCCAAGTTCCTCCACATCTTTCCGGGCGCGCAGATAGTCTTCAGGCCCGATGGCATTGTTAAGCAGGAACTCAGCAACTCGCTCGTCGGTGTACATCTCAATTGGCGTCACTACAGCCGGACGAAGCATCACGCCCTCCTTGCGTGGTTCCGCGATCACCAAGGTTCCTTCCTCAAACCCGTATTCCTTCCTCAGCTTGGATGGCAAAACAAAGGAGCCCTTCTTGCCCACCTTGAATGTTTCATTTCGCTTTGTCTGCATTTCCGACTTCCTGATTTTCCGACTTTCTGAATATCTTCCATATTTTATACGCTCAGTCCATCGTTATCGTCACACCAGCCACCGGGCCAAAAACCTTACCCACCGGGAACTCCTTGATCCCCTCCCACTCCTCGCCAAACAAACCCCAAGCTCCAACTCCATCCAGACTCTCCGCCTCCAGAAGATCAAAGGCCAGCAGACCGAGAGGCTGGGCGGTGCGAACCAGGTAAGAACCAACTGGGGCCATCCAAGGGCGATCCGCATACTTGCCCTCCAGCCTCACCATCCGATGCCCTTGAAAGGCGTTGCGGGCCACCACCGCCTCAGATACGGAAAATGCTGAAGCGGTCCCATTCCAAGGTCCCACAAGCTGCTCCACCTTGATCCCGTGCAGCCTCAGGAGATCGACTACCTTGTCCGCATCCCCAGGAACCAGGTAGGCACTCGGAAGTTTGGAGGTGCGGATAGGTTTGAAGCGGTCGAAGACGCGCATCTTCACTGGCTCCCACTCCGTGATCGGGCCGGTGCGCTTGGCGGCGGAGGCTTTCTCCATCAGAACCCCCTCCTCCCCCCGATCTGCCATCTCAAATCGGATGCCCAGTTCAGGAGCCTTGCCCGCCAAATCCAAGACGCGCTGATCCGCCTTTCGCGACATCTCCATCACCCGCTTCGACTGCCGCACTAACTCCACCAGGCAAGCATTCACAAACTGCTCCGTGTCCTTCACGCGCCGGTCGAACGGTTGGTTCACCATCGCCTCCGACAGAATCGAGACCCGATTCCTCAGCCCGCCGTAGTTGGTCACATAACGCCCCTCATACCCAAACGTCTCCCAAACCGTCTTATCCTGCCGCCTGGCCGTGTTGCCGTAGTCGAAGAGGCGCAGGCCCGTCTTCAAAGCCTCCCGGCGAATCTTGGGCAGGAGTTCGTCCTGGGTGAACTTGCGGACTTCGGGGTCGGTGTTGGGGTGGAGGGGTGGGGAGTAGGTGAGTTGATATCCATGGCGGCTGCCGTCGGTGGTGTGGAGATCGAAGATCACATCGGGATCCCAGGGGTAGACGTGCTTGAGCAGGCCCCGCATCTCGGGCGACTCGGCCTTCATGCAGTCCCGGTTCAAGTCGAAACCCTGCCCATTCGTCCTCAGCCCGACAAGTTCTGGCCCTTCCTGCCCCGGCCGATTGCGGGCTTGGGGACCGAACTTCTCGTTGCCGTCGATGTTGTAGATCGGGACCACCAAGAAGATCGCCCGGTCCAATAGCCCCTTCTCCTCTCGACAGTAGTTCCGCAGAAGTGCCAAAGCCGCTTCTTTCCCTTCGACCTCGCCACCGTGGATGTTGGCCTGGATGTAGATGATCGGCTTGCCCGACGCCTTGGCCTGGGCGGGCGAGGTCGCCAAAGGGCGGGAGGCGATCACCAGCGGCATCGGCTTGCCCTCGGTCGATTCCCCCATCCACTTCAAAGTGATCGGCGCGCCAGCCTTCTGCAGTTCATGCAGAAAGGACATCACATCGTCGTAGGTCGAGGTCTCCCTGAACTGCGTTCTCTCCGCCCGAGTTTGGGGCCAAGCGGGGGCTTGGAGGAGGGTAAGGCCGACGACAAGAGAGCTGAGCAACGCCATACGCCGAACTTACCCGGCGAAGGCTACTTCCATGCGATGCCCAAGGCTTCGGCAGTTTGGGGACCGCAGATGCCGTCATCCCCGCTCATGCCAAAAGTCGCTTCCTGAAACTCCAACAAAGCTCGCAAAGACCGTGGTCCGAAGTCGCCGTCGAGTTTGCCCTCATAGAAGCCCTTCAGCTTTAAAGCCTCCTGAACCCGCTTGGCCCGGTCGCCCTTGGAGCCAAACCGAACCCTCTCCAACCCTGCCGGGCCATAGAGGGCAAGCCGTCGCACCTCGCCGCCATTCAGAAGGGCATAGCCAAAGGACTGCTGTTTGAGCTTGTAGCCCCGCTCCTGAAAAACCCGCCAAGGCCCGGTCGCCGGAGCATCGCCTCGCTGGACGCACTTGGGATAGCCCACCACAACCTGGCAACCCGCACTACTGAAACTCCCTTCCAATCCAGGGCTCCAGGCGGCGTGGAGGTTGTCGGCGGGATTGGCGATCTCCACTCGGTCGTCGCCGTCATAGTCCAAGTCGTCGGCGGTGCGTCGGATGGGGCGGGAGGCGTTCTGCCGCCAAGCCTCATGCCCGGTCTTGGTCCCTTTCCGATGCCAACCCTTGCGGTAGTCCGTTTAGTAGCCGGTCAACAACTGGTTCGCCCCCACACCGCCCCGCTTTTTCGCCGCCGTTACCGATGATTGGTGGGGAACGGTCGAGCCAGGGAACACCGCGAACTTACCCGCCTTGGGCGACCATTGGATGAGAGTGCATCTGGGGTGCAGATGGTCGATGGAGGCGACGGCCAGTTCATGTGCAACTGCCTCCTGATGGTCCCCAGGATTGGCCGGCACACATCCTCGAATCCCCAGAAACACCATGGAGGCAGGATCATATGGGAACTCGTTGAGGGGGAATAGCTGGGCGAGGTTTTCGGCAGAGAGTTTGAACATGGATCTGTTGCTCATATTTCTAAGCGCAGGCAAACAAGGTTTTGTCAACCCATTTTTTGCCAGGTGCTCGCTGCCAAGGTCGCATCGATCGCCAGTAGGGGGCAGATCGAAGCTGTCTACAGCTTCAGATACTTCCGCATCGCCTCCATCTTTTTCGGACCGATGCCTTTCACTGCCAGCAGTTCCTCGATTGAAGTGAAGCCGCCGTTTTCACGACGGTACTCGATGATCTTCTGCGCAGTGGCGGGACCGACTCCAGGCAAGTTTTCCAAATCGGCTTGCGTACCGGTGTTGAGGGAGACCGATGCCTCGGCGGGGACGGCCTTTTTGCCGCTAGAGGAACGGGATGTGCTGTTCGCTTCGGGTTCTACCTTGGTGCTTCCAAACGGCGCAAGCGAGTGGGGGCCGCCCCGATACTCTTCGGGAACCTCCACTTGCATGGGAGCCAAACTGCCGGTCAGGCCTCGGGGACGTGGGTTGGAGGCAACCTTCTTTGCTGCCTGCTCCTGGACCGCTTGCTTGCCCATCACATAGATGCTTGCCCCATCCTGCAACTTCGCCGCCAGATTCCACTCGCTCAGGTCGGCATGGGGCTTCGCTCCTCCCGCCTCTCGAATGGCATCGTGGACCCGAGCGTCCGCCTTCAGGCGATAAACTCCAGGCTTGCGTACGGCTCCCTTCACTTGCACCAACAGCGAAGCCGGTTTATCTACCGCCGAGGGCTTGGGGATCGGCGCACTATTAGGCTCCAAGTTCTCAAAAGTGATGCTTGGCGCGGATTTCGACTTGGTCACACCCACGAAGACAAACACGCCAAGCACCAGGATGCACATCGCAACCACTTTCGCTATCTCTTTTCCTGGCAGTTGTGAAATCATTTTTAGCCTCTTTCGAGACGCGTCCCGCTAACTCCTGCAATATCATGAAGAAACTGGTAATCCACGCTCCAACAGGGCATGCCTCCAACCTCGAACGCTTACCCGGCATTCGCCTGTTCGAAGCGCAAAGAGAAAGCGCTCCAAGATGAGGGCCCCCAGATGGATCGTGCGCTCTCGACCGGGCTCCAAACCCGGCACATTCGCTCGTTCATTATCGCTCATCGGGGCCAGCCAGCCAAAGGCTTTGCTCACTTCCTCGTAATCTAACCGGGCTCCGTGAACCTTGTCCGGCTCCCAAACTTCCATCCTCTCCCGAATCGTTACTAAGTTCGTCCCCGTCGCCCCCAGGACCACCGCCACCCCGCTCTCCCCCGGCCGATAAGCAAGGCCGATCACGTCGTCGATAGCGGAAATCCCCTTGAATATCTCCATCGGGAAGATCCGTTCGTTGGGAAAATAGGAAGTTCGCAGGCCAAGAGTGCCTATGGGATAGCTTCGCCGGAACCTAACCACCCACTCTGACCCGACGCGGTCGGCTGTCACCAACTCGGTGCTGTGCCCGCCGGGGTCGATGATGGAGATGCGAGACTCTTCGGCAAAGATCGGATCGTCGGCGACCGATAGGAAACCTAATTCGGCTTCCTCATCACCTGATACCACAAAGACCGGGGTTTCCTGCCCATCCGCCCTTTTCAGAAAATCGGGAGTGTTCGTGGCGATCCGAGCCGCCATCGTCGCCCCTGCCAAGATGGGGTCGGCTCCAAGTTCCCTGGCTTTCCCGTAGAACCTGCGGAGCGCTTCCAAAGTTGCCGACATCCCAACCTCTCCCAAAAGCCCGGTCGCCTTGGTCCCCTCGCCGAGCGCTGTAACCGCGGTGTCCTCGAAAATCGGAACCCAGCGGTTAGCCTCTAGTTCTGCGACAACCAGCAGAACGGAGTTGGAGCCGACATCGATGACCGCTTTGCGCACGGTATCTAGCCTACCTGCGGATGCTGATCTCGCCGGCTTCGCCCTCGGTTCCTTTGACCGTGACGTGGATGGGCAGGAACTGCTTGATGACCCAAACGATGGTGAGGAAGCGCTTGGTGAGACGGGAAACGGTGAAGGTGGTCTCCCCCTCGGCGAAGATAGCGGTGGGCAGAATCTGGTCGGAGAGGTAGGGATCGACGGTGGCTCCCGAACGGACCCACTCGAATGTATCCTCGAATGCGGCCTGGGCGACCGCCTCGATTCTCACCCCTTTCGCCCCCATAGCGGTAGCGCCGCCGATCCCGTTTTCATATTCCACCCAGGCCGAAACGCAAACGCCAGGCTTTCGCGAATCCACGCCGATGATATCGATCTCAAAGGGAAGTTTTGCGTTTATGCCAAGGTTGGTCAGGTGGGCGAGGCCGCGATGGGCGATCGTCATGGGGAGTTCGCCCACCGAGACGACGGCACGGGCCACCACCATCTCGCCCCGCTTGCTCCAATTGACCGCTTGCAGGTGGGAAGGCTCCACTTCCAACGTCACCTCTCCCCCTCCTTCCCTCCCAAAACCCGCTGTAATCTGTTCCGGGAAAGCGTAGAGGCCGAATCGCTTTTGGGCTCCGAGCGTCACGTTGGCGAAGTAGTCATAGCAGAGAGAGTGGGAGCCGTAGGTCTCACCGCCCAGGCTGATATGGGAATACGTCCCCGTCCTCGCGAGAACTGGCAAAAGAGCGTTCAGCAGGACATTGGCATTGGGGACCCGGCTTGCCAGAAACTTGGGATCAAGGTCCAACCCATTCTTCAACCCCGCGCATCGCTTAGTGGGAAGGAAGCTCACGGAATTCGACCCTAGCTCCGACCCGATTGTCTCCGCCCCACACGACTTGGCTAGGGCCTTGATAAGGGTGAGGTCCTCGACGTCGACGCCGGGGTGGTTGGTTCCGGCTCGAACGTGGTCGATCTTCACGGCTTGCTGGGTGAGGGCTGCCATCGCCAACGCCGTCCGAACCAAGGCCCCGCCCCCTTCGCCGTGACTTCCGTCGAGTTGGATCAGGGTGTTGGTGCTCGCCATCGTCAAAGTTTCAGCTTGAAGATCGCGTGCTCCAGGACTTTCAGCGAGTAGGTGAGCAGGATAATCATGAAGCAGATCAGGAGCAGCTCTTGGAAAGGGGCTGAGACGGCGGTTACGCTGTCGCCTCCGCTGGCATTAAGGGTGAGCTTTCCGACAGCCTGGCTCATCGCATTCACCATGCCCTTGGTGGCGGCCAAAAGCGGGATGCGGAAGATTGCATAGAAGGCGATAAAGCTGACAATGATGGTCGGCAGTAGAGCCCGGTACTTGTGCTTCTGGTGTTCGTTATAGATCACGCACTGCTTGCAGCGCTCCCATTTCTGTTGAGAGGTGAGACGGTTGTTTCGCGGGATCATCGCCGCGGCCGCGACCGCATCCTTGGGAATGACCTTGCTCTCCATCGCGTCACGGATGACCTGCTCTTCGCACATACATCCCACCTGCTCCTTCCAACAGGTACGTCGAGAGTGGTAGATCGGGCACTTTTCGCGAACGAACTTGCGACAGAAGGGAAGCTGCCAGCACTTGCCCAGAAAGACGTTTTGTCGGTCCGACTCCTCTTTGACGCCCTTCCCGTACTTGAGTTGGTCGGCTTTCGCGCCCTGCTGGGACCTCAACTTGACCCGGCTCCCAATATCGAATACCAGCACGACGATCGCCACAAGTCCGAGAACGGTGCCTCCGGCCTGAACGGTTGCCAGAGCGGTTTGGGCGACGTTTGTATTCGCTTGGACTCCAGCTGCGCCGGTGAGGATCAGGGGCGAAAAGTACAAAAGGCCAGCTACGATCAGCACCAGGGCGCTTAAAAGCTCCTCGCCCCAAAACAGGTAGCTTGCGCCGATCCCTGCCGCCAGCATGCCGCTGACGACCAGCTTGTGGAAGAGGTCGATGTTGCTGAGAGCCTGGGCTTCGCTGGCTTGGGTGGAGCCTCCGCCAAAGGTAAAGGCGTAGTAGACGCAAAAGAAGGTGGCTCCCAGGCCGAGAAGCAAACCTAGATAAAAGACCAGGCGTGCGGCTCCGGTAAGAAAGTCGTGGAAAGCCTCGGCAATACCTCGATCTGAACCGGAACCACGCTGCATCATGAGTGTCTACTTCTTGACGCGCTCCACATAGTCGTCGGTTCGCGTATCTACTTTTAGCACATCGCCCACGTTGATGTGGAACGGGACCTGGACAACCGCCCCCGATTCCAGCTTCGCTGGCTTGGTGCTGCCGCCGCTGACGGTATCGCCTTTGTAGCCAGGATCGGTCTCGACGACCTCCTGCTCCACAAAGTTTGGAAGCTCATAGCCAAGCGTCTCTCCGTTGGCCACCAGGCTGATGATCTCCATATCTTCCTTTAGATACTTGGATTGGTCGCCAAGGGATTCAGGCTTTACCGGAATTTGCTCGTAAGAATCCAGGTCCATGAGAACCAGTTCATCGCCCTGACGGTAGAGAAACTGCATCTTCATCTTTTCGACGAACACCGGCTCGACCCGTTCTCCCGATCTGAAGGTTTTCTCCAAAGTCCGTCCGGTCTTCAGGTTTCGAAGTCGCGTCCGAACAAAAGCTCCTCCCTTTCCGGGCTTCACATGCTGGAATTCGACGATGGTGTAGACGTCGCCATCCATGAGAAAGTGCATTCCATTCTTAAAATCGCTGGTATCAACCGCCAAAACAAACCGCTCCTGTGTCGTTGGATTTCAAGCGGCATTGTAGCATTTTGATGCGATGGACCGCCGATCTCCAGATCGGCCCGTTTGTCTAAGGAGAGTGCTTGTGGTTAGGTACAGATTCGGTGGTGGCTACAAGTTCCCATGACCTGGCAGGTCATGGGACGCATGGGCAAGCTGCCCATGCCACTTTTCCTGGGAGCACCGGCATCTTGCCGGTTAGGAGGTTTGTCGATGTCGGTGGCTCTGGCACGAGCCATCTAGCGTCTACGGAGTTTGCGGCTGGACGGCGGCACAATGCATCCGCCGCCTACAGGGTTTGGGTGGGACTACAAGGCTCCTCGGACGTGGACGTCCAGGCTACGGTAGTCCGTAGACCAGGCTCAGTCTCTCCTCATCCTCGACTGAACCAGGGTCTACTTTCTCCAGCCGAGCCTCAAACCGCTCGCTCTCCACAAAGCCGTGGGTTCCGAAGGCGAGTTCGAAGTCGGCGCGGAAGCCATAGGCGGTATGGCGGATGGAGGCGGCGGAGAGGTAGTTGGAGGAGACGTTCAGTTCCATGGCCCGGACCGCCTCCCAGACCAGGATAATCCGTACCGACAGGCTTTCGCCTCCATCGACCGTATCCCGATAGTCGATCGTCATCTCGACCGCATCGGAGCCTGGGGAGAGGGCAATTCGGCGGATGCGGGCGTCGTGGAGGGTGGGATAGTATCCGAAGAGCTGCTTGAGCAAAGCTCCATCGGTGGTTTCCGCCCAGGCGGTCTCATCTTGAGGCACATTTGGAGAATACTCACCCTATGGCCACGCTGTTCACGAAAATCATCAACCGCGAAATCCCCGCCGACATCGTGTATGAGGACGAGCACGTGGTGGGCTTTCGGGACATCGACCCCAAGGCGCCCGTCCACATCGTCATTGTGCCGAGGATGGAGATCTCCGGGGTTGCCGATGTTCCCGAGGAAGGGGATCACCAGCACCTGATCAACGCCGCTCGGAAGATTGCCGAGCAGGAAGGCCTCGCCAATGGTTATCGGCTGGTCATCAATCAAGGCGAGGACGGGGGCCAGTCGGTGGACCACCTGCATATGCACCTTCTGGGCGGTCGTAAGTTGACCTGGCCTCCGGGGTAGCGCACAGGTCCCAAAGCTTCCGCGCCCGACGCGCATTTCTGCAAAACGAGTAGTCTAACGTCTTAAGGAGGAATCAACATGAGCGTTTTTCAGGCTGAGAAGCGCCCTGATAAGGGGCCAAAGCCACACCAGATGCGCCGGGAGGGGATTATCCCGATGGCGCTGATCTCCCGCGACCATGGGACATCCTTGTTGCAAGCAAAGAGGGTGGACGTCCTGCACGCCCTCAAGCATCTCGACGGGCATGGACGTATCGACTTGGAGATTGCCGATCAAAAAGGCAAGAAGAAAGTCATTGTCAAGCATGTGGAGAACAATCCGCTGCACGGAGGGATTCTCACCGTCACTCTGCAAGAGATCACCGATAAGGACGTTGTGAAACTGGACGTTCCCGTCATCTCGATTAACCATGGCGAGGATGAGAAGGGCACCGTGCTCACCCAGCCCACCACTCACGTGAAGCTCCAGGGCCGGATGGGCGATCTGCCCGCTCACCTGGAGGTCGATGTCTCGAAGCTGGAAGTCGGCAGCCACGTTAACGCAGGCGATCTGGAGTTGCCGGACGGGGTGAAGCTGATCAGCTCGCCCGATGCGACCATCTTCAGCCTGAGTGTCCTCAAGGCCGTCTCACTGGAGCCCGAGGCTTCTGACGAACCGGTCGAAGGCGAGGCACCCGCGGAAGCGGAAGCAACCGAGTAACCGGCCGCTCCCCTCACACGGCACGTGTGAGGGGAGCGTTCTACCTCATCTTTGCGTACTTCTCGCGAAGTCGGGCTTCCTTTGCCGCCCGCTTCTCGGCCGCGCGTCGCTGGTAGCTTTCCAGGCTACGAACCCACTGGAAGACGCCAACGCCGAAGACGATCGTGCCGAGGGCAAACCACATCCAAGCGGGCTTCTTTGCGCGTTGTAGTCCCATGCCATACCAGAACACGGCGACTCCGGCGGAGGCGAAGATAAACGCCACGACTTTGGGCCAAAACAGATTGAACTCCCTTCGCAGGTAGGCCGGAACGTGGGTTGCGTATTGGTCGCAATAGGCATCGACCAGCAACTGAGCTTGGTCCACCGGCATCCCGGTCCTTTCGGAAACGATCTCCGCCAATCCAAACCGCGAGAGCGGTGTTTTGGTGTCGGCGGATAGTTTGAGCTGTTCTCGAACGCAATCAAGCGGATCTGTCTCGAGATGTTCTCGGTGCATCACGTCAGGCATACAGATTCTCCCACTCCCCGAAAGAATCTAGCAGAGCCTGATCGTTTTGGCAAGCGGGGAAGGTTAAGTTTTCTTTTTCTTAAAGGTGCCCTCCGCCACTTTCTCCCACTTTTCGCCCATCTTGAACTCGAGCACATAGAGCATGTCGTCCCCTTTCTTCGTATAGGAAATGCGGCCCGTAATGGGTTCCCTTTCGGGACCGGCATCCCAGGGTTCGCTGACGGAAACGAACGCGTCGCCGTTCTTGTCGCCCGACTCGATTCGGGGGCCGGAGCCGAAATTTGTGAAAACGTGCGACCAATACTTCTTCTTTTTGTCGTCCCAGCCGGTGTAGCTGACCTCGGTCATCTTCATGCCCATGAGTTCGGTCGTGGTGTTCCTCTTGAGGAAAAGACCCTCCCGCTCTGCCTTCAATGTCATCTGGGCGTCGGTTTCGGTTCCCATCATGGTCCACTTGACGGTGCCGGACCACTCGCCCAGCATCCAGTCCAAGGCCTTTACTTCCGCAGAAACCTCGGGCAGCTGGGCGCTGGCCAAGGCGGCCACTCCCAGCATCACAGCAAGAAACATCGATTTCACGGCTTTCATAGAATCCTCCGTATCACTAAAAAATGGGGAGACTTGCAAAATCCGGGATCCGAGTCCCCCTCAAGGGCGCTAGGGTAGCAACTATTCCAACTACAACGCAACAAATAGGATTCACCAGGCTCACTATGAATTTTGCAAGTCTCTCAGGTTACCTATCGTTAGACGGGAAAACGCGCTGAATCGCCTGTACCAAGCTCTCCGCGATCAGGCGGTTTCCGGCGGGGCCAGGGTGGACGCCGTCATAGGCTAGTTCCTCTATCGGACACTCGCAAGCGGCGGCATTAAAGAGGCCGTCCAGTGGGATCAGCGCTGAGGCGTGGGCTCGGGCGACTCTCCTCACCGCTTGGAGGCGAGGGTCCAAGTCCTTCCGCCAACCAGCGCGGTCCTCGGGTATGGGGAGGACGAACGGCTCCAGCAGTATGAGCTTGGCTCCGGCATCCACGACCTGTTTTGAAATGCGCTCCAGGCTCGCCTCAAACTCCGGGATCGGAGATTCTAAATTAGAGTCATATCGTCGCCAGGTGTCGTTGATACCGATCAGGATCGTGACGAGGTCTGGGCTTAGGTCCAGGCAGTCCTCCTGCCACCTCGCCTCCAGGTCGTAAACGCGGTTGCCGCTGATGCCGCGATTGATCAGGGTCCAATCTTGAGGGAGAGCCTGAGCGACAAGAGGAACGTAGCCGTCGCCGAGCGAGGCGGGGTTTGCCCGGTCCCGCAGGAAGTCGGTCACGCTGTCGCCTTGGAACACAATTCGCATAGCGGGATTTTAGACCCAGTCGATTGGCCTATGCGCTTGGAAATCTACGACTGGCCCCTTAGGATGTGTCCATGCTCGCTTTGCTCGTCGCATCGTGCCTCGCTCAGTCGGATGGGCTGATGACCTCCGAAGAGTATTCCAAGGTCAAACACTCCCGCCCTTACGTGCTTCGAATCCAGACTGACTCGACAACCGTTCTCTACTTCGGAAGCGGACACACACGCGACCCCAAGGACCCACAGCTAAAGATCGCGGCCGAGCTCTGGCAAACATTAAAGCCTGAGATTGCCATCCACGAGAGCGGCAGCCCGAGGTTGGAAGCAACTTTGGAAGACTCAGTGCTCATGAATGGGGAGCCAGGGTGGATCGGGTTCAAAGCGAAGAGCGATGGCCTGCCACTGGAAAGCCTCGACCCTTCCAAAGCCCAACAGGCGGAGGCCTTGGCGAAGCAGTTCGACCCAGAGGTTCTGAAGTCGTTCTACGTGTTGCAGAACATCTATGAATACTTGCGGCGTCCCGTTGAGAGTCGCCGAAACACCGTCGAGGCGGTTGCCGCGGCAAACATCCTCCGACTGATGGCCATCCCCGCCTTAAAAGAGAAGCCAAGCAACGTTTCAGAACTGCAAGCGATCCTTCAACGGGTGGTTGGGGCGGACGCCAAGATCGATGCGCCGCCCTTAAGTTGGTTCGACCCTGGGTTGATCGAAGGGAGGACGCAGTTCAACGACATCGCCAAGGCAAGCAGCCTGCTCAGAGACAGGCACATGATCGACCGGGTGGTGGAACTGGCACAAGGGAAGCGGCGTGCCTTCATCGTCATGGGAGCGAGCCACGTCGTGATGCAAGAGCCTGCTCTAAGGCGCCGGTTGCCAGGGGCCAAGGTTGAGGTTTTGATGGGTCGCCAGTAAGACGAAGAGGCCAGTTCCCACATAAATTTACCGAAACAGTCGCACGAGGGAACGACCAAGAACCGCGCCAAGTATTTGCATGTGAAGCCTGAGATGAACCTTGCCGAAGCCATACCAGTAAGGCTTCGCGAGGAAGAATGGCGGGCTTACGAGGCTGGGCGAACGGATCGCCAAGGATCTGGATGGAACGGATGATTGCTCTTGAGGATGAAAGGAGATGAAATGGCCCTGGAGATGAGACGCACCTGTGAGAAGTGTCGGAGGCGCTTGGAGTGGCAGAGCGATGCCTTTATCTGCAGCTTCGAAGATACCTACTGCGTCGACTGCGCCGAGGACTTGAATTGGACCTGCCGCGAGTGTGGCGGCGAGCTTGCTCCCCGGCCCCGACGCCTCCAGGAAGCTCCTTCACCGACGCCAACCAAGGCCGCGGTCTGACCTGAGGCTACGGGTTTTTTTTCGGGTGTGGCGAACTATTTGGCCCTCAAACCCCTACTTGACATAAGTAGGTTTCTTTAGCGCAAGCCGTGACCCTATTCGTGCTGGGTTCGGATTGCCGACATAGGCGTCGAGTGGAAGCGGCTTCTCCCGTGGTGGGAGTTGACGGGTATTTTTCTATTACTAGACCAACCTATCGAGATAGTCCATCCTTGATATTTTATTCAAACAAGTGAACTTGTTTGCGAAATTCTCGTTTAGTTAGTTATGAATTCACTTCTCGAAGTCTCTTTGTCTGCGCCGTTGGCTTATATTGATGGAGGGTCTGGAAGCATGATCTTCCAGGTTCTCTTGGCGGGAATCCTCACCGTCGGATATGTGATCCGCACGCAGTGGAGCCATCTTGTAGCTCTCTGTTCGAGAACCTTCCAGAAAAAGTCGACCCAGTAGATGACGCCGGTCGCGAGACTTGGGTCTTCTTTCCGCGATCCCAGCGGCTTCGTGTTCCTTCGCGAAGGCGCGGTTCATCGCTACGTCGGCCTGCCCTATGCGCAGGAGTATGACCGTGTGCAGACTTCGGGGCTTTTTGCCGACTTGATATCGGAAGGGATTCTCTTGCCATTTCAAGAGGTCGAGCCGGGGGAGGAGGGGGCTCACCGAGTTCTGTTGCCGGAGCAACTGGCGTTCCTCTCTTATCCCTATGAGTGGTGCTTCGGCCAACTCAAGGATGCGGCTCTCTTGACCTTACGCGCTATGTCCCGTGCGTTGGAGAAGGGGTTTGTCCTGAAGGATGCAACGGCGTTTAACGTGCAGTTCCATCGAGGCACGTCGGTTCTGATCGACACGCTGTCTTTCGAGACCTATGTCGAAGGCGAGCCCTGGATCGCCTATCGCCAGTTCTGCCGCCATTTTCTGGCTCCCCTGGCTTTGATGGCCTATGTCGATCCCCGCCTGGTCTCAATGTTTCGCACTTGCCTGGACGGGATCCCGTTGGACTTGGCGGCGAAGCTATTACCGGGGAAAGCCAAGCTCAACATGGGACTGGCCGCGCATCTCTTCATGCACGCCAAAGCGGATAGCGAACCTTCAAAAGAATCCAAGCAGGCGGCCAAAGTCTCCAAGACCGCCCTACTGGCCCTCATCGACAGCCTTCAACGCACTATCTCGGGCCTTGATTGGAAGCCTGGCGGAACGCCGTGGGGCGACTACTACTCCGACACGAACTACACGGAGACGGGACAGGCGAGCAAGCGGGAGATCGTGAGGGAGTTTCTGGGGCAGATCCCAGGGAAACCTGAGACCTGTTGGGACTTGGGGGCGAACAATGGCGAATTCAGCCAGATCGCCCTCGACCTCGGTCTGCAAACCATCGGATGGGACATGGACCATGCCGCCGTGGAGCAGGCTTACCGGTGGTCTCGGCAAAGCGCGACGAAGGATTTCTTGCCCTTGGTCCAAGACTTCGCCAACCCCTCGCCCCCTCTCGGGTGGAGTTTGGATGAGCGGGACTCCCTCATCAAGCGCGGCCCTGCCGACGTGCTGATGGCCCTGGCCCTGGTCCATCACTTGGCGATCGGCAACAACGTTCCTCTGTGGATGATCGCGGAGTTTCTGGCTCGCCTGGGGCGCTGGCTGATTATCGAGTTCGTTCCCAAAGAGGACTCGCAGGTACAGCGGATTCTGGTGGCCCGTCGGGACGTGTTCGATCTTTATACGCAGGAGCAGTTCGAGGCAGCGTTTGCTCGAAGTTTCGAACTGGTGGCGAAGCGACCGGTCGCGGAGATGACGCGGACGATGTACCTGTATCGGAGGCGGGATTGAGAGCACCGACTGCGATCTATCCCCCCTTGCTCGCCGCGTTTCCCGTCCTATCGCTTTACGCATCCAATCAGTCGCTCATCCCTCTGCGCGACCTCTGGCGACCGCTCTTTGTGGTGGTTGGAGTCACTACTGTGCTTTGGCTGGTCTTGGGTTTGGCGCTGCGAAGGGCCGAGCGGGGAGCGATTGCGGCAACGGTTCTGGCCGTCGGGGCGCTTAGTCTGCATCTCGTCGTTGGGATCATGCCGTTCCCCCGCGACTCTCTTGCCTCTTTGATAGGTAGTGGGACATTGATCTTTGTCTTAGCCGCCTTGGCAGTTTGGAAGTGGCAGTGGCATCGACCGTTGAGCTTCTTTGCCTGCGTCCTGGTGGCCATTCCGACGTTCCAAATCGCCTCGGCTCAAATGGGGAAGGGAAGGGCTCTTGCAGGCCCCATGGTCGGCGGCCAGGCGGCGAAGGACTATCCCGACATCGTCTATATCATTCTCGACGGCTACGGGCGGACAGACGTTTTTGAACGGCTCTACGGGTTTTCGGATCAGGGGTTCATCGAAGGGTTGGAGAAGCGGGGGTTCTATGTGGCTAAGAAGGCGCGCGCGAACTACTGTCAGACAGAACTCTCCCTCTCTTCGTCGCTGAACTACGACTACATTCAGGATCTGAAGTCCATTCAACCCGTGGATGAAGGACGCCCGAACTTTGCCATGGCTTTGGAGAATAGCCGGACAATGACACGGCTGAAGGAGGCGGGGTACCAGACCTCCGCTATTACCACTGGCTTCCCCTCGCTTCAGTTTATGAATGTCGACCGCAAGGAAGTCACACCGGAAGGGGTGAATCTTTTGGAGAGCACCATACTCCAGCGCTTGCCTTCCTTGGAGCAAACGGCCGTCATCCGCACCATGTTCGAGATGCGTCAACAGATTTTGCGGGACGCCTTTGAGAGGCTATCCACCCTTTCTGATCAGGGGGCCGTGCCACAGTTCACGATCGTCCACATCCTGGCTCCCCATCCGCCTTTCAGCTTTGGTCCCAATGGCGAGAACCTGCCTAAAAAAGGCCCCTACGGCTATTGGGATGGGAGCGACTACATGGAGATGGTGGCAGACAAGAAGGCCTACCGCGAAGGGTATGCGGGTCAAGCGACGTTCATCGGCAAAAAGATCCTGGAATCGCTCGACAAGATCCTTGCCGGACCAGGCCCGAGGCCGATCATCGTTATCCAAGGCGACCACGGCCCGAAAATGGGACTCGACCAATCGGAGTTGGAGAAGACGAACGTCGGCGAATGCTTCCCCATCCTCAATGCCTACCTGGTCCCGGATTCGGTTCGTGAGGAACTCTATCCCGAAATCACCCCGGTCAACAGCTTCCGAACGGTCTTCCGGCGGCTACTTGGCGACGACCTGCCGAATCTGGAGGATCGAAGCTGGTATTCGCCTTATGGCAGGCCGCTGGAGTTTACGGAAGTGACGGAGCGGATTGAGTAGGCCGGAACATCGAAGAGTCTGGCGACTTTTGAATGACTAGGTTCGTTCTGAGCCGATCCGATCTTGACGGCGTTCGTTCACGGCCTGCAGGACCAAGACCAGGACCTGAAGGCCATAAGCCGTCACGAGAAAGACGTGGAAGCCGATCTCATTTGTTAGAAAGCTGTAGACAACGCCTGATAGGACTCCGACCAGGGCAGGTAGAAGCAAGTTCCACTTGCGGTCCAAGAGGGGCGGTAGGCTGACAACGAGAATCGCGCCCAAAGTGGCAAGCCCAGCAATGGCGGTCCACCCTTTGCTAAAGCCGATCCCCGCCAAGACTCCAAAAAGTGGCGCCACCAGGTGGCTGATCTGCATTGCCAAGAAGCGTCCCAGTAACGGATCTTCCTTTTGCAGGTCCTTCATGCCACTTCATTGTAGTCCAGAACTTTGGGATACGCTTCACTTCGGTGGTCCTCGGTGGTTTCATTGCCTGCCAATGGAAAAACCACCGAAAAACACAGAGGGCCACCGAAGCCGCGTAGTCGACGTGCCTCGACTCATTCTCAAAGCAACGCTCGACCGGAGGTCGGAAGTGATCTTCGACACATCCAATCTGTGATGGACATCACGGCATAAGCGATGCGGAAAGCCTATTCTCCTTTCCATGCGAAGAGGAATAGCTGTGTCGATGTGGGTGGTTGGGGTCTTGGCTTTGGCGGGGCGGGGTTATGCGCAGTCGGAAACCTTGGCAGGAGCCAAGGCCAGCCAAATCCGAATGGAGAACGGGACCCTGTTGGTTGGGCACGAAACTGGGGGAGTTTCTGCCTATGACCCGGAAACCCAACGCCGGGTCTGGAAAGTCGGCGAGTCCGGCGCCAAAGTCCTGGATGTTCGGGTAGTTGGCAATCGCGTCGCTTGGATCGATGAGCGAATCCACGGTCTGAGTATCGCCAATCCGCAATCGGGCTACTGCCGCAAAGTCGGCATCCCCGACCAACTGATGTCGGGAATGCCCAAGCGTTTGACGGTTTGGAAGAACTGGTTCGTGGTCCACTCTGATACCGCCTTCGTCTTCGTGGAGCCGGAGACTGGGATCGTGAAGTCGCCCCAACAATTCCTGCCTCCCGAGATGGCGGAGATTGCTGGGCAGGGGCTGGTGGACACCTACTGGAACGGGCAGGGCGGGATGTTTGTGAGCATCCGGCGCTATGGCCAACGATCCACGCCCCAGATCGAAGGCGAGACGCGGGAGATCGCGCTGATCAACGCCTGGTCAGTTGGCTCGGGCGGCCAATATCGGCTTCTGGGCGGGTACGCGGCGTCGGTGGTGGATTTCAAGCCTGCATTCGGTCCCGAGGTGCGGATCGACATCGGGACCAAGCGCATCCGTTTGCCCTTTGGAACAGGCCCGACCGGCAACATCCGAGTGTCCGACATCGGCCTGGTGGCCTTGGGCAACGACCGGGTCCACATGGTTCCGTTCTATCAGAACAACTGGGTTCCCAACACGGTCGAGCCCGGTCTGTGGCCCCGCTATAGCCAGGTGATGGACTTCCACCAAGAGAGCGTGTGGTGGGCGCAGAATGGGCAGATGTGCCGGGCGGACCTGACTGACGGCTCCAGCCAGGTCTACTTCGGGCCGGAGCATGGCCAAGTTCGGGCCTTGGCCGCGGATGAGGATGGCGTTTGGCTGGCCACCGATTCTGGCGTTCGCCGCTTTGAGCCAGGGCAAACCGAGGGTTATCGCACGGTGGGCTTTGAGGCGGACGGCGGGGAGGAGCGAAGCCTGGAGCAGCAGCGGATCGCCCAGCAGATTCAGAATGCGCGCACAGCGAAGGTTGCGAGCGCCGACGAGATGGTTCGAGGCCTGTACGCCAAGGCCAAGATCAATTTTCCCGCCCGCCTGACCCAGGAAGTCGACTCGCTGGACTACGGCGACCTGGTCTACGAGAAAGATCGCCCGGCGGTCTACGTTGGCTCGGGCAAGGTTTTGGCTCTCGATGGCGGCATGGCGGGCGTTCGGCCCATGCGGCTGGACCAGTTCACCAAGGCCTACCGCATCTTCGACCACACGCCCATTCCCCAGCCTCCGATCCGCTATGCGCCGAAGACCACGACCGCTCCTCCGACCCGGCCTGTGGACAGCCGCAAACCCGCCTACCTACCGCCGACCCCTTCCCTGGAACTGGCCCCTTATGGCGAAATCCGGCCCATCGGGGTGAATCGCCCCAAGTCGAGTCTGGGCACCAACCTGTACGTCCGGGCCGTCCCGGGGGCTAGTTTCGACAAGCCCTACAAGGACTCGCACAAGCGGCTGCTGGATGTTGCCAAGAGCTGGATTGGCACGCCTTATCGCTGGGGCGGCAACACGCGGGATGGTATCGACTGCTCCGGGTTCGTCTGCGCGGTTTACAAAGAGTTGGGCGTCCGATTGCCCCGACACTCGCAAGACATCGGCCGCTTTCGCCAGGGCAAAGTGGTGACCGGAGACCTGCACTTCGGCGACGTTCTGGTTTACCAAGATCCGAAGCATGTCGCGATCTATGTGGGAAATGGACGGACCATCGAATCGGTCAAGGGCGGGGTCGGCTACAGCAACGTCGCCCGCCGGTCGCAGGCGGTGGTGAGGAGATTTTTGTGATGGGGACGGCATGACGGCATTGCGGCATTACGGTGTTGGGGCGTTGCGGCTTTACACCGAAAAACCGCAATGCCGAAACGCCGTTCCCCCCTTCCCTAAGCTACAATTCAGGAGACAAACAATGCAAGAAAATAGGGTTTCAAGAGAGACGTTTTTTGTCGCAGGCGGCACGCTGGGGGCGGATGCGGGGAGCTATGTGGCTCGCCGGGCCGACTCTGAGCTTCTGGAATCTTTGCGCCGGGGCGAGTTCGCCTATGTGTTGGACTCTCGCCAAAAGGGCAAAAGCTCGCTGATGATCCGGACTCGGCAGGTGCTGGAGTCCGAAGGAACCCTGACCGTCCTCATCGACCTCCAGCGCTTCGGCTCCAATCTCGACCCCGAGCGCTGGTACGCTTCGATGCTGTTGGCCGCTGGGCAGGAGTTGAGGCTGGAGGATCGCCTGCTGGACCTTTGGGACGAGCAGAAGCATGCCGGACCGATGCAGCGCTTCTTCGGTGCCCTGGAGCGGGGGACCGCCGAATTGGGTAAGCCGGTGGTGGTATTCGTGGACGAGATCGACTATGTGCGGTCGCTCCCGTTCTCTACCGACGAGTTCTTTGCGGGGATTCGCGAGTATTACAACCGCCGGGCCTCCGGAGGGCAGTCGCACCTGGGATTCTGCCTCCTTGGCGTCGCCACCCCCAGCGAACTGATTCGGGATGTGCAGATCACGCCGTTCAACGTTGGCACCCGCGTCGAACTGACCGACTTCACCCTGGACGAGCTTGCCCCCTACGCGGCGGCTCTCTCGCAAGATGGGCGGGATGGGGCGGCTTTGGTGCGGCGCATTCATCGGTGGACGGGAGGCCATCCCTACCTGACCCAGCGCATGGCTTCAGCGGTGGCGGCTCAGCCTGCGGTGCGGAGCGCGGGAGGACTGGATCGGGTTGCCGAGTCGCTTTTCTTCTCGGTGAAAGCCAGGGCGGAGGAGCCCAACCTCACCGACGTCTCACGCCGGGTTCTGGAGTCGCCGATCGAGGGGGTCTCGCCCGAGGAGGCGCGTTCTCGCATTCTGGACTTGTATCGCCAGGTGCGCGAGGGGCGTCGAGTGCGGGACGACGAGACCGACTCCGTGGTTTCGATTCTAAAGCTGTCGGGGTTGACGCGGGTGCTGGAGGGATACCTCTTGGTGAGGAACCAAGTCTACTTCCGCGCGTTCGACCGGGCTTGGTTGGAGGCCAATCTACCGGAGGCGGAGACGGTGCGGCAAAGAAGAGCCGCGCACCGGGCCATCTTGCGGACGAGTTTGGTGGCGGGGGCGGTTGTTTTGGCAGTCGGGGCGGCGGCGGCGTTTGGATTTGTGAAGGCGGCGGATGAGGCTAAGGCGCGAAAAGTTGCTTTGGACGCCAACGAACGCACCATGTTGGCGTTGAAGGAGGCCGAAGACGAACGGGTTCGGGCCGACGGTAAGGCGATTGAGGCGGAAAACCAGCGGGCACGGGCCAACGACAAAGCCATTGAAGCAGAGCGAGCTAGTCGATTAACCGCTCAACAGGCCAAAAAGCTGGCGGCGGCGGTTGAAGAGAAGGCTAATGCGCTCACAGCCGCACAAAGAGATCGCAGTCGGGCTCAGGCCAGCCAAGGCTTAGCAGTCAAGGCTCAAGCAAGGCTGTCTGAAGTTGTCGCCAGCCAGCGGCAAATCATCGACCAATCGCCCTCCCTTCGCGCCAATGCGGCGGCGGCGCTTGTGAGAAAGGCTTTGGATTCTAAGGATAAGGCACTGCTTGCTGTTGCGGCAGAAGCCTGCGAACAGGCCCTGCAATTGGCACTAATCGAAGGCGACCTTTCCAACGCAATCGTCATCTCGCATCAGGCATACGACGCCTACTTCAAACTTGGAAACTTAGCCCAAGCTTTAGAATTAGCCCAAGCGCGTCTACAGTGGGCTCGGAAGCTTAAGGAATTCAATTGGGTCTTTGACGCAGCAAGAGACGTCTACAAAGTTGAGGCGACAAGAGGCAAGCCTGCTGATCTAAGTTGGCGAATTGAGGCATTACGAGGCAGTAGTGCAAGCTGGGAGTCATACGAGAGTTTTTCTAAAAACCTAAGCTTGACAGGATCGACTGTAGAAGTTAGCCGCCCTAGTTCAGATACTTCCACCTGGAAGTCATACAAAAATTTTTCCGAGGAGTTCTACGCAGAGACAATCCAACTCTGCAACGAAAAAGGGAAGCCTAGGTTGGGCAAATTTTACAGAATGCAAAGGGCTTTGCGCCACAATCCTGATCGAATCCTTAATGCGTCAGCTTATCAGCCAGACCCCAACGATCCCAACCTGCAAACGATAATCCCTTCTATAGAATTTGAGGAAGCCGATTTTAGAGAGGGTCTGCGGATAATATTTAGGAAGATTGGTGTATCTTACTCGATTGATCCAGATGTACAAGGATTCGTGACGCTTAATTATAAGAATGCAAAACTTGGCGATATCCTTACGGAGATGCTCGATCAAGTTGGCGCAGTCTGCGAGATGAATTCGGGCGTCTATCATATCTCGCAAGGTTTTTCTCTGGCGAAAGGGATTCAAATTGATCGAGAACCATTGTCCACTGTTTTGGAAATTGTCAGATATGTTGGTGGCTATGGCGGTGGAGACGACCGGCATTCGGATCCTGTGGTCAGTATTGACTTTCGCGGAGGCACAGTCGACGAATTCCTTAGGCTGATCGAAAGAACGTGCAATGTCAAATGTATCGTGATTGAAACGCCACAGGGTAAAGCATTATTTGTCGATGACAGATTGAAACCAGGGGTTGAACTCATTGATGTTGCGCCGAGCTATCCAATGAAGCGAGTAAAGCCCGTAGTCAAGCAAACCGGGGATCAGGAGAATCTAGTATCCCGAATAGCACGTCGTTATTTGTTAACTCCTTACAGGAGATATGGCAATATGGAGTTTGGTCTGGGCAACAGCGGATTGATCCAATTTGTCTTTGGTCAAGTCGGTATAGATTTACCGAGAATGGCGTCTCAACAAATCAGGCAAGGGCGCTCGATAGCTAATGGCGAAGTCCTTCGCCCAGGGGACTGCCTATATTTTTTAACCCCACAAAGCCCGTATCTTCATAGCGGGATTTATGCCGGGAATGGGGCGATGTACGAGTCACTGCCTCCTGATGGAGTTAAGCTGACGAGACTATCCGACTTTTGGTTGCGGCATTTAGTGGCCGCGCGGAGGTTCTAAACGAGAAGTGGGAGATCACATGACTCGACCCGTCACCGAAACCGCCCACGTCGTCATGACCGACCGCGTCGGGTACTCCAAGGTTTCTATTGAGGAGCGGGCCAAACTGGACCAGGAACTCCTGGAAGCCGTCCAAACCTGCCCGGCTGTCCAACGCCAGACGCCCGACCAGTGCATCAAGTTGGACAGCGGGGACGGCGTCTCTCTCGTCTTCTTTGGCGAACCGACCGACGCCATCGAGGCCGCGCTCTACCTTCAGACCACGGTAGCCAACGGGGCCGAGGTCAGGCTTCGCATTGGCCTGCACAGCGGCCTGGTGACCCGGCGGGGCGACGCCAATGGGAAGACCAACGTGAGCGGGCCGGGGATCGAGAAGGCCCAGCGCGCCATGGCCTGCGCCGATGGCACCCAGATCGTGATGACCGAGTTCTTTGCCGAAAACCTGCGGGCCTTCGGCGCCTGGCGCGACCGCCTGGCCGACCTGGGCGAGCATCCTATCAAGCACGGCGAAAGCCTGCGCCTGTACGGCGTGGTCTCCGAAGCCCCTTCCGAGGCCAAAGGCCGGGTGGCCGTCCTCTACCGCCGCCGCGCCCAGCCCGACGATCATCTGGTGGACCTGATCGAGGCCAGGCTGCCGACCCTCGGCTTTGGCGTCTTCATCGACCGCCACCTCACCATCGGCGTCCAGTGGGCCCAGGCCATCGAGAAAGAGATTCGGGGCGCGGACGCGGTGATCGTGCTCCTGAGCGAAAAGGCGTCGGCGAGCGAGATGGTGCTCTTCGAGCTGCAAACCGCCCTCGACCAGATGGAGCGCACCGGCCAACCCCGCATTCTGCCCGTGCGGATCGGAGGCGAGGGGCCGCTCGATGGGGAGGTGGGAATCCTCCTGCGCCCATTCCAGCACGCCGTTTGGCGCGGGCCGGAGGACGACGAGCCCCTCATCGCCGCGCTCACCGCCGCCCTATCCCGCAAAGAGGAGCCAGAGCCCGCCGCCCCGTTGGAGAGAGTCGGCGGCGCCATGCCCCCCGGTTCGCCTTTCTATGTGGAGCGTCCCACCGACGCCGAATTCGTCGCCGCCCTCCGAGACCGGGACAGCATTGTCCTGGTGAAAGGGGCGAGGCAGATCGGGAAGACCTCGCTGATGGCCCGATCCCTGCGGGCGGCGGCAGAGTCGGGGGCCAGGGTGGTGTGGACCGACATGCAGGCGTTCGGGCGGGCCCAGATCGAGTCGGATGAGAAGCTGTATTTGGCTCTGGCGCTAGAGTTCGCCTCGCAGTTGGACCTGGACGTCGATCCCTCGGAGAAGTGGCGACCGATGTTCGGTCCCAATACCAATTTCGAGCGGTTCCTGGAGAGCAGCGTTCTAAAGGCCGTTTCGGAGCCGGTGATCTGGGCCATCGACGAGGTGGATCGCCTGTTCACCCTCCCCTATTCCAGCGACTTCTTCGGCATGATCCGCTCCTGGCACAACCGCCGCGCCGCCCGGGCC
>CAZCSP010000021.1:0-68908 GCA_964501275.1 uncultured Fimbriimonadaceae bacterium | reverse complement strand
GTCGCAAAGATCGCAAAGAGCCGCGGAGGACTGGGCGATAGACGACACAATGCAATAGCCCCGTTCGTGCCAGAGCGAGAACCGCACACCCCCGTAGTCCCTGGATGGTTCGTGCCAGGGCGGGAGCCACAAACCCCGTAGCCTGGACGTCCACGTCCCGGGTCTCCGTGGGTTGGACCTCCAGGTCCAACCGCCGCAACTCTGTAAATCAACCACCCCGCTAACCGGTACCCCCAAATCGAGGGTGTCTTGGGGAACGGGCAAGTGGGTTTCGCTACATCCCCTGCACACGCAGCATCCAGAGATGTTTCTCCAATCCCTCGACCACCGCGTGCAGCATATCGGCGGTAACCGCATCGAGGTCCTCCATTTTCTCCATGTGACCGCGGATATTCCGGCACACCTGTCCCACCCGATCCGTCATCAGGTCCACGACTTCCGCCGCATTATGGAACCCGCCAGGAATCTTGTTGATCTTGGCATCGGCCGCGACGTCCTTCGCCTGCCCATCGGGCGAAACTCCCAGGGTAGAGAGCCTCTCGGCAACCGTGTCCACGTCCAACTGCACCGTGGCATAGATCTCATCCAACTGCAAGTGGACGGATCGGAAACTCGACCCCACCACGTTCCAATGCGCCTGCTTGGTAATCAGCCCAAGGGCGATCAGGTCGGTCAGGACCGGCTGGAGTTCGCCTGCAATCTTGGTCGTCGTCTTGTCGTCGAAAATCTCGTTCTTCTGAATGGTCTTCATTTTCATCCCAAACTTACTAACGAAAAAACGCCCCGCCCAGGATGACCGACCTATTGGATATTTAGGCCTGTCGGCTGGCTCCCCAGTGGTGGCATGAAGCAATCGCGATAGGCGACAGCGACCGTAAGCTGGTACAGCGGGAGGGTGAAGATGATGCCAATCCCGCATAGCACGGCTCCCGAAACCCCGATAATGCCGATCACGATATAGAACGCAAGCGCGCGGAAATACAGCATTCCCACCTGTTGCCAACTCTTCATCGCCGCCTCCGCCACACTCAGCTTTTGGTCGACCAGGATGAGCGGAGCCAGGAAGAACGGAAAAATGAGCAACTGGATCACGATGACGACGGTCAAATAGACCAGCAGTTCGCCAAACAACACCCCCAAATCGGGGTTCGCCGCGTTGGCCTGTCCGCTGGAAATGGCGTTGTACAAGGTGGAAACGAAGAGTACGGGAGACGAATAGACCGCGCCCCACAAGGCAAGCTTCCAACCCTGGCCATTGGCCTGGAAGAACCCGGCAAAGCCCTCGTGCTGAAGTCTCATCTTCTGGATGGCCAGGCGCAGATATCCCCCGTGAAGCGCCCCACCAACCGCCGCCGCAATCAGGCCGAACAGGAAGTTGGCGATCAGCATATCGGGAGCCTTCACGACCTCCTGGCCATCGCTCGCCACTCTCACCATCGAATAAATCCCGCCCGGCAATTGGACCAGGGCGGTAACGATGAGGATCAGGAAGTAGCCCCCAAACCACAGCCCGAAATCCGACTTATAGATCAGCCATGCCTCGTTCAGCGCGTTGATCCGAAAGTCGGGCGGGCCGTAGTATTGCCGCGGATCGGTCGTTGCCGCGCGCGGATAGGTGGCGTATTCTGGGTTCGGGTTTTCCTCCATGTCCACTAAGGCAGACGTTTGCCAACGATCCGAAGTCGCCGGTAATCCGCATACCAGACTCCATCGACTTTCTGGATAGCCTCCAGTTCCTTCTGAGCGATGCGAACCGCCTCCGCAAAGCAAGCCTCGTCCACATCCGCCTGAATCGCCTCGCCAAAAAGGGTGAACCAGTCCACGATGGCGTTGTCCCCCTCCAACTTGGTGGGCCGATCGAAGAGCCAGGCCGCGGTCGGCTCGATCCGATGCCGTTCTAGCATGGAGGTGTATTCGCCAATCGAGGGAAAGAACCAACGGTGGCTCGCATCGGGGCAGTCGAACTTTTTCAAAGCCTCAAACAGTGCCGATATCAACGCCTGGATATTCCCCTTCCCACCCATCTCGATCACAAACCGCCCACCCGGACGAAGCGCCTGGCTCATACACGCCACCGCGTTCTCCGCATCCGTCACCCAATGCAGCGCCGCATTGGAAAAGACCGCGTCGAACGGCTCCTTAAAGGTGAAAGCGCTTGCGTCGGCCTGAACGAAGTGAAGCTCCGGATAAGCCTCCCGTGCCGTCTGGATCATGTTCGGGCTGGAATCCAGCCCCACGACCTTGGCTCCGCGCTGATGAATCTCGTTCGTCAAATGCCCGGTCCCACACCCCACATCCAAAATCCGCTCCCCCGGTTTGGGGTCGAGGATATCAATCAAGGCCGAGCCATAGTCGGTCACAAAGTGGGCAGCAGAGTCATAGAGCCTGGCGTCCCAGTCGGAAGTGCACATAGTAGAAGTATGCCAGCACAACTCGCGACGATTGGCCCCCTGAACCTGCGCCAACCGAACAAACTCTTCCCGTCTCTGCTCCGAAAGTAGATACCTGGCCATGCCCGGAAGGGTCCACCTTGTTCCCGAACACCCGTCCATCAGGTACCCGGACTATACAATCCGCCATCCCCCTGGTAACCTACCGAGCCATGAGCGTGGAAGCGTTGGCGGGACGGATTCGGGGGGAGATTGGGAAGGCGATCTCAGGGCAGGAGAAGGTCATCGAGCAGGTGCTGGTGGCGGTTTTGGCCAATGGGCATGTGCTTCTGGAGGGCGTTCCCGGCGTGGCGAAGACCCTCTTGGTGCGATGCCTTGCCAAAACCCTGAACCTGGACTATGGCCGCATCCAGTTCACTCCAGACCTGATGCCGTCCGACGTCATCGGCACGGTGATCTACGATCCCAAGACCACCGATTTCAAGGTCCGCAAGGGCCCGATCTTTGTGAACATCCTCTTGGCCGACGAGATTAACCGGACCCCGCCTAAGACTCAGGCGGCCCTGCTGGAGGCGATGGAAGAGCGGCGGGCGACGATCGACGGGGAACCCCATCCGCTTCCGCCCCCCTTCATCGTCTTTGCCACGCAGAATCCGATCGACTTCGAGGGGACCTATCCCCTCCCCGAAGCCCAGCAAGACCGTTTCCTCCTCAAGGTCATCGTGGAGTACCCGACTCCCGAGGCGGAGGTGGATGTGCTCAAGCGCCATCACGCGGGATTCCGACCCCAGAATCTGGACGCGTTTGGGATTCAGCCGGTGGTCTCGGCGGAGGAACTGGCCCAGATGCAGGACCAGGTATCCCGGGTGACGGTGGAAGACAAGGTTTTCAACTACATCTACGAGATGGTGAAGGCGACCCGGAACTCCAACGACGTGATGGTCGGCGGCTCCCCCCGCGCCGGGATCGCCTTGCTCAACTGCTCGAAAGCGATTGCTGCATTGAGGGGTCGGGACTATGTGATCCCGGATGATGTGAAGGAACTGGCCCTGCCCGTCCTGCGCCATCGCGTCCTGCTGAGGCCGGAAGCAGAGGTCGAGGGCTTGAGCCAGGATCGAGTCCTTAGAACCATCATTGATGCGCAGGTTGTACCGCGTTAACGAGTGAAAACCCTGTAGTCGGCGGATGCATTGTGCCGCCGTTTTTCCGCAAAATCGGCGGCGGGACGGCGGCACAATGCATCCGCCGCCTACAGGAGTTTTTGAGTTCCCAAAGTAGAATCACGCCATGCAACTCCGGATGTGGATGCTCGACGTGGCCCGCGAGCAGTCCCCGACGCTCGACCACCTTCGCCGCTACCTTGACCTGACTCAGGAGTCGGGCTACAACGCGATTGGGCTGTACCTGGAGCATCGGTTCGCCTACCCTAGCACGCCTTGGGCGCATGGGCAGGGATGCCTGACGCCCGAGATGGTTCGGCAGGTGCAGGACGAGTACCCCGACCTCCAGATCGTCCCGTTCATCAACCTGCTGGGCCATTTTGAGGGGATGCTGTATACCGAGTACGGCAAGCGGTATCGGGAGGAGACGTTCAAAGGGCTCCAAGCCTGTCCCTGCCATCCCGGCTTCGTCGAACTGTGCCACCAGATTATCGAAGACGCGGTCTCGGTTTTCTCCTCGGACCTGATCCATATCGGAGGCGACGAGACCCAGCAGTTGGGGGTGTGCCCATCCTGCAAGGCGAAGATGGAGGCGGGTGCAAAAGCGAAATTGTATGGCGAGCACTTTGGGCCGCTGGCTCGGAAGGTGCAGGAATTGGGGCGTCGTCCGGCGTTGTGGGGAGATATGTTCCTGGAGCACCCCGAGGCCTTGGAATTCATTCCGAAAGAGGCGTTGATCTTCGACTGGCAGTACTTCAAGTCCCCGTTGGAAACCTCGCGGCAGTTTGTCTCGAAGGGATTTGAAGTCGTCTGCAGTCCCGCCCTCCTCACCTACAACGCCCTCTGGTGCCACCTGTCCGAGAGCGAGCAGAACGTCCGCGATCATGTAGAGGCGGCGCATGAGTTGAGGGCGCGTGGCGTCTGCGTGACCACTTGGGAGTGTGGTCTGATGGGGAATTACGAGACGCTGTTTCCAGCGATTCGGGGTTGTGGGGAAATCCTACAGTCCACATCCCACAATCCACAATCCACATTCCAAGCCGCCTACGCCCAAGAATCCCCGGCCCACGAGGAATGGGCTCGGCTGATGAGCGACGACCTTCAAGCCCTTGGCGGGATTTTTGCCTTTGGTCAAATCCGCTCCAGCCTCAAGTGCCGCCTGCTCCTCTACTCCAACCCCTTCCTTGCCTGGATGCACCATCATGAGGAGTTGAGCGGTGAGGTTGGCGACCGGGCGCTGGCTATTCTTGCCCATGCGATCACGGTGGCGCCTACCACCTCTATGCGCGGCGTCGCGGAGTTTGGGAAGCTGGCGATCGAGTTCGTCCGCTATGCCGAGGAATCCCGGCAGGCTTATGCCCAAGGACAGCCGGGAGTCGCGGCGGCCGCCCTTGTCCCTTGCCGCCCGATCTTCGAGCAGTTGGAGCGGATCGCCATCGCGACGAACCGGAACATCGGCGGCTCGCGGGCGGATATTGAGCGTTGTCGGGTGGCGAAGGAGCATGTGGAGCGGGTGATCCGGCGGATCAAGGAGTATGGGGACAGAAGCCTGGGCTACCTCCCCGCATTCGAAATCATCACCCACCCCAAATTCATGCCCCACGACCAAGCCAGTTGGTGGCTCATCAATAGGTGGGCCAATGAGTAGCGGGGGATGTGGTCTGTGAGATGTGGCTTGTGGACTGTGGAATGTGGGGAACTACAAACGACGAACTACCAAAGTCCGCGACTAACCAGCTACTTTTCATATGAACAAGCCACAAGCCACAAGCCACAAGCCACAAGCCACAAGCCACAAGCCACAAGCCACATCAGTTCACTCCCCCGCCGCTGATGGTGATCGGTTGGCCGCTGGTGCCGGTGCCAAAGCCGGTGTTGAAGGGGAAGGCTTTGAGGCGGATGGTGAAGCTGATGCTGGTTCCGGCGCGGAATCCGATGGGGTTGTCCAGGACGGTTAGGACCGCCTCGGCGCAGTGGAGGTCGTAGGTGAACTGGGCGTGGCGGGACTCGAACCTTTGCAGGTAGCCATTGTAGTTGAACAGCAAACTGGTGCGCAGGCGGCCCCATTTAAAGCCGTCCACAAACCCGCTCGCGCTGCTCCAGGTCTTGCGGATACCGTCATACTTCGCGCCGAAGCCTACAAAAGTCGCCCCGGCGCGGTAGGCCAGATCGACGTTCGTGTAACTCCAAGCCCGCTGGAAAGTATCGTAGGTGCTGAGAGCGCGGAGGGAGATGTAGTCCACGGGGCGATACTCCAGCCTCGCACCAACCGACTGCCAAGGGCTGGAGTACGAGTTCTGGTCTTGCAGTTGAAGGATGTCGTAGCCGGTCTGCGCTCCGATGAGGATGGTGCGGTACGGTCGGAAAGAGAGGTCGGCGGTGACAAGGTTGGTGCGACCCAGACGGTCGATTTGCAGCGGGGAGAAACCGTAGGGGCGAAGGTAGTTGTACCGGACATTGAAGCTGGTATCGTGGCCTAAGGCATAGCTGGCCTGCAAGCCCAGCCCCAGGTTGTATTGGGCGGTGTCGTTGCTATAGATACCTTGTCGGAAGCGGCCGTTGATGTCGAACCGGAAGCGATTATTACTTCGATCCGGGCGGTTGATGTTAAAGTCAAAGTTTGCACGGCTTAACCTTGTCCTATCTAGCGAATTCGCAAACTCGCCGACGCTGATCTCGCTGGTAAACGGCCAGCCTCCATCCCTTCCCCCGAGGAGGCGGCGCGAGTCCGTAGATAGCGAAAGGACCGGCGTCCGGTCGGCCCCACTGAAGAAGTTGCTAGTCTCACCGACCGGGATGGCCCGCTGGTAGTCGAACTGGGCCATTGCCTTCTGCATATCGTAGTTCGCCCGCAGCTTCACATCCATCTGCTCCCGCTCGCTGAAGAACGATCCACTTTGATTCTGGCTATGCGAGTACCCCACGTCGAACAGGGTGCGGAATTCCCGACTCCAGCGGCGATTGTCCGAAATCTTGAAGCTTTCCGAGGTCGCCCGACTTGCGCCCGAGGTGTTCTCGCTGCGCAAAAAGTCGAACCTCGTAGTAGTTTGCCGGGCCTGCGGCACCGTCAGCCCGATGCGGGTATTCAGGATCGTGGATTCCGGGGCGGAGAGGTAGTTGCGCTGCTGATAGTTGTTGTCGACAGTGAGCACCCCGAAGCTTAGCTCCTGACGGTGACGGTTGCTGAAAGTGAACATCCTGTCATCGCCCAAGATGTTGTAGGCGTTGGCGACGCCGCGCATGGTGGGTGTGGAATAGGTGAAATCGAGTCCCAGGCCCGGCCCCTTCTTGGTGAAGTAGTCCACTCGGGTGTCTAAAAAGGTGTAGTCGCCCCTAAGAGGGATGCCGAACTTGAACTTGACATAGTAGCCTTCGTCGAAAGTCTGGCCGACCTCGGGCATGTAGCGGTAGGTTCGTTCGTCCAGGGGGATGGAGAGGTACGGCAGCTTGAGAATCGTGCGGTTGAATAGATTGATTCCCACCTTGCGGAAGATCGCCCGCCGACCGGGACGGACGGTCACCTTGGCGGATTGCATATGGTAGTGCGGCGTTTCCAGGTCGCAGGAGGTGACGGTGCAGTTCTCGCCAAAAATCTCATATTGAGTTCCGTAGGTTGTGCCGCCCTTTATGTATAGGTTTCTCTGGATATTCCCTCCCAAAAGTGAGGGGCGCGCCTCAACGTAGGAATCGCGGGCGAGAAAGGTCTCGTTCCTCATGTTCACCGTGACTTCATCCCCTTTGATATAAGCCTTTTCGCCAAAAACTTTTACATTTCCAGTGGCTTTGAAGATGTTGGTGGAGAGGTTTCCTTCGATGGTATCGCCGAAGATTTCGTAGCCTCGGTAGACCAGATGAGCGCCGTCGGACAAGGTGATGATATCGCCTTGCTGGCGTAGATTCCCCTGCTTGATATCGAGCTGCTGGCGATTCGGATCTGGACTGGCTTCGGGAAGTTGGCCCGACCGGATCCTGGGATCGTTTACCTGCGGCTGGGTCGGTGGTATTTGGATAGGTTTTGGCAGTAATTCTTTATCTTTCAGTATATTCAGGACATTGCGGATCGGGCCGCTGACATCCTGCCCTACCCCAACCGCCGCCAATCCTGCGAAGGCAAGGACGAAGCCGAGCCTCACTCCAGCCTCCGAATGGCGAAGAGGCCAAAGACGATGAAGATGATGTTTGGCAGCCAAGCCGCCAGCCAGGGCGCGGTCCACCCGTTCTTGCCCAAGATTTCAGTCGAGATCACCCAGGCGTTGTAGTAGAGCAAGACCACGATCATGCTGAGAAACACGCCCATAAACGCCCCGCTCTTCGCAAACCAGACAGCAAACACCGGCGACACAATGGCGAACACCAGGCAGGCGGCGGGCAAGGCAAACCGGTTGTGGTACTGCATTTCCTCATGGACGGTGTTCATGCCGTTATTGCGATTGGTCTCGATGGTCTGCCGAAGTTCTTCGAGGGTTTTCTCTTCAGGAACCAGCCCGCCAAACAGGGAATCGACGTCGATGGGTTCGGTGATCGTCATGGGTTCGTCCGCTTTGGCGACCACAAGATCCTGCCCATCTACAACCCACACAAACACATCCGTGAGCTCCCAGTTGCCGTTGCTATAGGTGCCGTTTTTGGCGGTTTTAAGCTCCGTCATCTTGGGCTGCGGCCTCTCAAAGACCACAATATCCGTCAGAACCAACTTGCCGTCAGGGGCGCGCTGGATGCCGCCGAAGTAGACCCACCAGTTCTTCAGTTTCAGCCCCTGGTTCTGGATGAAGTTGGGTATGCCGCCCAGGACCGCCACTTCCCGGCTCAGTTTGTTGAATCGCTTCTCCGCCGGAGGCATCACCATCTCGGCCGAGAGAAAGTTGCCGATCGCGACGATCAGCCCGAACACCGCGATTGGGCGCAGGACGCGTAGAATCCTCGCTCCCGCCGCCCGCATCGCCGTCAGTTCGCTTTCACGGGTCACGCGAGAGACCGCCATTGAGGCAGCCAACGTCATTCCCATTGGAAATGTGAAGTTGGCCCAGTAAGGAGCTTTATACAGAACAAGCTGAGCGAACGCCGAGAAAGGGACGTTTTGGAGGGAGAACGTCTTGAAGAGGTAGATAAACTGGTTCGCCAAGAACATCAGTTGGACCGAGACTGTGCCGATGAGGAATGGCACCGCCAACTCCTTCAGCATGTATTGGTCTACTTTCTTCATGGCGATGCTTTCCTAGACGGACGAAAGGTCATGGCGAGTACCACGATTGCCATTGCCATCAGCCCAATGATGACCGGTATCGCCGCCCCGGCGGACAATGTCCCGGCGACAAAGGGGATTCCCACCACGGCGACCATGATCGCGATCCAGGCCGAGACGAACTTGCGGGCCAGTCCTTTGCCCACCCACGCGCCGCGGGCATGGTCCAAAAGGAACGGCGCGCCGCACTGCAGACAGTGCGTGTAACCAGGTTGGCAAGGGGCTCCACAGTCCAGACACCCCAATGCCGTTTGCCCCGACGCCTTTTGGTAGTGCCGCCAGCCCTTCAGGATGCGGTGCTCCTCGGGAAACATCGCCTCCGGCATCTGCAGGATCGCCTCCTCAGCCAGGGCCAGCGCATGGGCGGGCATCCCTTTGTGATAGATCGTCTTGGCAAGCTTGAACTTAATCGGAGCGTTTCCCGGCTTTTGGGCTAAGACCTCGTATGCCCGCTCAATAGTATCCACGTCGATCTGGCCCAAGGCTCGCTTGTTGAGAGAGGACCTCACCAGGGGAAAGGCGCACATGGTGATAACGACGCCTAATAGGATCAAGGGCGCCATGTATGCGTCCCGCGCAAGCATGGCGGCGATTCCCAGGCCGATAGCAACGCAGATTCCCGCCAACGCGCTCAAGAAGTCGATGTCGCCCTGAATCGCCCATTGGAACAACCCGAGTATCCAGAAGCTGAGCAACACCCAAACCGCGCCGCTGGCCAATAGCGCGCCGGGGTTGTTCATCAGCTGGTCACGAAGCACCGTCGTTCTCCTCTTCCTCCGCTGGCGGTTTGGGAAGGTCGATAGTCTTCTTGAAGGTGAACTTTGGCTCGGTCCCCTCCTTCAGGCGTTTGAGGTTTGCCCGGTGCCGATAGATGATGAAAGTCGACATCAGCCCATAGCCTCCCAAAACCCAGGGCGAGTCTTTGAAGAGAATGCCAAGGGGGATCGTGGAAACCACGGCAACAATGCTAGCCAGGCTCATGAACCGGGTAGTCCCCAGCGTCAGGGAGAAAAGGCCGAATGCGGAGAGGGCAACCAGGGGGGACGTTCCGAGCGTCATGCCCAAAGCGGTGGAGATTCCCTTACCGCCTTTGAACTTGAGGAACGGCGAAAAGCTGTGCCCGATGATCGCCATCGAGCCCGCCAGAAACCAAAACTCCTGTCGATCGGGGAAGAGCGAACGGGCCACGAGGGTGGGGACGAGCCCCTTTAGCATGTCCAAGAGGAAGACGGGAATGGACGCCTTCTTTCCCAGTGCCCGGCCCACGTTCGTCGCTCCGATGTTGCCGCTCCCCACTTGCATGATGTCCACGCCATAGGCGCGGGCGACCAGCACTCCGACGGGGATCGCGCCGAGCAGATATGCGCCGAGGATGAGAAGGGTCAGTTCCATACAGTCAAGCCTTGAGACGTTCCAGACCCTGAATGTAGATCGCGCGAACGGTTTCGATGACCTGTTCGTGCTTGGCCAGAAGGTCGTTGCCGCTTGGGAAGTCCATCGTTTGGGCCAGGCGATCCAGCTTGTCCGGGTTCTCGGGAAGGATATCTTTCTCCAGCCCCAGCAATCCCAGCCTTAGGCGGACCTCGGCAAGGTGGGCGTGGGAATGCAGGATTTGCTCCACCTCAACCGCGTTGAGAAGGGTGGCTCGTCCCAGGTTCCGAATCCGGTCGGGCATCGAGACCTTCCTGGCGTCGCTCCGGTCGGATTGGGTGGCCGTGGGGAAGCGCATCTCATGCAGGTGGACCAGCCATTCGATGTCGTTCAGCCCCCCAAAGCCCAGTTTCACTTCCCGCCGAACGTGTTGGGGCTTCACCCGCTCGGTCTCCACCCGCTTCTTCATAGCGAGCAGCTCGCGCAGACGCTCGGGGGTGAGGGGTTGGGCGTAGGCAGCTTTCAGGATCGTGGCGATGGCCTCATCCTGGCCAAAAACTAACCTCGCCTGTCCCAAAGCAAACCGCTCCCACATCTCCATCCCTGAAAGCTCGTAAGCGCCCAGAGCCTCCAACGACCGAACCAGCATCCCCTTGCCGCCGTCGGGGCGCAATCGCAGGTCGACGCCAATGGGTGCGCCCACTCGTTTGATTTGCCCCAACAGGGACAGGAACTGCTGGGCCTGGGACTCCGCCTCCGACTGCCATTCGGGCTTGGCGACCAGTAGCACCAGGTCGGCGTCGGAGTCCATCGCCATCTCGCGACCACCGTAGCTTCCCAGCCCTACAATATCAAACCTGACGAGCAGGCGTCGGGCGCAGTGGCAGATGAGGGCGTCGGTCAACTCGGATAGCTCTTGGCCGGGGTTGGATTCCTGGTTGAGAACCCAGCGGACCAGCAGGTGGCATCGGGACCGTTGGTAGGCGTCGGCGACCTGCTTGATGGGGGCGTCGAGGGGGAGGCCGTTGAGGGTCGCGGCGGGATCGGATGCCTCCTCGATCTCCCCGCTCACCAGCATTTCGGTGAGGGCGATGGAGTGTTTCAGTTCGTTGACCAGGCTCGGCGAGGCCAGTGCGACCCTCTCCACCCGATCCAGACTGTCGCGGTTCTCGGCAAGGCTGGCATAGAACGCTTCTGGAGCCGGGAGGGAGTCGAACCATTGCAGGACGCTGGGGGCAAGGACGCCCAACTTCTCGGCGATCTGGTCTCGGGGGCTTCCGGCAGAGGGCTCGGGGCGCAGAATGGACTTATACAAGGTCTGAATTGTACGCCGATGGCCCTCCAGTTCGCTCTCGACCTGCCGCCACTTTGGCCTACCCATCAGCTTGGCGAGGCGCTCGCGGGCTTGTGGGGTGGCTGGAATGCTATGGGTCTGCTGGTCGCCGACCAGTTGGCACCGATGCTCTAGCTGGCGCAGAAAGGTGTACCCTCGCTCCAAACTCTGGGCGACCGGGTGGTCCAAGATGCCTTGCCGCTCCAACTCGCGAAGGACGTCGAGCGTATTGGCGACCTGCAGGCCAGGCAGTCGGTGGCCGTGGATGAGTTGGAGAGCCTGGACCAAGAACTCCACATCCCGGATTCCCCCCGCGCCGCGCTTGAGGTCGTCCACCTCCGAGCGCTCCTCGATGCGGGTCTTCATCGCCAGCATCGCCTCTAGCTCGGGCTCGCTGAGTTGGGGGCGGAAACAGCGCTCCTGCCGCATCGCCAGCCACCGATCCCTCAACTCGGGCGGCCCCGTGATCGGCTTGGATCGGATCAGGGCCTGGACCTCCCACTGCTCGGCGTAGAGTTGGTAGTAGGCTTCGAAGCTTCGCATGGAGGGCACGAGCGCTCCGGCGTTGCCATAGGGCCTCAGCCGCAGGTCCACCCGATAGACCGATCCCCGCCCCATCCGGTCGCTGAGGGCTCGCCCGAAAAGCTGGCAGTAGCGGATGATGTCCCGCTCCAACTCCTCCCCCATCCCGTCGGGGATCGCGTAGGCGAGGTCGATGTCGGAACTGAAGTTCAGCTCCCGTCCTCCCAATTTGCCAAATCCGACCACCAGCACCGGGCAATCCCCCACCAACCCTTTCTGCCCCGCGAATTCGCGCCAAACTGCCTCGGCAGTGAGTTCGATGAGGGCCTCGGCGACGTCGCTGAGGGCGTGCCAGATCGTCTCCTCGGGCCAGTTCCCGGCGATGTCGTTGAAGACGATGGGGAGGGTCCAACGCTGTTTGAGGAATCGGATGCGGTCCAGGGCGTGGGAGTGGGAGGTGGCCGCCGCCAGCATCGACCGCCCCTCCCGTAGAACGCCTTCTCGAGTGGGGGCTCGGGAGAGTTCTCCGGGGTCGAGGACAAGGGAGGCGAGTTCGGGATTCTGGATCAGGGAGTCGGTAATCGGCTGGCTGGCCCCCAAGATGTCGATCAAGAGCTTGGCTAGCGGGGGAACGGAGACCAACTGGTGCAGATGTGTTTGAGGGTTGGTCGTGGCGGCGAGCCAGCGGCCCAGATTGGCCAGGGCAAGGTCGGGGTCGGCGTTTTGGGCAAAGAGGTCGGTGAAGCTGGAGGGCAGTGTGTCGCCCAAAACCGACGCAAGATGATCCAGCGCCCGGTTCGCCGAATCCTCATCGGCAAAGACGTTGCCAGCCATCATGCCTCCTATTTTGCATCCAGTTGGGGATGATCTGCGGCAAGTCATCTTTGCTGGGCCAAAGACCGCTCCTGCGGACAAGGTTCCGCAAACGCTAAAGACCCTCTATCCCAACGGGATTAAAGATGCTAGCCCATGGTTGCGAGTCCCTGTTTTATCAAACTGCCTTCAGTTGCAATACGGGACTCGCTACCGTGGGCGGCCTTGTCGTGAACCATGAACCCCGAAGCGGGTTCCATAAATGCCATTTGGTACTCGTGCTAATGCTTGTATATGGACGGTGCGGGAGGCTGTTGGTAGCGGGAGATTATGGAACCCGCTTCGGGGTTCTTTATATGTGGTGGCCTTCCCGGGGTAGCGAGTCCTGTGGTGTCGGCTTGCCAAACTTGCGGCTAACGGGACTCGCAACCCCGGGCTAGCATCTTCAATCCCGTTGGGATTGCGGGGCCCCTCTGGCTTCTCTGGCTTCGCTTCCTTATCGTGAACCATGAACCCCAAAGCGGGTTCCATAAAATGAGGGTTGGACGAGAATTTGTATTTTGAGGTGCAGGAGGTTATCTGTGGCGGGAGAATATGGAACCCGCTTTGGGGTTCTGTATGGATGGTGGTCTTCCCGGGGTAGCGAGTCCTGGATTCCTGGCTTGCCGAACTTGCGGTTACAGGGACTCGCAACCCCGGGCTAGCATCTTCAATCCCGTTGGGATTGCAAGGCCCCTCTGGCTTCGCTTCTGAGAGATGAGAGCGCTTCTCGATGCCAAATAGAATGTGGGGGACCTGAACGGCTAGTCCCAGACGTATCTCTCGTCCCATTCGATGCTAGGGGCTTCCAACAGCGCCCGGAACTCTTCCTGAAAGCTCCCGGTTCGATGATGCTCCTCTTGATTCGCTATGTATCGTTTCGTCGTATCCAACTGGGTTTGTCCTACTGAGAAAACGCCATAGCCGCTCTGCCAAGAAAAGTGCGGAATTCTCTCTTTAAGCCAAGCGCTGGAAGATCTCTTGATCTCCTTCATCCAGTCCGACTGTGACACCGTGCGATGCAGGCTTGAGAGGATGTGTACATGATCCTCAACGCCGCCAACGATGATCGGGATGCATCCCAAGTTCTTTGAGATTCCTGCCATGTAGGAATGACATTCATTGCGAATTTGTAGGTCAGCCAGATAAGGAGAACGGTGCTTTGTGGAGAAGACTCCGTGAACATAGACTGCGGAGTGAGACTGAGGCATATCTTGATAATAGGGGCTTTGCAGCAGATGTTCAACCCTGGCCAGACATCGTGACGCATAGAAGCAGAGTCCATAATGGGAGTGCCTTTTGGAATCGACCTATGACGTCTTACGCAATCATCATGGCTGGGGGATCGGGGGAGAGGTTTTGGCCGGTTTCTCGGCGGCATCGGCCCAAACAGCTTTTGAAACTCACCCACCCCGACGAGACCCTGTTGGAGGAGGCGGTGAACCGGATTGCGCCTTTGATTCCTCGCGAACGCGTCCTGATTGCCACCGGCCTGCACCTGCTGGGTCCGATTCAGGAGGCCAACCTGGTGCCCTCCGACAGCGTCATCGCCGAGCCCGCCAAGCGCAACACCCTGGGGTGCCTGGCTTGGGCGGCGGCCCACCTGTCGGCGAAGCATTCCGGCGAGGAGGCGAATGTGGCGATGGCGGTTTTGACGGCCGACCACAAGATTGCCGAGGCTCCGCTTTTCCGGGATACCGTCGCCGTCGCTCTGGAGACCGCCCACAGGACCGGCGGCCTGGTAACCATCGGCATCAAACCCACCCGCCCCGAAACCGGCTATGGCTATGTCGAGGTCGGCGATGCGATCCGCTCTGAAGCTCCATCGGTCTATCGCGCCGAGAGATTCCGGGAGAAGCCGGACCTGGAAACCGCTTTGCACTATGTGGAGTCGGGCAACTACCTTTGGAACTCGGGCATGTTCTTCTGGACCCTGCGCGGGTTCCTCAGCGAGATGAGCCACGCCAACCCCGAGGTCTACGCCACGATCCTCCAGATGGCCCGGCAGATGGCGGCGGGGGATGATGTGGGAGCCAAAACCACCTTCGATACCCTCCCCAACGAATCCATCGACTACGCCCTCTTGGAGAAGGCCAGCCAGGTCTATACGGTCGCGGGCGAGTTCCCGTGGGACGACGTAGGCGCCTGGGATGCCCTGGAAAGGTCGCTCCCCTGCGACGACTCGGCGAACGTGGTGCAGGGCCAGGCGATGGTCGTGGACAGCGAGGGCCTGATCGTCTTCAACGACGAGCCGGATGTCTTGGTCACCGCGATTGGCGTGCAGGATTTGGTCGTGGTCGTCACCAAGGGAGCCGTCATGGTCTGCCCGAAGTCGCAGGCTCAGCGGGTGAAGGAGCTGTTGCAGAAACTACCGGCGGAGTCGCCGCTGAGGTAGGGGGGGACGGTGTTGGGCGGTGGGCAAAACGGCACTAAGGTGTTAGGGCATTTCGGCATTGCGGAGATGCACATTCCTAATCCTAAGAGACCGTAACACCGAAATACCGCAGTGCCGTTATGCCGCAAAACCGCCCCGCCGTCCCTAACTACTCGCACTCGTGTAGTGCCGCATTGCAAACAGCCAGAACCAGCGCGACAACCCAAAGAACGCCACGGCCCAGAAGGCTCCCAGGCCGACCATTGCCCAATCGGCTCCGCGCACCAGTTGGGAGGCGGGGATGGTGGCGATGAAGGCCATGGGGAGGACGAAGGTGAGCAGGTTCTTGATCCCCATCCCGTAGATGTCCACCGGGAAGCGGGCTACGTCGGTCATCGTCTCGGTCAGCACCCAAAGATTGTCCACCCGCACCAGCCAGACTCCCGTCGTCATCAGCATCAGGGAGACGGCATAGTAGATGCTGAGCGAGGAGGCGAGCAGGGCAGCATAGGCGGCCCAGTCGGTAGCGGTAGGATGGGCCTTGGCTTGAGTGATCCCAATCGCCAGCATCGCGATCCCGGCCAACAGGGTCCCCACTTTGTCGAAGTTGAACTTGCGGGCGGAGACCCAGAACTGGGAGTCGATCGGCTTGGTCACGATGAAATCGAGCGTCCCCTGCCGGACGTGCTGGGGAATCTCCATGATCGACATGAAAACCATCGTGCCGAGCGAGGTCATGATGAAGATAGTGGCCGCCAGTACAAACGAATCTCCCCGACTCCACCCCGCCACCGAGTCGGTGTTGCGATAGACCACCAGCAGGATCAGCACAAAGAAGACGATCCAGATCGCGTTCTGGAAGATCTTGGCAAAGAAGTTGGCCCGAAACTCCAACTCCCGCGCGAAGGAGGAGGAGATGAAGGTTCGGTAGATGTGCCAATAACGTCGCATCGCTGGGACCCGCCCTGGGATCGCCGAATTTATTCGGCTCACACTTGTAGTCGCATCCCAAGCGTCCAGAGGAAATCCTACCTTGGACAAGCAGGTCCTGCTCAGCCAGATTGGGTGCAACCACCAAGGGCCGCGGAGCCACCGAAGGTCCACGGGAATGAGTTCGTGAACTCTAGGAGAGAGTTTGTTAGGGACACTCCACCCCCAACCCCCTCGCTCATTTTGTCGCGATGCCAATTCTCGGTTTGGACCATCCAGCGGCCGCGCAAAACGAGGAGGGGGCTTTTACTCTGCGGCCTCTTCAAACCCTTCTGCCGTCCGATGCTCTTTAATTAGGATCGACCCCACGACAAACGTGATCGAGGCGATGGCGATGGGGTACCAAAGGCCGGCGAGGTTATTGCCGGTGATCCCCACCAAAGCCGTGCCCACAAACGGCACCAGGCCGCCAAAAACGCCGTTGCCGATATGGTAGGGCAGAGACATCGAGGTGTAGCGGATTCGGGTGGGAAAGAGTTCGACCAGGAACGCGGCGATCGGGCCATAGACCATAGTCACCAGCAAGACTTGCAGGAAGACCAGGCCAACCAGCGTCCAGTAGGTGGAAGCCGACGGCGTGATCTCCGTCTTGGGCTTCTCGACCTCTCCCGTTTTGCTACTTTCGATCTTCCGGGGAACCGGGTTGGTTTCCGATTCGATGATAGTCTTGCGAACCACCTTCATCTCGCCCTGCTCCCAACTCTCCTTCTTGAAAACGGTGTTCTTTTTGGTGACCGGGTCTATCGTGGACTCGATGGCAATAGCCGGTTCTCCTAGGGTAGAGATCGGGGGAACCGCCTTTTGCATGGCGGTGTAAAGCGGAATGTACAAGATCGCTCCTAGAAGACATGCAATCATCATCAACTTTTTGCGCCCGACTCGGTCGCTGAGCGCGCCGAAGAAGATGAAAAACGGCGTCCCAAAAACCAGGGCCCAGGCGATGATCTTGTTCGCGAAGCCGCCTTGGATACCGATAACGGTCTGCAGGAAGTAGAGCGCGTAGTATTGGCCCGTGTACCAAACCACGCCCTGCCCCGCCGTTGCGCCAAACAGCGCGATGAGAACTAGCCGCCGATTCTCCGGATTCACGAAGCTCTCCCTGATCGGGTTCGCGCTGGTCTTGCCCGAGGACTTCAGCTGCTTGAACAGTGGCGATTCGTCCATCTGGCGGCGGATAATGTAGCTGAAGACCACCAGTACCGCCGAAACCAGGAACGGCACGCGCCACCCCCAGGACACAAACGCCGCCTCGCCGAGATAGGTGCGCGTGGCCAGAATCACCAGCAGGGAAGTGAAGAGGCCTAGCGTCGCCGTGGTCTGGATGAAGCTGGTAAAGAAGCCACGCCTTCCGGGAGGGGCGTGTTCGGCGACGTAGGTTGCCGCTCCCCCGTATTCGCCGCCCATCGCCAAGCCTTGGATCAGTCGCAGAATCAGGACCAAGAGCGGGGCAAGCACCCCGATCGCCTCATACGTCGGAATTAAGCCGATGGCGACGGTGGAGATGCCCATCATCATCAGGGTAAGCAGGAAGGTGTGCTTCCTGCCGACCAAATCCCCCATTCGCCCGAACACGATGGCCCCAAAGGGACGCACCACGAACCCGGTCGCAAACAGCGCCAAGGTCAACAGCAGTCCGGCGGTCTCGTTGTCCTTAGGGAAGAACTGGGTGGCGATGATCGTGGCCAAGCTACCAAAGATGTAGAAGTCGTACCATTCGATAAGAGTGCCGGCAGAGGACGCGAAAATGACCTTCCAGATTCCTCGGTCGGCGGCGGGGGCATGGACCATGAGGGGACTATTCTAGCGTCCTTGTCCCAAGTCCTGCTTGCAACTTCAAAAATGGATGGAAGTTTGCCCAAGGCAGGCCCCCCGTGATAGTATCTGCAAGGTGTCAAATGATTGCGATTTAATAAGACTTCGCCGGAAGCGGATCAACCGGAGCGCGTGGTGCGCCATCCCAGCCAGCCTGCTCGTCGGGCTGATTGGCCCGGTTATGCTGATCCAGGCGCTCTATGGAGATCCGTTTTCGTTTATCAAAGAGGTGAAGGGTGAGTTCATAAGTTACCGAGTTGAAAAGCGCTTGGCGCAAAATTCGGAGTGCTTCCGATACCGGTTCTTTGCCGAGCGTGACGTTGTTCAAAGTGTGTTAAATCGGGAGTTGTCCCCATCGGATTGGAAAATCCAAACGCTTGTAACGGCCGAGAATGGAACCATAGTATGGAAGAAGCAGGACTCGTCCCCCAGGGTTGATGACATAATCTGGGTCAACTACACCCGCCCCAACGGCGAATTCGTGCAAGTTCGCTATGACGGAGAGTCCATCGATTTCATCTACACGCGTCCGATGGCGGGTGGTTTCGCTGAGTTTTGGGAGCAGATAAGGAACGCATTCACCCGATCCAAGGAGCAGAAGGGAAGGGAATGAGGCAAAAAACGAGGTTGGACCGATTCAGGCCCCAACATGAATCACTATGCGGATTGGGCGAAGTACAAGTGGGGGTAAAGTCACACTCAAGTCCGCTTTACAGGGGTGAGCGAACTCGATGGAGCCTGGAAGGACGCCTTTATCCTTCCCGAAGGGACGACTTGTTTCGTGGCGGTACGGTCTGAGCTTTCCTGGCTGGACCGCCAGTTGGCGGCGGTTCGGGGATGGTTTGGGCGATGAGGCGGCAGGTAGGACAGAGGGGAACGGAGCGTAGGTTGGGAGGGAAGAGGAAGCGATGGTGGATCAGTGTGGCGATCGTGATCTTGCTGGCGGCCGCAATCGCGATCAGCAGGCCTTACAATCATCAACCCCCTTTCCGATTCATCCTGTTGCACAGCGGGGTGGAGATTTCCGATCCCTGGTCATTTCCGCTGCCACGGTCAACTGATGAGATCAGCATTTTCTATGAGTTTGATGGCTCCTTCCAGTCTATTGGGGAAGCGCTCAAAAAGGAATGTTTCAATGGCCGCAACTCGCCCGCGATTGGAGCAGATGGGCACGCCTACCACATTGTATTGACACCGCAGCGAGGATTTGAGACTAGGTTTGGCAAAGCTTTTAAGCCTTCAGCGAAAGCAACCTGTATCCTTGAGCTTCATCGAGATACTTCCTGGCTGGATCGACAATGGGCGGCGGTTCGAGGATGGTTCGGAGACTAGGCGAATGGGAACAGAACACAGGTTGAAAGCGAGGAAGAAGTGGTGGCTGTTGGCTTTCGCCGTGCTGGCGGTGGGATTGGTTGCTTGCGTTGGCCTGCTGTCTCGCGATCCGTTCACGTTCATCGGGAAGCACAAGGGAAGGCTGGTACATGAACTGGAGTCGCCATCCAGCAATGCCGTCGAGAAGGTTTGCTTTGCGTTTACCGACGAGCCAAGCAAGGTCGAGGCGTCGATAAGGCGATTTGCGAAAGAACATGGCTTGACAGAATCTGAGCCGGGTTCGAATTACTATGGAGATTGGCCGCAGTTCGACGCCCTTGAGACGCAGATTCGGTTTGTGAGCGATCGCGAGTTGGTTGCGGCCTTACAGAGCGGCTCGTTTCCCGTCATTACCGGATCTTTCTTAGACGGCCTCGTCCTCCCCAAAGGCACGACATGCTTTGTGATGGTGCAACGGGAAAATTCCTGGTTGGAACTGCGGTGGGCGGCGGTTCGGAGGTGGTTTGGGGGTTGAGGGCCTTCGTGCTCTGATGCTGTAAGTCCGCGGTTCAAGCCTTGGGGTGCGGGGGCAGGGTTAGCTGCGTTTCGCCCACGAGCGAGTAGAGGGCCGACTAGCAGTTCAGATACTTGATCGGAAACGCTTCGCCCTTTACGAAGTTCTTCGCAACGCTCCCCCCGATGTAATGAGTGAGATTTGAGGCGACGACACCGCGAAAAGCCCAGCGTTTCGGATTGTCCTCTGATGGGTACCACTCTTCAATTCGATAGACCTGACGGATGATCCCGAACGCCACTGCAAATCCATATTGCGCCCCCTTTCGCCTTTCTCCCATCACCCAGCTCTTTCGAGTCACTTGGTAGAGCGCGTCTGCGGACATCCCTCGCTCGTACAGCCTATTGATCTTGATGAGGATGGCGGGTTCCGATATCGCAACATCCGGCGCTTCATATTCTGCAATCACTTCATCCACAGTCATCAGCCCTCGGGTTCGGGAGCCAAAGCCACCCGCGATGTTGGTGAGGGCATCAAGATAATCGATGAATGCGGCCTCGACTTCGATGGCACACTCTGGCGTGAGGTTGTGTCGCAACACAATGTGCAACACCTCTTGCCCATCGGTGTGAATCGCTCGGATGCGGTCCAGCTTATCGGACTCTTCTGGTCTTGCGATGGCCTCGTTCATGTGGGCGAAGATGCGGTTGCCAACGCCCTTCCCGACATAGAAAGGAGCAGGCGGGTCGGTTCTTGGATCCAAGAGCATATACACATAGCTCTTGATTCCCTCCGCAACACCAAGCGGAAACTCCGTGCGCCTGTTCATCGTTCAATCATAGCCGCTCTTAAACCTGTAGACCACGGCCCCGTTGCTCGGCTCGCTGACGGCGGGGGCTCACCGCGTGGACCCGATGAGTCAACGCTACCGCCCACCTCTTCGGCGCATAGAAAACCAGTACGGCGGATTCCCGGACAGCGGCCAGGCAATCATTGCGGCGACCACAACGCAAGAGAGGCCAACGCCGATAAAGTTCGCTCGGTCCATTTAGAGTTGGGCTTCGTATAGCTTCAATGACTCTCTGAAGGTTGTGGGAATAGCGTAGATACCGAACCCAAGCACCACCGCGAGGCCAAGCAGTAGGCCCCACCACGTCCTGTTTCCATTGGTTGCGACCGAATTCCAGTTGGGGTTGAAAGACGCATAGACCACCTCGATGGGCTTACCAACCGGTTCTTCGCCGTCTTTTGGTGGCTTGCCAATAGGAATTTGATCATGCCCCTTCACACTATGTCCGCGCTCGGTCCTGAATTCATAGGTGACGTATCCCACAAACTCTGCAGGCCCACGATCTTTGTCTATCACGTCCCAGTCGAATTCAGTGATTCTCGCTTGCACCTCGTTTCCTGCAAAGAAGAGGGGCAAGTCTTCAACCACGTTAAAGATGAGATTGAGGCCCGCTGTTACGGTTAGCCCGACCGCGACTGCAGTGGCTAAAGCTGCCCTTTTCGCATCAGAGAAATTCCTCGGAACAAAGGGCCTCGGGGATTGATACATGCCAACAACCATCAGTAACTGGATCACCAGCAGACAGTTCATTGCCATCGTGCTTTGAGGTGAGAGCAATAGGATGTAGCCAATCACCCCAAGCGGCCTAAACCAATAACAGTGCTTGATCGCAAAGCCGAGAGCGACCATGGAGAACAGGTCATAGCGAGTCAGGGGTGGCGGCAGGCTCGTTTGGTAGAGGAAGGCGATGGTGACGGCGAGCGTTGCCAATGCGAGCGCAACTCTTAGCCAGTATCCAATTACCGCAGGACGGTCGTTCATCGTCTCAGAAGCTCACTGCCGAGCCCATATCATTTGGCCCTGAGGAGTTAATTCTATCATGCCGTCGCCCTTGCTACGACTCGCACCGCCAGGAAGCTTTTTTGATGGATTGGCTGCGTCAATCTGTCTCCGCACTTGATCCCAGGCTGGCGAGAAGTTCGTCGAGTTGGTCGAGCGCCTCGGGCATGGCGCCTGTCGATCCGGTGTCAACTGCTTCCGGCGACGGATAGCGATCATGCACGGTCAGCAACGTCTTGCCTGCGTTTTCTTCGAAGGTCACCGTGGTGATAGTCTGGCCAGCGTCACCCTCTTCGTTCGTCCAAACGAGGCGCGAGGGCGGGGTCACTTCCAGGTACGTGCCGAAGAACTCCATTGTCGAACCTTCGTGGAGAAACGCCAAACGGTACTGTCCCCCAACGTGAACATCCATTTCGCAGGAAGCCAGGTTTAGCCCATACGATTTGGGCACCCACCACCTCCTGAATAGCTCTGCCTTGGTCCACGCCTCGAACACGAGGCGCGCAGGCGCGTTGACGGTGCGGGTGACGACGACTTCGCAGTCGGACACCCGCTCTACCTTGGTCTTGTTTTCTCTATTAACGTCCATTTGCTTTCTCCTTCCGTTTCAATTCCCCGACAACGATGTCCAACTCGTCGAAGCGCGCGGCCCAGAGCTGGCGATACCTCTCGATCCATGCCGCCTCTTCCTCCAGTCCGCGCAACCCGAGCCTGCAGGTCCGCACGCGCCCAACCTTCTCCGTAGTGACGAGCCCGGCTTGCTCCAAGACGCCTATATGTTTCTTCATGCCGGTAAGGGTCATGTGGAACCTCTCGGCAAGGGCAGTGATCGAAGCGTCCGCCCGTCCGAGTTGCTCCAGAACGCCGCGTCGGGTGGCGTCCGAGAGCGCGCCGAACGAGGCATCGTAGTGGGCTTGGCTATACTGAACCATACGGTTCAGTATAGCGCATGGGAGTCGGCACTGCAATGAGAGGCTGAGCGCCCGCTGTGGTTGAGCCTCAGGATGCGATTTCCTCAAACCACCGCTATCCACCCGTCGCAACCCTGATGCTCCACCTCCAACCCCCTCCTCATTTTGTCGCGATGCCAACTCTCGGCCTGTACCACCCGGTGGCCGCGCAAAACGAGGAGGGGGCTCGGCTAGTCCTGCTTGCTTTCTATGGCGGCTTTGTCTTTTGCGGCTTGATCTTCGCCAAAGATTTTTGCGATCTGAAGGGCGGCGTCTCTGATTCCTGCACTGACCTTGTCGAGTCCTAGATCGTGGGCAATCATTTCGACTTGCACGGCAAGCGTATCGACCAAGGCTAGAAGTTCGTCCCGCTTAAGCTCGTCTTGCTTTTCGGTGACTGAAAACTCGAAGACGAGGTCTTCAAGTTCCTCGATAAGCGACTGGAATCGTTCTTCCAGTTCGGGCTTGAGAGGGCGTTGGCGAGTGGCGTCTCGGCTTTTTCGGATAAAGCCAGCGGCGAGTGTAGGATGGAGTCGGCGGAAGTTGCGGAGGGCTTTCTCTCGGACCTTGGCCATGGCGTTGTAGCGGACTTCGTAGTCTTGAAGCATTTCCGTGGCTTCCGCCCAGCGCCTTTGCCAAAGGTCGTTGTCGGGGTCCTCCTGGCGGAGGGATTCCAGCTTGGGAACAAGCTCACGGAGATTCGCCAAGTCTTCTCCTACCTGGTTAAGTAGGCGGTAGTTGGGGCCGCAGGGGTGGAGTTGGCGGAGGATTGTAGGCGGCTTGTCCATGACTGATTATTCCTAGTTTTGCCTGCCGCAGAGTGCGGTTTTCGCTCCCCCAGCATCCGCGTGCCTGAAAAATCTGGCGGGCATGAGGATCAGATGTTGGGGGTTGGACCGGAGGCTGGCGTCTGAACCCCCAACACCTTGGCTTTGTGGCTGTCTACGCTCGAGGATCATGGGTGTTGGGGAAACGACCAGGCTTCGAGTTAAGATATGTTGTGGAAAGGCGCAAACGATTTCTTCGAAGGTCATTGCTCTTTGCCGTGGTGCTGGGGATCGCCGTCGCCATGTTCGTCGCGTTTGGCCCCGCCAGCCGTCCGCCGCTAGCTTTTATTTCCGAGGTTCAGGGCGAGTGGATTCCAGAGCGTTCCAGACCAGCATTCCATCGACGGAACGATGCGCGGCGGGTGGACTACTATGGCTTTAGGGTGAACTCCGATACAGTTCTGAAAGCTATGAAGGCAGAGATGGAGGACCTTGGCTGGGTACCCCTGTTTGCTCGCCATGTGGAGTCCTACTCCGACTATAAGGTCAACGGTGTGCATCAGCGTCTTGCGCAAGAAGAAATGCAGTATGTCAACTTTTGGTCCTCCGTTCCAGACGATCTGAAAGCCGAAGGCTATACCTGCTTCGTAGTGGTTCGACATCGCCCAACTTGGCTAGAGTGTCAGTGGGCAGCGATTTGGAGATGGCTTGGGGCTAGATAGCCGCGAACTTGTCCCAAGGCTCTCGGGGCTCAACTGGTTTGACAACTTCGCAGACCTCCATCCCCAACCCCCTCCTCATTTTGTCGCGATGCCAACTCTCGGCCTGTACCACCGGTAGCCGCGCAAAACGAGGAGAGGGCTCCCGGAGGCTGGGCGGCTGACAAGGTAAACTCCGATCCAATTCCAAGGGACACGCTCGCCAGTGTTGCCGTGCGCGCATCCGACACCTTTTAGGAGTAATCAACCTTAATATGAGCAACAAGCGCGTCTACCTCTTCAGGGAGGGCAACGCTACCATGCGAGACCTCCTCGGCGGCAAGGGGGCCAACCTCGCCGAAATGACCAACATCGGGCTCCCCGTGCCCCCAGGCTTCACCATCACCACCGAGGTCTGCACCGAGTACTACGAGCAGGGCAAGCGGCTTCCCATTGGGCTGATGGACGAGGTGCGGGCGGCGGTTGCCGATGTCGAAAAGCAGATGTCCAAGACCTTCGGCGGGTCCGAGAAGCCCCTCCTCGTCTCCGTCCGCTCCGGCTCCAAGTTCTCCATGCCGGGCATGATGGACACCGTTTTGAATCTAGGCCTCAACCCGACCACCGTCCAGGCGATGATCAACGAGACCGGCGACGCGCGGTTCGTCTACGACAGCTATCGCCGCTTTATCATGATGTTCAGCGACGTGTCGTTCGGCCTCAGCAAGCACGCCTTCGACCAGGACATTTTCAAGAAGTACAAAGAAAAAGTCGGCGCGACCGAAGACCTGGATTTGAGCGCGGACCAGTTGAAGGAAGTCTGCGACCTGTTCCTGGCCCACGTTCGCGACAATGCGGGCCGAGAGTTCCCGACCGACGTTTGGGAGCAGCTAGAGCTTTCGACCGAGGCCGTTTTCCGAAGCTGGAATAACGACCGCGCCATCGTCTATCGCCGCACCGAGAAGATTCCCGACGAGATCGGCACGGCGGTCAACATCCAGTCGATGGTCTATGGCAACGCGGGCGACGACTGCGGAACCGGCGTCGCCTTCACCCGTGACCCCTCGACCGGCGAGAAGTCGCTCTACGGCGAGTATCTGATGAACGCCCAGGGCGAGGACGTGGTGGCCGGTGTGCGAACTCCGGTGCCCATCAGCGAGCTTCAGAAGCAGAATCCGGCCGTCTACAACGAGTTTGTCAAGACTTGCGACATTTTAGAGGGCCACTACAAGGACCTCCAGGACCTGGAGTTCACCATCGAGCACGGCAAGCTGTTCATGCTTCAGTGCCGATCTGGCAAGCGAACCGGCCCGGCGGCTGTCCGCGCCGCGGTCGAGATGGTGAAGGAAGGTTTGATCGACAAGGAGACGGCGATTCAGCGCGTCACCGGCTCTCACCTCGACCAACTCCTCCACCCCCGCATCGACCCAGCCTCCCTGGAGGGCGCAACCCTGCTGGCGACCGGATTGGCGGCTTCCCCTGGCGCAGCGGTCGGAATTGCCGTCTTCGACGCCGACACCGCCGCCCACCGAGGAGTCCATGGCGGAGCGGGCGAGAAGGTAATCCTGGTTCGTGACGAGACCAACCCCGACGACGTTCACGGAATGTTGGCCGCCCAGGGCGTCCTGACGGCTCGAGGCGGCAAAACCTCCCACGCAGCTGTGGTTGCCCGAGGCTTCGGCATCCCCTGTGTGGCGGGCGCCGAGGCTTTGGAAGTGGATGATCATACCAAGCACTTCAAAGTTGGGGGGCATATTGTAAAGGAAGGCGACACCATTACGATGGACGGCTCGTCGGGGAACGTTTACTTAGGCGCCCTAAAGTTAATCGCGCCCGAAGTCAGCGGATCGTTCGGAGAACTAATGGAATGGGCGGACTCGTTCCGAACCCTGGGCATCCGCGCCAACGCCGACAATCCTCGCGACTCCAAGCAGGCGCTGGAGTTTGGCGCCGAGGGCATCGGCCTCTGCCGAACCGAGCATATGTTCTTCGAAGCCGACCGCCTTCCGCTGGTCCAGGAGATGATCCTTACCAAGGAAGAGTCGATCCGACAGGAGATGTTGGACAAGCTCCAGGTGATCCAGCAGGGCGACTTTGAGGGGATTTTCGAGGTCATGCAAGGCAAGCCGGTGACGGTCCGCCTCATCGACCCGCCGCTCCACGAGTTCCTACCCTCCCACGAGACTCTCATCCGAGAAACCACGGAGTTGAAGACCCGACTCGGCTTCTCTACCCCAACCGACGACGCAACCGCCAAGTTGCGGAGCCAATTGGAAGAGAAGATGAAGCTTCTGGCGGAAGTGGAGGCGATGAAGGAGCAGAACCCGATGCTCGGCCTGCGCGGCGTTCGCCTTTCCATTATCCTTCCCGGCCTGGTCATCATGCAGACCCGGGCGATCCTTCAGGCGGCGGCCAAGCTGATCAAGCAAGGCAAGTCGGTTCTCCCCGAAATCATGATTCCGCTGGTTTCCACCGTCAACGAGTTGAAGGTGGTACAGGGTCAGTTGGAGGCGGAGGCTAAGAAGATCGTCGCCGAACAGGGCGTCGAGATTCCCTACACTTTTGGCACCATGATCGAGATCCCCCGCGCGGCCCTGACCGCCGGAGAGATCGCGGAGTACGCCCAGTTCTTCAGCTTTGGCACCAACGACCTCACGCAGACCACCTTTGGCTACTCGCGAGACGACGCCGAGGGCAAGTTCCTTCAGCGGTATGTCGAGCAGAAGATCCTTCCTCGCAACCCGTTCGAGACCATCGACACGGTCGGCGTTGGGCGGCTGATGGAGATTGCGGTGGAAGAGGGGCGGAAGTCTCGACCGGGCCTCAAATGCGGCATCTGCGGCGAGCACGGCGGCGATCCTGAGTCCATTGACTTCTGCCAACAGGTCGGCCTGGACTACGTTAGCTGCTCTCCCTTCCGGGTGCCGATTGCACGGCTTGCCGCAGCTCAGGCGGCGATTCGCAGCAGCAGCAAGGTAAAGGTCGCGCTGGACAAGTAAGGCTAATTGCTGGATTGCGAGATTGCTGGATTGCTGGATTCAATCGACAATCGAGCAATCCAGCATTCAGGCAACTCCTATGCACCACCCTACCGACGACCTTCGTATACGGCAAATCCGCCCGCTGATTCCTCCTGCCATCTTGCAGGAGGAGATTCCGATTACGGATGAGATCGTGGGCTTGGTCTCCGAAACGAGAGGGCAGATAGCCAAGATTCTCCATGGACACGATAACCGCGTCGTGGCTGTTGTGGGACCTTGCTCCATCCATGATCCAGTGGCGGCTATCGACTACGCCGGCCAGCTAAAAGAGATTGCCGACCAGGTGAAGGATCAGGTCCTGGTCGTAATGCGTGCTTACTTCGAGAAGCCTCGCACGAGCGTGGGTTGGAAGGGCCTGATCAACGATCCAGACCTGAACGAGAGTTTCCACATCAACAAGGGTCTGCGGTTGGCACGGCGGGTGCTGGTGGATGTGAATGCTTTGGGTTTACCGACCGGCTCCGAGTACTTGGACACCCAGATTCCCCAGCACATCTCCGACGTCACCTCATGGGTGGCGATTGGGGCGCGAACCACGGAGAGCCAGGTTCACCGGGAACTCGCCAGCGGACTCTCGATGCCGGTGGGGTTTAAGAACAACACCGAGGGGAACGTGCAGGTGGCGGTGGATGCGGTGGTGGCGGCTCGCAATCGGCACTGGTTCCCCGGCGTAACCAAGCAGGCGATTGCCGCCATCTTGGAGACTAACGGGAACGAAGATTGCCACATCATTCTCCGCGGCGGCTCCCGAACCGGCCCGAACTTTGAGGCGGAGCATGTGGAGAAGGCGTTTGAAAGGCTGGCCAAAGCCAACCTGCCGTCAAAAGTGATGATCGACTGCAGCCACGGCAACAGCAAGAAAGACTATCGCCTACAAGGAGATGTTCTGGCGAGCGTGGTCGGCCAGATTAGAAGCGGATCTCCGGCGATCCTGGGCGTGATGATCGAGAGCAACCTGATCGAGGGTCGCCAAGACATCGGGCCGGGGAGCCTCTATGGGTGCAGCGTCACTGACGGGTGTGTGTCCATCGGCCAGACTCGGGAGATGCTGGAGGCTTTGGCTTTGGCGGTAAGTAGTCAATAATAGAAGCAGATGGCGCTACCCGCAACGCAACGAATGACCGCTCAGGAATATCTGGAGTGGGAGGATCAGCAAGAGGAGAAACACGAGTTCGACGATGGACAAGTGTGGGCGATGGCGGGCGTCAGCGCCAACCATGATCGGATCACGATGGCTCTCGCTATGCATCTGGCGCCTGCTGTTGGGAAGAAGGGATGCGAGGCATTTGGTGCCGATGTGCGAGTGGCTTCTATGCCTGGCTCGTCTTACTACTATCCCGACTTCAAGATCGTCTGCGGCGATCCCGTGTTTGAAGAAGGCAAATTCGATACCCTTCTCAACCCAAAAGTGATTGTGGAAGTCCTGTCGCCTTCCACTGAGCAACGGGATCGAGTGCTGAAGTTTCTGAAGTATCGTCAGATCGCGTCGCTGACCGACTACATCCTCATTAGCCAGGATCAGGTAATGGTCGATCACTATACGAAGGCCACCGAGGGCTGGCTGCTGGTGACAACCGTGGATATCGACGCCAATCTGGATATTCGCTCTATAGGGGTGTCCGTTCCGGTCAAAGATCTTTACGCTAAAGTGGAGTTCTCGTTGAATCCGCCTGAGTCACAATAACAACATGGCGCTACCTGCAACGCAACGTATGACCGCTCAGGAGTATCTGGAGTGGGAGGCTCAACAAGAGGGAAAGCATGAGTTCCACGACGGACAAGTTTGGGCGATGGCCGGTGCCAGCGCAAATCACAATTGGATTTCAACGGCATTGCCGATGTATATTGGTCCGCAGATATTGAGCAAAGGTTGCCGACCATTTGGGCCTGATGCCAGAGTGGCGACTAAGCGAGGGGACTACTACTGCTATCCTGATTTCACCATCGTCTGTGGTGAGCCGGTTTTCGAAAAGGATGTTTTCGATACCTTGCGTAATCCCAAGGTGATTGTTGAAGTGTTATCACCATCCACAGAGCGATATGACAGAGGATTGAAGTTTGAGGCTTATAGTGAGATCGAATCCCTAACCGACTACATTCTAATCAGCCAGGATAAGGTCCGCGTGGAGCACTTTACAAAATCGGCGGAGGGTTGGCTCTTGGTGATTTCGACCGATATCGACTCTGACCTGTATATCCGATCCATCGGCGTCTCTGTCTCCCTCAAAGACCTCTACGCTAAGGTGGAGTTTCCTACCAATCCAAACACACAGTAGGCATCGAGACGAATCTGCCTTACAATAGACGCCAAGGAACTCTCCATGGCGCTACAACTCACGGATTCGCAGAAGGTTAGCCACATTCTTCGCCGATTTGGCCTCGGGGCGGGGCGGTATGAGCGACAGAAGTTTGAGAAGCTTGGGCCGGACAAGACGCTCGACGCCCTGCTGAACGACGACCAGTCAGACGAGGGGTTCCCGATGAGCCCTTGGGAGTTTGCCGCCCAAGAGGACAAGCGGATCGATACCGGCGCCTATCACCTGGCGGGGTATTGGGCGCTACGGATGCTCATGACCCAACGCCCGCTGGAGCAGAAGCTGGCGCTCTTTTGGCACGACCACTTCGCCGTCGATTTTGAGAAGGTCTATGAGCTTCCCATGATGGCGGGCTATCTGGAGACGATCCGGACGAAGGGAAGGGGTAAGTTCAGGGACCTGCTGATAAGCCTCTTCAAACAGGGTTCGATCTACGTTTACCTGGACCAGCACACCAGCAACCGGATTCATCCCAATGAGAACTTTGCCCGAGAGCTACTGGAGTTATTCACTCTGGGCGAGGGGCACTATACAGAGAAGGATGTCTTGGAGGCGGCCCGCGCCCTCACTGGCTGGTCGGTCCACTATTTGGGGACGGGCTTGCAGTTCGACTATGAACATCTGAGGTCGATGGCGGCCAAGAGCAAACTGGGCGTGAACAACGTCTGCTATGTCCCCGCCATGCACGACGAAGGGCAGAAGACCATCCTCGGCATCACCAAGAACTGGGACGCGGACTCGCTTCTCGACCACCTTGCCGACCATCCCCAGACCGCCAAGTATCTCTGCACCAAGCTCTGGGAATACTTCGCCTATCCCAACCCCTCGCCAAAGGTGGTGGAGAGGTTGGCTGGAGTCTGGAAGAAGACAGACGGGGATATCCGGGCGGTCTTGCGGGAGATCGGCAAGTCGCCGGAGTTCTGGTCGGAGGAGTGCTATATGCGCCGCACCAAGAGCCCGATGGACTACACGATCGGGCTCTATCGAAGCTTCGCGATCCAGGCGTTTGTGCTGGGGATTCGGGGCAACCCGACCTCGGAGTTCGAGCCGATCAAGAAGCCGGTCCGAGATATGGGCGGCGGACTTTATTACTTCATGTCCCGCCAAGGCATGTCGCTGCTCCTCCCGCCCAATGTCGCCGGCTGGGATTGGGGAGAAGCTTGGATCAACCCGGCCACGACGGTCGAGCGGCTGAACCTGGCCACCGCCATCTTCTGGAGCGGAGAGGATCGGGGTCTGGCGGTCTACATGGCGACCAAGCTGAAGACCGAAGACAAGGTATCAACCCCCGAGCAGATCGTGGACGGCATGGCGGATATTCTGGACGTGCCTTTGAACGATGCGGCCAGAAAGTCGTTGGTCGAACTCTGCGCCAAGCATGGCGGACTGAAAGCGTTGGATGAGAAGAACCAGGCCGCGAACCTGTTTGCTCAGTTGGGAAGGGCCATGTTTGCGATTCCGGAGTTCCAGTTGTGCTGAGATAGAATGAAGACAATGGCTGACCCTGCGCTGAAGTTGTTGACGTTTGATGAGTACGCCGCCCTTGAAGCGGTCTCGGAGACGCGCTCCGAGTTTCATGACGGGCGAGTCTATGCCATGTCCGGCAGTTCCAATAGCCACGCAACAATCTGTACCAATCTGGGGGGGATGCTCTACATCAGGTTGAAAGGAGGCTCTTGCCGGAGCTATATATCCGACATGGCGTTCTCGCCGGTTCCTGGGCGAGACAGCGTCTATCCCGACGCCATGATCGTCTGCGGAGAACCAAGCATCTATTCGGCAGGGATCGACTTCATTCTTAACCCAACCGTGGTCTTCGAGGTCTTATCGCCCTCTACCGAAGCTTATGATCGCGGCAAGAAGTTCGACCTGTGCGCCAAGGCCGAGTCTCTGCAAGAGTACATCCTCATCAGTCAGGACCAAGTCCAGGCAGATGTCTATACACGCCAGCGAGAGGGAAAGTGGATAAGGAGTCAAGTGAGTGGTCTGGAAGCGACGCTTCGCATTGAATCAGTCAACATCGAAATCCCGCTAGCCGACCTCTACGAGCGGGTGGAATTCGCCCCCGAGTCAGGTGACTCAGGGGCGAACAATATCTAGCGGGGACCTCCACTGCCAGGAGCATCACTTGGAGAAGCGGGCCGCTTGATACCATCATCCTGCATGATTGCTGAGCGTTTCTGATTAAGCTCGTTCACATTCATGCTTTGCCCTTCTGCCCCGTCCTTTGGACCACAACCCAACAAGGTCGCGGCCAGAAGGAAGAGGAACAACCCTAATTTGGAGACCAAAACGGCCCCCAGAACTGGAACAAATTTCGGTTCTGCATTTGCGTGCACCATGCGGAGTACGAGGTTGCTTCCGTTTGCGAAGGATTGTTCAAGTGTATCTTGACGAATTTCTCGTCCCCATACTTCGCCGCATGACCATCAGCAAATCCTCCCACGAATCTCTTGCCATACTGCTTTCTCGCATCATAAACGAGTTGCTTCCAATCAAAACCGTTCGCGTATGCATCCACAACTGGCCATGAAGCATCGTAGGCAATAAAGCGCGCCCAGACCAATTAGGGATGGTACCGTAGCGTGTGGGCGTCAAGGCTAAGCGACTTGCCGGCTCCTCAATAGCAGTGAGGCTTCGCACTTGGCTCGTGTCTGTACCGTAGCTCGTGCAACTGGGTCCCGTATAAACCTGCCGCGAGTAGCCATCGGTGTTTAGAGAGAAGCTCGTGATCCATGCCCAAGTGTAAGTGTAGAACGGATCGGGGAAGTAGGGGTCTTGGTAGAGTTGGTTGTAGTTTGTGATCTCAGCCATGGTTTTATCAAAGAAGATGCCTTGATTTTTCACATACGGAAAGATACGTCCAACCCACGTCGTATTATAGTGATAGGCGTTTGTGTCGCCGGGGATCGAGCCGTCGGCATAGCCATACTCGAACACAGCCATATCGTCGAAGTCGCCCGAATACATCTGTACCCCAAGCGCAAGTTGCTTCATGCCAGAGATGGTTGTAGTTATCTTTGCGGTGGCTTTCGCCTGCGCAAATACCGGGAAGAGGATCGCCGCCAGTATGGCGATGATCGCGATGACCACGAGCAGTTCGATCAACGTGAACGCTCTCTGAAAATGCCGTTTCATCTAACACTCCTCGGATCGGGATACCGACCCAAATGATCGCAAAACCATTGTAAGGCAGGTTTGTTAAGATATCTATAAGCCGAGAAAAGATGTGGAAAAGTTCCGTGTACTCCTCGATCATCTAAAATCCATCCCATGGACGACGGGCTGAACAGGCTTCGATTCGAGCCGGGCATGGAGCGCGCCTTTATCGAGCACCACGCCCGACGGTCCCGCTCCGTCGTTCGAGTGTTTTTTGGGATCGCTGGGCTCATCGCCATTATCGGCGGCATCGCCCACCTGGCCAACCGCACCTCTGACCTCGACGCCTTTTCCCAGGTGGCCCTCGGCCTGGTGGCGCCGATCTGCATCCTGATCTTCCTATCCACTTTCGCCAAGTTCTTTGCCCAAGTGGTCCAGCCCTTGGTGGCGCTCGGCATGGCCGGGATAGGGGGAGGGCTGCTCTATGTCTGGACCAACTACCCCGACCAAGGCTTCCTCTACTACGGCTCCCTTTCCATCGTCCTGCTCACGCCGCTGGTCTACACGGTCAGCCGCCTCCGATTCTATTGGGCGGTGGCGGCAGCTTGGAGCCTGATGGCGGCCTACTATTACTCCGCCAACCGGGTGGGCCTTAGCCAGGGGCTTGCCGCTTTTCAACCCGCCTACGTCCTGATGTCCAACCTCTTCAGCATGGTCGCGGGCTACTACCTGGAGCGGGCCACCCGCCGCGACTTCCTTTTGACCCAGATGCTGGAGGCGGAGAAGCAGAGGTCGGAAGCGCTGCTGGCCAACGTCCTTCCCGACCATGTGGCGGCGCGGCTGAAGAACGAGTCCGGCGTCATCGCCGACTATCACGAGGACGTGTTTGTCCTCTTTGCCGACATCGCCGACTTCACTCGCTACGCCGCCAACCACAGTCCTGAGGATCTGGTCATCGCCCTGGATCGCGTCTTCACCGAGTTCGACCACTTGGCGGAGAGCCTGGGGCTTGAGAAGATCAAGACCATTGGCGACGCCTACATGGCGGTTACGGGACTGCCTGAGCCCAGGCCCGACGACGCCGAGCGCATCATCCGCTTCGCCCTCCAACTAAACAAGATCATCCCCCGGGAGAGCGACTTCCCATTCGAAATGCGCATCGGCATCCACTGCGGCCCGGTGGTGGCGGGGGTGATCGGGAAGCGGAAGCTGGTCTACGACTTATGGGGCGACACGGTGAACACCGCCAGCCGCATGGAATCTACTGGCGAGCCAGGCATGATCCACATGAGCGAGGAGGTGGCGCGGCGGGTGGCAGGGAAGTTTGATCTGGTGGACCGAGGGGTGGCCAAGATCAAAGGCAAAGGCGCACTCAAAACCTACGCTCTCTACCTGGAAAAATCTACTTCTCCCGCTCAATCACAACCGTTATCGAACTGATCGGCGGCAGGCCCTGCATCTCGTTCGGGTCCACATCGGTCAGCTTCGCCTCCGAGCGGTTGAGTTTGGAGGTCTTCACATCGAAGTAGCCGACCGAGGCGATCTTGGTGGGCTTCTTGTTTTTGGACTCGATAATCTCCAGTTGGGAGGCGATCTTGGCCACGCCGTCGGTGATGCTCTCTAGCTTGGCGGTCCCCTTCACTTGGGTCTTTGAGGCGTCGTCCAAGGTTTCATCGACCTGAATGGTCTCTCCAATCTTCATCGGCATGCTGGTCCGATAGGTGAGGAAGTTCATGAAGATTGGTTGCTTTTGCTTGGTGTCGGCAGGACGTTCGACCGGTGCTCCGAACTTGTTGTAGCGGATCACCCGCACGTCTCCATCGGGTTCCTTCGACGTCTGGCCAAGAATGTCCAACGTCATGTTCGTCATCTGAGATTGCACATCTGCGTCGCCGTTGGTATGAACCTTCTTCACGGTGTGGTTCATTTTTCCGGCGATAGAAACCATGTACTGCCCGGCGTCCAACCTCATGCTCAGCCCATACACATCTTTCTCTCCCAAGACGTAGGCCCGGGCCGGTGAGAAGACATCCTGCGCAAGCCCCAGCGCGAAGATGCCGATGAGGCTGAGGACGGTGATTTTGCGAGCCAGCATATTCCTATTGTGGCGCATCCAATAGCCCCTTTCACCCCGAAGGTCGGGGAGGAAGGGGTTGGGGATGGAGGGGTTTGAGGTTGTAGGAGATGTAGAACCTGTATGCGGTGGATGCATTGTGCCACCGTAGCTGCCGAGATTTCGGATTGGGGATTGCGGAGTTCTGTACAGGCTTTACGGAGACTACAGGGCTCCTCGGACCTGGACGTCCAGGCTACATTCCAAACCCCGAACTCCAAACTCCAAAATCGTTAGGCCGCTTTCTGGATGGAACCAAAGGCGTGGGCGCAGTACTCGTCGGCCGCCTGCTGAAGTGCCCTCTGCTCGGCCTCTTCTAACCCGATGATGGTGCTCGCCTCGGCCCAGGGCTCGAAGGCGTAGCCGAACGAAGGGGCGAAGTCTTCCGCGATCCGTACCACATCATCTACGGCCTGCAGATCGCAGGGCTCGCCGTTATGGGTTCGGGCGTGGAGGAACTCGACGAAGATGTCGGGCAGGTTCCAAGCCGTCGCTCCCGCCCAGCCGAGGGTCGCGAGAGGCTCGTCGTAGATGGCGAGGAAAGCGTTGTCGAACGATTCCCTCGTCCGCTCGGCCCTTCGCCAACACTGGTCGAAAAGGTCGGGCGCCACGGTGGCAAAGAGGCAAGCCCCCAGATCGTGGAGCAGGCCAAAGGTGAAGACCTCCTCCAAATCCTGCCCTCGTCCGCCGTACTCGCGGTCGAAGAGGTATTGGGTGGCGATGGCGGTGAAGACGCTGTGCCGGGCCAGGAGTTTGGCGTCGTAGCAGTCGCTCTCGTGGCGGTGGCTCATGAGAGTGCGGAATGCGTGGGACATCGCCAGGGCTTTCAGGGCTCTTAATCCAAGCCGCATCACTGCCGCGCCGACATTCGTCGCCGGACCGCCGGTGCTGGCGTAGCGGGCGGTGGATGCGGCGCGGATCACCATCGCCGTCAGACCGGGATCGGAGGCCACTACGACTTCCGCCTCATGAAGCGTCGCCTCCTCTTCCTCGCAAACCTGCACCAACCGAATCGCCGAGTCGGGCAGTTGGGGCAGGGCTTCGACGGATTGAAACGTCTTGACTAGCTGATGAAACTCGATGCCTTCCATGGATTCGGTTCTTATTGTCGGCTCGTTTGGGACCTTCCCTTGCGGGATTGGAGCGAGTTGTGCCACAATTTCTGTTCGGTTCACAGGTTTAGAAATGAAGCAAGGCATCCATCCCGCAACTTATCCCGTGGTTTTCGTAGACGGCGACCATGAATGGACAGGCGTCTCCACCACCAAGACGAACAACACCAAGGTCGTCGATGGCGTCGAGCACTTCATCGTGAACTGCGAAATCAGCGCCTTCAGCCACCCGTTCTACACGGGTCAGAAGCGACTGGTGGACACCGCTGGCCGCGTTGAGAAGTTCATGCGCCGCTACGGCAACCAGATGCAGAACCAGGGCAAGAAGTAGCCTTTCTCCTGGGAACCCCGGCGTCCCGCCGGCAAAGAAACCCCCGCAGTCAGCAAGGCTGCGGGGGTTTTTGGTTTGTAGATGTCAGGTTGACGGACCGCTGATCTTCAGATCGGCAACTCTTCGTGACTTGGTGGTTGAGAGCCAGACCGGAAGTCTCAGCCCGGAGCATTAACTTCCGGGATTGGCCGCGTCCCCTTCGGTGGCTCTCTGTGTCATTCGGTGGTTCTTTCAATTGGCCGGGAACGAAACCACCGAGGGCCGCCGAGGACCACAGAAAGGTTGCCGACAGCCTGAGCGGATGGATGATCCTGTGTTCTCCGGGCTAGAATACGGGTGCCATGTTCGTTTCACCCCCTCGGGATCCCAAAGTCTGCGCGATTTGTGGGAACAACCGCCTTGAGGAGATTGATCTAAAAGACCGGGGTGAGAAGGTGGCGTCCTGTCTGGGCTGGGCATTCGATGGTTGCTTCTTAATCTTGTTTTATCCTATCAAGAAATGGGTCATCGATCCGATTGAGAAGCGTTACTACGTCCGTTGCACGGTGTGCAAGAGATACAAACGACGCACGCTTCTGACTCCATAGACAGACCAATGGACCGCTGATCTCCAGATCGGCCACTTGGAGTCGCCACCCAGCGTAGATGAGACCTGCCCGGTGGGACGGCGGTACGCCTAAAGGAGAGGCTCACTCCTTCACGCCTATCACGTCCATCACCTCCATCACGCCGCTCACGTCCATCAAAGAGAGAAGTGTCACAATAGGGCATGTCTTCCGCCACTGCGAACGCCCATCGACAACCCCTCGCCGCCGCCGATCCAACCATCGCGGAACTCATCAAGAAGGAGGAAACCCGCCAGGGCCACAACTTGGAACTGATCGCCAGCGAGAATATCGCCAGTACCGCCGTTCGCGAGGCGATGATGAGTGTGCTGACCGACAAGTATGCCGAAGGCTATCCGGGCAACCGCTACTACGGCGGGTGCGAAGTGGTGGATGAGGTGGAGAACCTGGCCCGCGACCGGGTGAAGGAGCTTTTCGGCGCGGAGTATGCCAATGTCCAGCCCCACTCGGGAAGCCAGGCCAATATGGCGGTCTACTTCACGTTCCTCAAGCCGGGCGACACCGTAATGGGGATGGACCTCTCGCACGGCGGCCACCTGACCCACGGCTCGCCCGTCAACTTCAGCGGGCAACTCTACAACTTCACCCCCTACGGCATCGATCCCAAGACCGAGCGACTGGACTACAGTCAGATCGCGGACAAGGCCAAGGAAGTTCGGCCCAAGATGATCACGGTCGGCGCCTCCGCCTACTCCCGTGAGATCGACTTCAAAGCCTTCCGGGAAATCGCCGACTCGGTAGGAGCCTTCCTCTTCGCCGACATCGCTCACCCGGCCGGCCTGATCGCCAAGGGACACTTGCAGAGCCCGATCCCCCACTGCCACGTCGTCACCTCCACCACCCACAAGACCCTTCGCGGACCTCGCGGCGGCATCATTCTGCTGGGCAAGGACTTTGAGAACCCGTTCGGGGTCGTGGCGGCCAAGAGCGGCCGGACTCGGATGATGTCGGAACTTTTGGATAGCATGGTGATTCCGGGAGTCCAGGGCGGCCCGCTGATGCATGTGATTGCCGCCAAAGCCGTTAGTTTCGCCGAGAACCTTCAACCGGCCTTTACGGAGTACACCGCCCAGATCATCAAGAACGCCCAGGCCCTGGCCGACGCGCTCATGGCCGACGGCTTCAATATCGTCAGCGGGGGCACCGACAACCACCTGATGCTGGTCGATCTGCGCAACAAGAACGTCACCGGCAAAGCCGCCCAGATCGCACTGGACAAGGCTTCGATTACCTGCAACAAAAACGCCGTCCCCTTCGACGACAAGTCGCCCCTGATCACCTCCGGCATCCGCCTCGGAACCCCTGCGCTAACCACAAGAGGTATGAAAGAAAGCGAAATGGCCGAAGTAGCCTTCCTTATCTCACGGGTTATCCAGTCGATTGAAGATGAGGCGGTGATCGGGCAGGTGCGGGAAGATGTGCATCAGTTGTGCGGGAGATTCCCGATTCATTAATGTCCGGCTATCCGTTCAATCTAGATTGCGAGGATGACGGCAAAGGCGGGAAATCGACAAAGCCACTCATCCGGCAGGTATATGAAGGAGACCAGAAATGAATGGTCAACCGGGCGGAGAGATCGTTCTTTATCAGCGCGACAGTGGCAAACCAGCCATCGAGGTGCGATTTGAGGCTGAGTCTGTTTGGCTCAGCCAGCAACAGATTGCTGACCTCTTTCAGACTTCGCGGACAAACGTGGTTGAGCATATCAAGCACATCTATGAAGAGGGTGAACTTCTCGAGGAGGCAACCTGTCGGAATTTCCGACAGGTTCGTTTGGAGGGTTCGCGCGAGGTGGCCCGATCCATTCCGTATTTCAGTCTTGACCTCGTTCTATCGGTTGGCTACAGGTCAAATCGCCGCTTGCCACCCGCTTCCGCCAGTGGGCAACCGAACGTCTCAGCGAATACCTTCAGAAGGGCTACACAATGGATGACGCCAAGCTCAAGGAGTTGGGCGGCGGAAGCTATTGGCGCGAACTCCTTCAGCGTATCCGCGATATCCGCAGTAGCGAAAAGGTGCTGTACCGCCAGGTACTTGATCTCTATGCCACCAGCATGGACCTCCGAGGAGACGTTTGAATTCTTCAAGGTCGTTCAGAACAAATTGCACCACGCCGGGCACGGCCACACCGCTGCCGAGGTGATCTTTGCGCGGGCGGACGCCACCAAGCCACACATGGGGCTTATGTCGTTGACCGGCGATCGTCCGCGCAAGTCGGACGTGACTATCGCCAACAACTACCTCAACGAGAAGGAACTGACCCGGCCTCGGCCTACTTCGAAGCGGCGGAGTTCCGTGCCCAAAACCACGAGCCAACTTACATGAAGGATTGGTTGAGTCATCTGGACCGTCTCATCATCGCCATGGAAGCTCCAATGCTCACCGGTGCGGGATCGATCAGCCACGAGCAGGCAGTCAAGAAGGCGGAAGCCGAGTATGCCAAGTATCGGAAGCAACTGGACTCGGCTCCTTCAGAGGTGGAGCAAGACTATCTGGAGTCTCTCAAGCAAGCTCAGAAGGAACTCGAAGGAGATCGGAATCCCTCTTGAAGGCATCGACACGCCTTACCTCAATAGGCACTTCTTAGCGAGTCCATGGGTTAGATCTTCATATGGGGCAGTCTTGTATGATTTTCGACGAAACCATGGTCCGACCGGAGGCAATAGTCAGCCTCGGTTGGTTGGCGGCTTCGGTTGCGGGGTTGGTGGGAGCGCTCTTGGTTCGGAGATGGGTTTCGCGGGGGTGGTTTGGATTGATTACGACGGCCCTTTTCGCCAGCGCAATCTTGGCGGTATCCGGGTTCCAACCGATGCTTGGAATTTATCCAACTAAGACGCCTCCCGGTCTGCCTCAACTCCCTTGACCCAACAAAAGCCACAGATTTAACCAGTCGCGACTATTGCGATCCGTGGTTTCGACCGTCATATTTATCAAATGCTGGCAAAACTCGCTCGAATCCCGCTTCTGTTGATCTTCAGCGCCTGCCTTGCCATGGCTCAAGATGAAGAGGAGGATATGGCCTATGCCGTCGGCGTCATGGGCATGAAGGTGGCACAGGTGGTGGAGGGCGACTTTACCGACCGCTCCGCCGACTTTCCGAAGAACCCCTATGGCGACCTGACAAAAGGGATCTACCAGTTCATTCGGCGAGCCACCCTGCGAAACTTCGACACGGAGATAAGGCTCGACAAAACCCAGATCATGAAGGTTGCCAGCCTGGAGTGGTCAAACAGTCCGAAGGCGGCGATAAGGGAGTTGGCCAAGGCAAGCGCCATCTACTCGAATGCCAAACTGGCTTTTCGGGCAGACGTAAACAAATTGTGGAAGCTCATGGACCACGCCGACGAAGATACGCCGAATATGCGCAACTTCAAAGCGGGCATGAAGGTCGGTTTTCAACGGACGGTCGGCGGCCAAATGGATATGTTCACGCCATCCCTGATTTTCCTTTCAAGACTCGAGGATATCTATCACCATATCGACCAGAACAAAGCGGATATCATGGCGACAATGGGTCCGCTCGTATTCTTCAAAACCGAGTCGAATAACCTTGCCTTTGAGCAGAAGATAGAGGCGATGGGAAAGGCGGCGGAGATCGTGGAGCGGCTTTATGAAGGCGCCATCAAGAATCAGGAGGACGCGGTGAAGCGGATGAGAGGCGGGGTTGGGAATACAAATGGATAAGGAAGGGACCTATCGCAATACCTTTATCCAAGTCTCGGAGGATTGTCCCACCCCTGTTGCGACTGAGCCTCCTCCGAGTGGTTTGGCGGGTTTGGAGTTTGGCTTGTTAGCGAACACGCCCTATCGATACACGCAAGACGAGCTTCAATTCGCAACCCACCTGGCCCATAAACACATTCCTGAGGACGAAGTCGAAGCGGCGAGAAGCGAGTACTTCAGGAAACCTCATGCCTGCCTCCGAGCTTCCCCCTTGGCTAAGCGCTGGGGTTGGGATTCCATTTTGATGCGGAGGGCAAAGTAGCGCTGGTCGGTTTATGCAGTCCCGAGTACCAGGCGTTTGCGGCGGATAAGGAGTTGCAACAAGTGAAGGGGATGCGGAACAAGCGGGCATCTAGGCCACTTTGACGTAGGCAATTTGAGTAGAAGGTTCCGGCACGCGTTCACCCAGGTCTTTCAGCAAAGCGACATGGTTGGCGACGGCTTCGCGGGCAAGTTGCTCAACTTCCTCGCGACTGGCTCCCGCGACTCCCAGACCGGGCAAGTCAGGGGCATAAGCACGCCAGGCGTCTTCTTCTCGCTCGATGATAATCAAGTATTCGCTCACTTTAATCCTGTCTTTACTGTCGATTTTAACTCATAAACCTCCCACCGCTTTGCTGAACTCGCACTCACCCTGTCCACGGGCTTGGTAGGCACAAAGCAGAACGGCATGGAGATCAACCCGGAGTCGGCGAAGACCTCCAAGGATGTCCGATCCCGGTAAACGATCAAGTCGAACTCGGGCTTGCCGCTGATCAGCTTTGCCGACTTGCCCAGGCAGTGGAGGGTCTGGGTGGCGGCTTCGTAACGAATCTCATGCTCCCCGATTTGGAGCGTGGCATCGGCAGAGGCATCCAAGATTGCCCGAACCTCCAAAAGCTCCGCCGACTCCCCGGCACCTAGTTTCCTCAACCTGATCTTGCCCAATTCGGCAACGGGGAGCGACGAAAGGCGGGGGCCGTCGGGGGTGGACTTGAGGGATAGCTCCAAGGGCAGGGTCATTTGCTGGTTGAACGGCATCCCCGGATAGTTGCCGCCCCGCATCCACCCGATCTGGATGCGCCGGTTCCGGGGGGCGTCGGAGTAGGTTTGGGCCGCGTAGGTGTGAGCGCCGAAGTTGGAGGTCAGAGGCTCGGTCTCCGCCTTGAATTGATACCCGTCGAAGCTCCCGATACGGTACTTGCCCGCCGCGCCCCAGAACACCCACTTCTTACGCTTGGCGTCCCCATCGACCGGAAGCTCGAACAGGTCGGGACATTCACTGTCGCCGGGCAGCGTCACGTTCCCCGCCCGCGCCCAAGAGATGAGATTGTGGGAGCGAAGGATGGCGTAGTGGTCGCCATCCAGGTAGAGCGTCATGATCCAGTTCTTGGTCGGCTCGTGCCAGAAAACTTTGGGATCGCGGTTTTCCCTCTCGATGTGCGGCAGGATTGGATTGCCGGGGTATTTGGTAAAGGTTCGTCCGTCGATGGAGTAGGCGAGGCATTGCGTGAACGGCTGGCCTTTGCTCAGGTCGTTCGTGCCTCCGGCGGCGGTGTACAGAATCACCATCGGCGGGTTCTCCTTGGTTCCCAAGCCCGAGGTGTTCTTCCAATCCACCACCGCCGACCCACTGAACATCGTCCCCATCGCATCGGGTTCCAGGGCATGGGGAAGGTGCTGCCAGTGCAAGAGGTCTTTGCTTACCGCGTGGCCCCAAGTCATATTGCCCCACTCCGCGCCAAACGGGTTGTGCTGGTAGAACAGGTGGTACTCGCCCTTATAGAACACCAGCCCATTCGGATCGTTCAGCCAGCCCTTGGGCGCGGTGAAGTGGAACTGGGGGCGAAGCTTTTCTTGGAAGTCGGTGGCTTGGGTAACCATGGCGATGGCGGCCATCAGGCAGGCATCCTCCCATTTCACCTCAACCTCCTCAGATTGCGCATGAAAGTAAGAACTATTCGCCTATTCGTGGCGTTTAGCCTTTTGTGAAACCCTACGGACTGCTATTGGCGCTGGCATTCTGGGGCGCGGTTTGCCTCGGCTCCGCCCAGATGTCTCGGTCAAACGCGGAGCGGTACTTGGACTCAATGACCACGTACACACCTCACGCTCAAAGAGAGGATTTACTTTGGGCTTTAACGGCTTCTGATGCAGATTTAACAGCCGAACTCAGCAAACCCAATTCCACACGGGCATCGGTGGTGCCTATGGAAGTATCACGGCGCAATCGGCCTACCTTGTTCAAAGCTCTCGCCAAGGCTTTGCCGACTGCCAACCAAAAAGTGGGCTTGGCGATACTGACCTCGCTTGAACGTTCACCCTTGGTCGAGACTCGGCGGGTGATCGAAGCGGTAGCTGTCACCCATGCGGAGGCTAAGGTCAGGTGGAGTGCCGCCGCGTTAAGCGCGACTTGGGGGTTCAAGGGAGGTCAGCCAGCGTTACGAGAAGCGGTTGCGAAAGACGAACTCGCGGCCTTGCGCGCTTTGGGAACAGTGGGTAACGAAACAGACATACCGATTGTCCGGAAATTCTATGATCGATCCCTGCGGGTGCCTCAACCGAACTACGGCCCCAACAAGTCTCGCGAGGCCATCCAAGCCTTGGCAAAGCTTGGCGACGACTGGGCTCTCAAGAAGTATCGGGGAGAGCTAGACAGACCAACGAACGCCGCTCTGAGGGCGGACGCTGTTCGAGTTTTGGGACAGGTTGGGAAGAAACAGGATGTTCCACGCGTAATCAAGGCGCTCGATGACCGAATACCATCGATTCGGCTAGACGCGGTCGAAGCTTTGGGCCTGCTAAAGGATCGGAAGGCGATAGACGCTTTGCGGAACTATGCGGCTCGACCGACTCCGACGACGGTAAACGAACATGTAGGCCGGGAATATGCCGCCTATGTCGCGGACTGTCTGGAAAGGGGACAAGTTCCCGTTTCAAAGCGTCAGTGGAACCTGAAACACTCAAGCAACCGATTTCATGGAATGCCCGGATCTCCACCCTAGGCCATACTTCCTCCCATGATTCGAGGGACGGGTGAGAAAGTGGTGTTGCGGGATTGGGTGGCCGCCGATCTTCCCGTCTACCGAGAATGGCTGCGCCCTGGCCACAAATGGGAGGAGACCGACGCCCCCTATTACCCGTCCTTCACCCCCGAGGAGGCCGATGAGCATATGGAGAGCTTTCGGGAGGGCATCCAAGACCCGCCCAAGGTGCCGCTGCGTTTGGTGATCTCCCCGCTTGACGGACATCTCCTGATCGGCAGCGTCAACCGGTATTGGATCAGCCAGGAGACGAACTGGATGGCCATCGGCATCGCCATCTTTGATCCCGAATCCTGGGGCAAGGGAATCGGGCAAGAGTCCCTGACCCTCTGGATCGACTTCCTGTTCGACCAGATGCCCGAACTGGCACGGTTGGACTTGCAGACCTGGTCTGGAAATCCGGGGATGATCCGATTGGCGGAGAAGCTAGGCTTCAGGGAAGAGGCCCGGTACCGAAAGGCGCGGATTGTGAGGGGGGAGTACTACGATGCGCTAGGCTTTGGGATTTTGAGGGAGGAGTGGCTTCGCGCTGTGGGCTAGACAAGCCTTGCCCACAGCGCGCCTAGCCCTAGTCGTCGCTTTCGCCGAGCGACTTATAGATCACCGCTCCAATCACGGCTCCGACAATCGGCGCGACCCAGAACAACCAGAGTTGGGTGGTCGCCCAACCTCCGACGAAGACCGCGACCCCCGTGCTTCTCGCCGGGTTGACCGACGTGTTGGTGACCGGGATGCTGATCAGGTGGATCAGGGTCAGTCCGAGGCCAATCGCGATGGGAGCGAATCCAGCCGGAGCCCGTTTCGAAGTGGCGCCCATGATGATGAGCAGGAACATCATGGTCATGACGATCTCGGTGACCAGCGCGGCGACCATGGTGTACCCTCCGGGCGAGTGCTGGCCAAACCCGTTGGATGCGAACCCCGCCGACACATCGAAACCCGGCTTTCCAGTGGCGATCAGATAGAGAACCCCGGCTCCCGCAAGGCCGCCAATGACCTGGGAGATGATATAGGGGCCTACTTCCTTGGCTGGGAACCTGCCTCCTGCCCACAGGCCGATGGTCACCGCCGGATTCAGATGGCACCCCGAAATATGCCCGATGGCGTAGGCCATGGTCAGGACGGTCAAACCGAAAGCGATGGAGACGCCCACCAGCCCAATCCCGACCTCAGGAAAGGCGGCCGCCAAGACGGCGCTGCCGCACCCGCCCAAAACCAGCCAGAACGTTCCAATAAACTCAGCTCCGTATTTCTTCATATCCTCAACACCCCTGCACTTTGACTATAGAAGCGATCTGCGCCTATACAGACGGTTTCGACCTCTGGTTGGGCGCAAATGTTCGGTTCCAGCGAAATCAACCGGGTAGGCTCCCAAACTACCATGATGAAGCTCATGCGCATATTTCCGTTGCTGGCGCTCGTTTTTGCCTTCGGCTGTTCGGGTGAGACCAAGAGCGACGCCTTCAAAGTCGCCCTCCTCACCCCCGGACCCGTCAGCGACGCCGGGTGGAATGCCCTGGCTTATGACGGGTTGCAGGCTATCAAGGCCGATCTGGGCGCGGAGGTGAATAACCAGGAGGCGACCGACAGCGGGATTCGCGACGCCATGCGCACTTATGGGCAGGACGGCTACAACCTGGTCATCGGGCATGGGTACGAGTACAACCAGGTCGAGGCCGAGGTTGCCAAGGATTTTCCCAAGACCGTCTTCGTCAGTTCGTCAGGAGGTGAGAGCGGCACAAACTATGGCGCTTTCCGCTTCTACCTGGAAGAGGGCTTTTACCTGGCGGGAATGATGGCGGCGGGGATGAGCAAGACGGGGGTGATTGCGACCGTTGGGCTGGATGTGCCCTCCATCGTCTCCACTTTCAAAGGCTTTGAAGCCGGGGCGAAGGCGGTGAACCCGGACATCAAGATCGTCAGCAAGCTAGTTCCGCTTCCCGGCAACGACCCTGCCGCCTATAAGCAGGCCACCCTTGCTGCCATCGCCGAGAAGGCAGACTACATCATTCACCAGGCGAACCAGGGGGCGCAGTCGGTGTTCAATGCCGCCAAGGAGAAGGGCGTCTTCGTCTTTGGCTCCAACGCCGACCAGAACGCCAACGAGTCGGGTGTGGTGGTGGCGTCGGCGGTGATCGTCGCCAAGCCCGCCTTCCTCGACCTCGCCAAGCAGGTGAAGGAGGGGACCTACAAGGGCGGAGTCAACCTGATCGGCATGGACAAGGGCGCGATCGACTTCGTGATCAACCCCAGCTTTGCCGACGCCGTGCCCGCCGAGCTCAAGGCCAAGATCGACCAGGCCAAGGCTAACATCGTGGCGGGCAAACTGACCGTTCCCAAGGACGACTTCTGACCCCTTGAGCCAACTCGTCGTCGAAGGTCTATCCAAGCGCTACGGCTCCGTCCGGGCGTTGGAAGATGTTTCGGCGGCGTTTGCTTCCGGTGAGATTCACGCTGTTCTAGGGGAGAATGGGGCCGGGAAATCCACCTTGATGGGGGTGATGGCGGGGTTCGTCTCGCCCGACTCGGGCCGGGTCCTGCTCGATGGCAAACCGCTTCCTTTGGGAAGGCCGTTCGAGTGTCGCAAGGCGGGGATCGCAATGGTGCATCAGCACTTCATGCTCGTACCCGAGTTCACCGTGGCGGAGAACCTGGCTTTGGATCGGCTGGGTTCCTTGGCTGGCCGTTTGGATGTGGCGGCGCTGGCGGCTCGGGCGCTGGAACTCGCCCGCGAACTGGGTTGGGAAGCAAGCCCGGCCGCCAAGGTTCGCAACCTTCCCGTCGGCATCCAACAAAGGATCGAAATTCTGAAGGTCCTCGCCGACGATTCGCCGGTGGTGATTCTGGACGAGCCGACCGCCGTCCTCGGCCCGGACGAGGTCCTGGACCTTTTCCGAGTCCTCCGCGACCTGCGCGACCAAGGCAAGATCGTCATCCTCATCGCCCACAAACTGAGCGAGGTCCTGGCGGTCGCCGACCGCGTGACCGTCCTGAGGCGGGGCCGGTTCGTGGCGACGGCTGGTATCGGGGAGGTGGATGAGGGGCGACTTGCGACTTGGATGGTCGGCGACCTGCCTCCCAATCTCGTGAAGGAGATTCGCCAAGACACCCAACCGGGGTTGCTCTTGAAAGATGTCTGGGCCAAAGGGGATAGGGGGGAGGATGCTTTGCGCGGGATTTCCTTGGAAGTGAGAAGAGGCGAGATTCTGGGGATTGGCGGAGTGGATGGGAATGGGCAGGTTGAGTTGGCGGAGGCGGCGATTGGGGTAAGGGTGGTGAGCAAAGGCAAAGTTGCCTGGCTCCCCTTCCTCCCCGAAGGTCGGGGAGGAAGGGGTCGGGGGATGGAGGGGTTTGAGCTTGTAGAAGGTGGAGATACTGTAGGCGGCGGATGCATTGTGCCGCCGTCGGGCCGCGAACCTGTAGAAGGCGACGGCGACTCCAAGGGAGACCTCCTCCCCCCGACCCCCTCCTCCAAGACGAACCACTTGGAGGAGGGGGAGTTAAAGCCCCTTCCTCCCCAAAGGTTGGGGTGGAAGGGGTTGGGGATGGAGGGGTTTGAAGTTGTAGGAGATACCGAGCCTGTAGAGGGTGACAACCTTGGCGACTCCAAGGGAGACCTCCTCCCCCCGACCCCCTCCTCCAAGACGAACCACTTGGAGGAGGGGGAGTTAAAGTCCCTTCCTCCCCAAAGGTTGGGGAGGAAGCGGTTGGGGATGGAGGGGTTTGAGGTTGTAGGAGCCTCAGGCTCGGATACAAATTTGCTTCGCCGATCTGGAGATCAGCGGTCCATGCGGATTGGCTACGTCCCTCAAGACCGTCAAATGGACGGGCTTGCCTTAGGCATGAGCATCCAGGATAACATGCTAATCGAGGGGCATCGATGGCCGGAGCTTACGAAAGGGCCTTTCCTGAGAGTAAGGGCAATCCGAGACTGGTCGTCGAAGCTGGTGGAGCAGTTCCAAATCAAAACGCCCAGCCCGGCCGAGAAAGCCGGGAGCCTGAGTGGGGGGAACCAGCAGAAGGTGGTGGTGAGCCGCAACCTGGACCAGACTCCTGACCTGCTTGTCGCCGTCAATCCCACCCGAGGTCTCGATATCCGCGCCGCCGACTTTGTGCAGCGCCAGATCCTCAAAGCCCGCGACGAGGGGGCGGCGGTTTTGTTGATCAGTACGGATTTGGACGAGCTTGCCAGCCTGGCCGACCGGACACTGTTTCTGTCGCGCGGGGAACTCAGGGAAGCGGAGGATGCGGCGAGTTTGGTGGGGGGGACTCAAGCGTGAACCGCTATGCCTTCTCGGCCCTGACGGTTCTAGGTCTGTTGTTCATCCTGCTCCTGACCCTTGCCGCCATCACTCCCGACCCCTTTGGTTCCGCGAGGCTGCTTGCCGAGGGCGCGCTTGGCGATCAATTGGGCCTTACCCGGACCCTGGTGAAGTGGATTCCGCTGGTGCTTACCGGCCTCGGCATCGTGGTGGCATGGCGTGGGGGGATGTACAACATTGGGGGGGAGGGGCAGCTTGTTGTTGGGGGGATTTTCGGGGCTTTTTTGGCTCGGCCCTTCCTGGAATCCGGGCTTGGCTGGCCTCTGATGTCGCTTCTCATCCTCTCGGCAAGTCTCTTGGGCGGAGCGGCTTGGGGATGGTTGGCGGGGTGGTTGTTTGTGCGGCGGGGGGTGGAGGTGGTGATCTCTACGATCCTTCTCAACTTCGTCGCGATCCAGATGCTGGCTTACCTGGTCAGCGGCCCTCTGCGGGAGAAGTCGGGGCGGCTTCCTCAGACCGACCGGCTGCCCGACTTCCAGGCCCTGCCCAAGTTCAACCCCGCCTATGACCTTCACGTGGGCATCTTTCTCGTTTTCATCTTGGCGGTGGGGATATCCGTGTTTCTCTTCCGAACCAAGGCGGGATTCCAACTGCGGTTGGTCGGGGAAAACGACCGGGCGGCGCGGGCCAACCGGATTTCTGCGCCCCGATCCAAGCTCTTGGCGATGGCAATCTCGGGCGGGCTTTGCGGATTAGCGGGCGGGGTGGAGTATATGGGGGTCACCCAACAGCTTGGGCAGGGCTTCTCCCAGAACTGGGGATTCCTGGCGATTCCGGTTGCCCTGCTGGCGGGGCTCCACCCGATTGCAGTCTGCCTGAGCGCCCTCTACTTCGCCGCGATCTTGGCGGGGTCCAAGAATTTGGCGGGGTTCACGGCTGACGGGACCGTGCTCATTTATGTAGTGCAGGCGGCGGCGGTGCTGGGCCTGGTCGCGCTGAGGAAGTGGGCGGATCGCCATCCGACTCCTGTGGAGGCAAGCTGATGGATTGGGCCTTCCTGCTGGTGGTCTCGACCCCCCTGATCCTGGCGGCCTTGGGCGAGGCGGTGGGACAGAGAAGTGGCGTGCTGAATATCGGCATCGAAGGAACGATGCTCTTCGGGGCTTTCTTCGGGTTCCTCATCGCGTCGCGAACCGGGAGCCTGGCCTTTGGCTTCGCGCTCGCCGCCACGATTGGGGTCGCCATCTCTCTTCTTTCCGGGGTTTTCACAGTGAAGCTTGGCTCGGACCAGGTCGTCGTCGGCACGGCGATCAACTTCCTCGCCCTTGGCGTCACGGGTCTCGGATTCCGGCGAATCTACGGTCAGTCCGGCCAACTCCTGAGCAGTCCCGATATGCCCAGACTCCTAGGCATCGACCTTCTTACCCTCCTTGCCTTTGCCTTCATTCCCTGCATCTGGTTCCTCCTGATGCGCACCAAGTGGGGCTTGGCGGCGCGGGCTTGTGGCGAGTACCCCAGTGCGGTAGAGGCGTCAGGGTTCTCGGTGGCCAAGGTAAGGCTGGCGGCTCTCATGATCGGAGGAGCCCTCGCCGGATTAGGGGGAGCCCACTTGGCCCTCGGCGTTGCCGGAACCTTTGCTGAGGGGATGACCGCGGGACGGGGGTTCCTTGCCATCGCGCTCGTGACCTTTGGACGCTGGCACCCGGTCTACGTCGCCTTTGCCGCCTTGCTCCTGGGGTTTGCCCAGTCCCTGCAATACAGCCTTCAGGGGCGGGCGGTGCTGGGCGTTCAGGTTCCTTCTCAGCTTTGGCTGGCCCTGCCCTATGTTTTGGCTTTGCTGGTTCTGGTATTCGTAGGGTCTGGGACGGTTGCGCCGAAGGCACTTGGACGACCGTATGAGAAGGAGACATGAGCGATTTGGTCCGAATGACAAGGCGGGTGACGTTTTCAAGCGGGCATCGCTACTGGTTCCCGCACCTTTCCGCCGGGGAGAATCGCGAGATATTCGGTCCCTGGGCCAGCCGTTTTAACCATGGCCACAATTTTGTGTTGGATGTCACAGTGGAGGGGAAGACCGACCCCGTTACCGGCATGGTTGTGAACATCAAGCGGATCGACGATGTTCTGAAAGAGCGGATTGTCAGCCAGTTCGATCAGCGGAGCATCAACGACGAGATCGAGGCGTTCGAAGATCGCGCTCCCTCGCTGGAGAACCTGATGCTCTATATCCGCGACGACTTGCAAGGAAACCTCCCTCCCGAATGCGCCTTTATTGGACTCCGACTCGAAGAGATGCCGACCCTCTATGGGGAACTGGACACGAAAATGACCCTCACTCGAACCTACGAATTCGCCGCCTCCCACCGCCTGCACAGCCCCTCGATGAGCGACGAGGAGAACGTGGCTCTCTTCGGCAAGTGCAACAATCCAGCCGGGCATGGGCACAACTACGTCCTGGAGGTGACTATCGAAGGCCAACCCGACCCACGGAGCGGGATGATGGCCGACCTAGGAACCTTGGACGAGGTGGTTCACACCGAGGTTGTGGATAGGTATGACCACAAAAATCTGAACGAAGACCTGCCGGAGTTCGAGGGGCGTCCCACTACCACTGAGATCGTTACTCAGGAGATTTTTAGCCGCCTCAAAGGCCGCGTCCCGGCGCGACTACACCGCGTCCGGCTTTGGGAGACAGCGCGGAATATGTTTGAAGTGAGGGCGGACGGCATTTCGGCTTGACGGCTTTGCGATTTTGGGCTTTGGGGCATAGACCATGCTATTGTCAAAATAGGGTTATGGCTCATGATGTACGGCAACTGATTTGGCAGGATCCGGAGCGACACAGCGGCGATGTCTGCTTCTACGGGACCCGTATTCCCGTTGCCCAGTTCTTCCAGGGCCTACAGGCGGGGAAGTCTATCGACGACTTCAACGAAGCCTTTCCGCAGATAGGTCGCGAAAGACTCGAAGCCGTCTTGGGTTTGGGCCTGGATGGGATCGAAACTCGGCTTAAGGCCGCCTGAATGAAACGGGTTTATCTGGATGAGGATGTGACATAGCGGCAGTTTTCAAGCTACGGATTCTCAGGTTCAAATTTTCGAAAAACGCGACCGGGGCCAGTTCGAAAACTTGCCGTTCACGCTGGTTGATTGCTGGATGGCTGGTTTCGACCCTTTTAATCCGCAACGCCTCAATGCCGAAACGCCGTCCCAATCGACATGACAAGCTTCTCATGTCGATCAAATCCCATTTCATCGACATGACAAACAGCTTGGGCAACGCCCCAAAACATGGAACAACCCCTGTGCGGGATGGGGTTTTCTGGTCTTCCGAGAAAGGCGCAGGTCTACCTGTGTGGCGTGGTTCTGCTGGGGTTGGCGGCGGCTTGGGCGGTTATGTTCGTCCAATGGCCGGGGTCCAAGGGGACGAGTGTGGAGATCGTGGTGTTCCTTCTCATCGCCCTCTTCATGGGCGGGAAGAAGATCACGCTCATCCGCCACATCGGGAACGACGACGCGGTTTCCATGTCGCTTGGCTTCGTCATTACCTTTGCGGGGATGCTCCGATTTGGCCCGACTGGGGCCTTTACCCTCTGCGCGCTCTCCTGTCTCTCGGGTTGCCTCTATCCCAAGCGCCAGCCAACCTACCAGATGTTATTCAACGTTTCCTTGAGTGCACTGGAGGCGTTCATCGGGAGCATCGCTTACCTGTTCCTCAACGGGTGGACGTTGGAGATGCGGCCAGTCGAGACCTTTATCGCGATCACCGGGGCGACGCTGGTTTTCTATGCGGTGAACACCGGAGGCGTGTCCGTCATTATCGGCCTCTGCTCGGACCAGAAGCCGACGAAGGTTTGGAAGGAGACCTTCCTTTGGACCGCGCCGAGCTACTTTGCGGGAGCCTGTGTCAGTGGGCTTTCGATGGTGCTTTTTGGCAATAACTTTGGCTATATCCTGCTCTTCGTGGCTCCCGTCGCCTACCTGACGTATCAGTCTTATGCGGTTTACACCTCTCGGACGGAGGAGAAGATTCGCCATGCGGAGGAGATGAGCCAGAGGCAAGAGCAGTTGGCCGACCTCTATCTGGCGACCATAAAGAGTCTGGCGCTGGCGATCGACGCGAAGGACCAGTACACCCACCAGCACATTCTCCGCGTTCAGCGTTATGCGGTCGCCATCGCCAAGGAGATGGGGCTGACGGGCGGCGACCTGGAGGCGGTGAATACGGGCGCCCTGCTCCACGATATCGGCAAGCTCGGCGTGCCCGAGTACGTCCTGCAGAAGCCCGACCGCCTGACCGACGAGGAGTTCGCCCAGATCAAGATGCATCCCGAGATCGGGGCGGCGATCTTGGAGCCGGTCGAGTTTCCCTGGCCGGTGCTGCCAGTGGTGAAGTACCACCATGAGAAGTGGGATGGCACCGGCTATCCAGAGGGGCTAAGCGGCGAGAACATTCCGCTCAGCGCCCGAATTATGGCCGTTGCCGACGTTTACGATGCCCTCACGTCTACCCGCTCCTACCGGGGCGCCTGGTCGCATGAGAAGGCGGCTTCGGTAATCAATAAAGACGCCGGAACCCACTTCGATCCGGTGGTCGTTGAGGCGTTCAATTGCGTGATCGATTCGGTTATCCAGGAGATGGAAGCCGAAGGGGAAGGGCCGTTGGTGGAGTGGAAAGAAGCGGCTTAAGGGGCGGCATTGCCGGGGCGTCAGCAGTGGAATCGTAGGTTGGGAAGTAGTGTGTCAACCTTCATGTTGCGCTTGGCATCTTTTGAGGCTTCCGTTCTGGGTTCACCCCGAAGGGGTTTGGCTCGACAGCGAAGGGTCGCGCGGTCCCGTATGCCTCAGGTGTTCTCCTTCCTCAGAACCAAGGCCGCGCTACCCTGGTAAACGCCGCCCAAACCTCCCCTACCCTGAAAGGGTTGCACCAAACTACAAGATTGTAGGGTGCAATCCCGTTGGGATTGGGGTAATTGGGTGGCAAGTACCAGGGTGGCGGCTTCGCCTGACCCTTCGCTGTCGAGCATGATCCCTTCGGGATGGAACGCGAACTGCTGGAAGCTGTGAGCGAGATCAGGCGTCGCTCATCCGAGGTGGGCAATCTTAAGGGCCTTTCTTTGGGGAGCGGGGAGGGGGAGTGTTTTTAGTTGAGTTTGGGAGATCCAGGTGAGGTTTGTCGTTTCCTCTTCAAGCCGGAGCACCGAAACGTGAACTTGGATTCGGTGGCAGGTGACAGTGTGGCGAAAGGATCCGGCGGCTTGGGGCCAAGCGTCGGGGAAACTGGCTTCCAGGTCGTCCAGGCGTTCTGAGCGAGGGAATTCCCACATTCCGGCCCACCACTGGCCGTGGGGAATGTGACGAAGGCCATACCGCCCCGCGCACACCGGAATCCAAACGTGGTGGACCAGGGGGATGATCTTTGGTTTGGCGGCAGGGGTGGGGAGGCGTTTTTGGGTTCCGGCTTGGAAGGCTTGGCATTCGGTGGCGACCGGGCAGGTTGGGCAGAGCGGGTCGGTCGGCTTGCAGACGGTCGCGCCCAACTCCATCAGCGCCTGGTTCCAGTCGCCGGGGCGGTCTGGATGAACGTTCGTTTCCGCCCATTGCCAGGCCGCTTTCTTCAGGGCGGAACCAGCGGAGGCGTCGTTGTTCAGTCGGGCATAGACGCGCTCGACATTCCCATCGACCAAGGGGACAGGCTCGTTGAAGGCGATGGAAGCGATGGCCCCGGCGGTGTAGGGGCCGATGCCGGGAACCGCGAGGAGGGAGGGGATTTTCGATTCCTCGGTTCCTCGATTCCTCGATTGGGGGGAGGAGGGAGTTGGATTGCTGGATTGGGTGAGAGATTGGGCTCCGGCTCGGAGTTGCTTGGCTCGGCGGTAGTAGCCCAAGCCTTGCCAGAGGGATAGCACCTCTTCCTCGCTTGCGGCGGCCAAGGCTTGGATGTCGGGGAAACGGACCATCCAGCGCTCATAGTAGGGGATCACGGTGGCGACTTGGGTCTGCTGAAGCATGATCTCGCTGACCCAGATGGCATAAGGGTCCTTGGTGCGCCGCCAAGGCAGGTCGCGCTGATGAACGTCGAACCAGGCAAGGAGCGGGGCGTGGAGGGAGGGCATTGGGCGTCAGGCTTTGGTTGTCAGGTTGGCGGGGGAATAGGACCAATGGGTCATATAAGTCCTATCGATCTACGTCCAATCCCCAGACCCAAAGCCTACCGCCAAAAGCCCAGCCCTAAGCCGCCCCCGCGCCTTCAAAACCCAGTTTGGCCAAGGTCTCTTCGGGATTCTCGCAGTTGGACAAGGCGCGTCCGATCACCAGGTAATCGGCGCCGTCGGCCAGGACTTGGGTCGCGGTGCCGACTCGCTTCTGGTCGTGAATGTCTCCATCGGAAACGCGGATGCCGGGGGTGACGATGCAACGGTCGTGGGGGATCGCGGCTCGGATAGCTTTGACTTCATGGGGGGAGCAAACGACGCCGTCCAGGTCCATGTCCACCGCCAGACGGGAAAGGTAGACCATGTGCTCCTCTATGGTTCGGTTGACGCCCAAGTGGTCGGTGAGGACGTGCTGGTCGAGGGAGGTCAGGACGGAGACTCCGACCAAGAGTGGACCCGCACCCTCCGACCATTCTCGGGCTTCTGCGACGGATGCCGCTAGCATCGCGGGGCCTCCGGCAATATGCAGGGTCATCATCCAGACTCCACGCCTAGCCGCCTCCCCGACCGCGATAGCGACCGAATTGGGGATGTCGTGGAACTTGAGGTCGAGGAAAATGCGGCTCGCGCCTGCGTCTCGCAATCGGTCCAGCACGTCCAGCCCGTATGGCAAGGTCAATCCGTGTCCGACCTTGAAGGCTCCAACATGGGGGGCGAGCCGCTTGACCATGCGGATCGCCTCGTCCAAGTCGTGAGTGTCCAGCGCGCAGATAACCTTTTTAACCACTTTGTTTCCCCGTAAACGTGATACGTTTATTGTCCACCATCGGGATTCCCAAATGACGGGATTTTTTAGAAACTCACGCCAATCGCGAACTTTTTGCGTTGGCAGGCGCGTCTCGCCGCAACCCTGTAGAGCCGTGGCTCAGCAGGAGTCGGGTATTGGAAGGAACCACAACGACACAGCGGCACAACGAAGTTGGCCCTCGCACTGCGATGTTGTTTATGGGAACCGCGTCCGTTGTGACGTCGTGTCGTTGTGGCAAAAACTCTCAGTATTCCGATAAACGGCAGGAACTCTGGCACGATCGGGGTGCTTCATGGTGTGCGTTGCCTTGCGACTCTTTGCGGGCTTAGCGTCTTGGCGAGAACCTTTTGAACTCACCTAAAGACGCAAAGGTCGCAAAGGGTTGGTGGTGTGCCATGCAACAACCCCGAACCATCCAGGGCCTACAGTTTCGCTACTATCGACGCCTGCTTCTGTAACTCCCGGCTGATTGCCGAGGCTCGTTTGGGGTCGAGGGCGGTGAGGAGTTCGGCTACTTTGGCGGCGTCCATTTTGATGAGGATGCCTGCCAGTTCGGGGTCTTTCCAATCTTTGACCATTGCGGACAGCGCTGGCGTCTCGATCTCGTTCCAAAGCTTGGCGAGCTTCTTTTGGCCGACTTCCGGCTGGTTCTCTACTAGGACCGAGGCATCTACTTTGGGCGGTTTGGGAGTGGGCTTCTTCGGTGGTGGTGCCGGTGGATCGGGTTTCTTTTCGGCGACCTTGGGGTCGGGCGTCTCGGTGTAGAGGTGGGTGGCTTTGGTTTTGGCCTTTGGGGTGATGCCGGGAATCTTGATGATGCCGGTCAGGGCCAGGCCCGCACCGGTGCCCAGGAGGATGATGGGAATCAGGATGATGATCAACTTCTTCATCGTCCGCCCGCCTTGGCCTCATAGAGCTTCAGTACCCTGTCCACATAGTCGCGGGTCTCGTCAAAGGGAGGGATGCCGCCATGCTTGCGCACCGCGCCCGGACCCGCATTGTAGGCCGCCAGAGCCAGGGATAGGTCGCCGTCGAACTGCTTGATCATTTGCGAGAGGTACTTCGCGCCTCCGTTCAGGTTTTGCACGGGGTCGAAGGGGTTGGTGACGCCGAGTTCCTGGGCAGTGCCCGGCATCAATTGGGTGAGTCCGATCGCCCGCATTCGGGAAACCGCGCCGGGGTTGTAGTTGCTTTCGGCTTGAACTAACGCGTCCAACAGGTCGGGGTCCACGTCGTGCTTTTGGGCGGCCCGTTGGATCAGGGGGGCGAGCATCGACGCAGTCATCGTGGACCTCACCTCGGCTCCTCCGCCAAAAGGATCGAAGGGCGGGTAAGACCCTTCCGAGGTGATGTTGCCGGATAGGGGAGAAGGGCGGGAAGAGAGTTGGAACGGAACCGTCGGCTGAGGGGGCTCGAACTGGGCTCGCAGTTCCTGAATCTTCGCCATCATCGCGGATGGCCCCATGGGTCGCATCGTCATGCCGCCCTCCGACTGGTCGCCCATTCATCCAGCTCTTTCTGCTCTTCCAGGTCCGCTTCTTTCTGATAGGCCTCCAAGGCCTTGTCACGGAGCTTGACCAGGGCCTCATAGTCCTGCTTGGCTCGGGTCCACTCGGAGAGGAGATGCGCCTCTTCGTCGGACAGCACGCTGATCACCGCCTCTTGAGCGCGAACCTCATCGTCCAGGCGGATCATCAGGGCGTCGATGGCTTGGAGGGCGTCGATGTTGACGCAGGGCTCGTTCAGGATCTCCTGTCGGCGGGTCTCGATATTGGCAACCAAGGCCTCCGCCTCCAGCCGCTTGGCTCGGGCGTCCAGGTAGGCGTCTTTCGCCAGCGACTCCATCGCCTCGCGAAAGTCCATTACCTTCTGCAATCGAAAACTAAACTTCTTCATCTAGAGCTTGCTCCATGCGCCGCAGGGTCTCCTCCATCGAGGTCCCGTCGGCTTTGTCTTGTCGTAGAAAACTGTTAATCGGCTCCCACCGCCGTAGCGCCCGGTCCGCCAAGGGCTTAGTGCCTTCTTGGTAAGCGCCGATGCTCACCAGGTCCTCGATGTCGGAGTAGGCGGCGAGCAGCTCGCGGATATCCCTCGCCTCCAGCATCTGCTTCTGTTCGCATGTGAACGGCATGGTTCGGCTGAGGCTTTGGAGGATGTCGATGGGCGGGTAGTGGCCCCGGCTGGTGAGACGGCGGTTGAGAACGATGTGCCCGTCCAAGATGGATCGCGCCGCGTCGGCGATCGGTTCGTTCGTGTCGTCACCATCGACCAAGACCGTGTATAGGGCGGTAATCGTCCCCTTGTCGCTATTCCCGGCTCGCTCCATCAGCTTGGGGAGGAGGGCGAAGACGCTGGGAGTGTAGCCCTTGGTGCTGGGCGGCTCGCCGACCGCCAGGCCGACTTCTCGTTGGGCCATCGCAAAGCGGGTCACCGAGTCCATCATCAGCAAAACGTTCAGACCCCGGTCGCGATAGTATTCGGCGATGGCGGTGGCGGTCAGGGCGGCTTTGATGCGGACCATGGCGGGCTGCTCTGAGGTCGCGCAGACGATGACGCTCTTCTTCAAACCCTCCTCTCCCAGGTCGTGCTTGATGAACTCGTTCACCTCACGACCGCGCTCTCCGACCAGAGCGATCACGTTCACGTCGGCCTCGCAGTTCCGGGCGATCATGCCCAGCAGAGTGCTCTTGCCCACGCCCGAACCGGCGAAGATGCCGACGCGCTGACCTTGGCCCAGGGTGAGTATCCCGTCGATGGCGCGGACGCCGGTCGCGAGGGGTTTCTCGATCATCTGGCGTTGCAGTGGGTTGGGGGGCGCGGCCCAGATAGGGTATCGAGCGTCGCACTTCAGCGGTCCCAGCCCATCCATCGGCTCGCCCAATCCGTCCAGGGCGCGACCCAGGAGCTCGGGGCCGACGGGGACCCGCAGGCAGTGGCCGGTGGCCTCCACCAAATTCCCAGCCCGGACTCCGGCAAGCTCGCCGAGCGGCATCAAAAGGACGCGATCTCCCCGGAACCCCACGACCTCAGCCCGAACGATCCCGTCCTGCTCGGTGTGGATGAGGCACAGGTCGCCGATTCGGGAGTTGGGGCCGTTGGACTCGATTACGAGGCCGACCACCTCAGCCACTCGCCCGGTCACTTTGATCCATTGGGTCCGGGCGACGGCAGATTCCAGCTTCTTGAACTTGGGGGTGATGGTCATGGTGTTGGGGTTTTGGGTGTTAGGTGTTGGGCTTTGGGTTTTAGGTTTTGGGTTTTTGGGGGAGGGGAATAGGACTTATAGGGGGAACGGACCCACAGCCTAACGCCCAATGCCAAAGGCCGAAATCCAAACACCCAATGCCCAACGCCTAAAACCTTCTCCCCCCTCACGCCGCATCATCCAATTCGTCTTCCAGTTGCCGAAGCTTGCCTTCGATCGTCGCGTCGATAATGCCGCCTTCGGTCTCGATGACACAGCCTCCGGCGATATCCGGGTCTTCCACAAACTCCAGGCTTCGCACCGACTTGGCGGCGGCGATGATGCTGGCTTTTTGATCCCGCAGACTGCGGGCGTCCCAGGGGTTGATGCGGATTCGGGCGGTGTCGGAGTGGGTCACTTCGGCAATCGCTTCGCGCACGATTTCGAACACGGCTTCTCGCGAGGTTTCCAACTCGGTCACGATCACCCGGCGGGCGATCTCGGTGACGATGCTGGTCAGTTTGTGCTCGGTCTGTTGGGTCCAGTCCTCCAGAGCGTTCAGAACGGAGGCGACGGTGAGGTCCAGGTCGCGGGAGAACTCGGCGAGCATGGCGTCGTTCTTGGCGGTGTACTCGGCATTGGCTTTGTCATAGGCGTCGGAGTAGGCTTTTTCATTGCCCTCCACCAAGCCCATCTCCAGGCCTCGGGAGTAGCCCTCGTCGTAGCCGTCATTCATTGCCGACTGCTTCAACTGCTCGATCTCGTTAGCCGTCCGTCCGCCCCGTCCTTCGCGTTTGACCGCGATCTGGAGCGCGGACGGCACAACGGTCGGGAGAAGAGCCGCGAACGACTGGGCGGCCACGTCGCCTCGGTAGATCTTCGTGCTAGACAAGGACGTCTTCCTCGCCGGAACGGCCGATGACGACTTCGCCCGTCTCTTCCAGCTTGCGGATGATGGCGACGATCTTCTGTTGAGACTCTTCCACCACGCGGAGCCGGACCGGGCCCATGAACTCCATGTCCTCCTTCAGCATCGCCACGGCGCGCTCGGACATGTTCTTGAAAATCTTGTCTTGGACCTCGACCGGGGTTCCCTTGAGAGCGGTCGCCAACTCCTTCATGTCGACCTCCTTCATGATCGCCTGGATGGCGCGGTCGTCGAGTTGGGTGATGTCCTCGAACACGAACATCATGTTCTTGACTGTGTCGGCCAACTCGGGGTTGTTCTCGGTGAGGGAGTCCATGATGAGGCGCTCGGTGGAGCGGTCCACTCGGTTGAGCAGATCGACCAGAGCCTTCGGGCCACCGGCTTGGGTCATCTCCTGGCTGATAAGGCTGGAGACCTTCTTCTCCAGAACCTGCTCGACTCGGCGGATGACTTCCGGCGGCGTCTGCTCCATCATCGCGATCCTTCCCGCCACGTCGGCGCGGAGGTCGCTGGAGAGCTTGGAGAGGATGAGGGCGGCGTTGTTGATCGGCATATAGGCCAGGATCAAGGCGATGGTCTGGGGGTGCTCGTCCTGGATAAAGCTGAGCACCTGGGCGGGGTCGGCTTTCTTCAGGAATTCGAATGGCACCACCTGCATGGCGGCGACGATCCGCTTGATGACCTCTTCGGCGCGGTCGTTGCCAAACGCCTCTTCCAAGACTCGGCGGGCGTGCTCCACGCCGCCTTCGGCGATGTAGTCCTGGGCAATGGCGACTTCGTAGAACTCCCGAATCACCGCTTCCCGCTGTTCGGGAGTGACCTTGTCGAGCCTCGCCAACTCTAGGGAGAGGGCCTCGATCTGGTCCTCATCCAAGTGGCGGACGACGTTGCCCGAGGCTTGCGGCCCAAGGACCATCAGCATGACGGCCGCTTTCTGCCGCATGCTCAGCTCTTCTTGGCGCTTCCTCATCGGCGGATACCTTCCTCAAGGAGCCAGCTTCGGATCAGCATGGCGACGACTTCGGGCTTTTCATTGCTCATTTTCTTAATCTGTTCTAGGGGCACATTGATCTTATTGCCGATGGAGGGCACCTCGATGTCGTCCACCCCGCTATGCTTCTGGGCTTCCGCGAGGGCATGGGCCAGTTCTTCATCCACCATTCCGGATTCCAGCGCCTTCTGAACCGCCGCTTCGGGGATGGAGAGGCTTTGAGCGGCGAGAGCCGCGACGGACGAGTTGGCGATTCCGCCGGGGCCCATCGGCAGGGAAGGCCCACCCGCTCCAGCCAGCATCATCTGCCCTTGGCCGGTCAGCCCCTTGCCCATCTTGCTGAGGGTGCGCATCACGAAGAACGCGACCACGATCAGCGCAAGGATGGGGGCCATGGAGAGAATCTGCTGCATCCGGGCCGAGCTATTGGCGGCGGCAGTTGCCTTGGCGGATTCCACCTGGGCGGTGTTGTCGAACTTGTAGCCGATGACCTTCGACACGAAGTTCTCTGTGTCTGTGGCCTTGGGACCAAGTTTGGCCTGGGCCAACTCCTCGATCTTGGCGAGGTCGCCGGCTTCGACCACCTTCTCGGAGTTCACCAGGATGGTGATCCCCATCGACTTGATCTCGCCAGGCGCTTTTTCGATCGTCTTTTGAGTGGTGCTGACGGCCCGCTGAGTCCGTTCTTGCTTAACTTCGTAGTCGCTGCCTGGCGCAGTAGCGGCTGTGGTGGGTGCGGCGCCTCCACCATTGCTAGGTTGGCCCGTTATTCCGGTCGAGGTGCTTCCACCGCCTGCACCCATTGACTCCTTCAAGCTTTCTTTAGTGATCGGGTCTTCGGTCGGGGTGATGATATTCTCGCTCTGGTTCACCTTGTCCAAGTCGAGGGTGACTTCGACGGATGCCAACGCGTTGCCTGGGCCCACAATCCGGTTCAGTTGCTCCTGGAGATCGTTGCGGACTTGGCGGGCGTACTGCTTTTCCATGTCCAACTTGGACCCAGCGCGGCCGTTGGTTCCGCCGGTCTCCTGCCCATCCCAGATTGCGCGCCCCTCTCGGCTGAAGATCGTGACTTTGCCGGGGTCGAGGCCGGGAACGGAGCTTGCCACGAGCATCGCCATCGCCCGACCTTGGTCGGCAGTGACGCTTGCCCCAACCGTTTCCGCTATGGTGACGTTGGCGGAGGCGGCCTGGGCGCGGTCGAGAAGCCGGGAATCGTTGCCCTTGGAAATGTGGACCTGTGCCTGCTCGACGCCGGTGAACATCTGGATCGACTCGGCAACCTGCCCTTCGGTGATGGCGAGCAGTCGCTCTTCCTCCACCCTGGGCGGCGCCATGACGGGCATGGTGCTAAGGTCGTTTTTGGTGAGGTGAGTGCTGGGGCGGGGAAGCTTTCCGGCCATCGCCAAGTTCGCTTTGACTTGGGCAATCTTGTCCTGCGGGATGCTGACGTTGCCCGCCTGGTCGTACTCCACCGGAATCCCCATCCCCTGAATCTCCGCCGCGACCAAACCGGTATCGGCGGGAGAGAGGTTTGCGAATGCGATCGCCAACTTGGGCTTGCTCGCAAACATGAAGACACCGGCCAAGAGCAGAACCATAAAGGCCCCTCCGCCGATTGTGATCAACCGCTGATTCTTATCAGCCGTCTCCCACCAAGTTTTGAATTTTATTAAAAGGCCACCCATGGCGGTTGTTTCGTTCCGTTTACATGGGGGTTGATATGGCGTTGGGTATTAGGTTTTAGGTGTTGGGTTTCCTGACACCTAAAACCTAATACCTAAAGCCTAAACCTGCATCCTGCTGATCTCCTGGTACGCTTCGAGCAGCTTGTTTCTCACCTGCATGGTGAGATTCATGGCGGTACTTGCGCGTTCCATGGCGATCTTCAAGTCGTGAATATCGACCCCATGTTGACCCGTCATAAAGTCGTTCCCGACTTGCCGAGCTTTATGCTGGCTGTCGTTCACTTCCTTCAGGACGTCCATCAACGTTTGCGCAAAATCGTCGCTCTGGCCCCCTTGGCCAACAGAGTTCCCCGCCTGCTTCTGGAACTGCTCCAGGGCCGGGTTTTGGATGTTGGTTAGGTTGCCGATGTTCATTGTAGTGGTGCTTGGTGTTGGGCGTTTGGTATTGGGTTAATCGTTTCTAGACTCGTCCTATCTCCATCGCGCTCCGAATCATCTTCTTGACGGAGTTGAAGGCCTCGATGTTAGCTTCGTAGGCTCGGCTGGCGGACATCATGTTCACCATCTCTTGCAGAGGATCGACGTTGGAATAAAAGACGTTTCCGTCCTCGTCGGCATAGGGATTTTCGGGCTCGTGCTTGACAATGTAGTCGGTATTGTCCGAAACGACCCCTACGACCTTTACTCCCTGGGCGTTGCCGCTCAAGATGACGTCTTGGCGATGCCAGGCGTCGGCATCGGGTTTGCGAATTGTATTCGCATTGGCGATATTCGCCGAAATCGTATCCATCCGAAACCGCTCGGCAGCGAGTCCGGTGGATGAGATGCGCATGGCAGTGTTGAGGTTCATGGTGGTTGGCGTTGGGTGTTCGGCTTTGGGTTTTTGGAAAAACAGTTGGTCGTTAGTAGTTTGTCGTTCGTCGTTTAAATCCTATTCCCTCATTCCCTTATTTCCTATTTCCCCTCCCTGATCACATTCTTCAAGCCTGAGAAATACTGGCTGGTCATATCGGTAAGGGCTTGGTAGCGGAGTTCGGTTTCGGCGATCGACATCACCTCTCGTTCGAGGTCTACATTGCTTCCGTCGACGCGGATAGAGGTTCGATCAGACAGCATTTGCTGGCGACGCTCGCGCATCTCTTTCATGCGAACGTTGGCTTGGTTGTTCTCTGCGTCCAGGATGATGTTGAAGTCGGAGTCTTTGCGCTTATAGCCGGGGGTATTGGCATTAGCCAGGTTCCCGGTGAGGAGGGCGTGACGCTTCGACGTCCGGTCGAGCGCGTCCCCCAGGTTATTCAGATGTGGCGCAAAAAGTTCGTTCAGTATCTGCACGGTCGGTTCCTCCGCCGCGCTTCCGTTCGCATCGCCGAATCCGATCCTTGGATTCGCAAGCCCAATAAGGCTCATCAGTGTTATCGGCGGCGCCCCGGCAATCTTCAGGGGAATCTTTAGAGTGCTGCGATTTATCGCCGCTTTCCCCTGCCCGATTTATCGGGCAGGGGACTTAGCGTCGCTTGCGGACTCGAAGGGCGGAGGCAAGGGAAAACGCCAAAATGGCCATCGCCGTGGGCTCGGGAACCGGATTGACGGCGTGGTACCTGAAGTTTCCCGCTCCATATTGGGCGACGTTCAAGTCTACGGTGGTTGGGAAGGAACCGAAGTTGCCGTGACGGCTCTTGCCGGTGAAGGAGATGAGGCCGCCGCCGTCGTTCAGAGAGACGGCGTAGGAGTTGGCCGCGCCAAAGGAGTTGCCGTTCTTCTCCAAAATCCCATATCCCTGGGCCACGATGGACCCCTTGAATCCGGCTTTGAGGAGGAGCGGGGCGTTGAGCGTCAAAAAGTTGGTGCTTCCATCCCCATGCCCCATGTTGGTCGGGCTAAAGAATCGGGAGGCGACCACCAGCTGGGTTTCGCGGTCGTAGATGAGGCAGTCGATATTGTTCTGAATCCCATTCTGCCCGCTATCGAAGATGCCCAACGCAGTGATGTAGATGTCCTGACTCACATCGAAGTCCATCCCCAGCGCGCCCGAGAACCACTGATTGCCGGTCAGTTGAGGATAGGTATAGGCGGTGAAGTTAGCATGGGAGAATGCGGCAATGCCCATCGCCAAAGCCATGCCCACCAGACGCAAACTCTTGCCCACAGCAACCAGTCAAAAGGCGATCCCGTGCCAATGGGGCGGCAACGTGCGAAATCAGGCGCAAATGCGTGGGTGCAGATCAAATCGCCATTCCCGTCCGCGCTCCTACAAACGAAAACACGACCGCTTTCAGGTCGTCCCAGTCGGTGTAGATGTAGTCGTGGTGGGTGTCGGTGTCTCCGCCTTGCTTCTTAGCGATCATCTTCATCAACATTCGCTTCATCCAGTCGTACTGGGTGTACTTCAAGGCTCCCGCGACCAAGTGCACAGCGGTTGGCATCCAGTCCGTATCCACGGTAAACCGGTCCACACATACCTTGGCTTCCGCTAGATGCTTGTCGTCGCGCAGGACCGCGGTCAGGCTGACCGACAGCATGAGGGAGGGAAGCCTGGACAACTCTTCCCGATGGCTTTTCACAAACTTGACCAGCGACGCCTGGTGCTTCTCCTGATGCAAAGACCCGGCGACGATCGCGCACTCGAAACCGTCCAGGTCGACCGGGTCCGCCTTATCCCAGGTATCGACCAACGTCGCCTCATGCCCTGATTCCTCCAGCCAATCCCTAATCTGTTCACAGATCGTCCGGGTATGCCCCTCGGTCGTGCCATAGGCAATAAAAATCTTCGCCATCGTGTTCTCTATGATCGCTTACGTTTCATAGAGAAGGAAAGTCGTCAATTTGGCGGTTTTTCTGGGCCGTCCCTGTTCGTCGCTACCCCGGAGGATAGATGCTGTACCCATCCCAATCCGGTTCCCGCGAGATCCTGATCTGGGCCATTGCGCCGACATGGTAATAGTCGTGGGCGGGGCCGAAGGCGCTGGCATGGGTCTCCCAGCCCTCTTTCCCGATTGCGGCCGCAACCGCTTGGGTTCTCAAATCCTGGACTTCGCTCCAAAGAGCGGGCCATTCGGTGGTAGAGGGCTGATAGCTCCCCCATTGGTGCTTCTCTCCTTTCGCTTCCGTCAGGATTGCGGTGTAGCATTCGCCCAGGTGGGCAGCCGTTTCTCTGGGGGTCATTCCTCCCTCTGCAAGGCGGAAGTCCAAAGAAGCATCGATCCCTTCAAAGACCTTCTTCAACTGGTATCCCGCGTCGTCGAACTGGTGTTTCAATAGCTCATTTGCCGTCATAACGGGGCCATTATTGCACATCATGAAACAGATGTCTACATGAAATCCTAAAACGAGTACCATCATGGGAGATGCTCGACAATTTGAATCCAGAAGCGAAAGATTGGATCACGGCCCTCCTCATTCTCGCCGCTTTTTGGATTCCTGCCGCCCTGCTCCGATTCCTCTGGGGAAGTATCCTCTCCCCCTGGATCAAACGATCGCACGATCCCAATGCGGTTCTCTGGATACGGCCATTGCGGTCCTTGGCCATCTGGGCCTTGATCCTGGGTGGCCTCAACTTTGCCCTTCTGGCTCTGGATTACGTTGCCAACCGGGAAATCCTCTTGGCGTGGGTTCCAAGAGCCCTCTCGATTGCCTGGGTGATCTTGGCCATGGCCACCGCAAGCCGACTGGTCACCGGGCTCTTCCAATACCATGCCCGCAAATCGGCCGCCAGCGAGGAGGAAGTGCGGGATCGGGTCTCGACCTCCCAGAAACTGGCGACGGGCGCAATCATCGTCGTGGGCGCCCTCTTCGTCCTGCGCATCGCGGGGATCGACATCAGCCCGCTCCTGGCCGGAGGCGCAGTCGGCGGCATCATCATCGGTCTCGCCCTGCAGGACAGTCTCAGCAATGTCTTCGCCGGCCTCTTCCTCAATATGGACCGCCCGATCCGCGTGGGCGAACTGCTCCGCCTGGACCAGGATCGCGAGGGCTTTGTCGAAGAGGTTGGCTGGCGATACACCAAAGTCCGCCTGATGAACGACAGTCTGCTCGTGATCCCCAACAACAAATTCGGCCAGAGCACCTTTATCAACTTCCACCGCCCCGTTGCCGCACTCACCGTCAATGTCGAATGCTCGGTCTCCTACGATTCCGACTTGGACGAGGTGGAGAAAGTCGCTATCGAAGCCGCCCGGGCGGCGCAGGATAAGATCGCCGGCCGCGAACTCCACTTCGACCCCTACGTCCGCTGGCGGTCCTTCGGCGATTTCGCCATCGTCTTCCGGGTCTTCCTAAGAGTAGATCACCCCACCAAGCAGTACCGGGCGACGTCGGAGTGCATTAAGCAGATCCACCGGAAGTTCCAAGAAGCCGGAATCACCATCCCTTATCCCGAGCGCCATGTCCGCCTGATCCAGGAGGAGTAAGTGTAGGCGGCGGATGCATTGTGCCGCCGTCTCAAGCCACCAACCCTGTAGCTCCTGGATAGCTCGTGCCAGAGGCGGTTGCCACCAACCTTGTAGCCTGTCCTATTGGAGTTGTTGTGAAAACGGCGGTCCTGGGCGTTCTCTCATCTCTTCAATCGCTTCAACGCCTGCCGACACCGCGCCCTCACCGACGCCTTGCCTGCTTCAAGGCCCTCTTCCAGCAAAAAGACCACCCGCGGCCGGATCGCCCCATCCTTCACCGCAAACTGGGAAAGAGAGTCCAGCGCCCAGGCCCTCACAAACAGATTCTCCCTCGCGACCTCCCGAAACAGGAAATCCAAAACGCGCCCATACTCCTCTTCAGACCAATCACCCAAAGGCGCCATCCGCGCCACATCCATGCGGATCGACCAGAATTCGTTTCCGGACATCAGCCCCAGAAGCCGGTCTTGAAAGGATGGAACCCAGTCGGGATGCCGACGGGTCAGCATTTCGAGGCAATAAACCGCCCGCCAACGCGCGACTTCGTCCTCCGAGTAAGTCGCTTCGACCAAGGCAGGCAACAGACGGGGATCGGCATCCACCTCCGCAATCACCGCTTCGGCATCGCCCTTGCCATTGATCGGCCCGCCCGACAACCTTTGCTCAAAGATCGCCATGCCTGATTCTAGCGCGACGGCATGATTCAGAATAAACCGATGGCGCGCTACACCCCGTGGACCAAGGGCCGGTACGAAGTCACGCCCGGTTTGCACCCCTTGGGAACCGACTTCGGCAACGGCGACGAGGACCGTCAAGTCTTCCAATTCGGCCAAGACGCCGACCGCCTTTTGGAGAACAAACTTCTCTGCCAGGCAGAATCAAGGCGGAAGTACATGGCTAAGAGCAGTCTGTTCGCCCCGGTTTTGGGGGCGGCCGTCGACTATATCCGTGACCAGTTGGGCCTGAGCAAGCCGTTGCCGATCAGGGAACTGTCCAACATGGTTCCCGAGGATATCGCCATCGTGACGACCGACGGCGAGGTGGACTGGCTGGCATTCGGCCATATCTGCGCCGCGTCTCATTGGGACATCAGGGAGAAGATCGGCAAGTCCTTCGCGCGGGTGCATGAGCCGATTCCCGGATTCGAGCGCACCGCCGCCGTCGCCCCGAAGATGATCGACGCAGTGGTGAACAAAGGCCCATGGGTCAGGTTCGTCTGGAGCCTGGAATCCGACGACCGCCCCAACCACCACCCCGAAGCCCCGCCCGGGTGGGATCCGGCCGAGTGGTGGGGCCGCCAATTCAGCCTCAAGCAAAGGTTTTGGGTCCGCGTTGAGCGCCAATGCCTCATCCCCCTCCCCGCCGCCCAATCCTCCCTCTTCACCATCCGCCTCTCTTGGTGGAGCATGGAAGAGATACTAGCCCAAGAAAACCTATGCGAACCCCTGGTCAAAGCGCTGAAGGGAATGAGCCTCGAAGAGAGGGTCTACAAGGGTATCGACGAGGAGTTTGAGACGTTGATGGGGTTGCTCGAAGCCAGCTAGGAAAATTCGGTTTTGGTTGGCCTCGATTATCTATTCATCCTTTTGCCCCAACGGGAGGGATGGGAGACGATCTACGTCTCCCATCCCTCCCGTTGGGGCAAGCGGTCGGGCGTCTTTCAGATACACTTGGACATCCCTGCGCTGACTGCCAAGATGTGTTGGGGCAAGCGGTCGGGCGTCTTTCAGATACACTAGGAAGTCGACCAGTCCTCCCCTCTTATCGTTGGGGCAAGCGGTCGGGCGTCTTTCAGATACACTCCAAGGGATCATCTACACGTAAGTACCTCAGTTGGGGCAAGCGGTCGGGCGTCTTTCAGATACACTCCGCCCTGCCCTTTGCCCTCGGATTTTTCGGTTGGGGCAAGCGGTCGGGCGTCTTTCAGATACACTTGTCCCGTGCGAGAGAGTTAGCCACTGGCGGTTGGGGCAAGCGGTCGGGCGTCTTTCAGATACACTTCTTCTCGTCACCTGATGGTGGTGTATATGGTTGGGGCAAGCGGTCGGGCGTCTTTCAGATACACTTCAGAACATCGCCGACCTTTTCGAAAAGCTGTTGGGGCAAGCGGTCGGGCGTCTTTCAGATACACTAGTGGGAGTTGATCCGATCGGTCAGCATTGGTTGGGGCAAGCGGTCGGGCGTCTTTCAGATACACTGCTACAGCCACAACGCCCTGCATGGTGGAAGTTGGGGCAAGCGGTCGGGCGTCTTTCAGATACACTGGCGATTCCGGCGATAACTAACCCGATCTTGTTGGGGCAAGCGGTCGGGCGTCTTTCAGATACACTGAGTCGGTTGATTTTCCCGACTTCTTGGACGTTGGGGCAAGCGGTCGGGCGTCTTTCAGATACACTGTGAAGACGAAAGCGGGTTCCTTACCCTTGGTTGGGGCAAGCGGTCGGGCGTCTTTCAGATACACTCGCCGTCCCCAGGGATGATGCCCGAACTACGTTGGGGCAAGCGGTCGGGCGTCTTTCAGATACACTCGGGGGTCTTGGCGGTATTGCATCGGGTGCGTTGGGGCAAGCGGTCGGGCGTCTTTCAGATACACTTTGGGCTGACGTACAGGTTTTGACCATGAGGTTGGGGCAAGCGGTCGGGCGTCTTTCAGATACACTACCGACGCTTTAACCGAACTCCAAAACAAAGTTGGGGCAAGCGGTCGGGCGTCTTTCAGATACACTGAGAAGATCGTTGTAGTCGCCCATTAGCGGGTTGGGGCAAGCGGTCGGGCGTCTTTCAGATACACTGGCAACCGGAGTTCGGTTTTACCGACTTCTGTTGGGGCAAGCGGTCGGGCGTCTTTCAGATACACTCAAGGGATCATCTACACGTAAGTACCTCAGTTGGGGCAAGCGGTCGGGCGTCTTTCAGATACACTCCACACGCTTCCCCAGTCTCCCAACTCCGCGTTGGGGCAAGCGGTCGGGCGTCTTTCAGATACACTC
>CAZCSP010000020.1:63546-70413 GCA_964501275.1 uncultured Fimbriimonadaceae bacterium | reverse complement strand
ACCTCACCCTTATCAGGGGTGCGCTCTAACCAACTGAGCTATGAGCCCGAAGCTTGGGAATAATACCCGCCCGCACCAGGTTTGGCAACAAAAGGCCCATAGAGTATCGCCTTTATCTGCGCGTATCTTTGAGCATCTGTAGTTCAAACAAAGCACGAGGTCGTTCGCCCGATCGGTGAAAAACGACAGATGGCGCAGATGTTCGCAGATGGGTTTGCCGGGTGATCATCCATCAGGGCAATTTGGCAGGATGGGTGGTGGCTCCAAAACGTCTGGCGCCTTAAAAAATTCTGCAACCCACACGGGAACCGGCACGTTTTCTTGGCTGGAAGGTAGCCTCAACCAGAAGACGATGCTGTTAGTCTATGTCGTATCCGCAATTGTGGCCGGGGTTTTGGTGCTCTTCAGTCTGTTTGGAGGGGATCACGACCATGACTTCGATACCGACGCGGATGCCGATGTCGATGTGGGCGGCCACGATGTTGGACATGACATCTGGCTCCCGTTCTTCAGCCTCCGATTCTACACCTACTTCTTTGCGGGCTTTGGGTTTACGGGGCTGCTGCTCCACTATCTAACGCAGACGCCCCCTGTCGTTGGGGCGTGGATGTCGGCGGGAGTGGGCTTGGCAACGGGCTTGGTGGTGTCTATCCTGATGCGATTGTTGAAGGTAAGCGAGACAACAACAACTTCGACGGAAAGGGACGTGCTCGGCAAAGAGGGAACCGTGTTGGTGGCAATTCGCGGCTCTGACCCAGGGCGCATCCGGTGTAGCGTCAAAGGCGAGATCATCGATTTTCTCGCCACGGCTGAACTGCCAGAAACAATCGAGGTCGGGGCAAAAGTAGTGGTGGTCGCGATGGAGAACGGCCGTGCCCAAGTGGTCTTGCGGGACTCGATTTTTGAGGAAGAGGCCCTGCCTCAGAGGATCAACTAATGGATAATTTTCAATTTGATGACATAAAAAACGGATTGATGATCGGCGGGGCAGGTCTGATCGTGCTATTTGCGCTGATTACCCTTGTCAAGAGCATGCTTCAAATCTGTCCGCCCAACGAAGTCCTGATCTTCTCGGGCCGAAAGCGAAGACTATCTGATGGCAGTCAACGGGGTTTCCGCACGGTTCAGGGCGGTCGTGGCTTTCGCTGGCCGATTATCGAGACCGTGTCGCGTATGAGCATGACCCTCTTGGAAGTGCCGATTGCGATTCGTGGGGCCTATTCCAAGGGTGGTATCCCTCTGAACGTGGACGCCATTGCCAACGTGAAGATCAGCAGCGACCCGGTGGTGATCGGCAACGCCATCGAGCGATTCCTCGGTCGAGATGAAAACGAGATTCGCCGGGTGGCGAAGGAGACTCTGGAGGGCCACTTACGCGGCGTTCTCGCCAAACTGACTCCCGAGGAGATCAACGAAGACCGCTTGAAGTTTGCCGACGAGCTGTCCTCAGAAAGTGAGCAGGATCTAAGGAAACTCGGTATCCACCTAGATACTTTCAAAATCCAGCACGTCAGCGACGATAAGCTCTATCTGGACTCCATCGGGCGCGAAGCGATCGCCAACGTGATTCGCGATGCCGAGATTGCGGAGAGCAACGCGAAGCGAGATGCGGAGCAGGCCGAGGCCGAAAGCCGTAGCCGATCCAACGTGATCATGGCGAACGTCGAAGCAAACGTCTCCAAGATGGTGAACGAGCTTCGAAAAGTCCAAGCCGAACTCGACGCGAAAGTCCGAGCGGAGGAGGAGCGAACCTTGGCCGCGGCGAGAGAAGCCCGGGCGAAAGCGGAACAGGAGCTTCAACTGGTGCGAACCGATGTGGAGACACTCCGCCTCCAATCCGACCAAATCCTTCCCGCCGAGGCCGCCCAGCGCGCCCAGCAGTACAAGGCAAAAGGCGATGCCGCCATTCTGAGGGAGAGCGGTATCGCGACATCCGAGGCGCTCGAACTTATGAGCTCGGCCTGGCGCGAGGCGGGAGACAGCGCGATGACGATCTATCTGATCGAAGACTTCGAGAAGATCCTGGCCAGTGCGGCGACAGGGGTGGCCAAAATCAAGGTTGGAAATCTGAACATGATCGACGGCGGCGACGGCAAGGTCCTCTCCAGCTACGCCTCCGCCTACCCCGCCATGCTCTCCTCTATCTTCGACTCTGTAACCCAGTCCACCGGGATTGATATTCAGAAGGCGATCTCCGGGAGGAGTTCGGAAACAGATGCTGAGACGACCCAAGAGGTGAAGCTATGATCTGGTTGATCGCCGTTGGCGTATTTTTCGCTTTCGTTCTGATCTTCGTCACTACGATGAAGGGATTCATCTATATTTGCGCTCCCAACGAGGTTTTGATCTTTTCGGGGGGACGCAGGATGGAGAGCGGGCGGAGCTACGGCTATCGCCTGATTAAAGGCGGACGGGGCTTTCGTGTCCCATTGTTCGAAAGGGTCGATCGGATGGACTTGACCAACATGGCCATCGACATTCAGGCGTACAACGCCTACTCCAAGGGCGGCATTCCGCTGACCGTCCAAGGGGTAGCGAACGTGAAAGTGGCGGGACATGAGCCGCTGATCAACAATGCCATCGAGCGCTTCCTGGGCAAGACTCGGCAGGAGATCATGCAGATTGCGAAGGCGACCTTGGAAGGGTCGCTGAGAGGCATTCTCGCCACCATGACGCCCGAGCAGGTCAACGAGGACAAGCTCTTGTTTGCCGAGCGGCTGGTGCATGAGGTGGAGCAGGACATGACCGCGCTTGGCCTGGTTGTGGACACCATGAAGATTCAGAACGTCCAGGACGAGGTCAAATATCTGGACTCTCTAGGGCGAAAGCGCAATGCGGAGATTATCTCCAAGGCCAGAATCGCAGAGGCCAACGCCCACGCCGACTCGGAGATTCAGTCTGCCGAGAACATGGAGCGACAGCGAAGGGCCCAGCTTGAAGCGGACACCAACATCGCAAAAGCGGAGATGCAGCGCCGGCTGACCGAAACCCTCACCCGTCGGGATGCGTTGGTTGCGGAGGAGCAAGCCCAGGTCATCGCCGCCGTCGCCCAAGCCAGGGCGGAACTGGATGTTCAGAAAGCTAGGCTGGAACAGGTTCGCAGTCGTCTAGAAGCGGATGTGGTCGTTCCTGCCCGCGCGGAAGCCGAAGCCTCAGAAGCCAAAGCGAAGGCCCAGACCGCCTCCATCACTGAAGAGGGTCGAGCTCGAGCCGACGCCCTTCGAAGGTTGGCCGAAACCTATCAGCAGGCTGGTCCAAGCGCGCGCGAGGTCTTGCTAACCCAAAAGCTGGGCGGCATTATCGAAGCCCTGACGGACACGATCCCCGACACCCACGTAGACAAGGTCACCATGATCGACTCCCGATCCGGTGGTGGCAATATGGCGGGCAAGGCGATCTCGACTTTGGAGCAGATCAAGCAACTGTTCGGTATCGATGTGGTCGAAAAGATCAATGCCATCGGTGCAGCGAAGCCCGAGAAGCAGCTGCAGCCCAGAGTAGAGGTGGTCCAACCGGTCGTTGCGCCAACGCCCCCGGCGGTGGAAGTCGTGAAGCCGGTCGTGGAGCCTCCTCAGCAACCCAAGAAGATCAAAAAGCCCCCGATCCAGTTCCAAGTGCCGGATCAGGATTAGAGCGCTTGCCTCCCCCTGCGGATGGTTCGTGCCGTAGGGGGAGGGCAGGGTGGGGGTCAAACTGCCGAGTGTGTGTAGATACGTCGTTGAACCCAATCAACTGTTAATCGGCCTAGTCAGTAACGATAAGTAAAGGAAGCCGAGAGAGAAGGCTCACGCAAAGGCGCAAAGATCGCAAAGATCGCAAAGGGGTTTCGTCCTCTTTGCGATCTTTGCGCCTTTGCGTGAAAGAACTACCAAAACGCGAACTGCTGAAAGCTGTGAGCGCATCAGGCGTCGCGCTACTTCGCCATCTTACTGGTGTGAAGGATCAGCGGCGTCTTTAGCCCGAGATCTTCCAATTCATAGATGACATGGCCCGTGCCTTCGATCTTCACTAGCTTCCAGACTCCATCCTCGGCTTCGTGCGTCATTTTGCCGTCCCGTGCATCGGCATAGCGCATGGCGGCCTCATAGGTAGGAGGTTTGGGCGAGGGCGTCCGTTCCATGGCCTGCAGCGCTTCCAAAGCGTAGGAGCGGAGCATCTTCGGCCAGTATTTGCGGAACATCTGGTTGTTGGCGAAGCGGTCCATCCAGACCATCTTGCCATTGACCGCCACCGCGACTCCAACCGCCCGATCCACCGGGAACGACTTCTGGATTCCTTGCACATAGCAGTCCACCGACTTCTGCACCGTCGGGCTGTTCAGGTTCGCGCCGTAGGTCTTGGTGGAGTTCTCCGTCCTCAGCTTCTTGTTAGACTGGTCGACCTGGCCCCAAACCGCGCTCTGGTTGCGATCATGCTGGGATTTGCCTCGCAGAGAAGGATCCGCCAACCCGCCCGCGCCCATCGCCGCCGGAGCGAACTTGGCCCCGTTATCCGCCCACCGATTCTGCTCCACGCAAAAAACGCTGACGTTGATCGGGGCCTTGGAGGGCGGAATCAGCACGTCTTTCTGGATAATCCGATCCTGCTTGCCGCCACTGACCATTTCACCGGTCAGGATCATCAGCTTCTTGCCGCTGTTATTGGTGAGCCAGAGGGTATTGACCGTTCCGCCGCTGCCCTGTTGCTGCTGGTTTTGAAAAGTCTGATTGGCCTGGCGACCGCGAATGAGGGAACGACCGTTGCTTCCTCCGGTCTCCGTGATGACCACCGTCCCCTGCTTCAGGCCTTCATCCAGGGAGATGTAATCGGCCGGATTGCCCGCCGCTGAGGCGTAGATTGGGTAAACGGTCAAGTTGGCGTGTGTGACGACCTCACCCTCGAGAGGATGCGCCGCCAAAGTTGCGGCTAAAACAAGCAGTGTAGACATGATCGATCCTCCAGCTTCTTTGCTTGTGAATAGGACGGTTGGGAGGTTAGGCGGTTACACGGCAGCCGCATTCCAAGTCGATGGTCACTGGAGAAGTCATCTGCTTGGAGCCGTCGCGTCGGAAGTGGTGGACTTGGCGGCTTGAAGGATTGAAGACGACCACGTCCTTGACGCCCTGGGCAAGCAGGAACGGCGGGCCGATTTCCAGGTCCTTAGACTCGGAGCCCGGGCTGACCACCTCGATAACGGCTTCAGGAATCACAGTAAGCGCTTCTTGAGTCGCCGCAGGCCGTTGACAAAAAATCGAGATATCGGGCCTCTTAAAGGAGCCATCGGGAAAGAGGATGTATACATCTTGGAGCGTATAGCATCCGCAACTACCTTCATCTGGAATCGGTTGAATGGACCTCTCGATATCTTTGGCGGTAATCGTGTGCAAGGGCGATGGGTGGAATTCCCAATTGTAATTCCCCATCACCATCTCTAGCCTGACGCCTACCTCATCTGCGGCAACCAGGGTTTCGTAGAAATGTTCAGGACTCATTGCGCCGCGCATATGTCTAGATTATGCGCCGTGCCCCATCAAAGTCGGCACTGATTTAGCAAGACTCCTGAGGATTTGAGGTGCTCGATGCTCGTTGTGCTGGTGTGGTTAGCCCGCTTTGTGCTTTGGTGTCTTAGTGTTTGATAAGCGGATTGTCGCATTGAGGAAGCCATCACCAAAAGCACGCGCCCCTGATGAATGCCTAACACCAAGGCACAAGGAACGCTAAGATGCATACTGGCTTTGCGGCTCTTTGCGCCCTTGGCGACTTTGCGTGGAGAAAAACCACACAACCGCAAAACCGCAACCCCTTTTTCCCCAAACTTGGGACACATTCCGCCCTTGGCGCGTCTAAGGTTCAGCGAATGTCCAACGTGCTGAACTTCATCCAGGCCGGGGGGATCGTGATGATCCCTCTCTTGCTCATGTCCGTCGCCGCCGTCGCGATCATTGTGGAGCGTTGGATGGTGTACCGCCAAGATGGAGACGTATCGCCTGGTCTCACGAAGCGGGTGGTTCGGATGGTGGAGGAAGGGGCTCCCGACGAGGCTATCCGCGCCTGCGACTCCCGCCCTGGACCCGTCGCCGCCTGCCTCGCCGCGATTCTCAGGAATCGCGAATACGGAGTGGCGCACTGCGAGCGGAAGGTTCAGGAGACCGGTGAGAAGTACTTCCAACGGTTAGAGAAGTTTCTCCCGGTCTTGGATACTACGACGACGATTTCACCGCTTCTGGGTTTGTTGGGGACTCTGTTCGGGATGATCGGCACCTTCCAGGCGATCTCTAGTTCCCGCGATCAGAACGCCAACGACCGGATTTTGGCGGGAGTCGGCGAAGCGCTCTACGCTACAGCTACAGGCCTGACGGTCGCGGTCATCTGCTTTGTGGCGTATAACTACTACAGCTCTCGCCAAAGAGCCATCGTCGCGGAGACGGAGCAGGCGGCGACGACCCTCATCAACGCCCTGGTATCCCATGGCGAAATGCGAGAGAAGGTGGCAGTTTAGGTGGATTCAGAGCAAATGTCCCGGTTCGGCCTCGCCCTTGGAATTTCGATAGGGGCACACGTGCTGTTTGCGGTCTTTGCCGAGGCGGTCTCCAGCGATCCGGCTCCTAAGAGGGTTTCGTCTCCTCCGGTAGAGATCAGCCGGGTCGCGATGGATGGGACGACCTTGCCGGTAGGGAAGGGGAATTCCAGCTTCAACTCTCCCGCTTCTCCTGCTAGCCCAGGACTCGGCGAACGGTACGACTTGGACGCCGGGGTTCCCCGGAATATCCCGATCCCGCCCAAGGCCGACCCGGTTCCCCAAACTCAGCAAAATCCAACGCCGCACCAGTCTCCGACAAACCAGGTCCCCCAACAGCCCCAGAACCAGCCACCGGTCCAGGACTACAC
>CAZCSP010000020.1:0-63446 GCA_964501275.1 uncultured Fimbriimonadaceae bacterium | reverse complement strand
TAGCCTGGTAAATTGGGAGCCGAGTTCATGGCGCAGTGGTTCTTAGACCTTCATCCCGCCCTTCAGGCATTGATCCGTGTCCTGGTATTGGTCGTACCGATCTTGCTCATCGTTCCGGGGCTGATCTGGTGGGAGCGTCGGTTGCTCAGTTGGATGCAGGACCGTATCGGTCCCAACCGGGTCGCAACCTTCACCCTCTCAAAAACCAGCAAGCTGGTTCCTCCTTTCCTAAGGGGCAAGAAGATCAGGATTTGGGGACTTCTCCAACCCATCGCGGATGGCGTCAAGCTCTTCTTTAAGGAGGACGTGACACCCAGCGCGGTGGATCGGGTGATCTACTTTGTCGCTCCGGCGGTGGCGCTCTTCCCGGCATTTGCGATCGGCGGCACCATGCCTTTTGCCCCTTGGCCTTCCCTGACTCCCATCGCGGATGCGAATATCGGCGTGCTGTATATGCTGGCAATCTCTAGCTTGGGCGTGTATGGAGTCGTGCTGGCGGGTTATGCGGGGAATAACAAGTATTCGCTATTAGGTGGGTTGAGGGCGTCCGCGCAACTCATCAGCTATGAACTGGGGATGGCGATGTCCCTGGCCTGTATCGCGTTGGCGACCGGCTCGCTCCGAATGACCGACATGGTGCGGACTCAAGAGGAGTCGTTCTGGCTTTTCAATATCCCCTGGCTCCAGAACTGGTTCGCCTTCACCCCGTTTGGCTTCGTCGCGATGGTGGTCTTCCTGATCTGTATGGTTGCGGAGACCAACCGCGCCCCGTTCGACCTGCCGGAAGCGGAGAACGAGCTGATTGCGGGCTACCACACGGAGTACAGCTCGATGAAGTTCGCCGTGTTCTTCATGGGAGAGTACGCCGCGATGTTCGTCTTCTCCGGCGTCTTTGCAACCGTGTTCTTCGGCGGCTGGAACATCCTGCCCTTCAACTGGGAGTACATCTCACAAGCCATGCCGGTCCCGTTCTTCGCCGGATTCGCCGACTTAATGGCGAAGGCGACCTATTGGCTGGCCCCGCTCTGGTTCATCGGTAAGATGGCGCTCTTCTTCTCGTTCTTCATCTGGCTCCGCGCCACATTGCCAAGGCTGCGGTACGACCAACTGATGTCGCTCGGCTGGAAAAACCTCCTGCCCATCGCCGCCGTCAACTTCATCCTGGTCGCCGTTTGGATTCTGGTGGTACGGCTGGTTTCGGAAAGCAACGCTCCCCACCTAGCGTGGGTTGCCGGAGCGGGTCTTTGGGTGGTCGCGGGAGCGATGGTGGTGAGTCTCTTGAAAATCCTCAAACGAGCTACCGGAAGCGAGGCTCACTTGGAGTCTCGCCGAATCACCTTGGTCGATCCTTCCAATCCTAGCGAGGTGGCGGTCGGATAATGCCTGAGTGGATGACTCCCAATTTGGCTGTTTTCATGGTGATTGCCGGGGTGGCGTCTCTGGCGGCGCTCGGCGTAGTGGCCTTCAACAATACGGTCCGCTCGGCCATGTGCCTGGTGGTGAGCTTCTTCATGCTCGCCTTTCTGTACTTCACTCTCGGCGCGGAGATGATCGGCATCCTGCAGATCGTGGTCTACACCGGCGCGATCATGGTGTTGTTCCTTTTCGTCATCATGCTTTTGAATCTCGGCTCGCTTGGGGTGCTCATCGAAAAGCGCGATCCCAAGCTGATCATTGGTGGCATCATGGGCTTGGGGATGGCGGCATTGCTGGGCGCTCAGGTCATCGCTCCCATGGCGTCGATCACCCAGACTCGGGCTCCCGAGGGCTTCGGAACTCCCCAGATGGTTGGATACAGTTTGTTCAGCACCTACCTCTATCCCTTTGAGATTGCGAGCATTCTCCTGCTCGTCGGCATCGTTGGCTCCATTCTGTTGGCCAAGAGGAGGCTCTAGAAATGGAAGGCGTGCCGCTGATCGCTTACCTCGCGCTCGGACTGTTCCTGTTTAGCGTCGGGGTGGTGGGGGTTATCATCCGCCGCAACCCCATCGTCATCTTCATGTGCATCGAACTGATGCTCAATGCGGTCAACCTTACCTTCCTCGCGTTCGCCAAGTACATGCCCAGCAAACTCGTCATTGGCGCCACACCCACGGCAGATGCCAGTGTTGCGGGGCAGGTGATGGTGATCTTTGTGATGGCGGTGGCGGCGGCGGAGGTGGCGGTCGGCCTCGGCATCATCATGGCGATCTTCCGACTCCGGCAAGATGTGGATATCGACGAAATGAACCTGCTTCGCGGATAAGAACTCAGCATGGACAACAGTGGATTAATTTGGTTGGTAATCGGGCTGCCGGTCTTGGGTTTTCTTCTCCAGGCGTTGGTGGGGAAGAAGTTGATTGGGAACGGCTCGGGCAAGCGGCTCGTCGGCGCGCTGGCAGTGGCTCCGGTCGCGGCGGCGTTTGGCATCGCCGTGTACCTGACCATGGAACTGGCCAAGCTCGGGCCGGGAGACCGGGGAGTAGTCGCCCACGGTTGGGATTGGATCAAGATTGCCGGTCTCAATATTCCATTTGAATTGAGAATCGACCCCTTGACGATGCTGATGACTCTCATCATCACGGGGATCGGGGCGCTCATCCACCTTTACGCCACCGGCTACATGGCGGAAGAGAAGGATTACGCCCGGTTCTTCACCTACCTCAACCTGTTCATCGCCTCGATGCTCATCCTGGTACTGGGCAATAACCTGGTGATGCTGTTCATCGGTTGGGAAGGCGTGGGCGTCTGCTCCTACCTGCTGATCGGCTTTTGGTACAAAGACCTCGCCAACGCCAAGGCGGCCAACAAGGCGTTCATCGTCAACCGCATCGGCGACTGGGGCCTGACGCTCGGGATGTTCCTGCTGTTTGTGGTCATCGCCGCCAATGCGGATAAGTTTGGGGGGCATGACGGTCGGTTCCTGAGCTACGACGTCTTCCTGCCCGTGATCGGCGAGATTCTGAAGAGTATGCCGGGAGTAACCACGGCTATCGCCTTGCTTCTCTTTGTGGGAGCCTGCGGCAAGTCGGCCCAGTTCCCGCTTTACCTCTGGCTTCCCGACGCGATGGCGGGGCCGACCCCGGTTTCCGCGCTCATCCACGCCGCGACGATGGTCACCGCCGGAGTCTTCCTCCTGAACCGGCTCTACGTGATCTTCGAGCTATCGCCCGTCGCCAGCGCGATCATCGCCTGCGTCGGCGCGTTCACCGCCCTGTTTGCGGCGTTGATCGCTTTTGGGCAGACGGACATCAAGAAGGTTCTGGCCTACTCGACGGTTTCGCAACTGGGCTTTATGTTTATCGCCTGCGGCGCGGGCGCCTATTGGGTGGGGATGTTCCACGTCACGACCCACGCTTTCTTCAAGGCCCTCCTGTTCCTCGGCTCCGGCGCGGTGATCCACGCGATGGCCCACAACCAGGATATGAGGAACTACGGCAATCTCTGGAAGTACCTGAAGATCACCTGGATCACCATGACCATCGGTTTCTTTGCGATCGCTGGTGTGCCGGGTCTGGCGGGCTTCTTCTCGAAAGAGGCGATCTTGGGCTACGCCTTTGCCAACAACCACGCGAACATCAACGGCGTCAACTTTAGCTATATCGTTGGTTGGGTGGGGCTTGGGGTGGCGATGCTGACCGCCTTCTACATGACCCGCATGACGCTGCTCACCTTCGGCAGTGGTCCCGAGCGATGGAAGCTGATTCCAGCCCATGCCGAAGGCCATCACGACCACCACGACGATCATCACGGCCATCACGAGCATCATGCCCATGAGGACCACGGGCCGGATAAGCATGGGTTCTTCTACACCGATGAAGAGATGGCGGCAATGCCTCACGAGCACGAGCATCACCACGACCTGGATGAGACCCACATGCCCAAGGAAGTGCCCCCCAGTATGTGGTTCCCGCTGGTAGTGCTGGCGGTCCTGTCGGCGGGCGGCGGCTTCTTGCTCTATCGCAACCACACCCTTGAACACTGGCTTTATCCGCCGGGGAGCATGTCTCTCCAACTTGAGGCGCATCCCCATGGGTTGCCGCTTGAGTTGATCTGGCTCAGCATTATCGCGGCCGGTCTGGGAATCCTTCTGGGTGCGATCTTCTACTGGAAGAGCCTCCCCGCCAAAGAAGGCTGGGACGAATCCAAGTGGAACCCATTCCGCAAAGCGGCCCGCGACCAGTTTGGCTATGACTCCGCGATGGTTGCCGCCACCGTGGACGGGGGTCGGGATTTGGGCGTGTTCATGTGGAAAGGCGCGGACTCCAAGGTGGTGGATGGCGCGGTGAATGGCGCAGGATGGCTCGCCGGGACGCTTGGCAAGGCGTTCGGATTCCTTCAAAACGGCTTCGTTCGACAGTACGCCCTGGTCATGCTGATTGGAGTGGTGGCGCTGCTGGGAGCCATCGGCTACTCCATCGCCAATCTTCCGTCAAACGACTCCAAGTTTATCGTCGCGCCCTCGATGGGCAACGAGGGAGGCCGCTAATGGAATCCACCGGACTCGGCCTGCTTTCACTCATCGTCTTCCTCCCCCTGATTGGGGCGCTGGTGATGATGCTTCTGCCCAAAGAGCAGGAGAAGACCCACAAGTGGCTGGCCCTCGGGACCACGGTGGCCACCTTCGGCGCATCGCTCATGCTCATCCCGAAGTTCGTCGGGGAGAATTTCCACTTCCAACTGGTAGAGTTCATGCCCTGGATTCAGAAGCTGGGAATCAACTACCACTTGGGCTTGGACGGCATCAGCTTCTGGCTAATCCTCCTCACCACGCTTTTGACCGTCATCTCGGTGTGGTTTAGCTTCTACGTCGAGAAGCGGGTTAAGCTCTATTTCATCTGCCTCCTGATCCTGGAAACCGCGATGCTGGGCGTGTTCGTGTCGCTCGACATGATCCTGTTCTACACGTTCTTCGAGGCGTCGCTGGTGCCGATGTGGCTCCTCATCAGCATCTGGGGAGGCGAGCGCCGAACCTACGCGGGTCTGAAGTTCTTCATCTACACCTTTGCGGGTTCCATCTTCATGCTGGTGGGGATGATCGTGATGGCCAACCTGTATGCCGGAGCCACGGGCGGCGGGGTCAGTTTCAGCATTATCGACATCCAGCGCGAGGTCGCCAACGGGAATCTTTGGGCACAGGCGATGCACCTTCAGCCCTGGATTTTCTGGGCGTTCGCCATCGCCTTCCTGGTGAAGTGCCCCGCGTTCCCCTTCCACACCTGGCTGCCAGACGCCCACGTCGAGGCGCCAACCGCCGGGTCGGTGATTCTGGCGGGCGTTTTGCTGAAAATGGGAACCTATGGATTCCTGCGCTTCTGCCTGCCCCTCTTCCCGGACGTGATCGGGAATCAAGTGCCGATCATCATGACCCTGGCGGTCATCGGCATCATCTACGGCGCGATCGTCGCGGCGGTTCAGCCGGACTGGAAGAAGCTCGTCGCCTACTCGTCGGTCTCCCACATGGGGTTCGTCCTGCTCGGTATCTTCTCGCTAACCCATACGGGCCTGATGGGCGGGTCGATGCAGCAGTTGAACCACGGCATCAGTACCGGCGCGCTGTTCCTTCTCATCGGTCTGGTCTATGAGCGCCGCCACACCCGGATGTTCAAGAACTTCGGCGGGTTGAAGGCGCAGATGCCGATCTACTCCGCCATCTTCCTGATCGCAATGCTCAGTTCGGTCGGCCTCCCCGGAACCAACGGCTTCATCGGCGAATTCATGGCCCTGATGGGCGCATTCGAAGCCGCTTATGCGGGCGTTTACGGGCTGAACCTTGCCTTTGTCGTGGTCGCCGGATTCGGCGTGGTCTTGGCGGCGGTGTACCTGCTCTATATGTTCCAGCGGGTGTTCTACGGCAAGAACGACAACCCCGACAACCAGCGGCTCAAAGACATCAAGCCCTGGGAGATCGCGATGTGCGGCATCCTGGTGGTCTTCATCTTCTGGGGCGGCCTCTATCCCAAGACTTTCCTCCAGCCGATGGAATCGGCCATTGGCGCGGCGCGCATGATGGCGATCAACCCGGTTGGGCAGAGGCCAGTCTGGAGCGATGAAGCTCACCAGATCGATGCCGAGATGAACCTGGTTTCCAATGGCGAGATCATCGCTCCCGCCAACCTCCACTTCCCGTTGCCGGAGGCGAAGCCGGAAGAGCATGACGCCGAGGTGGTCGCCGCCCAATGACCTCGCGAGAGCGAATTTTGGCTGCCGCCCGGGGAGGCGAGACGGACCGCAAGCCGGTCGTCAACTGGCCTGCCTGGCAGCCGGACTCGGACGTGCGCTTTGAGGCTGGCGCAGAGGACCAGGTGTTTCTCCAAGAGGTGGACAATCCTTTTGGGCTTGCCATGCGAAAAGGGCTCGACCTGAACGTGCTCTTGAAGGAAGACCCCCACAACGGAAACCAAAAGCTGAACGACCTCTGCGAAGAGACCCGACGCAACATCGGCCAAGCTTTCGAAAAGGGCGCCGACGGCATCCTCTACCGCCTTTACGGAGCCCGAGCCAAACATTGCACCCCGATGCAGTACGGCGGCTTCTATCTGGAGCGGGACCGGGAGCTACTGGAGGAGATTTCGGATGCGCTCTTCAACCTGATTTTTGTGGTGGGGGAAGAGGATGTGTACCTGGACTTTGTGAGCGACCTTCCCGGCCACGCCTTTGCCTGGGACATCGCCTCCTCCAAGGTTCCCGTCTCCGAAGTCCGAGCCATGAGGCCGGGAGCCTTGGCCTGCGACGATCTCGAAGCCGACATCGTGCTGAAGCCCGGAACCGATTTCCTATCCCGAACGCTCGAAGAGAGCCTTCGCCTTGAGAGAAGTTATGCAGTATAAGCCCGCTATACCCATGATGGACTGGTCGATGATCGCGCCCGTCGTGGTAGTCGCCATGACTGGCATCATCGCGCTGTGCATCGAGATGGCCCGCCCCAAGAAGAACAACGACATGATCGTCCTGTTCTCGCTCCTCGGGTTGGTTCTCGCCGGGGTAACGCTGGTTTTCCAGTTCAACGCCGAGTCCTATCTGGATGGCGAGTCCTTCGGCGGCATGGTCTTGCGAGATCGTTTCGGGTTGGTGATGCAGCTGCTGTTGGTAGTGAGCGCCTTCCTCAGCATCCTTTTCAGCGAAGGCTACCTGCGGGAAAAACGCATCCCCTTCGGGGAGTTCTATCCCATGCTCCTGTGGTCCACGGTCGGGGCAATGGTGATGGTCGCCAGTAAGAACCTCTTGATGCTGTTCCTGGGCTTGGAGGTTTTGTCCATCGCGCTCTATGTGATGGCAGGCATGGCGAGAAAGGAAGGGAAGTCAGAGGAGTCCGCGCTCAAGTATTTCCTTCTTGGAGCGTTTGCCAGCGGCTTCCTGCTCTACGGCATCGCCTTCATCTACGGCGCGACGGGCAGCCTACACCTGGACCAGGTGGCGGGGGCGTGGATCGGCGGGGATACCCAGGTTAGGACGCTCCTACTCTTCGGTTTGGGGATGCTGTTGGTCGGCCTCTCCTTCAAAAGCTCCTTCGTGCCGTTCCATATGTGGACTCCCGACGTTTACCAGGGCGCTCCCACCAACGTGACCGCCTTCATGGCGGCGGGGTCCAAGATCGCCGCCGTCGCTGCGCTGTTCCGAGTCGCCTCGGCCAGCGGTGCCATGCAGGAGTATTGGCTTCCCGCTATGTTCTGGATCGCCATCATCACCATGACGGTCGGCAACCTGGTGGCTCTGGTGCAGAAGGATGTGAAGCGTGTTCTGGGCTACTCTTCCATCGCCCACGCAGGCTATATCCTCGTCGCGATCCTGGCCCATGTGAAAGCCCCCGACAAGATCGGAACCGACACCATCAGCTACTACCTGCTCAGCTACGTCCTGATGACTATCGGCGCGTTCGCGGTGGTGAGTCTGGCGGCGAAGAGCGGCAAAGAAGGCACCAAGTTCGACGAGATTTCCGGCCTGTGGCACCGCGCTCCCTTGGCGGCGGGGGCCTTGATCGTCTTTATGTGTTCCCTGATCGGGATTCCGGGAACCGCCGGGTTCTTTGGGAAGTTTTTTATTTTCCAGGACGCTCTGAACTCAGGCCTCGCGCCATTGGCGATCGTGCTCGCCGTGAACTCGGTGATCAGCGTCTATTACTACCTGGGAATCGGTCGGGCGATGTTTGTGGCGGAGGAGACGGGAGACGCAGTGAAGAGCCTGAAGATGAACAATGGCCTCCGAAGCGCCTGCGTCATCTGCATGGTGGGAATCTTCGGGGCGTTTTTGTTCTATTCCCCTCTGATGCAGTTCTTCTCCGGGCGGTAGTGGAACGAAAATTGCTCGAATGAGTCAAAGTTTGGTTGCCCGCTTTCGTGTCAAGGGCATCTCAAGGAGGATGGTTTTTTGAAGATCGGGGTCAGTATGTGGAGCTATGTCCGGGCCGTGCGGGACGGTCGATTGGACATACCCGGCTTTATCTACGAGGCCAAACGAGCGGGCGCGGACGGGGTCGAGCTTCTCGACGTCTTCTATCGGGACGCCGTCGCCGAGCGCCAGTCCGCCACCCAGGCCCTCAAAGAGACCGGCCTCCCCTGCCCCATCTTCTCCATCTCCCAAAACTTCGCCAAGCCGACCGAGGAGGAGCGCCGCGCCCAATTGGACAAGATCAAGTTTGGCGTCGATGAGGCGGTCTTCTACGGGTCGCAGGTCGTGCGGGTCTTTGCGGGCGACGTCTCCGACGGGATCACATTTGATCAAGCTAGAGAGTGGATTGTGGAGGGTTTGGCGGAAGCTTCCCGGTACGCCCACTCAAAAGGGATCAACCTCGCCCTGGAGAACCACGGCACCATGGCGGGGCGCGGGGAGCAGGTTCGGGGTTTGATCCAGGATGTACGCAAGGCCGCGGGCAACGACGCCTTGGGCGCAAACCCGGACACCGGCAACTTCCTCATCGTGAACCAGCCCAGCCATGAGGCGATCCAAGAGGTGGCGAAGTACGCCTATATGGTCCACTTCAAGGACTTCGCCCCCGAGCCCGAAGGCTACACCGGTTTCGCTTACACCACCATCGACGGCGCCAAAGTAATCGGCACGGCGGTCGGCGAGGGGTCGGTCGATTTAGCGAAGTGCATCCGGGCACTGAAGGAAGTCGGATTCGATGGCTGGCTGAGCGTAGAGTACGAAGGCGACGAAGACCCCCTCACCGCCGTCCGCCGGTCGATCGAGAACGCGCGCAAGTTTTTGTAGTGTGGCTTGTGATATGTGATTTGTAGGCGGCGGATGCATTTTGCCGCCGTCCAAAGCCGCGACCCTGGATGATTTATGCCAGGGCAAGAGCCACCGACCCCATAGCCTGGACGTCCACGTCCGGGTCTCCGTGCCTTGGACCTCCAGGTTCGAGGGTTTGTAGTCGTCGCGACATCTGTAGCAATCCGGACGGCGGCACAATGCATCCGCCGCCTACAGATTTGCAGCACCCCCGGACAGGAAAGTCCGGGGAACGGAGACCCGGACTTGGAGGTCCAGGCTACGGGGATTTGGCCTACAATAGGAGCGTGGAATCGCTGGAGCCGCGCAACGCCCTGCCGCTTACCGATGAGGAGATTCGGGAGCTCTATATTCGAGGCGTCGAGATCCTTCCACAAGTTCCAGCCAACGATGCGGGTCCTTCGGCGGCCAACTGGCCCCGTCTGGTCGATTGGGCTTTGTTCTCGCTGGTCAGTGCAACCCTATTGCCAGTTTCGATGAAAGTAATGGCGGTAATGCTGGTCACGATCATCATTATCGCCGCCAGTGTTCAGGGCGCAAAGTATGTGGGGCCATTCAGCCGCCTTTGGCTCGAAGGCCAGCGGATGAAGAACCTCCCGCCCATCAATGTCAACGACTCCCACGTCTTGAGCGTGGTCGTCAAATACCTCACCCGCCAACCTATCGCCCAATTCCAGCAGGTCGAGCACAACATCCGCGTCAACCGCACCCAGATCGCCACCTCCATCCAAACGCTCTCTGGCCTGATCGACGAACTGTTTGTGGAGGGCGCAACCGGCGACGATACGCTCTCGCTTCTGCGCAAGAGTCGTTTGGACCAGGCGGAGCGGAGTAAGCGGAAGCTGGAGGAGCTGGACATCCACCTCGCGGCCCAACTCAAGGACGCCGAGGCGGCGGTGGCCCCAATCCGGGAGATGGAGCGGCATTTCCACAAGATGCTTCAAATTTCCGACGACCTCAGCAAGATCCAAACCGCCCACGGCTTGATCGAGGATACGGAGGCGAACATCGCGGAGAATCGTCTTCAGATTCAGTTGCTCCGGTCGATCTCCCAAAAGGCGATGGGGTCCTTGCACAGCATCGAGCAGGATGTGAAAGCCCGCGAACTGGCGGAGAACGAGGTCTTGGGTCTGCGGGCCTAGGGCCAGGCTCACCAAATCCGTATAGCTTGCCGGTGGTTAAGATGTTGGGGGTTCGGAAGTCAGTCGCATCCCTTCGGTGGTCCTCTGTGTCTTTCGGTGGTTCTTTCAGTTGACCGGGGATGAAACCACCGAGGACCGCAGAGGACCGCCGAAGGATTGCCGACGATTTTCCAGGTTAAGCCGCGACGGCTTCCAACGACGGTTCGCCCAGCGCTTCCGCCGAGATGATGAGCTTGGCGATCGTTTCGTACTGCAACTCAGGACTCATGACTTCGAACGGCGGAATGTGGATAAAACCAACCTGTCCGGGGTGGCCTGCCAAGAGTAGGTAGTAGAGGAAATTGCAGAGGTAGTCGCCGGGGTTGGTGCTGAGTTCCAGCGTCCGAGCGTCCAAAAGGGCCGAGGCCGCAAAGATGAGATCGGGAGGCATGACGGTGGACCCTAGGCAGGGCGGCCCCTCCGCCACGATGAAGTCGGTGGACCAGGTCTCCCCGCGAACGTCTCTCGTCTCCCCAACCTTGTTGCGCGCGAACAGCTCCAGCTTCATCCGGGTGGCCTTTGCCGAGAGGCCCAGGCAGATGATGGTGTCGTATCCGCCCTCCTTCTCCAGCGCGTCCCAAAATTCATAGACGTACTTGTAGCTGACATCCAGCACCGCATGGTCGCGGTTGAAGCACGAGCAGAGGATTTCGCTCGGATTCTCCTTGTTGTCCCCAAAGGGGCCAAATCCGGTGACAAGGGTGCGCGTGGTCATAGGCTTGTAAGTATTATTGGCACTTCTACGCGTTTGCTGGATGGATTGAGGTTTTTCCATAAATTAGATGAAACTTGAATACGACGTCATGGTGAGCGAGAGCGGCCCGAGCGTTTTGCTTTGGCAGAGCGTTCTATGCCGCGAAGTCGAGCCACCTCACCGAGTTGTAGGTTGGGATGAGATTACAGACGGGTGAGGTCCTTCGACTCGCGACAAGCAAGCGGCTCAATTACAAACTCCTTCTAGCTCGCTCAGGATGACGCTGTGCTACAAGAAAGCAACTACGAAACCTCTCACCCTATTCCGCATCATCCAGTTCTCCGTCCATGTCGGCCTCGAACATCTCTTCCATCTCGTCCGCCATATCCTCGTCCATCGCCTTGCCCATCTCGCGAACCATCTCCCGCATCGCCCGCGGGCTGTCCGGCTCGCCCATCATCTCCAACTTGTCGGCCATGACATCCACCCGGTCGTCTTCGTTGCGATAGCGGGCGAAGCGGCTGACAAGCTTGGTGTTCCGCTCGCTGCCGCAGTGGGGGCATTTAGAGTCGGATGAGTCGGCCGTCATCCCAACCAGGTCGCTGAATTTCTTGTTACAGTCCAGACATCGAAACTCGTAAACAGGCACGGATTCTATTTTGGTAGATTTTGGGAGAGTGTTGGGTTTTAGGCTTTGGGTGTTGGGTCGGGCAGGTTGCCCAAAACCCAAAACCCGAGGTCTTTTCACAAATGCCATTAACCTCCCATTTGGATGTTCGCTCGGGATGACGGGCGCTCTGAGTGGGAATTATGAAAAGACCTCCCCCCAATGCCCAATGCCCAGAACCCAAGACCTACCCCCCAACCCCCTTCACCCACTCCTTCATAATCTGAATAATCGCGGGGTTGAACTCGCTGCCGGGGCGGCCCCATTTGGCGTAGCTGTCTCGGAAGTCGTCTGCCTTGGAAAAACCATGATCGGAGTCGGGGACAACTTTGTACTCCGCCATACCCGGATTCGCCGCATTCACGGCGGCCGCCACCTGCTCTTGACAACCCTGGATGGCGATCCAATCCGCCTCGCCAAAGAGCGCGAGAACCCTGGTCTTGCCCAGCTTGGCCCAATAGTCGCAGAAGTTCTTGTCGTTGACCTCCTGCATGTATTTGATGCTGCGCACCCCCATCATCACCCCGTCGCGCGAGGTCTGGTCGGTCACCCGGTTGAGCTCGGGATGGTTCTCCTTGATCCAGGCGATGGTGCGCTTCTCGTTGTAGAGGTAGTGGTAGACCGCCACGATCTTGCGAACCTCCGCGTCGATGTCCGATCTCTTCTGCCCGCCCAAAGGCCCCTGAATCCGCGCGGCCTTGATCTGCCACTCCAGCCAGGAGTCGGAGACGGTGCCGTAGCTGATGATGCCTTTCACCGGTTGCTCGGAGGCGATGATCGGGGCGTGGCAACCGCCCATGCTGTGGCCAAAGAGATACACCTGCGACCGGTCCACGAAGTCGTACTTGTCGAGCGTCTTGAGGGTTTGGCGGTAGATGTCCAGCTCCTCGTCGAACCCCACCAGCAGCGCCGGACCGCCTTCGCTGTCCCCGATCCCAGGCTTCTCCACCCGAACCGTCACCCACCCGTCGTCGGAGAAGGACTTGAGGATTCGCGAAGTACCGCCTGGGCTGGTAAGCGGAGCCTCCACTGAACTGGCGCTGATGCCCTGAATCCAAAACATCACGGGCCGCTTGCCGGGAGCCTTGGGCTTGGTGACGAACGTGCGAATCCGGTGGCCATTGCTCACGACATGGTCGTAGATCGTCTCGTAGTTGTCGCCTTTATCCTCCGGCTTGGGCTGGACCTTGACCTCGATCTCCTGCTCCTTGCCTCCGCGATGGACGATCAGCTTGACGTTGGGGCTGGAGACCGCGTTGCGAACCATCTCGTTCCACTCGGCAAAGCTCTTGAACCGCTTCCCGTTCACGCCCAAGACCAAGTCGTTCTCCTCCAGTCCGTTGGCCTTGGAAGCAACCTGCACGGCCTCCTGGGCGCCCAACTTCAGGGCGTTGCGGACATCCTCAGGAGCAGCACGGAAGGGGATGCCGAGCGTTCCCTTGCGAGGCAACGGTTGGGACAAAGCGAAGGCGGAAAGGAAGATGAGAGCGATGAGAACGAGGCGTCGCATGTCTGTGATTACGTTATTGCAGTTCGCGATGGTTCCGGTTTTCGGGGGTTTAATGGCGAAGTGTCTGCCGCCGCCTTCATCCTGTATGGCCTGTTTGCCCTGGTGGCGACCCTCAACCTCCTCCTTATGCGGCGACCCCAGTCGGTGACCGAAGGCGACAAATTCTGCGTCTTGATCCCGGCGAGAAACGAGGCAGAGAACCTTCGGGAACTGATTCCCTTGCTCAAACCTCAAGTCGAAAAAGTCTACGTCTTCGACGACGAATCGGAAGATGGCACGGGGGATGTCGCTAGGGAGCTTGGCGCGACGGTCATCTCTCCCGGAGAACCCCTCCCAAAAGGTTGGGCCGGAAAGAACCGCGCCTGCCACGAACTGGCCAAAGCCGCCGCCGAGGACAGCGACGCCCGATGGTACGTCTTCTTGGATGCCGACGCCCGCCCCGAGCCGGACTTCATCGACTCCCTGCGCGGTCTCGCGCGAGAGGTTGGCCCAAGGGTCGGCGTCTTGACTGGCTTCCCAACCATCCGCCCCGGCAAGGGCCTCGAACCCCTGTTCCTCGCCTGGGTGGGATGGATTCTCTTGGCGACCAACCCGTTTGGCGTCGTTAGCCGAACCCGCATGGGCCACAACCGATTTACCAACGGACAAATCCACGCCTGGCGAGCCGAGGTCTACACCCGGCTCTGGCCCAATGAGCAGGTGAAGTCGCACGTCCTGGAGGATGTGATGATGGGCCGCCTCTGCGCCAGGGAAGGGGTGCAGGTCGAGGTCGCCAACCTGTCGCGGACTCTTAAAGTGAGGATGTACGAAACCTGGCGACAGGCTCTGGATGGCATGAGCAAGAACTCGTTTGAGATTACGGGAAGCTATGTGGGGAGTTGTACGCTGGCTCTGTTCATGGCCCTCTGTGGCCTCGCCTGGATCGCCAACCCCTATGCCCTGACTCTCCTGGTCTGGAGCGGCCTCATGGTCGCCCTCACCGTCCGCACCACTCTCTGGCCGGTTCTGTTAATGCCTGTCGTGTGTATAGTAGGCGCTTTTGCCATCCTCCGTTCCGCCTGGTGGAAGAAGACCGGACGGACGGTTTGGAAGGGGAGAACATACCCGTAGCCATATCACACTTGAGCCAGTTCAGGAAGCTAGCGAAGGGGTCTTCTCACCGCAAAGAAACAAAGAGACAAAGAAACACAAAGGGGAATTCGCTAGGCTCAAACTCTTCTTTGCGTCCTTGGCTTCTTTGTTTCTTTGCGGTGAGAAGAAGACGTGGCTGGGGCACTGCGCCAGACCGCTCGCCCCCTTTTGCGCATTGATCGTCAAAATCCCGCGTGTCACCTTCCCCGACCCCAAGCCAAGAATCTCTTGAGTGAGTGCTTTTGCATGGTTTCGAGCGCGATCTTTGGCAACGAAGATCGCGCTTCCTGTTGGTGTGGCAGCGGGAATCGTCCTGGCGACAAACTCCTACCTGAGTTACCAAACGTCGGCCAAGGCCGCGACGGAGACGACCCTCAAGTGGGCGGTTTCCCAGTTGCAGGAGTCATCCGGCGAATTCGACAAAACCATTGCGGCCGCCGCATCCTACGCCCAATCCATCACTGCCCGCCAGATGGATATCGGCCCCGCCAATAACGCCTCCTCACGCCAGTTTCTCGCCAACCTCCTGAAGCAGGCTCCCGCCGACCGGGTCTATGGCGTCTATTTCATCTCCGACCAGATTCCCCATACCCACCCGGATTCGTGGCGCTACGTCACCCAGGTGAGTTGGCCCAATTCAGTAGCCGAGACCTATGACCAGCACGGCGCCGATCAGCTGTGGTTCGCCATTCCCAAGAAGACGGGCAAGGCCGCGATCTCGGAGCCGTTCTTCGACGACGGCTCGGGCAATATCACCATGGTCAGCTATACCATGCCGGTTTACGATGCAGACAAGAAGCTTTTGGGCATCGCGGGCATCGACATCTCCACCGCTTCCATCGTCGAGAAGGCCAATGCGCTGAAGCTGAACTTCGGCGACAAGGACTCGACGAAGGGCCAGCAAGCGATCGTGGTCAGCCCCAAGGGGGTGCTCATCGCCCATCCCGACGAGAAACTCCTGCCCAAGAAGGGCTTCGCGGGAACGCCCGTGAGCGATGTGCCCGAGGGGCGCTACATCCAAGACCGAAAGAGCGGCACGGGTATGTCCACCATCGACGGCAAGAAGTATCTATTGGTGTGGACGACCTCGGAACTGACGGGCTGGAAAACCGTTCTGCGGGTGCCAGAATCCGCCGCTTACGCTTCGTTGAACTCACTCAAGCAGCAGGCGATCTTCTCTTGCCTGATCGGGCTGGTTCTGATTGGGGCGCTGGTGTCTCTCATCTCCAACCTGATCTTCCGGCCCATGAAGAAGATCACGGAGGCCGCGCGGCTGGTGGCTCTCGGCGATGCCACTGTCCAGATCGACCATCGCTCGGCGGACGAGATCGGCGAACTCGCAGATTCGTTCCGGGCCGTCGCCGCCCACAACCGCTACATGGCCGACATGGCGACCAGCCTTGCCGACGGCGACTTCGGCATCAAGATCGAGCCCAAGTCGGAGCGCGATTCGCTGGGCAACGCGATGCAGACCATGCTGGAGACTTGGAGCGGCATCTTGTGGACCCTCAAGGATCGGTCCACCCGCCTAAGCGAATCCATCGATGGCCTTGCCCAAGACACTGCCAACACCTCCGCCTTGGCCTCCCAGGTGGGCGAGGCGTTTGGCGAGGTCAGCACTTCCACCGACGAGTCGGCGCGAGCCAGCCAGGATATCGCCAAGGGGAGCGAGAAGCTGGCGGAGATGGCGACCCAAGCCGCCTCTTCGGTGGAGACCTTGCAGTCGGCGGTCGAGCAGGTGAAGCAGGGAAGCAATAGCCAGCAGGAGGCCGCCGATGAGGCGACCAAAGCCGCGAAATCGGGCGAGATCGCCGTGGACGCGACGGCCCAGAGCATGTCGAACATTCACCGCGAAGTCGTCCACTCCGCCGAAGCCGTGCGCAAGCTGGGTGATCTGCAATCTGAAATCTCGACCATCGTCGGCACCATCGGCGAGATCGCCGACCAGACCAACCTCTTGGCCCTGAACGCTGCGATCGAGGCGGCGAGAGCGGGCGAACAGGGGCGCGGCTTTGCCGTCGTGGCGGATGAGGTGCGAAAGCTCGCCGAGCGAAGCAGTTCGGCCACCCAAGAGATCGGCCAACTGATCCAGGCGGTTCAGAGTGGGGTCGCGGATGCCATTGGCACCATGGAGAGCAGCGCGCAGGCTGTCGCCGACGGGACGAAGTACGCCGAAGTGGGACGAGAGTCGTTCCAGGCGATCATCGAGAAGGTGGACGACGTGCGCTCGATTGCGGTGAAGAACGCCGACCTCGTAGGTTCCATGGACGTGGGCGCCAAGCAGGTGGCGGATGCGGTCGGAAATGTGGCCGCCGTCAGCGAAGAGGCCGCCGCTGGAGCCGAAGAGCTATGCGCCAGCGCCCAGCAAGTGGCATCCACCGCCCAAACCGTCGCCCGATCCGTCCACGAACAGATCGAACGCCTCGCCGAAATCGCCAAGGCCTCGAACGTTCAACTGGAGATCGCCCACGAACTGGCAGAGCTCGTGAACCGGTTCGATCTGGAAAGTCAAACGCACCTGCGCATCGCGGCTTAAGCCCGCCTCAAAAAAATGGGCCACTTTCACTTGCCATAGGGCAAACTCGTGGCGACCGCGTCTTGTGGTGAAAAACAAGGACACGCGGCGGAAAAGCGCTCCGACGTGATTTGCATCCTTTGCAATGATGTGTTACAGTTCCTCCATGAGGATTGTATTTGCCATTTGCTTGACATTCTTCGTAGCCGGTCTATCCTGGGCGGGTATCACATTCACGCCCCATCCTGGATACTCGGCGCCCCTGTATTTCTCAGGGACGAACGCGCGCGCTTCTTACAAGTGCATGGTGACCAATCCCGACTTGCACGTCGAGGCCACCCAGGTGTTGATCAACGGGGAACTCCTCACTTCGGACACGTACCCGATCATGGGCTTTCCACCCCACTATATGTACATCAACGAAGTGACGATCCCGATCATGTTCGACTCCAAGTATTTCAGTTCGGGAACCACCGTCACGATCAAGATGAGGGCCAAGGCGGGCGGAACCTGGTACGAGGACACTTATTCCGCCCCCGCCAAGAACTACACCCGAGCCATGGGCCGCGATGAGTGGGAAAACGCAGTCGGAGGGAATGGAGCAACCACAGTTCATAACAAGGTGACGGCCATCGGGCATAATTGCACCTTGGTGGATTGGGACGGGTGGAGCGCAAACACCGTGCAAAGTATGCAGGACTGGGGAACCACCATGTACTTCAATACGCACGGACTGGTCGATCTGTTTTCTGCTGATAACGGCGATCTCATCTATCCATCTTCGACCTACGGAAATCCGAACGTGCTCGCTTGGCGACAATCCGTCATGGGCACGTCGGGTCCTTTACCGCCTTTCAACACCACTGGAAACCCGCCCGTGGATTTGGTTGTGTTCGATACCTGTCTCACAGGCTCAAACGATCACTTCCTAACGTGGCTCTTTCCTTACTACAACGGATATGGGGGACTGTACGAAGACCAGGCGATCGCTGGCTGGACCGTCAGCACATACGTCACCAATGCCGGTCTACTCGCAACCTTGCTTTGGAATAAGTTAATAACTGAGGAGACCATTGGCAGAAGTCGCGACGACATGATCGACAAGGCCAGGAATATTTACGGTGTTAAAGTTACACCAAGTGGGGAAATGGATCGAACAATTGAAGATGGTGATTTTGTCGTTTATGGCGACCAATATATGAGATATGCTGGCGTCTATACAGGCACCAACTCAATTCACACGGCCTGGTGGAGGCGACTATGAAACTTCGTCATCAATCAACTATCTTTGGCTTATGCGCCCTGGCGTTCGCCGCATGGGCTTATGGGAGCCAATCAACCGACCAACTGGTCCAGTCTTCAAAGGCGTTCTGCCTCGCTCTGGGGTGGGAGTTCGACGATTCAAAGATTCAAGTTCGAAGCCTTGACCCTGCCCCGGAGAATCGGTGGAGCGTTACGGACGGTGGCATTAGCCTTATCCTTAACGAAAATCCAATCTATGTGAGGATATCGAGCAACACGCGCCTGATGGATGCCCGCCGGTGGACCTCTCCCGACATCCATCGACCCGCATTTTCCAGCGAAGCAGACTGGTTCACCCACTCCAAGAAAGTCGTCAAGAAGGTGCTCCCGGGCGTAACCTTGGAGAAAGTTAGATTCAAGGAAACTCTGCTTCAGTCCGGCCCGACGCCGATGCAACGGAGTAACGCCAATACCGCTTACATTGTATTGAAAGTCACGGCCCCTAGCAATCGGGCCGGTGATGAGATCAACGTCACCATGGATCGAGCCAATGGGCAAGTCTTGAAATATGCCTATTGGAAGAAGAGGACGTAGGTGACAACCTCCGGGTTGCGGTTTGGCCCACAACCCAAACCGCAACCCGGAGGCTCTCGATTCACACGTCCTGGTGGAGGCGATTATGAAATCAGTTCTGAGACATTTACTTTGCATCGGCGCTCTGGCGACTTTGTGCTCGGCTTCGCAGGCCCGCCAAAGCCCGCAAGAAATGATCGAGTTCACGAAGAATTTCTGTCATGCGCTCGGATGGCCCTTCACGCCCGAAAAAGCCCAGGCCAAGCAGATTGAGCCAGCCTCCGGAAATCGGTGGCGGGTGTCAAGCCCCGAGGTAAGCCTCATCCTTAACGAAAATCCCATCTATGTGAGAATTGGGCATAGCAGTTCTTTCGCAAACTCTAGGAGACATACTACGCCAAACCCAGAGGCCCCCTTTGTCACTGGAGAGGCAAATTGGTATACCCATGCCAAAGCGATCGTCAAGAAAGTATTGCCGGGCCTTGCAGTTGTGAAAGTTGGATACAGAGAGACTTTGCTCCAAAGCGGCCCCACCCCTATGTATCGCATGAATGCGAATTCTGCTCAAATCATGCTCCAAGTCACAAGCCCACCCAATCGCGCAGGTGATCAGATCTCAGTCATCATGGATCGAGCCAACGGAAACCCTCTCAGTTTTTCATACTTGAAGAAGCGAACATAGACTCTCGATTTACTCAACCTGGTGGAGGCGATAATGAAACTTCGTAGTCAATCAACCCTCTTTGGCTTCTGCGCCCTGTCGCTCGTCGCATGGGCCTATGGGGACCAGTCAACCGACCAACTGGTCCAGTCCTCAAAGGCGTTCTGCCTCGCTCTGGGGTGGGAGTTCGACGATTCAAAGGTTCAAGTTAAGCAACTTGATCCTGCCCCGGAGAATCGATGGAGGGTTAGGGACGGCGGCATAAGCCTCATTCTGAATGAAAACCCAATCTACGTCCGTATCGCAACGAACAGCCGACTGTGGGAGCTTAGACGTTGGACGTCGCCTGATCCAAGCAAGCCCAAATTCTCGGGTGAGACAGCTTGGGTACAGCATGCGAAAAGCATCATCCACAAGGTCGTGCCCAATACCGTCCTTAGTAAAGTCCGGTTCGAAGAGGTCCTCCTGCAAGACGGACCGACTCCTATGCAGAGGTCGAATGCCAATACCGCCATCGTTAGCCTTCGGATAACCAGTCCACAGGCCCGTGCGGGCGATGAGGTCACCTTGATCCTGGATCGGGCGAACGGAAATGTTTTGCAGTATGCCTATTGGAAGAAGAGGACGTAGGCGGCTACCTCAGGGTTGCGATCACCGGACAGCGATGGTTGTCGATAGTCGTATGAGGCAGGCAAAAACCGAGCACATCTGCCGGTCGCCGCTTGGACAAAACCAGCGGGCATGGCATAGACTAATGCCATGCCCATCGATCTGTCTCGCCGCGAGTTCCTGCAGGCTGGCGCCGCCGTTGCCGCTTCCCCCAACATCTTGATCCCCCAGGGCATCAAGCCCGTGGTGGTCTCTTCGGGCAACGGGAACATCCACCGCAACGGGGGCACCGAAACCTGCGTGGCCCGCGCCTTCCGCCTGATGACCGAAGGCAAAGACGTTTTGGAGTCCCTGATCGAGGGCGTGAACATCGTGGAACTGGACCCGGCGGACACCAGCGTCGGCTATGGCGGACTGCCCAACGCCCACGGCGTCGTCCAATTGGACTCCTGTTGTATGCACGGTCCGAAGAAGTGGGCGGGCGGGGTGGCCGCTTTGGAAGGAGTCCGAACCCCTTCCAAAGTCGCCTACTACGTCGCGTCCCAAACTGACCACCACCTCCTAGTGGGCAAAGGCGCTCAGGACTACGCCCGCAACATGGGCCTGACGATTGAGGCCGACCTGAACACCGACCGGTCGCGGGCCGCGTGGCGGGAGTGGATGCGCCGCACCGACCCGGACCACTACCTGGATCCCACCAAACGGGGCAACGGACTGGAAGCCGCGCTCCAGATGGCGAAAGAAGGCTGGATCGACCCCGAGCACGTTTGGGGCACCATCAACTGCAACGGCATCAACGCCAAGGGCGAACTCTGCGGCGTGACCACCACCAGCGGCCTCGCCTTCAAAATCCCCGGTAGGGTCGGCGATTCCCCGATTCTTGGAGCCGGGCTCTATGTGGACAACGCCGTCGGCGCGGCGGGATCGACGGGGCGCGGAGAAGCCAACCTCTACGGCCTCTGCTCCTATCTGGTGGTGGAAGAGATGCGCCGGGGCAAGCACCCCAAGGACGCGGGATTGGAGGCCCTGCGCCGGGTTGTTTCCAACACGGTTGAAAAGCGGCTTCTGAACGACCGGGGCCGCCCCACGTTCGGACTGAACTTCTATGTGATCGACGCCAAAGGTCGGTATGCTGGGGTCTCGATGCAGGCGGGCGTCCGGTTTGCGGTCTGCGATGAAAAGGGGCCACGGCTGGAGAACTGCGAATCACTTTTCAGCTAAGGCAAGTTCCCGATAGGCCCATTTTGGGAACAGGTGACGAAGCGGATTCGCCTAACTGCACGTCGGATTAGAAAACTGGGAGGTTTGTACAACTGATGAACAAACAACGTGGATTGGTAATGGTTGGTATTTTGGCGATGGCGATTGGGTCGGCTTTGGCCGTTCAAGATCGTCAGGTGACGGTCGAGAGCAAGGACGGGAAGCGAGTCTATAAGCGAGTCGACCACGAAGGCAAAGTCCGCCTGGTCCGCCAACTGTCGGATAAGCCGTGCCGAGAGGGCCGCACCTGGGGCTCTGATCGCACCGGTATCTGGGTAACCGATGGCTGCCGAGCTGTCTTCTCCTATAACACCAAGGACAGCGGCCGTCCCGATTGGACAAAGCCCAACATTGGCTACGAAACCAAGAAATTCAAGCTAGAGAGCAACGGACGTCGCGAGACCCGCCGGATCGACACTTCGGGTGGCGTGAAGCTAGTTCGCCAACTGTCGGACACGCGATGTGTTCAGGGCCGAACCTGGGGCTACGACCGCAACAGCGTGTGGGTGGATAATGGTTGCCGAGCCGAGTTTGAAGTTCGGTCCCGAAACGACAATAGTGATAACCCTTGGGCTGGCGTCGGAAACGGTGTTCCACGCTGGGCCGTTGGCGACTGGAAAGGCGGCAACCGCGTCGGAGGGTTCTCCCTGAACATCCGCAACGACGGTTCGCTGACCCTACGCCGCAACAACGACATCGAGCGCGGCACTGTTCGAGGCGAGCGCGTGACCATCGGTCGAAACGAGTTCCGTCTGGAGCGAAAAGGCGACAAGGGCCTCGCCCTCATCCCCGTCCAAGCCACCAGTGGCCGCATGGACTTCGCCCGGTCGTAAGATCGACAAGGCCGCTGGACTTCAACAGTTCAGCGGCCTTTTTCCCCTGGGAGCGCCGGTATCTTGCCGGTCCATGAGGTTTGTAAATGCTTGTGGCTTTGATTTGGTCCGCAACTTTTGAGGTCAGCAAAGTCGCCTACGCAGGTCTCGTCGCCAGGCAATCCCTCACCAACGTCTGAACCTCCGCCAACCGATCTCCGCTCAACTCCAGGCGAGGCGGGCGGACTCGGGCATTGCCCATCCCAACCTCTGCCTGCACAAGCTTGATGAGGTGGACGAAATCGAAGGTAGTGTCTAATCGAAGCAAGGGCAAGAACCACTCGTACAGTTTCCGCGCCTCCTCCTTCTTGCCTGCCATTGCGAGGTTGAAAAGATCGACCGACTCCTTGGGGCAGGCGTTGACCAGGCCCGCAATCCAGCCCGTCGCCCCAGCGTCGATGCCCTCCACAATCACGTCGTCCACCCCCACAAACAGGGTCAGGCGGTCGCCGCAGACAGCCCGGATTCCGGTGACCCGACGAATGTCCGCGCTCGACTCCTTCACCGAGTGCATCATCGGATAGCGGTCGGCCAGCTCCTTCACCTGCTCGGGAGTGACGTCGGTGCCATAGGCGATGGGGTTGTTGTAGAGCATACAGCTCAGATTGGTGGACATAAAGATCGCCCCAAAGTGAAACCGCATCTCCTCCCAGGTCCCTCGATAGACATAGGGCGGCAAGACCATCAGGCCCCGACACCCGGCCATCTCCGCATCCTTCGCGAATTGGACGGCCTCGGCGGTGCTGAGGGCGGAGACGGCTGCCACCACCGGGACCCGGTCGCCCACCGCTTTCACCAGAGTCTTGAGCAGCTCGACTTTCTCATGGTGAAGCAAAGTGGCTCCCTCCCCAAGGGAGCCCGGAGCAACGATCCCGGTGCAGCCGTGGTTGATCAGCCAGTTGGCGTGCTTGGCGACGAAGTCGTGGTCGATGGACAAATCCTCTTTGAATGCCGTCGTGATCGCCGGGATCACGCCCTGCCAGGTCATAGTGCTCACGCCCCACATGATACCAAATTAGTTTGATGTTAAACGGTTTCGGGGACGGCGTTGCGGTGTTGCGGCATTGGGCATTAGGGCAATAGGACGGGTGAGTCAGATAGGTCAGATTCGTCCGATTCCGCAACACCGTAAAACTGCAATGCCGAAACGCCGCCCTACCTAAATCTGTCCGGCCTCAAAACCCCCATCTCTATCCCCGGTTCTCGCTCTCCCACCAAATCCGCCACCACCCGCCCAGACACCGGCCCAAGGCTGATGCCCATCATGGAGTGCCCGGTTGCCACCACCAGATTGCTCAAATGCCCCGGACGCCCCAGATAGGGGAGGCCATCGGCGGAGCACGGCCTTAAACCCGACCAGACGCCGAGGTCGCGGAAGTCTTCGGGCGCGAAGTCGGGCATGTAGCGGGGGATTGATTGCAAGATGCCCTGGTGGCGGCGCTGATTCACCGAGAGGTCGTCCCCCGCGATCTCCATCGTCCCCGCAAACCGCAGCTTGTCCCCAATCGGCGTCACCGCGATCCGGGCCTCGACCAGGATGAAGCAATGCTTGGGAGGAACCGAAACCGGCAGGTCGGAGCTATAGCCTTTGCCACCCTGCATCGGCATTCGGAAACCCAGATGCTTCGCCAACTGCCCCGACCAAGCTCCCGCCGCCAGCACGAACTCATCCGCCTCCACATCGCCCGTCGAGGTGTTTAAACATCGGACTCGACCACTCTCCAGAACTGCCCCGGTTACCCCGCGCCCCCAACGATGCTCGACCCCCAACCGACCCGTTTCCTCCCGAAGCCACTGCACAAAGGCCACCGGGTTCAAATGGCAGTCATCCAGAAAATGCACCGCCCCCGCCGCGTTCAACTGGGTACCTGGCTCAAGCGACTCCACCCCGCCCCGATCCAAAACCCGAACCTGCAAGTCCAAACTCCGCGCGTGATCCGCCAAGCGAGACTCCGCATCCAGCGCCTTCTGAGTCGCGCACAGCATCACCAGCCCGCACTCTTTCAGCCCAAACGCATTCCCTGAAGCCTCCGCCATCTCCTTGAACAGCCCCCGAGAAGCCATGTGGAGGTCTCGCAACAGCCGCGAACCGCGCTCCACATTGGCCTTGTTGCTGGATCGGGCGAACAGCCAACCCCAGCGGATCAGGTCGGGGTTCAGCGAGGGCTTGAATCCAAACGGACTATTCCGCCGGAGCATCATCCGCATCCCATAAGCCACCATCCCTGGCGCGGCCAAGGGCTCGAAATGGCTCGGCACCACCATGCCCGCATTGCCCAGCGAGCAACAGTCATGGTTCGCCCCGCCCCGCTCCAAAAGGGTCACTCGATGCCCGGATTTGGCCAGGTAGTAGGCACAGCAAAGCCCAACCGCCCCTCCGCCAATCACCACGACCGACTTGCTCACTTCCGAATGCCGCCCGCCATCGGATCGTTCTCATCAAAGATCAGCTTTGTCTCCCCCGTGACAAAAGCCCGGCCCTCGATCGTGGGGATGATCTGGTCGCCGCGAGGCTCATACCAGCCCCGATACACCGTCCCGATAATGCTCTCCTGCACCAAGACCTCGCCGGGCAGTAGTTTGCCATCCGCCGCCAAACACGCCATCTTCGCGCTGGTCCCCGTCCCGCAAGGCGAGCGGTCGTACTCGCCGCCGGGGCAGAGGACGTAGTTCTTGGAATCGGCATCTGGGCGAGCCGCCGGACCAAAAACCTCCACATGGTTCACGGCGGGGTAGCCCTGCTCGCAGACGGCCTTCATGACGGCCTTGGTAAAAGCGGTCAGCGCATCCAAGTTCTCCACCACCACCGGAATGGGCGAGTCCTTCACCAAAAAGAAGGTGTTCCCTCCCCAAGCCACATCCCCCACAATCTGCCCATAGCCCTCCACCTGGATGGGAATGGCCTTGGCGATGCGGTAGGAAGGAACGTTCTTCACCTGCACGGTATGCGCATCGAGCAGGGTGGCTTCCACCACGCCAACAGGGGTGTTGAGTCGGTAGATTCCCGCCTCCAAGCCCTGGTAGGCAAGGGTCGCCATGAGCCCGATGGTTCCGTGCCCGCACATTCCCAGCGCCCCAGCCGGGTTAAAGAAGAGGAGGTCCTTGAGGCATCCCGGCTCCGTAGGCTCCCCGATCCAGGCGCCAACCACCGCCTCATAAGCCCGAGGCTCCAACAGAAGCGGTCGGAAATGGTCCTCGAACAGCCGGTCGAAAGCCACCTTGCGCTCCCCAACATCCGCCCCCGCCAAATCCGGAGTCCCCGACAAAACGACCCGAGTCGGCTCCCCCTCAGTATGAGAGTCGATGACATGGACGGCCTTCATGAGCGGGATTTTGGCATACGGGGACGGGGTTTGGTTTTGGGTGAGAGGCGTTGGGATTAGCTAGTCCGAACTCAAAACGAAGTACCGAGAGCCCAACCCTAACGCCTAGCACCCACCACCCAACGCCAAAAGGGCCAGCCTCGACGGCTGGCCCTTTGCGGCGAGTTTGAATGGGACGGGTTAGTTTCCGCCGCCGCCACCACGGCGACCGCCGCCCGCAGGCTGCGCATCGGCCTTGAACGGCTTGCCCGCCATGGCTTTCAGCTTTGCGTTCTGGTCGGCCGTCAGAACCTTCAGGAGCTCGGCGTCGAGAACCTTGTTGTTGTTCTCCATCCGCGTTCTGCGATCTTCCTGGGAAAGGTCTTGATTCTGGCCGAGGGCCATGTTGGCTTCGCGCTGCTTGGCTTGCAGGTCTCTGATCTTCGTAACCTGCTCCGTGGAAAGACCGAGCGACTTCTGAATGTCGGGCTGCATCACGGCGCGGGCGCCGGCGAGTTGGACTCGAATCTCGTCGAGCCGCTTCATCTGGCCTTCGTTCAGGATTGCGGCCAGCTCTTTGCGCTGGTTGGCGCGCTGCTCTTCCATCCGCTTGGCAAACTCGGCTCGCTGCTCGTCGGTCATCTGGCCGCCGCCAAAGCCTCCGCCCTGACCGCGATTGCCGCCGCCTTGCCCCTGACCTTGACCCTGGCCACCGCCGCGAACGCCGCCGCCCTGGCCCTGGCCGCCGCCCGGTCGCTGGCCGCGAAGCGCTTCAAGCTTGGTCTTCTGTTCTGCGGTCACATTGAGATCGGTCTGCACATCTTGGCGGAAAACGAGCTGCATTTCACTCTGACCGCCGCCTTGGCCTTGGCCGAATCCAAATCCACCGCCACGGCCTTGGCCACCGCCTCGCTGTCCGCCACCTTGCCCACCCTGGGCACCGGCGAGGGCTACACATGCGAGCAGCGCCGTCGCCAAAATCATCTTGGTTTTCATTTGGTTATCTACAACCTCCAACCAGGCTCAGACGCGTGCCGAAATGGGAAGTTCAGCGCATATTGAAAACACTCTGTGCCGATCCCTAACAAGGGAAACCACAACGACACAAATGCATAATGTGCGAGCTACACATCCATAAACGTGGTTCCGTCGTCCAGTTGCTACTCCTGCTGTTTCGCTGATTCTCTCATCCCCAACGCCGCAACACCACCCCCAGGTACCCTCCCCTTCATGACCACAACCGACCTCTTTCGCGCCCACCTTGGCAACGTAGGCAACCCGACCAATGACGGCATTTACGCCGACGACATCGTAGTCGACCTGCCCTACGCGCCGCAGCACCACACCGGCAAGCTGGATGGCAAAGCCCATGTCCTCCGATTTCTGACCAACATCGGCGTGTACTTTGAAGGCGTTAAAGTTGGGGAGCCGATGATTTACGAAACGGCCGACCCGAACGTCATCATCGCCGAGTATCCGGGATCGTCCACCGCCAAAGACACTGGCCTCCCCTATCGCCAGAACTACGTCGCTTTCGTGACAGTCAAGGATGGCAAGATCGCTCACATCCGCGAATACTACAACCCTGTCAAAGTGCTCGTAGCAACTGGCGAGATGGTAGAGCCGGGATCATAGGCTAAGCGGTCCTGACCACGATCACAATATCGTTCAAATTCGTTCCGGTTGGGCCGGTCTTAACAAGGGTGCCAGCCGCTTCGTGGAAGTGGTAGCTGTCGCTTTGGGCGAGCGTTTCTTCGACCGTCATCCCCCTCGCCATCGCCCGAGATAATGTCTGCCCATCCACCAACGCCCCCGCCGCATCGGTTGGGCCATCGGTGCCGTCCGAACCAGCGACCAGGACGGCTATATCGGGCAGGTCGTCGATCATCTGGGCAAACACGCAAGCCATCTCCTGGGCCCGCCCGCCCAAGCCATCGCCGGTCACGGTAGCCACGGGTTCGCCGACTGCGATGATGCAGTCAGCCTGTTGGTCAGGAAAGAGTCGCTTCGCTTTCAGAAACGCGGGATAGTCCTTGGCTTCACCTTCCAAAGGCAAGGCTCCGTCGCATCGTAGGCCAAGGCTTCGAGCCGCCTGCACGGCGATCTTGCCCATAAGCCGGGCGCTTCCAATGATGCGATGTTCAGGCTGCAAGGTGCTTGAAGGATCAGACGGTGCATCCAGTTTTTTCAAGATATTGGGAGGCAGCTTCGTGGACAGGCCAAAGGCCCGAACAAGGGCACTCACATCAAGTTCTGCCGAACTGGGCACAAAGGGGCCGGAGCCGATCGTCCCCAGTCGATCTCCTGGCACATCCGAAAGGGCCAAAACCACCACGGTTGCAGCCCCAAATGCCCTTGCCAAACCGCCCGCCTTGATCTGAGAGAGCCGGGAACGGATGGCGTTGAGTGTTAGAATCGTGGCCCCCGAAGCCAGCAGTTCTCGATTCGCAAACTGAAGGTCTTCCAGCGAAACTCCTTCCACGGGTGCCTCCATCAAGGCGGACGCTCCTCCTGAAAGCATGAACAACACGAGGTCACGCTCGGTGACGGATTGGGCCAAGGCGAGCATTTCCGAACCGGCCATAAGACTGTTTTCGTCAGGGATTGGATGCCCGGATTCAATGGTTTCGCAATACTCGAGAGGCTCTACATGGAAGTACTTAGTGACGATCAGGCCGTGGTCAATTCGGTTCCCCAGAACTTGTTCCAATCCCTTGGCCATCGCCGCCGACGCCTTTCCGGCGCCCGCTACGATGATGCGGTCGTAGTCGGCGAGATCGAATGTGAGGTCGTCAACGTTGAGAGTCTCGCCTTCTAGCCACACTTTGCTTTGGACCAAGTTGTCGCCCTTGGCCCACTCCAGCGTTCGCCGGTAGATTTCCAGCGCCAGTTCCCCAGCCCGGTTGCGGGGCAAGGCTTGAATCCGCATCGCTCTTTTAGGAAGCCAAGGCAAGGCGGCACATGGCTTCCACTCCATAGGGAATCGCGTCGTCGTTGAAGTCGAACTCGGGTGCGTGGAGATTCGGGTACTTATGATCGGGCGTTGGGCTCAAGCCAAGCCAATAGAAGCAGGCTTTGGTTTTGGCTCCATAGAAGCTGAAATCTTCCCCACCCATCACAGGTTGGACCGGATCTGGAAGCACCGTTCCCGAGAACTCCTTGAGAGCTTGTCGCCAGCGACCCTCTGCCTCCGCATCGTTCGAGGTCACCGGATACCCGACCATCCATTCCACTTCAAATCTCGCGCCATGCACCGCACAGATTCCTTCGGCGATCTCCAGGAATCTGCGGACTGCCAGCGACCGCGTTTCGTTGGTGAACGTTCGGATGGTTCCCGAGACTTCCACATAGTCGGGAATGACGTTGTGGGCCACCCCGGCTTGAATTTGCGCACAGGTCACCACCACTGGATCGAGCGGGTTTACATTGCGCGAGGCGATGGTCTGCCAAGCCATAACGATCTCGCTGGTGACGACGATCGGGTCGATCGTGGAGTGGGGCATCGCCGCATGGCCTCCCCTCCCCATGATGCGGGCGTGAAAAGAGTCCGTGGAAGCCATCATCGGACCCACCTTTGTGCTGACTTCGCCAACCAAAGAATGCGGATGGCAGTGGAGGCCATAAATGCGATCCACCGGATTCCCCAGAATCTTGCCGTCCAGCGCCCCGTCTTCGCACATCTTCAGCCCGCCCGCGCCGCCTTCTTCCGCAGGTTGGAAGAGAAGCAGGATGTTGTGGGGGCGTTCGGGAAGCTGGTTTAAGACGGTCGCGGTTCCCAGGAGCATGGACGTATGGCCGTCGTGCCCACAGGCGTGCATCACGTTAGCAGTCTGGCTGGCGTAGGGCTTGCCTGTGTTTTCCGCAATCGGCAGCGCGTCCATATCGGCCCGAAGGGCGACGGTTTCGGCGTTAGGTGGGGTGGCAGGGATGTAAGCCAATACCCCCGTCCCGCCCGCCAAGCCTCCTTTGAACTCGATTCCGAGGTTGGCCAACTCCCGCTGGACCACCTCGCTGGTGCGATGCTCCAGATAGCCCAACTCCGGGTGGGCATGGATATCGCGGCGGATGTCGATGATGCGACGGAGATCGTCGGGACTCAGGCGCAGGCTCATGTCGAGGAGGTTACCGGATGATCAAATGCGGTCATGGATTTTTGTTGGAACCAGATGGCAAATTGAAAGGGCCAGTCGAAATCCGCTTTTGACATTCGACTACCTGATGAAGCAGGGCAATCGATCCGCCCTGGGGACAGTTCAAGGAGAAATCAAGATGAAGTTTTTAGTTGCGATCCACCACCCCGACGACTACGATCCGTCCATAGAGGATGAAGTGATGACCCGCGATATCGACGTGCTCAACGATGAAATGGTCGCGGCGGGGGTTCGGCTTTTCGTCGGCGGCCTCCACCTCGCAAAAGATGCGAAGTCGTTGCGCGCCGAAGCCGATAGCAAAGTCGTCGTCACGGATGGCCCGTACCTGGAGACTAAGGAGCACATCGGCGGTTTCTGGGTGCTAGAAGCCGCGAGTATGGAGGAGGCGTTGGAGTGGGGTCGCAAGGCTGTCATCGCCTGCCGGGCCCCAGTTGAGGTGCGCCAGTTTCATTGAGGTGAATCACGCATTCAGAGACCCGGCGGGATGAGCCTTCGGTAGTTCCCTGTGTTTCTCAGCGGTTCCTTAGAGCTTGTGTGTAAATTCGCTCTAGCTTCCGCACGGCGTCATCCTGAGCGAGCCAGAAGGTATTTGTAGCTCAGCCATTTGCTTGTCGCGAGTCGAAGGACCTCACCCACCTGTAACTTCTTCCCAACCTACAAGCAGGTGGGGTGGTTCGACTTCGCGGCATAGAACGCTCTGAACAGTAAAAACACTCGGGCCGCTCTCGCTTCACATGACGCCGTACTACAAGCTTGAGTTTACACACAAGCTCTTACACTTGGTGGGAGGAAGAACCACCGAAGGACACAGGGGGCCACCGATGGATGGCGGATTGCCTGAGCGGATGATCAAGAATTGTCACAGCTCCGTCCGATCCCGGTATTGAACCGCCTCGGTCAGGTGGTTCTTCTCAACCGTGTCGCTTCCCGCCAGGTCGGCGATGGTTCGAGACACTTTCAGTATCCGATCAAAGACTCGGCCCGAAATGTTCATTCGAGCCATGACGGTTCGCATGAAGGTCTCGCACTCTTCGTTGAGGGGGATCGTCTCCCGAATCTCACGAGGCGACATCTTCCCGTTCACCCGATGTCCGCCCAAACGACGTGCTTGTCTCTCCCGAGCCTCTACGACTCGGTACCGAATCGCTTCGGATGGCTCACCGGGCTGCATCGAGAGAAGCTCATCGACCTTCAATCGCGGGACTTCCAGGTGCAGGTCGATGCGGTCCAAAAGGGGGCCGCTGATTTTTGAGACGTACCGCCCGCAGACGGTGGGAGAGGAGACGCATTTCTGCTCTGGTAACCCTTTGAACCCGCAAGGACAAGGATTCATCGCTCCGACCAGGATGCACTCAGCGGGGAAGGTGATCGTGTTCTGAACGCGGGAGACCGTTACCACCCCATCCTCTAAAGGCTGTCTCAAAGCCTCCAAAACCTGCCGATCAAACTCGGGCATCTCGTCCATGAAGAGAACCCCGTGATGGGCCATGCTGATTTCGCCAGGTTTGGGGTTCTTGCCTCCGCCGACGATGGCCGGATGGCTGGCGGAGTGGTGGGGTGAGCGGAATGGCCGTTCCCAAATCAAACCCTGCCTGCCCCCTTTTTGCCCTGCGGAGCTGTAGATTCGCGTGACTTCAATGGACTCCGACAGGGAGAGGGGCGGAAGGATTGTGGGCAGACGGCGGGCGAGCATGGTCTTGCCCGAGCCTGGCGGGCCGGTCATCAGGGCGTTGTGGCCTCCGGCGGCGGCGATCTCCAGAGCTCGGATGGCGTGTCGTTGGCCCTTCACATCGGAGTAATCCAATCCATACTCGGGCAGGCGAGAGGCTTCGGCTTCTGCGTAGGGTTGGGGCGCATAGCCGGGCGCGCCGTTGAGCAATTCCGCGCACTCGCGCAGGCTTCGAACTCCATAGACTTGGACGTTGGGCGCAATCGCCGCTTCGGGCGCGTTCTGGGCCGGGAGGATCAGCCGCTTGAATCCCCTCTCATGCGCCATCAGAGCCACGCTCACTGCTCCGTCCACCGGTCTCAGCGCTCCATCCAAACCCAACTCACCGATGATGAGAGTTCCCGCAAGCTCCAGCACGTTGATCTGATCGTCCATCGCAAGGAGTGCGACTGCGATCGGGAGGTCGAGGAATGGCCCCTCTTTACGGATATCCCCAGGCGCAAGGTTGCAGATGATCTTCCGGGAGGGGAAGTGCATATCCGAATTCGTAATCGCAGAGCGAACCCTGACCTGGCTTTCCTTTACCGCGCTATCGGGAAGGCCAACCAGTTGGAAGTTGTTGTTGTCGGAAAGCGTCCTGAAATCGACTTCGACGACAATCGGCAAAGCCTCGATGCCCAGCAGGGTTGCCGAGTGGGCCTGCGCGATCATGCCTTGTCCATTCGAGGCCGGCAACGCGAATTCCTTCTTTCTTTGTATAGGCGACTTTCTCTTTGCAGGCGGCGGATGCATTGTGCCGCCGTCGAGTTCGTAGTGGGAATGAATACCGTACCCCCGGGATGGTTCGTGCCTGGGCTCCAGCCGAAAGACTCTAGCCACGCCACTGGTCTAAGAACGCAAGGAAATGAAGAAGCACAAAGGGACGCCAGTACGGCGAAGAACCTTCTTCGCGCCCTTTGTTTCTTCGTGGTAGTAGAGGCCCTTTCTATCGGAGGCCAGACTCTCGGCAATAGGGCGGCACAATGCATCCGCCGCCTATAGGTCGTTAGGGCTCAGGTGTGCTCGCTGCCAAGTGGTCCATCATGGAGTCGGCCATGTCGTCCACCTTTCCTGGATTCTCGAGCGCGTAGGCGACGACTTCCTCGGCACCCCGAGAAAACGGGATATCGCAGACGAAGGATGGAACAAGGGCCTTGATTTTGGAATTGTCAAAAATACTGGTATTCGACTTGTCCCCCAACAGACCAGGGCCGATTTGGGGAAGGGCGCGGGCGATGGTTTCGGAGGCGATGTGGACCTTTTTCGCCTCGACTCCGGCCCTTGCGGCAACCGTATCGTAAATCTGGTTCCAGGTGAGCCACTCGTCGTTGGTAATGTGGAACGCCTCGCCGATCGCTCCGCGATGCCCCAGCAAGCCGTTGAAGCCTTTGGCAAAATCGCGATGGTGGGTCAGGGTCCACAGGGAAGTGCCATCACCGGGGACGATCACTGGCTTGCCGTCGAGCATCCGCCGGAAGACGGTGTAGCCAAAGTCGAAAGGCAAGAGGGTCCGGTCGTAAGTGTGGGAGGGGCGGACGATGGTGATCGGGAATTTCTCACGCCGGTAAGCTTGGATCAGAGCCTCTTCACAGGCGATCTTGTTGCGAGAGTACTCCCAGAACGGATTGTCGAGCGGCGTCGATTCGCGGATTGGGAGGTTTGCCGCTGGGGTTTGATAGGCTGAGGCGGAACTGATAAAGACGTACTGCCGGGTTCGGTTGCGGAAGAGCTCGATGTCCCGCTGAATCTGATCGGGCACAAACGCAATCCAGTTCACCACCGCATCAAACTGATGCTCCCCCAACGCCGCTCTAGCCGAGTTCGGGTCGTTGATGTCTCCCGTCAACACCTTCGCTCCTTCGGGAGTCGGGCGGTGGGATTTGCCTCGGTTAAGAAGATAAAGGTCGATCCCCTGCTTGATCGCAAGGTCCGCGCAAGCCGAACTGATAATCCCAGTGCCGCCGATGAAGAGGACTTTCATGCGGGGAATTTACCCTTGGGGTGTGAGGTGTGGCTTGTGGAATGTGGCTTGTGAAGACTCATCGGACAAATCAGACGAATCCGACAAATCACATGAATCGGACCGACCGGACTGATCTGTCAGATAAGTCCGGTCGGTCCGATTCGTCCGATGAACCACCCCACAAGCCACACGCCACATTCCACAATCAGCACCTTGCGCAAAATGGCGAACTGCGATACCATTTGGGTGGCGGGTGGAAAGGGCGTGAACGAACTCCATCACTTGTCTCGTCTTTGGAGGGAAGGTGCGTTCCAATATTCTTAACGCTAATTTTTGGGCCTTATGGTCTAGAATAGAATTTCACGGCTCCGACATGGGGAGGGCGCAAGCCCAATGGTCGGGGTCGAACGGGTTGGGTGGATAAAGTCAGATGGCGTTGCCTCGTAAATCGATGGTTCAGTTTCTCCAGGACAAAGGCTATTTGAAGCCGGAGCAGTTGGAGGAAGCAGTAAAAGTTCAGCAGCAGACGAAGGAGCCAGACCTTGGCCGCGTCCTGATCTCGCTCGGCGTTGTCGGCGAAAGGGAAGTCCTTCAGGCCAAAGCCCAGGAGATGGGCATCGGGTTTGTAGACCTTGATCGCGTCAATATCGAAAGCTCGGCGATCAACGTTGTGCCCGAGAGAATTGCCAAAACGCATAGCGTCATGCCGGTTAAGAAAGACGGCCAAACGCTGTGGCTCGCGATGGCCAACGACAAGAACATCCTCGCGCTCGATGATGTGAAGATGGCGTCTGGTTGCCGGGTCATTCCGGTTCTAGCTGTTCCGGGAGCCATTGAAGATGCCATTAAGAAGAGCTACACGGGAGCTGCAACCAATGGGGACGCGGCTCCGTCTGTGGCTGCTGGACCAGCAGCGGGCACGAATACCGTCGACCTTCGATCCGATATTCGTGGCGCCATTGCCGCGGCAGGCGTTCAGCGCGGACGAGATGGCGACGAGGAGAGCGACAAAGATGCCGAGCAGATGGCGGAACAGGCTCCGATCATCAAACTGGCAAACGCTTTGATCCAACAGGCTATCGCCGACCGCGCCTCGGACATCCACGTCGAGCCCCAACAGCGCTCCGTGCGCATCCGCTACCGCTTGGACGGCGTTCTCATGGAAGCCATGACGGTTCCCCGGAACCTGATGGCCCCTCTCATCAGCCGTCTGAAGATCATGGCGGATATGAACATTGCCGAGCGGCGAGTTCCCCAAGACGGTCGTATCGAGGTTCGCCATGCGAGCAAAGAGTACGACCTCCGCGTCAGCTCGATCCCGACGCCCTACGGCGAAAAGATCGTCATGCGAATTCTGGACAAGTCAAGCGTCATGATCGGCTTGAACAAGCTTGGCTTTACGGCGGAGAACGAAGCGAAGATCGAGGAGCTGGTTTCTCAGCCTCAGGGGATGTTCCTCTGTACGGGGCCGACGGGTTCTGGAAAGACGACGACCCTGTACTCCTGTCTGAACATCCTAAACACCATCGGCGTGAACATCATCACCGCCGAGGACCCAATCGAGTACCAGCTGGCGGGCGTCGCCCAGGTTGGTATGAACCGAAAAGCGGGTTTGACGTTTGCGACCGCGCTTCGCGCTTTCCTTCGACAAGACCCCGACATCATGATGGTCGGCGAAATGCGAGACTTGGAGACGGCCGAAATCGCCATTGAGTCCGCGCTTACGGGCCACATGGTGCTCTCCACGATCCACACGAACGATGCGCCGTCTACCACGCTTCGTATGATCGACATGGGCGTGGAGCCGTATCTGATCGCCGCGACTCTAACGGGCGTCCTTGCCCAGCGACTCGGCCGGCGCGTAGATCCGGAGCACAAGGAATCTTACGAGGTGCCCGCCATCGACCTTCGCCGGTTCGGTTTCCAGGTGACCGACCCTGATGAGCAGGTGACGTTGTTCCGAGGAGTTCCTCATGAGGATAACCGAATGACGGGCTATAGGGGCCGAACCGGTTTCCACGAGCTGATGGTGATGAACAACGAAATCGCTGAATTGGTGGTGCGCCGCGCTCCGGTGAGCGACGTGAAAGCGGCCGCCAAGGCAAACGGAATGCACGAGCTTCGCGAGGACGGTCTGGTAAAGGTTCTATCGGGCCAAACCGACCCGGCAGAAGTCATGCGCGTCGTCTTTACCGCCGGTTTCGGATAAGGGATGGATTTTAAGCGTAGTTTGGATTAGTAAGTTATACAAAACGATATGGATACGAACACTCCCATGTTTCAGGTGCCAGGAGCAGAATCTCCTGCGGCTGGCGGTGAAGAGGTCAAAAAGGCGGGGGCTCCGGTCCCGGTAGAAGACCTTCACATCGACGAGCTTCTGCACATCGTCGTTGATCGGAACGCGTCCGACCTGCACATCTGCCAAGGCGAAGCTCCCGTCATTCGGGAAGACGGCGCCCTGAAGCGATTGAACTTTGAGAAGTTCACGTCGCAAGTCCTGCAGAGGATGATGTACGAGATCATCTCGGACGACAACATCAACCGATTCGAAACGACGCTGGAACTCGACTTCTCCTACCAGCTTCCGCGCCGCGCCCGATTCCGTGTGAACATGTATCGCGACCGCGGTTCTTGCGCGGCAGCGTTCCGATTGATTCCCCAGAAGATTCCAACCGTTCGCGACTTGAATCTTCCGCCGCTTCTGGAGCAATTGACCGACAAGCCTCGCGGCCTCGTGCTGGTGACTGGGCCGACTGGTTCCGGCAAGTCCACTTCGTTGGCGGCGATGATCAACCACATCAACATCAACAAGGCTGTCCACATCATCACGATTGAGGACCCGATCGAGTATCTGCACACCCACAAGCAGTCGGTTATCAACCAACGCGAATTGGGCGGCGACACTAAGAGCTTCTCCAACGCGCTCCGTGCCTCCCTCCGAGAAGACCCGGACGTGCTGCTCGTCGGTGAAATGCGCGATATGGAGACGATCTCTCTCGCCATCACCGCCGCGGAAACCGGCCACTTGGTGTTTGCTACACTGCACACCAATAACGCCGCGGAATCCGTCGACCGTATCATCGACGTTTTCCCTCCCGGACAGCAAGAGCAGATTCGCGTTCAGCTCTCCAACAACCTGCAGGCGATCATCTCCCAGCAACTGCTACCGAGGGCTGGCGCTCCGGGCCGAATCCCCGCGAACGAAATCATGCTCGCCAGCCCCGCGATTCGGAACCTGATTCGTGAGGCGAAAACCCACCAGATTCCGTCCATGATTCAAACGAGCGGCAACCAGGGGATGATCACGATGGATCAGTGCCTGCGCGATCTGTACCTGAAGGGCTATGTCACGCTGGAGGAAGTCTTCAGCCGATGCCAAAACCCAGACGAACTGAAGAAGATGATCAACACACCTCAGACGGGCCAAGGTGGAGGCGGAGCGCCGCCTCGTCGATAAAGGAGCACGATGCCAGTATTCAGCTATACATTCCGAGATGCAAACGGCGGTATCCAAAAGGGGACGGCGGATGCGGACAGCGAAGAGATTCTAAGGAAGAGGTTCGAAGAGCAAGGGTTCACCATTACCGAGGTGACCATGATCAAGGCGAAGTCGGCCAAGCCGAAGTCGTACGGAAGGGTCAAGCTCACCAACCTTTCGGTCTTCTGTCGCCAGTTCTCGACCATGGTCGATGCTGGCGTCTCCTTGGTCCGCTGTCTGGACGTTCTGGGCCAGCAGACCCAAGACCCCAAGCTGAAGAAGATTCTCGTCGATATCGGCGAAAGGGTCGAGAGCGGCGAAAGCCTCTCCCGAGCCATGCAGCGCCACCCCCGCACATTCAGCAACCTGTTCATCGGTATGATCAAGGCGGGCGAAGTCGGCGGCGTTTTGGAGGAGACCCTCCAGCGCCTATCCCACTTCTTGGAGAAAGACGTCGAACTCCGCCGAAAGGTGAAATCGGCCATGACCTATCCCGTGCTGGTTTTGGTCATGTCGATGGGCATCACCTTCTTTCTCGTCTACTGGTTCGTTCCCCAGTTCATCACGATTATCGTGGACTTGGGTATGAAGAAGGAAGACCTGCCGGCGCCTACCAAACTGCTGATGGCGATGTCGGATACTCTCCGCTATAACGGCTGGGTGTTCATCGTAGCGCTCATCGTCATCGTTATCTCCTACAAGTTGTTTGTTTCAACTCGATTTGGAAGACGCGTGGCGGATCGCGTCAAGCTCAAGGTGCCGGTCTTTGGCAAGTTGCACCACAAGATCTGTCTCGCCCGCTTCAGCCGTACAATGGGAACTCTGATGACCTCGGGCGTTCCGATTCTACAGGCGATGGAGACAGTGGCGGGCACGGTGGGCAACACCATCATGGCCGATGCCATCCTGGAAGCCAGGGCCCGTATCCGAGAGGGCGACCGCATCGGCGACCCACTGGAAGAGTCGCGCCAATTTCCGCCGATGGTCGTTCACATGATCGGCGTCGGTGAAGAGTCGGGCTCCTTGGACTTCATGCTCCAAAAAATTGCCGACTTCTATGAGGCGGAAGTGGACGCGCAGCTAGCTTCGCTGACGGCCGCCATCGAACCTCTGATGATCCTGCTGCTCGGCTTTATCGTCGGCTTCATCGTTATCTCGATGTTCTTGCCGTTTGCGACGGTTATATCTAACCTGTCGAGTGGCGGTTTGGACGACTCGAGCGGCGGAGAATAATCTGTCGCATTTGCCCGCCAGCCTGCCGGTACTGGACCGGCAGGCTGTTTTCTTGCTAGGATTGAACGTTGTTTCCTGAGTGGTCTTGGATAATGGGGCTGGCGTTTGGGGCTGCGATCGGCAGCTTCCTCAATGTCGTGATCTACCGGATGCCCCGTGGGATGTCGCTCAGCGATCCCAAGAACAGCTTCTGTCCCAAGTGTAAGAACCGCCTCCAGATGGCGGACATGATCCCGCTCCTCACCTGGCTGATTCAGCGTGGCAAGTGCAAATACTGCGGGGAGAGTATCCCCTCGCGCTACTTTTGGGTCGAGTTCCTGAACGGCGCGATCTGGGCGGGAATCTGGTGGCAGTATCTCATCGTGGGCGACGACTGGGTAAAGGCCCTTTGCTATGCTTTTGCCGCCAGTACGCTCGTCGCCATCATCTTCATCGACTGGGAGTTGTACATCATCCCAGACCAGATTAACGCTTTCCTCTTGTTCCTGGGTCTGGCCTACAACGCCTGGCTCTTTGCTCAAGGGAACCCAGCCGCCTCCACTTGGGGAATCCCGAGCAGTGTGGCGGGGGCGCTGGTCGGAGTGGGTGTGCTGTGGGGGATCGCCTTTCTGGGGCGTGTGCTGTTTGGCAAGGATGCGATGGGACACGGGGATATTAAGATGGCGCGGGGCATCGGCGCGATCCTTTTCCCCGCTTTGGCAGTGACCAGTTTCGCCTTGGCGGTGGCCCTGGGCGCGGTGTTGGGTGTGGCCCAAGTCTTCCTGAGGCCCAGGGCCGATGTCGACCCGAAGAAGCCGGAGGAGGCGTCCGTCGACGCCACCGTCGAAACTCGGGAACAATCCGACACCCTGCCCAATCCAAGCTCTCAAGAAGAAGAACACTACGAACCAGAGTCGATCGGATCGTTGCTTAAATGCGGCCTAGGATATATCCTATGCATTGATGTCATCGGGCTCTTCGTTCCCAAGCTTTATGAAAGCTGGTTCAACGAGGATCCTTACGAACCGATCAAAGACTTGGAAGAGTTTGAAGCCGACTTCACAATGATCCCGTTTGGGCCTTACTTGGCCCTGGGGGCCATCGTGGGGACAGTCTTTGAAAAACAGTTGCTCGGCGCGGTTCGCTCCTATTGGAGTTGGGCGGCCGGAGATTAGGAAAATTTATGGGAACATGTGCCAAACAGTCGCAGTCCCATGTCTGGGGATTAAACGGAGTCGAAAGACCATGAAACGCAAGTCTGCATTTACCATGATCGAGCTTTTAGTTGTGATCGCGATTATCGCGATCCTTGCTGCGATCATCTTTCCAGTGTTCGCACGGGCCAAAGTGGGGGCTAATCGAAGCTCCGACATGACCAATATGAACTCGTTGCGGACAGCGCTTCAGCTGTATCGCGCCGACAACGGGGCCTATCCGCCCGCGCTGCTCGGATATGTGAACACCTACAGCGGCGATCCGTTGGGGGCGGACGTGATTCCGGCGGACCTGGTTCGCGGGGCGCTCTATTCCCGTCGCGTCGAGTCGCTCAGGACCTTCACTCCTTTTAATGAGAAAGCGAAGAATGCCGATGTAACGACGGCTGAGTGGCCAAACGCCGATCCTCGACCTGTAGGCTCTGCTCCACAAGTCGATCTGACTGGTAATGGCGTGATCGACGCGGCGGACGACATCGCTGGGGCCCGCCAGGCATTTGGCCCAGGCACCGTTGTCCAGAGGCCATCTCCTGGGTTGGGCATGATCAATGCGCGCTTTTACAATGTCAGCGGATATGACACCGCAACCGTCCAATTGCCGGGCGGAGGCTCACGTCGCGAATTACGCTACACGCTGTTTTGGACCGGGTTGGGAGTCGGTTCGGGAGGCGTGAACGATGATCCTCGCCAACTGGGCTACACCGATCCTCCCGAAAACACGGTGATCACTTGGAACAGCTACTTCCGAGACTACGACAGCGGCGGAAACGTGGCCCGCAACCGGAACGACATCGTGCTGTTCCTGGGCGGCGCTGCGCGGCCTTTCGATGCGAGAGACGTGAGCGATCGGTCCTGGCGGGTTCTGCCCTAAGGTCGCAAAAGATTTGTAACTGGGCGAGACGCCCTATGAGTGGGAGTTCTGGATTCCGGTGAATCTAAGGAGTTGTGAATGAATCGAAGTCGACGCACTGCAGGGACGTCGCTCGTTGAAATACTGGTGGTGATCGTGGTCTTCCTGATCGGAATTCTCGCGATCGTCCAGATATTTCCCGGCGGGTTTCGTCTGCTGGGTCTCACGAAAAGCCAATCGCAGGCAACCGGGCTGGCCCGAACGACCATTGAACGGCTGAAGTCTAGAGCCGATCAGCTCCCAGAGAGGATCGTCCCGGTTCGCTATGTGCGTTCCTCCGGCGACCTGGTCGCCGTGGTCGATTCCACTCGCCGCACGAACGATCTCGGGCCGACTGCAGACGGCCTGAACCAGAATGGCGAGTTTTTACTGGCCGGTGACAACCTGGGCCACTGGCGAAAGGCGTCGGGCGGCAATATGGTTAGCCGAGTCGTCGGCGAAGGGGCAACCATCCCGGCTCCTCGTCCTGTAAATAATACGATCTCTGGTGATTTCTACTACGGCGGGCTAATGACGCTGCAGTTTGGACCAGTCCTGTTCAATCCCGAAGTGGCGGGCAACTCCCCCGACAACGACGTTATCTTCAACGTCTACGCCAACGACCTCTCGCTGGCGCTGGGCGCTCCCGTGGATGGCGCGGGACCGTTCCGTCCTTATCAGTATTACTGCGACCAACCCGACATGGCCTCCGCAACGCTCTATATCCCGCGATTGCTGAGCGACGTTCGTTATCGATTGGCGGCGACGGTTTACGTGCGAGATGGCTTCGGCGCAACCCGCACCATCGAGTTGCTGGACTACATCGTCCCGGTGAACGCCGGTCCGGTCAATACGTTTGCTCCCGTGCCGTTGGCGGTGATCGTGAACGGTCTGCCAACCCCGCCTCTCGGGCCGGGCGAGACGTTTGCCGGTGTAGAGTTCGACTCGATTCAACTCGCCCCGGTCTATGATCGACTCCCGAAGGGCAATCTTTTCAACCTCGATAACCCCTACCAATACAAATTGATCGACGATCTGAACACGAGCGCGACCAATGCGAATATGGGCGTCCTGCTCTTTAACCCCGCCGGATACAAGTATTACGTGCCGAGCGCCGATGGGCGTCGGGTGCCTCTCACGGCGAGGGTCAACTACAACGTCTACGACTGGGGCATCTTGCGCGACGAGTTCCGCATCCCGAGCGAGGACACTGCAGGGCCTACTGACCCAGCTATGGAAGGGCCTGCTTGGAGAACATCTACGGTTAAGTTATCGCTAAATGGGTTGAAAGTAAAGGGTAATGCCGATACCGATGGTCGAACCTACCAAGGGCTTGGCTTTGTGGTCCCGAACGGTACGGGCGGCACCCAGGAGCTTGACGTGGTGGTCCAGGATACGGAGACGGGCGGCATTTACGCCTATAACCCAACAAACGAAGCTACGCTGAGGGATCCGTTTCAAACGGCCTATCGTGTAGACCGGTCCACAGGCACGATCCGATTCCAAGACCGTAATGCTTCAACTTCCGCACTGGAAATAACCCTCTACAACCCGGTCGACTGGACTCCGATCGAGATCCCCGACGCGCGGGGCCGGTCGATCCGCGTGATGTACCAGTCCGTTCAGGAGTTCCAAGCGCAGGTGATGAAAGCGGCGGATCGATACATCGGAGTGGCGGGCGTCCCTGGGGCCGGGCAGTGTGCCCTGGGCGCCCTGGGCGATCCGGCGCAACAAACCAAGCTTTACTTCTCCAACAGCGAGCTTGGACGCAGCGTCACCATCAACGAAGCGTTCGTACTGTGGGATGTGAATGGGGATGGAACTGCGGACGAAGTTCGAAAGGTCAGCGTTTCGGGGACCATAAAGGCCCCGACCGCTTTGGATCCCGTCCAGCTGCCCTCCCTCGATTTAGCCGACGTGTATGGCGCAAATGTCGTTTCCTGGAGCCCGACCGATGAGACCGGCAAGTCGCCGGGCTACATCGTCCGGGGAGTACGGGGCGCTTCGGTGGCGGTTCGAGTCCTTTGGAACCCGCAGAAGTTCAATCTGAGCAACGACTCGGCCGCGAATATGGCGGCCTTCGACCGATGGGGCTCCAACTGGAGAAAGTCCACGACCGAAACCTACCTGCAAAAGGGAGGGACTCAGTAATGGCCAGGAACATGGGACGAACGACGAGGGTCGAAAGACAAGTGCAGAACATGAAGCGCGCCTATACCCTGATCGAGCTTTTGACGGTGGTCGCCATCACGGCGGTCCTGTTGACGATTATCATCTTGCCGATCATGCAGAGCTTTAACCTGACCCGCGCGGCGCAAGCTTATAGCGACGCCCAGGATAAGGCGCGGATCCTGATTGAGAAGATTCAACGGGAGATCAACAATAGCGTGAGCGTGCGCGACAACAGCGGCCTGAACGGATCGGTGGTTTTGCGTGTGCCTTCCAGCCCGAATGGAGCCTACGGCCCTCCGGTCGTGGTGACGTTGCCTTATCAAAAGCTGGACATCGTTCGCCCCGCCGAGGGCGAGCCCGATGCCCCTGGGGTTTTCCGAGATCCTTACACCGGGAAGATCGACCCAACCCTTCGGGCGCCAAAAGGGCAGACTTTGCTGCCGGTGGCCGCCGGGTTCACCATCGTGCGCTACTTTGTGGGGCCGCGCGATCCGTTCCAGGACTATAACAATCCATACGACGGTCTCCTGATGCAGAGAAGCGGTGGGCGGGACAACCTGTTTGTGCTCTATCGCGCTGAGGTTCAGCCCCGAGTGTGGAACTTTGCGAACGGCCGCTATGAGGTTGATACCCGGTTCTTTGAGCCCGATCCGAACGACCCGACGGGCTTGACGCCCAAGATCGACGACCGGTTCTTCTTTGTTCCAGACTTGGGCTATGATCCAGGCACGGGGTTGGATGGCCAGCCGCTCTCCGGGGCGGCTTTGGCCGACAAGCAGCAGCGTGTTCGCAACTGGCTTGCCCGAGCGGTGATCCAGACCGAGGTTTCCCGCTACGACATGATCCAGCCGCTCTATGACAAGCGAAGCCGGATCGTCGCCCACGACCTTCGTGCCGACGACAGCGACTTTGTCGGCCCGGCCCTGAAGGATCGGCCCCGTCTGCTTCCGCTCATCCAGTTCAAGCCCACCCGGGTCAACGGCGAGATGGCCGAGGGGATGATGGCGGTCCGGCTGGGCGACGAGTTGGAAAACGCCTCCGAGGCTGGTCCTGACGTCTTCACGACGGAGCATGCCGCCTGGTCGGGAACGACGGTCCGCTTCTATCCATCAGGCTGGAACCGGAACGATCCCAACTTTGACGAGTATCTGGTGATGCGTCGGGATACGGACGGGGATACCAAGGTCTTTGCTTACGATCCTGGGAGCGGCACCGTAGACAGTATGGGTGGCGTGCCGATTTTCAATGTAAGCGCATACAACCGCGTCGTCTCTAATCCAAGTCCCACCGATCTGGGACCGTTCAATGCGGGCTTCATCACGGCGGCCGGACCTTTGCGGAATCTGTTTGTGGCCATGTTGCCCGACACGGCACAGGGTAAGGTGACGGCAAGTTTTGGTATCGATTCGGTGAGAACGATGGACTATGCCACTTGGACGGGCATGGGCGCGCCGATGAACCAACCGGAAGTGAATACGTCGGAAGACCTCGTAAGCGCCTATGGCCCGCTTAACGATCCGAATGGCACTGGCCCTTGGGCGTCAGCGACCAGCATCAACAACCGATTCAACCGCATCTGGAACGATCCCGCCTACGCCGGGTTGAAGCCGGATAAGCTGCACCGTTTCATTGACCTTCGCGTTACCAGCCAGCGGGTAGACAACGCGCCAAGTCCTTTGGCCTTGGACCAGACGACCGGCTTTGGGCGGGCGAAGATCGTTCCAGGGAGCGACATTGTGATCGGTCCCGACCAGAACCCTGGCCCCAACTACGGCCAGCCAGTCCGCTATACCCGCACGACCAAAGCGCCTGGGCCGAACCAGTATAAGATCAACTACGTCGATCAGCCGGAACCGGACTACAGTCTGTACGGGCTGGCCAATCCTCCGGCAGCCTACAACGCGAACGACTTCGTGAGCGCGATCTTCCAGCCTCGATTCAAGGCGGGCTACATCCAGTTGAACTCCGACCCCAACGTTCCGCTGCCCCCTGGGAACATTCGGGCCTATTACCGCTTCCAATTCTCAGGAGGGATATCGGCAGGCTCTATCGCGGGGATCGCCGCGGGCGGAGCCAGGCAGGACGCGGTGGCGGTGGACTACGACACCCGGCAACTGATGTCGATCCTTCTTACGATTCGAAACTATCCGCAGGCCAACCTGCCCAATCCGCAATCGGTGACCCTATCGGCCACGGCCAAGGTCCGGAATTACCTTAGGTAAATAAAGAATGAGATCAACTGCCAACGTGATGACGCGAACTAGAAAGAGTGGCCAGACTCTGATCATCGCCCTGCTCGTGCTGGGCGTCCTCCTGATCCTGGGCATGGTCTTTCTGGGGTTGATCAGCCGGAACATCGCCACCGGAGTGCGGGCCAACCAACGCTCGGTCGGCAACGATCTGGCCGAGGCTGGAATCCGCTATGTCCATGGCCAGCTGCTGACCAGCGGCCTGGGCGCCGACTGGCGGGTGCCGCTGACTCAGAATGTGAGCCCGCGCGACCCTGATTTCGACTACCTCCAGCCAAACGGACCGGATGGCCTGGGCAACTATGGCCGTGTCAACTACGACCAGGGTCGAGCCTTGGTGAGAGCGCGGTATGGCCCAAGCGAAGCGAACATCTTCGATGCCACTCCTGCCGGGCCGCTGATCAATCCGGGCCGGGCTAAGAACTACATCATTATCGAGTCCATCGGCAAGCCAGGCAAGGTGAATCCGAACGACCCGACGATCGCGCGAGATCTGACGGGGCAGGAGCGAGAGCGGCTGCAAACCCGCAAACTCATCGCTTTCGCCTCCATCGGCCTCATCGATCAGGCATTCTTCGTCACCGATAAGCATAAGATGAGTCGAGCCGCCGAATTTGGCGCAGCGAGTGATATTGGCTCTCGATATGGCGAGACCGTCGGCGGCTTCGGCCCGGTGGGGATTCCCACCCAACTGGGCGAAACGACCTGGTTGCCCGACCGGAACGGAGGCTTTAGCCTTCAGCCTTTCGGCGGTTCGGCGCGGTTTAACACCGACGTTAAGTTCCATGGACCGATCTTCGCCAACATTAACAAGTTTTTTGGGGATGCCATCCTTGGCACCGGGACGTTCATCGGTGAGGATGGGGCCGCGGCGATCAATCTCAACCTGACCGACATCCTCCCCGGCGACCTGACCTGGACGCAAACTCCGATCACGCTCCCGACCTTGGACAGCCGTAATTCGGGCTTCTCCACCGCGAGGGGCACCGTCCGCGACGGCTTTGGCACTCCTGACGCCGCCGGCTTCGTTCGCGCCACGCGACGAATCGAAGCTCCCTCGTTCCTCAGCGAAGACAAGGCTTCCGGCCAGAGCATCTATCGTGCGATGGCAAGAGAGAGCGGCGCGGTGATGGGGGATGGCAATAGCGGACACTACGGCCACGGACGCCACGTCTATGTGAACAACCACTCGGACCGGCAGAGCGACATCGACGAGTCCGGGCGCTCGGTTACCGATACCGAGAAGTCCCTCCCCAGCGACTGGCTGAACCCGAACAACGGTCAGGCGAACAGTGGATGGCAGGGCCCGTTCTATGTGCCTCGCGGCGCCTACCTCCAACTTCTTCCCGACGGCTTCCTCATCATGCGAGACTCAAGGGCTCCGGCGGCTGAGCAAACCTGGAGGTTTCCTAACGGAACCGACTCTTCGAACTCCATCGCCCGGTACCGGATCGTTAGGGGAGCTAATGGAAAACTGTTCATCGCCAACACCTACTCCGCTTTCGGCGGCGGCACGACGATCAATACCGCCACCCCTGCCCAAATCCAGGCAGCGGGCTATCCGTTCGACGGCGTGCTCTACTTTGAGGGCAACGTTCGGGTTCGGGGAACCATACCGACCGACGTTCAGTTGACTCTCGTCTCCGGGGCGACCATCTACATCGAAGGTTCGATCACCAAGGGCGTGGTCCGAACCCAGGCGGCATTCGACCAGGGTGGCGCGCAAGGGCAGAGGATCGGCGCCTCCAGCCACTCCATGCTGATGTTGGCGGCCAAGGACTATGTGACTCTGAACACCAGCCAATTCTTCGGTCCTGCGCCGTCACAGGTGGTGGAGGAGGTCAACGACATCCCCTCCGGTCTAGAGTACAACGCGATCCGAATGCGACGCCAGTCGACGCCGGGGACCCCGTCGAGCTATATGTTCCGCACAGACCTCATCTTGAGTCCCGAGTCTGGCAATCCAGCGGATCCGTCCACTTGGAAGCCCTACGCGGCGGCGTACCAGGAGTTTGGAGCGGCGACCTTCATCCATGCCGGTCTTTTGATGACCCATACGATGGACGACGGTCCGGCTACCAACTCGTTCATTTCGCTGGACGTGAACTTTGGCCTGGATAATACGGGGACGCCAAACGCGAGCGACTGGCAGTACCTGTTTGATCTGAACCGTACGCCGCCGGTGACGCCGACCAACGTCTTTGACCCGTTCCAGGCGAACAACGCTTCGGACTATGCCCCGTACAATGCGGCCGGGTTCATCGACCCGAACTACGGCGCCGCCCAGACCGACCGAGGTCCCATCTACGGCATCGGCGCAGAGTCTTGGCAACGGTATGGCCGGTTCGAGTCCACGTTCTTCCCGCTGGCCCAGTCCAACGGCGCAGGGGCATATGGAACGTTCCCGTTGATCCCGGTTACCCCAGAGCATGGCACCTACCAACTTCTGGCCCAGGAGACGAACGACTTTACGTTCCGATTCAACGACATCGGCTTCAACCCCTCGAACGACTATCTGATCGCGAGAGCCGCAATGGTGCCCAACGACGTGCGGATCGAGGCATCGATCTTCGCCGAGGAAGGGTCCTTCTTCGTGATCCCGAGCCCCTGGTTCAATCCGAATCCCAACGATCGGCGCGACACCTACCTGGCAAGGGTTGCCTCTGTCGGACAGGCTCAGGCTCAGGCCGAGCGATATCAGGATTACGGATCCGCCCCCATCACCCCGTTCTACGGCGAGCCGATCGATGTGCGAGTGAAAATCGTGGGTTCGGTTAGTCAGAACATGCCCGCTCCGATGAGCCAGCAGGCCGAGTGGCTGAAGAAGTGGGGCTGGATTCCGCGCACCTTGGGAGATACCGGTGTCCGTATCCCCGCGCAGCATGTTCCTAACGGATGGGATTTGAACACCGTCCCCTACGTGCCCAATCTTATCATCACTTACGACCCCGCGCTCGGAAGCGGACGTGCGTGGCGCCCTACTGTTCCGGAGGGTCCGTTCCATTGGACCAACCCGGCTGTCCGAACCGACGACGACAACCGCATGTTGCCCCCGATGCCTAGACTTCCCGTCAGCCCGACATTAGCCTATTTTGGCGAGGTGAATCAGTAATGTTTCGAAGACCGGCATTCATAGCCGCTCTGAGTCTGGTAGCCGCGATTGCGAGCGCTCAACCTCAGAACTATGCCCAGCGTGGAACTCAGATCCGCGCTGGCATTGCCCTGATAGACAGCGCGCAGTCCGCGGGCGGCCAACCGATCAACACGACTCCGTTCGTTTGGTACAACCTGGACTCGAATCGGAGCGTGAAGCCCGCCGGCTGGAACATCTTCAACCCCAATGCGCCTGGCCAAGCCACGCCTGAGATCGTCAACCGCTGGGTCCTCCTCGGCTTGGGCGCCCCTAATGTGGGAGACCGCATCACCAAGCGGAATGCCGCCTATTGGGAGTTCCGACTCAGTCAAGCTACCGAAACCCAGATGGCCCAGTACGACGTGCTGATGGTCAATGCGGCAGGGAACGTCTCGCTGAATTCAGCCGAGCGCGAAAAGCTGCGCCAGTTCGTGGACCGGGGCGGCGTGCTCTGGGTCGAAGTCGGCAGCATCAACAACGCCGATTTCAACACACTCTATGCCACCAATAGCTTCCCGCTTCCGTTTGCCGTGGGCAATGGCGGTGGGGGAGCCGGGAACTTAGACGTATTCCACCCCGTCCTCAGCTATCCCTACAGTTTCAATATCACCGACCTCGACTACTTGAATAACGGTGGGGCGGGGTTCGTTCTGAACCAGGCGGCTCCGGGGGGAGCGGCAGGCACTCTGAGTCCATCCACTTTTTGGGATTGGTACAAGTTGAAGTCGGTAGTGGTGCAGGGCGGGAATCCGACGATGATGGTCGGGCGGATTGGCGACGGCTTTATGGTCGTAACCTCGCGAGGGGCGGCAAACTACCTGAACCGGCTTCGATCCGGCATTAACAACGGTTACTACGCAGACGATCCCCGTGCCAATCTGGACCGAGGCTCCGATGTGCTGGGCAAGCTGGCGATCAACGTCATCAGCCTAGGCTCGGGTTCCGAGCAGCCAGGAGGCGGCTCCCGCAAGTCGGGCAGCAGCCCAATCGACATCGGCGCGCCGCTGCTTCGAAGATTCAAGTCCGACATACAGCAGCTAGATCACGGCATCAAGAATTCCTTCCCGGCGGCTGCCTATAAGGGGCTGGTAGTAGTCTCGAGCACAGATCGAGTATACGTCTACGATGCCAAGCCGAACAGCGACATCAATGGCGATGGCAACCCCGACGACGGTGTGCAAGACTACTCGCTGGGCGAAGACTACGATCTGATTTGGGCCAGCGGCGTTTTGGCTGGGCCGATTTCGGCACCTACCTGCATTGAAGTCGAGAACAACGGTGGAGACCAGATTCTTGTAACGTTGGCCAATGGCACAGTAGCCGCATTCAACGCCTATACAGGAGCGGGTCTCTACACGGTGGCACCCCCCGCGGCCGTTGCGTCGGTCGATACCTCCGCTTTGAGCCACGGCCCCTACGCGCCCACCTACCATGAAGGGTTGGTTTATGTAGCGACGAACCCCGGAAGTCCGAATGCGACCGGCCAAGTTTGGGTTTTGAACCCGGCAACCGGACTCGAGATGACGACCTCAGGAACCCGATGGCTCGTTGGAGATCCGACCGCCCCGATCCTTCAGCAGATTTCGGCGGCGCCAACCGTGGGCTACATCCCGATCGCCGACAACTCCAGTGGACACGACAAGGTGGTCTATGTGCCAACCCGGCCCGGATCGTCTGCAGCGGGGCCGAACGCGGGCATCTACAGTATTTGGGCGGGCGTCCGGGGCGAGAGTCCGATTAACGCGACCGCCACGGCCGGAACGCTGACCGTCACCACTCGAGCCTCGCAGCGGGGCCTGTGGGTCGTCAACGACAGCAGTTCTCGTGGCGTCAAACTCACCATCTTACGGGCCAACGGCGATCCCTTGACCATCGCCGAGATGAACGCGCTGTTTGGCGGCGGTGTGCTCCAGAGCGCCCAGGGCATTCTCGATTTTCCGATCGTTGGAACCTGGGATCCAGACTACACGGTTCGCGTGGACTACACCATCGACTGGGGACGCGGTCCTGTTGCCAGTCAGGCGGCAATGCGTGGCAATATCTTCCTGCCTGACGATCCGGCCAACCGCCGCACGATCCTTGGCAACATCGCCATGAGCGGGCGGGGCACGATCTACGTCGTCCATAGTACGGCGAATGACGCCATGTCGGGCGAAGGCGGAGCGTTCTACGCTTTCCGAGAGCAGGGCCAGGGCGCGTTCCGATGCATGGCCCGCTACGACGCCTATCGCCAGCACACGATCAACCTCAACCAGGCCTCCCCCGTGCAGATGCCGGCGACGGTGAACGACAACGATCCGTTGATCACGCTGAATCCGGGAGTTGCCACCTTTTTGAACGGCGTGACCAACCGGATGACCTTTATGACAGGGCCAGTGGTCCGGGGCGACTATGTCTATGCGGCCGCATCGCTGTGGAAGACAGGCCCGATGCCGGTGGGCTTTGTTCCCAACACCGTACTTTTCGCATTCAACGCCGAGCCGGATGCTCCTGAAATCCAAGTGGGCGATCTTAGCGACGGCTTTACCTTGGTCCAGCCCGACATGGTGCGCTCCTCCAATAAGAACATCCCCAATCAGTTCAATACGGCGGCACGAGGGCAGTTCCAGTACATTCGAGAATCGGGCAAGATTCGGTTCGATAGCCTGATGACGCCGAACCGGGGCCAGATCAACAACTGTTTCAGCCTCAGCCAGCCGATCATCCTCCGTTCGGGCGGTAGGCCGGATACTTTGGTGCATCCCGATGCGAATGGTGGGAGCCGCTGGAGCCCCTTGGCCTGGTATACGGTGCTTCATGGCGTCAGCGATTCGGTTACCCCAGTCGTGACGGGCGGCACGGTTTTCATGGGCGGAGCAAGCGCTTTGCCGAACATTCTGGATGGAACGTTCACGATGCCTCCGTCAACGACCGGAATCCTCTGGGGCGCCAATGCCGATATCAGCGAACGAGATCCGTTCAACTTCGCGGATCCGGCCCGGCCTTGGAATCGACAGGCGGTAGTCCTGAAGGGCGACGGGCTAGGCGGGATCGATCCCAACCCCAATATTCGCTGGCCGCAGAATCAGGGCATCACCAGCTTTAATGTCTGGGCGACCCGCGTCTTGCAGGCTTCGATGCCCGGTACCGGACGCACGATGTCCATCGCGGCGGGCGAAGGCGGCCTCTTTGCGACGGGGAGCGTCGGCGGCGGAGGTTTTGGCGGACCGGGAATGCTCTTCGGTTTCACCCGATCCGACTTTGTGGTAGCGGACGAGGGGCGGCTAGGCCGGTTTGATCCGGCGGGCAACCCGATCTTCGCCACGGACATGACGAATAACTCGGGCACCGATGTGAATATCGGCGGTGCGACGGCGGTCCGGGCCATCCAACGTCCGAACCGGGCCTATCCGGTCGGCAACGACATGGTCGTGGTCGATCCACCGACGAACCGGGTGATCCGGCTGGACGGATTTGGCCGAGAGTTGAGGTCTATCGAAAGCTTCCGCATCGATCCGGCCTCCAATATCACGTTGGCGGCAAACGAGCCTTTGACGCTGAACAACCCGCGCGACGTGACGGTGTTCACCGAGTACGTTGCGAATCCGGCTGGGGTCACGAATCCGCGCCCCCTCGAGTTTTGGGTCCACTATGTGATCGCCGATGCGGGGAACCGCCGGATCATCGACCTCGTGGATCGCTATGAGGCGAATCCGGCAACGAGGCTGGTGGGCGACCTGGTGCAGGTTGGCGCGCAAAGGCAGCTTGGCGTTCTGCGCTGGCACAGTCCCAGCGAGTACAGCGGCAAGCGGTTTGAGTACAACGCCGTCTCTCGCGCTTCCAGCATTAACAATCCCAACGAGTATTGGTATGTGGCAGGCATCGGCAGCGCTATGCCCACCAACGTCGATACAGGCTTGGATTCCCCGGTGGGCGGTGGAGCCAGGGAAAGTCGGGATGGAAATGGCGGCATCGTCATCTTCAACCCGTTCAACCCGGCGGACAACGTAGTGATCAACGAGGTTACGGTTCCGGGAACCACGGCAAACGTCTTTATCGATCCCGATACCTGGGCGTTTGGCCCCGCAAGGCCTGCCCATGTGAAGAAGCTGAGCAATCTCACTTCGGTGAGTGTGCGCAATGTAGCCACTCCCGGTGGTCCCCTTTGGGCGATTATGTTCACAGATTCCACCGGCGTTTACGAGATCACCCGTCCCGGTGGCTCCGGAGCTCCCTGGATCGTGCGGTGGATGCTGACGGACGAAGCTTATCGAGTGATGCGCTGCACGATCAGCCCGGCACTCGTGGTGAACGTCTTTGACGACGCCAACCCGCGACGGCTTCGAGCCAACTATGCGCGGCGCTTGGACTCGGGCGAAGTCTTGATCGTCAATGGATATGTGGGCACCAAGCGGAGCTATGGCGGCCCCGGTGGCGAAGCCGAGTTTAGCGGCGAGGTGATCCAAGTCGACGGCGAAGACCGGTTTGGGTTCAACTTGCCCAACCTAGGATTCAAGTTTGACAGTGTGAGGTTCGAGTTGAACCTCCTGACCGAGACGCGGAAGCTGTACCAGCCCGTGTTTGCAGATCGACGTTAATGAATGACAGTTCGGTGAAATCGATGAGATTGACTAAGAAGTTCTGGATAGGGTCCCTTATTGCCGCGAGCATGATGCTGGCGGCTGTCTCCTCAGGTCAACCCTCTCCGACCTTGAAGGCAAACAATGCGCGAACGGGCGTGAACGCAAACCCAGGGACCAGCTCTCCTGGCCGCGCCTTCCTGACGTGGTTCCGGCCAAACCTGAACGACGCTCTGGCGGGGACGATCGTCCGAAATAACACGGCCGCCGCTCCCAACGTCGCTTTTACTCCCGGATTCGTACCTGCCCCCGCCACGGGTATAGCCGCTTTCCATTACGACCAGCCCAGCTTCGGCGATCAGGCGGCGGATATGGCGACCGGTGGCTTTGCGAACTATCCTCTGGTGTTCGACGGGCGGACTCCGGAGTACCGCTACGCCACGACGGTCCAGGCGGGCAGTATCGACGACCCGCGCGTGGGCTCCACTCAGACCTTTACTTGGTCGATGGATCCTCTCGCCGCGCCGATCAACCAGCCCGGCACGGGGCCGAACTTTGCACGGAACTATGCGCTTTATGTATGGCTCCCCATCGGCTCCACCGTATCGGGATTGGGGAGGCAGTTTCCTCAGCGGTACTATGTCTATGAGATCCAATACGGACCCGATCCCGAAGATGTCTACATCGAAGTGATCGACACGTACGCCGCAGGCGCCGGTTGGGTGCGATTGGGCAATGCGGGCAACGATTCGAACCGAATGTTCCATTACAACGGAACCTATCCCATTCAGATTCGGCTTCATAACACGGTTCCGCTGAACTCCGCCGGATTTCCCACCGACACGGTTGGGGCCACGTTGGTCTATGCGGACGCCGCGATGGCCGTTCCCCAATCGGGCGTGATGAACGCGACTCCGACGGTGAGCGCCTTGCCGACGGTTGTGCCGGGAGTCTCCGAAGGGCGCGCGGTTGCCGCTGTAAACCGGCTGTCGCTTGGACAGCGAGAAGGCCAGACGGTTACCGTATCCCAGGGCGAAGTCAAAAGCTATAACTATGCGGACGGCTCGTTCGACTCGGCCTTCACCGGTACCCGGTGGACGTTCCGCCCCGCCGATCAGGTGTTTACGATCACCATGGATAACCTGGTGGCATCGAACAGCGGCTTTGCATCCAATCCAGTTGGCCCTGGCTCCGCCGCCGCCTTGGGAACCGACTACCTGACCGCTCCACTGGTGCCAACTCCCGGTCCGGCGACGGCAGCGGTGACCTATGCGCCAACCCTTGAGGAAGGCCTATACCAAATTCAGATGTACCTCGCTCCCGACACCGTCGGCCAACAGTTTGGTCAGGCGGTAGATGTGGAAGTTCATGAGGGAACCACCGTCACCACCCTCACGATCAACATGAACCGCGGCCCAGGATGGTATCCGGTTGGCAACACCCGGTATCAGCATACCGAGTTGGAGAACCTACGGTTTGTGGTGACCAACGTGGGCAGCGCGGCGGACGTGACGGATGGACGTCTGGCCTATGCGGATGCGGTGCGTTTTGTAGGTGCGTTCGACGTCGAGGTCAATTCCACGCCGACCAGTGCTCGGGTGTTCATCACGCCTCAGGGCGGAGGAGTGCCAGTGGAGCAAGAGGTTGTCATCGTCTGTGCAGACGATGGACGGATCTACTGCCTGGATGCCTACGGCAATGCCGACGGCACCACCAACGTCTACTGGGCCTATCCCAGCATCCCGGATCCCAACAATGCCTCTTGGACCGACCCGAACATCGACGAAGGGATCGACGGAAATGGCGGAGTGACCATCGCAGAGATGCCGATCGGCTTTGGCCGTTCGTCTCCAGTGGTTCAGCGAGTGGGTGGGCAGGATTATGTGTTCATCGCCGCCCGGAACGGTCGCGTCTACAGCATCAACACAGCGGGTCGAGGCGACTACGACTTCACCACCCAGCGACCGGGTACTGCTCGCCGGCAGTGGTCCTATCCCAATGACTACCCTCGTACCAGACAAGCTGGTTCCCTGGGCAGTTTTACCAACGCCTCCTTGGCCTATGCGGAAGTGGGCGGAACGCCTCGCCTGTATGTGCCCACGGAGAGCGGCCACATGCTTGCGCTGAACCCGGTTGGGGACGTCGCGAACCGGATCACGAACGTTCTGTGGGACTTCCCCGGTCGAACGGCTCAACTTGCCCCGGTGTCCACCACTCCGGCGATCTTTAATGGACGTGTTTACTTTGGCACGACCCTGGATTCGGCGGGCGCAGGCCACTTCTACTCGGTCGACGCGGCGACTGGCTCCACGGCGACGGCGCAGGAGTTCATCCCGGCCCCGATTCTCGGCGATCCCGATCCACCGGCCCTCGGCGCCTTCTTTGGCGGCCCGGCCGCGGTCACGGCGGCTGATATTGGCGGCGTGGGGGCAGTTGATACCATCTACGTTGCGAATAACAATCTCAATGTCTATGCGCTAGAAGCGGCGAATATCCAAAACGTCATTTGGCGCACCAATGAGTTGAATACGACGGTGACGGGTCCTCTGACCTTCACCATCATGTCGGTCTTCGATACCAGCCAAGCTCCAGGCTCGTATCCGGTTGTGGTGGTCCCCGGCGACAACGGCCAATGGTCGGCCCTGTTTGCCAGGGGCGGACTGATCGGCAACGGCGTCCTTAACAGTTTTGGTGGCAAGTTTGCCTGGGGCAAAATTTCCCAAGGGAACATCCTCGCCGGGACTTCGGTGGGCAACCCGCTGGGGCAGCCTGGCTTCCTCTATGGCGGCGACACGAACGGAAACCTGTTCGCCTTCAGCAATTCCAACACGTTGCCGGGCCAAGGGGATCCCCCGATTACAGACATTATCGAGCCCGACAATCCTCTTGGCGATGCATGGCGTAATGCGAAGATCAAGATTCTTCCCAACCGGACCATGTACGACGACTTGCGCACCGATCCGACTTCGATAGACCACGGCACCATCGACGGTTTGTTGCAGAATCCTCCGTATGCTTTCGAGTGGGGCGAGACCGTTTACTTCATTGTCTACGATTTCCCGTATTCGGAGACCTTGACCGGCGGCCCGATGATTTCTCCGGCCTTGGTCAACGTCCAGATCAGCACGGAGGGCGCAGCTTCGCGGCAGTTCTCAATCGTCGCAAGACAATTTCCCGGCACGACGCCACCGCAGCGTGACGGCTACGCCGTCCTGGCTTTCGCGGTGCAAGGCAGCGGACCGAACAGTCTGCCTCCGGGCCGGGGCCGGGTGACCTATACGGTGACTCCGGCGCGGTCATCTGCGCAACAGGCGTCCCAGGTCGCTCAGAACCAGAATAGCTACCTGGACTTCCAAGTCGCCAACCCGATCGGCATTGCCGTCGGGGCGGGCTTAAACGAGCAGATCGGCGTCACCGCAGTGACCAACGACCCAGGAGCGCTGGTTAACGGTACTCCGAACTTGGCCAGTACGCCCGCCAACAACGAATCATTGCTAACGACCTTCTTCGGAGTCGTTGGCCATGCGACCACGGGCGGCGCCGTCGTCCAAGTCTACGACCGCAGTCTCATGACCTTCTTGCGAGGTGAAGGACGGGGTGTGGACCAAGTGCGGGTCGGCAGGCAAGATCTGGAGTGGCTCGGTGGCTCGGCGGCGATCATCAAGCCGATTCCAACCGGCATCTTCGGCACATTGTTCGAAGACTTGCCCGATGACCGGCCCAATGTCAGTCTCGACTATCCGAACATCAAAGCGGAAAGTTTACGCGCAACCAAGGACCCGAACGGTCAGGCTGAGAATCCGGTGTACAGCGGGGTCTTCCTGCGACCTCCGACCAACCCCGACGGTACGCCGTTGACGGAGGCCAATACTCCCAGTGCACGAAGATTGGTGCCTACTCCGTTCCTCTTTGAGGTCGATGTGCCTCGGTTCCAGCCCGCCAACTTTGGCCAAGCTTGGACCTCCTCCACCGGCGCGAACATCCCAAGCGGTTACTCCGGGCGGGTGAGCGTCTTCGTGGATAGCAACAACGACGGCTATTTGAACACGATTAGCGGCCGCCTGGAGGCAAATCGAGGGTTCTGGCTCAACGGCTCCGTCTCCATCGACGAGGCTATCGAGGTGCGAACTCCGACCGTCGACCTGGGATCGCTTCCTGGCGGAGCGGGCTACTCGCCGCTTATTCCCGGCACCGGCGGACCATTCAATCCCTGGACCGGTTCGCCCGAACTCATCAGCATGTTCAAGTCGTTCGTGGTGGAGAACCCCGGCAACGTGAACCTGCTTAACTTGAGACTTGCCAAGGCAACGAATAACCCAAATACCGGAGAGCGTCTGAGTTGGGGGATTTTCTCCAGTTCAGTCGATGAGTTGGCCTGGGTTGACGCCGGTGTAGGTCTTTGGAGCGACATCGACAGCATCTTCGCCCGAACACCGCAAGTGATTGCGCAAAAGCCGAGGGTCGGAGATCGTAGCGCTGCGGTGCTTCAGACGAACCCGAATATCAGGCCAAACGGAAACCTGGATACGGCCGGCGGCCGGTTCCTCGCGGCGCCGTTCTCCGATAATCCGCGCGTGGCGGTCACGTTGCCGATCGGCTTCCCGGTCGGAACGTACTCCCAGGTCATGCGGATCATCGAGGATGCCAACGGCGACGAGTCGCTGGCGCTCATCGGCAACAGTGCCCAAGAGGCGTTCTCCGACCCGACGTTCAACCTCATCCTCAAGGTGAGAGAAACCCGGTTGACCAACAACCACACGCGGCTGACGGCCCCGATGGTGGATGAGAGCGCGGTTCTGGGCAGTGATAGCGCCGCCTTCCTCCACCAGAACCTCCAACCCACTGCGGCCCGAGTTTCGGCGGGATCGGATATCGGGCAACTTCTGGTTGCCTGGACTTCTTCTCGTCCTACGGATGTGGCGGTTCAACCGACCAACGCCAGCGGGAACGACCGTTTCCGAATCTTCCTGGCGGGGCTGGGTAGCAACAATGCTCAGCCGATCGGGCATCCCAACCTGATCATCGATCCAAACAACCCCACCCAGGACCTGCTTGGGTTTGAGAACAGCACCGTGAATAAGTGGTTCTCGGCTTCGCCGGATTCCGCTAACGGCTATCCCGGCGGCGGTTACGTCTTCCCGACGATAGCGGGCGAAACGGTTGTCCCAGGCACCGACAAGTATGGCGCTCCGGCCCTGCCGTCTCGCGGCCAGGTGAACACGGTTGCGGGCGTGGTTTCGCAGCCCACCCAGTTTGGGAACTTCGATATGCCGTTCATCGGTGAAGCGCAGAAGCACACGCCCTCGGGTCGAGTCTCCGAGTCTCGCCTGTTCATCACTCGCGTGACCATGGACGGCAACGGAGTTCCGAGCATTGAACCCACGCCGTTCGATATGCCGTTCGACATCTACTCCCAGAAGGGACGTCCGACCGCAGTGCGGATTGGCGACCTGTTGGGTGGCTCCCCCGAGGACCTCACGTTCGTCGCCTACTCAGCGCTGAGCGCGGGCAACTCGCGAATCTACTGGACGATGTTCGACTATCTGAGTCGCAACGACGCCGACACCCACGGCTGGTCGCGGCCGCAACCGATCAACTTCGGCGACGGTTTTGAGTCGGTTGCCTCGCCAAGCGTTACCGTCCGCCCCTATGTGGGCCAGGGCGGCCACGGGTCGGCGATCTACGACATCTCCTTTACGGGCAAGCTTCGCGGACGGCGAAACAGCGAAGTCTTCCAAGGCCGACTGTCGTTCGCCGATCCGTCCAACCCGGTCGCCAATCCCTCCAACCCGGTGGATTATCCGCGAATCGTCGAAGAGGTTCTCACACCCGACGCTGAAACCGGCTTATTCCGGGCTCGTGGCGTGGATTGGAACTTGCAACTACCGACGCCTCCTCAGCCCGTCGTTCTTGGTCTGCAGAACGCCGCCGGTGTCACGGTCAACATCGAAGTGCCTAACACACGAGCCTTTGACCAAGCCACCGGCCTGGTGACCTTTAACACCACGCTCGGCGGCAAGGCGTACCTTGACCCGCGCATGGGTACGGTCCGGCTCTCCAGCGGCTTGCCGCTCTCGACGCAGCAACTGGTCCTGACCTATACGCCGAAGTTCCTCCGCGTCAGCACGGGAACCACGGCGGGCTACTCGGGCGTATCCCAGTTCCACGACAGCCGCTTCGATGGCGTGAGCGGTCAGAACACCAGGTACTGGGCACGGCCAAACGGCTCGGGGATCAACGGCACTGATACGCCAAGGGTCCACCGGTTCTTCCTGAACTACAACCGCGCCGCCGCAGGGGCGGGTCAAGCGGCGAGACCGTTCATGAAGACGATGCGACTGGGCGTACGGCTGCCGCACCAACTGCACACGGATCAGAATGGAAACATCACCGGGCTCACCGTTACCGGGGCCACGGACTATTTCCAGGTCGATCCGGTCAAGGGCCGAATCTACTTCAGCCCCTCGGATGAAGACCGAGTGGTGACGATCACCTACAGTGCGATGGACCAATCGACGGGCGCGCCTCTGCCAGGCTTCACGTTCACCGGTCCGGTTACTCTGGTGTCGGAGATGGATGAAACCCCCGTGCCGATCGAGCAGGCGGTGAACGAGTCGAATCTGTACGCGTTCCCCGATCCGTTCGACAGCCCGACCTTCCGAAGGCCAAATTTGGTGTGGATGTTCTGGAGCAGCACTCGCGGCGGTTCGCCGGATCTGTATTTCCAGACCATCGCGCCCAGATTTGCGCCCCAGCCGTCAGGAAACTAAACTTTTCTTTACGGTTCAAAAAAGGCCAGGAACGCTAAGTTCCTGGCCTTTTTCTTACACACGCGAACAGTTTGGGGCTTTAGCCCCGTCATTAAACCGTCTCACAGAGGGAGCCTAGCTTGTTGACAGTTGTGGTCAAGCTTTGATAAGATAGGCGAGCGACCCTGGGAAGCAGGTAGTTCACCATATGGCTAAAAAGCTCACAAGCGTTCTTGGTATCGACATCGGTAGCCAGAAAATCAAAGTTGCCGAAGTTAGAGCGCAAGGTAAAGATGCGGTTGTTTCGGCAATCGGCATTATCGACACGCCGGAAGGCGCGGTCGACCATACCGGCGTTTACAACAGCGATGCTGTCGGAGCCGCGCTCAAGCAAGTAATTGCCGAAAGCGGGGCATCGGTGCCGCAGGCGGTGGTTTCCATCGCGGGGCAGGCATCCGTCCTCGTCCGCACTCTGGAGGTTCCCCGGATGAATCCGGCGGAGCTGAAAGAGCACATGCAGTGGGAGATCAATCGAAACATCCCGTTTGCCGAGAGTACGGTCGTGAGCGACTTCAAGCCGCTTGCCGATGAAGACCCAAGCTCGTCGAACATGGATGTGGTGATGGCGATCTCGCCCCAGTCGGCTATCGATACGGTGATCGCCTGTGTGAAGAAAGCAGGGCGAACCACGGCGGCGATCGATGTGGAGCCGCTGAGTATCGCCCGCTCGGTTGTGCAGAGTTACGACGACGCCTATGCCGGGCAGACGATTTGTGTGGTGGAGATGGGTCATAAGACGACCTCGATCAACATCTATCGCAACGGCAAGCTTCTGATGCCTCGCCAAATTCCGGTGGGCGGTGAGATGTTCACCAAGGCGATTTCGGACGAGTATCAGATTTCGATGTCGGAGGCTGAGGTCATGAAGCTTCGCGATGCGGACATTCCCGAGGCGGCGGCCGGTACCCTTGGCGCGGTAGGCGCCTTTGGCACCGCCACCCAAGACTTCCAGGCTTACAATCCCTTTGCCGACGACGCGGCTCCGGCGCCTAACCCGTTCGCGGACGGCCCCGAGGATGTCGCTCCCGTTCCAGCGCCCGCTCCGGATCCGACTCCTGCTCCAGGCGGCGACACGAGGTTGTTCAATGCCTTTGCGCCGGTCCTGGAGGAGTTTGTGGCGGAGGTTCGACGATCCATCGACTACTACAAGAGTCGAGGCGGAGATGTGGACCGGATTGTATTGGCCGGCGGCGCTTCCAAGCTTCGTGGCTTGGCTCCTTTCCTGAAGGAGAGCTTGGGCTTGGAGTGTGACAATTACGACCCGATGCGACGTCTGAATATCACGGCGAAGAAAATCGCGCCGGGGTTCTTGGAGGAGCATCGACAGGATTTCGTGGTGGCCGTTGGAAATGGCTTGCACGTTTTGTTCGACTGAGACGACAGCATGAAGCTAAACCTACTTCCTACATACGTTTCGAAAGGCAACCAGGCAAAAACGGCGACCGTCGTCAGCGTGCTCTTGGCTCTGCTGGGCATACTTGGCGCGGTTGGTCTGATCTTTATTTCGAAGGGTCAGCTCACGGCGGCGCGAGCCGATGCGGAAAGCAAGCTTGAGCCCGCGGCTCGCGCGGTGGCGATCTCCAAGCAGGCCGATGTGGTTGTGAACGATGCTCAGATGATCATCCGCAATATCAATCTTGCGGACGCGATGCTGAAACACAGCGACGTCTATCCCGATCTGTACCGCGATCTCAAGCCCTATATTCCCGGCTTCTTTAGGGTGACCCAGATGTCGGCGGTTGCGAGCGGGCCCGAGATGGCTACGGTGACTCTGTCCGGAACCCTGAAGACCTACCAGCAATACGCCGATCTGATGATCGCTCTGTATCGCATTCCGGGCGCGGTCACTGTGTCGAGGGGTGGTTATAACAACGTCGATCCCTACATCCCGAATCTCACTGAGACGGATCGGCAGGGGCGGCCCATTAAGCCTGGCCAAGGCAACATTCCCGACGATCCTTATCAGCGTTTGGCGTACTATCAGGGGCTGGGTACGGTAACGGGGTACTCTCCTGAAGGTGGCTTCGGCACGGGCGACACGACTCAGGCGCGAGGCGCGATGCCTGGCTATTCGCTGGTGACGGTTTCCGTTGTCATTCCTCGGAACTTGCAGGCTCCAGATCCCCGTGCGACGCTGCAGTCTCAGGGAGGCGCCACTGGCGGGCCTGCCACTGGGGCTGGCTCCGGTTCTGGTAGGCCTGGCGTGCCGCCCGGTCCAGGGATGTCTCCGGTGCCCGGCGCAGGTCCGGATGGGGAGCGGTAGGAGGTTTTTGAGCTATGAAGTTAAGTCCGTTGACCATTATTCTCATAGGTGTGGCCATCTTCATCATGGCTATCTCCTACGGTCTGTTCCAGCATTTCCTGCCCAATAGTAAAGAGGCGGGCTACTATCGAGACTATGCTGAGCAATTGCAGACCGAGGCAGACAATCTTCCTCGTGCTCAGGGGCGCCTTGACAATGCCATCAAGTTGGTGGAGACCAAGGCTTCCGAGTGGAGAGCCGTGGTTGCCGATAAGACTCCTCATCCCGATGTTTACAACCGGGGCGTGAATCTTAATGTCGATCCTTGGCAGCTAACTGTCGATACGCCGAAGTTTCGCAATAACATCCAGCGCGCCGTGAATGCCCAACTTGTACGGGGCGGCGTAAAAATTGTTGGCAGCGGACCGTTGGTGCCGATGCCTACCGATAGCGCGAGCGGGATTCTAGCCTCGTTTTACAACTACCCCGCCATCGCTTTCCCGGTCGTCATCCAGGAACTGGGCCAGGTAACCGTCGAGGGAACTGAGGCGCAGATCATGGAAAACGTCCGCTCCTGGAAGAATATGCCGCGATACTTGGCGGTCGCCAGCAACCTGAGTATTTCTGGCACCAGCCCCAATTTGCGCGGAACCTATACAGTGACACTGGTGGGATATATTCGGGGTAAGGATATCTTTCCGAACCCGCCGGAGGGTGGATCTCCCGCTGGTGGTGGCAACACGGGCCTCGGTCGGCCCGGCTTTGCCGGCCCTGGCGGTCCCAATCCAGGCGCAGCGGGGGCATCCATGGGGGTAGCGCCCGGCGGCTAGGTGCAATACTGAATTTGATGATTTGAACCAAAATGAACATTAGGGCAGACTTAAATAAGAACATGAAAAAATCCACCCTTGGTTTAGCGCTTGTGGCTCTGGGTTCCGCATTGGTAGGTTGCCAGGAGTCACTACCACCGCTGTCCCCCCCGGCCGTAAACTTGCCCCCGCGTGCCTTCGAACCCAACGTGGATGCTGGGTGGAAGGGGGTCGCGCAGGGTGACGCCACTCTGGTGGCAAATCTTAAAACGCGCACGGCGGGCAACCATGGGCAGAGTTTCGAGCCGCGACTCGATCCGTTTGCCCTGTTGGCGGAAGAGCGGGCGTTCGAAATCCGTCAAACGTCAGAGCGATTTTTGAGTGAAACGGGGTTTTCTTTCGATTACGAGGAGCCGCCTCCAACTGTAGATGTTGAGGTTCAGGAGCCGCAGCCCTACCGCCGGCTTGCAGGCATTATCGTTGGCGAGTCTGTCCTTGCGCTCATCGACATGGGCGACGGTCGGCTGGAGATCATTAGACCTGGCCAAAGGATCCCGAACAGTGAGTGGACAGTTGTTTCCATCGATGAAGATAAAGCGATTTTGAGGCGCCCTGGTAATCGTCTTCCGCGTCAGGTCGTTGTTCGCCTTGAGAGTCCTCCTGTCGGTTTCGGCGGTGGGCCGCAGCGGGGTGGAGCTGCTGGGGGTAGGCCTGGAGCTCCTGGAGGCGGTCCCGGGATTTCTCCGCAAGATGGCGGGGCAACTGGAGTTGGGCCTTAGCCGGGATTTTGGAAAGGCGGCGTAATCATGGTAACTGTGAACGTATTTAAACATCAGAGAGATCGGAGGTCTCATATGAGAAAGAAATTAACATTGGCTTTAGGGGCGATGCTGGCGATCGGTATGTTGGCTGGCGCCCCAGTGAAGTCCATGGCGCAAGATGTCGGAGGGCAGATCATTCCTTCCCTGGAGTTGGATTCTGCCGACGTTCGTGAAGCGCTGCGGGCCTTATTCAAAAACGTTGGGGTGTCTTACTCCATTGCTCCCGAAGTCCAGGGAACGGTGACCGTCAGTATGCGGAATGTCACGTTTGAGGCAGCTCTGCAGAACATTCTGAAGCAGGTCAACGCGACTTATCGCGTAGAGGCTGGCATCTACCAGATCGTATTGAGAGAAGTTGGACCCGGTCCAGGTGGCTTTACACCTGATAACCCCAATCCAACACCTACAACGGTTGTCCGTCGGCTGCCGATTCGGTCCGCCGATCCTCAATTGATCATTACGCTGCTATCCGGTTCCCAATCAACAGGCGTTGCGCCTGAAGAGAGCACCATCTTCAATACGCAGTCCGGCGGCGGTATGGGCGGCATGGGCGGCGGCGGCGGCTTCGGCGGCGGTGGCGGCATGGGCGGCTTCGGCGGCGGTGGCGGCA